>JBBRLJ010000022.1:0-94574 GCA_038231435.1 Planctomycetota bacterium
CTCGGCATCGAAACGCGTCTCGGTGACGCACCACGGTGGAGTCAGCCCGAGGGCCATCGTGAACAGGGGGTTGGTGTCCATGCCGGACAACCTGGGCCTTCATGTGCGCCTGCAAGGACCCACGGGAAACGACGCAGAGCCGGAAATCATATGCGTACTCTCCTCGTTCTGAGTATTGCCTTCGCCTCCATGACGACAGCGTTCAGCGAAGACAAGGCCACCAGCAATGCCAATGATGCCAAGGCCGTCAACGCCGTCTGCCCGATGGACGGAAAGCCGGTCGACCCGAAAATCGCTCCGGTCGCGGGAAAGACCAAGGAAGGAAAAGGTGGTCATGATGGGATGCTGTAGCGATGGCTGCGCAACCGAGATTAAGAAGAATCCCGACCAGTCTGCCGACGCCGCCGTCTCCAATAAGGCCTGGAAGAAGGAAGAAGCCGTCAAATAGGCTCTGCGATGATATCACTGCGTGACCTCCCTGGAGTACCCATGGAGGTCATGTCGTTTTCCGCTGCGTATCATCTGCACAATGAATCCGACCAGCAGGCTGATGCGTGCAACACCTCGATGTGCTGCGTCTATCGTGGTCGATGAGCCAAGGTGAATGCGCGTGAGCCGTCAGGGCGAGGAGAAAGCGGACCTGGCGATCAGGACGTTCGAACTCTCGCAAAGCCTGGAAACACGCTGGTCGACAGCAGATCGCACCGAGAAGCGCAACTTGCTACGAATGGTGTGTTCGAACCTGACTTGGAACGGCACAAGCCTCGTCGTACAAATGAGAAAGCCCTTCGACTTGTTCGTCGAAGGGCTCCTCATCTCATTTGGTCGGACCGACAAGATTCGAACTTGCGACCTCTACCACCCCAAGGTAGCGCTCTAATCCAGGCTGAGCTACGGTCCGATACGTTTGACTGAGACGATGGGGGACGATTGAAGGAAGGGCATTTATGGCTCCAGGATGGGCGGGTCAACCCCGAAGGATGGCGTGATCGGCGCCGCTGAGCGATCGTGGAGGCGCTCGATTCGGTGCACTCCGCATCGCACACCGCGTTTCCCGCGGCGATCGGCTGCTTCCTCGTATGGTCACGGGCGCATGCTGGTCTGCCCTGCCAGCACCGTTCGGAGCTCCCATGTCGATGATGCGCGCCTTGTCTCTCGCGGTGCTGGTGCTGTCTGCTTCGGGTCTTTCCCGATCAGTCCATGCGGCCGAGGCGGTCGCCGACGGCAAGCTGGGCGAGAAGCTCGCGCGAATCGACGGGCTAGCCGCGCATCTGGCCGAGAAGGACGGGCGCTTCGGCTGGTCGGACGGCAAGCTGGTGTCGCTCGACGTGGTCGATGTCGGCTCGGACGACCAGGCGATCGTGGAGACCGACGGCGAGCGGATCTCCGTCCCGGTCGCGTACATCGTCGAGGGCCGCACTGACATCGCGGCGCAGGTCCCGGCGCTGGCCAAGGCCGCCAAGAGCGGCGGCGTCACCGGAACGCTGAAGCTCGAATGCACCGGGCTCACCGGAACCATCCTGCGCGGCGAGCAGGCGATCGTGATGGACGGCAAGGTGCTCAAGCTCCAAGGCGCCGCGGCCTCGAAGCCTACGGACAAGCCCTCGGACAAGCCCTCGGAAAGGGTTTCCGACAAGCCCACCGACCGGGCCAAGGATCGCGAGCTCCTGCGCGCCGCCGCCGACCGGTTCAAGCCGAAGTTGGTCGCGCTGGGCATGAACGCCGAGGCCCGCGCCGCCACCGAGGACATCCTCGCGCGTCTCTCCAAGGATGACGGCAAGGAGCCAGTCGACGAGGTCGCGCCGGCGTTCGCCCGTCGGCTGGTGCGCAGCGGCTGGCTCGCGCAGTTGTCGCCGGCGGTCGACAAGGCTTCTTCCGACGCGCTCAAGCAGGCGGTGCTCGCCGCCGAGAAGCTGCAGCCGGTGAAGAGCTATGCCGAGGCCGGCGCCTCTGGGACGACCCTGGTCGAGCTGCGCGATGCCTTCGGTCATGGCGGCTGGACGCTGGCCACGCCGACGCGCTGCGCATACACCATGCTCGAGCCCGATCCGATGTTCATGCGCCCGCTGGCGCTCGAGCTGGTCGTCGACCTTCCCACCAAGGCGGATCCCACTACCGATGCCGACAAGGCCACCGCCGCACGGGTGTGCTTCCACGGCCGCGTGGTGGGCTCGTGGGACGGCAAGGTCTTCACGGCTGACGAGGCGGCCTGGCGCCAGGCAGTGCCCGAGGAGACTCGCGGTTCCGTCGCCGCGCATTCGCTGCCCGCCCACCTGGTGCTGTGCGCGCTCAACGGCGACCGCCGCAAGCTGATCGTCGCCGGCGGCGTGGTGACCGCGCCCAGGGATGCGACCGCGGCCGAGGCTTCGCGCTTCCTCGGCGAGGCTGCGAAGGCCCTGCCCGCCCCGGGCGACATGGACCTGGTCGGCGAATATTTCTACCGTTACGTGTACGACAGCCCGGATCCGCGCTTCGCGATGGCGGTGGGAAACAAGCAGCAGAAGGGCGACATCCACCAGACCGCGGCGCAGACGGTGGGTAGCGTCACCGGCGGCATGATGCGCGGCGACTGCGACGACATAGCCGAGCTGTACCAGGCGATCCGCGAGAAGCAGGGGGGCTACGGCCACTGCGTGCTGCTGCCCGGGCACACCGCCTTCGTCTGGGCGGTCAAGGACCACGATGATTGGCGCGCGAACCTGCTGCAGACCGGTCCACCGATGTCCTATAGCGCCAAGACCCTGCCCGATGCGCTCAAGCAGCTGTACACCAGCTTCGACGCCACCGCCCCATTCGATCCGAACGGCGTTGGCATCCTGTTGCGCTTCTCGGGCGAGAACACGCGCGGCCCGTGGCGCCTGTCGTGGCGAATCTTCGCAGAGCCCGAGTACTCGAAGACCATGGTCGAGGTCCAGCGCGACTGGCAGTACCAGACCTACGAACGCGGCATCACCACCATGAAGAAGATGATCGAGGGCGGCGACAAGGACCCCGCGAACTATCGCGAGCTTGCCGGCCTGGCCAGCTTCACCGGCCAGTACGCGCTCGCCGCGGAGTGGAACCAGAAGGCCATCGACGTCACCGACGACGCCGTCGGCAAGCTGACCATGACCCTCGAGCAGGTCGGCCATCTCCACGATGCCGGCGACGACGATAAGGCGCGCTCGCTGCTGACGGATGTCCTCGACCGGCAGCTGCCGCCGTTGAAGGAGAAGCTAGGTGCCGGAGTGCTCCAGGTCGGTCTCGAGATGGCTGGCGTGGCCTCGCGGATGAAATCGGTCGAGCTCGCGACGCGCGCGCTGAAAGAGACCGTGCTGCTGCCGATGTCGACGGTGATCAAGCAGTTGAGCGCATACGTGGCGAGCCCGCAGTTCAATCAAGAGGCATGGGACAACGCCACCCAGCTGCAGACGGCGCGGCGCCTCGCTGCCGAGTACGTGGGCGTCGGCATGATGGTGCTCAAGGACATCGGCAAGGATGCAGTGGCCAAGGACGCGACGCTGTCGCTGGTGCTGCAGGGCTCCGGCGAATGGCTCTCGCGCATCGCCTTCAAGGATGTCGACGACCAGGCGGACGTGTTGTCGAAGTACGCGATGCTCGGGGCGATGGAGCGGTTTCTGCTCGGCGATCAGGAGCTGTTGGCGCGGCTCGAGAAAGCGCCATTCCCGGCATCCGCGAAGAAGGACCACGTCAAGCGCGACGCCCTCGAGGATCCCAAGCAGCTCGAATCCGACCTGTCGTGGATCAAGCTCTCGGTGCCGTTCTGGTTCGGCCAGCTCTCCGAGCAGTTCGCGCGCGAGAAGGACGCGCTCGACCGCCCGCTGGCGAAGCGCTTGGCAAAGGGCTTCGCCGACGCGGTCGCGGCATGCAAGAAGCTCGGCATCGCCAGTCCGTCGATGGACGAGCAGCAGCATCTCGGCGCGGTGATCGTGGCGATGCTCGACCAGGACGCCAAGGTCCTGCGCGAGCGCCTCAAATTCGTGGCCAAGGAGAACGACAAGCGCCTGCGCGACGACACCGCGCAGTGGCTGGGAGATTGCGCACGTTGGTCGGACGACGCCTGGTACGAGCAGGTGATCCAGATGTGGAAGGAGGAGGTGAACTACAAGCCGAAGTGGTTCTGGGTCGCCTGGCGCGCCGCGCTCAACAAGGCTCCGAAGCTCGCCCTGGCGGTGGCAAAGCGCGCGGCCCAGGAATACAAGGACGACCAGTCGTTCACCGAGGAATACGACTTCATGCGCCAGCTGCTCGAAGGCGCCAAGCAGGAGAAGCAGCCCGAGAAGCTGCCAGAGAAGACTCCCGCCCAGTGAGGGCTTGACGGTGGTCCGGTCCGATCTGCGGGCTCGCGACCGACCGTCGTAACGTCGCGCATCGCCGCGGCATTGCGCTGAGCTTATCACGAACAGTGCGAACATCGCGCCGATCGCCCCGAGGCCGCACGACGTCTTGGCGGCGGAGCTGGCAGCGCAGGACGCGCCGCCGTGACTGCTCGCGCCGCTCGAGATCGCGAGGGCGCCGGCGGTGTAGTACTCGCGCGCCACCCAACGGAAGAAGCCGCCGTCGTCGTCACCGCAGTACGGCGTGGTCAAGGTGTCCGTGCTGGCGGCTGGTGCCGGCGGCAGAGCTGGGAGCGGTCACCTGGCCGTCGGGCATGGTGCCCATCAAGATCGCGGATGCGGCGCACGTTCGACGAGCGCGCCATGCTGCCTGGAATGGGTTTACGGCGCGATCGCGCTTCCGTCACCTCTCATCCGGCTCTCATGTTCGCATCCTACGGTGCCGCCATAACCCAAGGCCAGCCTCGCGGCCGGCCTGCATCGACTCGAAGGAGCATCCCATGTTCGACCGCATCGTCATCTCCACCGCGATCCTGCTGTTCGGCCTCGCCGCCGGATCGGGCGCATCAGGCGCCGAGAAGAAGGACCACAACCAGCCGTCCGACGCCAGGAAGCACAGCCTGCAGCAGATCAAGCCCGAGGAGGTGCCGGCGGCACCCAAGTCCTCGCTCGACAAACTCGTCGAGGGCGTGGCGGTGATCGCCTACGAGAAGCTGACCTTCAAGGGCAAGCCGGCCTACGCGGCGGACATCACCGGTACCGAGAAGGGCACGGTGATCGAATACGTCGTCTCCGAGAGCGGCAGCTTCCTGCGCAAGCATGTGCAGTCGGTCGACGGCTCGCCGATCGCCAAGCCCAAGAAGGGTGACGCCAAGCCAGCCAAGCCGGCCAGCACATCGGCCGGCAAGTCGGAAACGAAGCCGGCCCAGGACGCGAAGTGACGGGGACCGGAGGCGGCGCCTCGCGCGCCGCCTCCGGCATGTCGCCCGGCCGCAAGTGGCCGTGGCGGTGCGCGCGGATCGCCCACACTGCCATACATCCACACCAGCCACATCAGCCACATCAGCAGATACCCGCCCACACCAGCCTTCTGACAGCTTTAGCGAGGTGGAGTCCACGTCATGCGCATCCTGGTCGTCGAGGATTACACGCCGCTGCGCACCGCGATCACCCGCGGGCTGACCGAGGAAGGCTTCGCCGTCGATGCCGCCGGCGATGGCGAGGAGGGCGAATGGTACGCCACCAGCAACGCCTACGACGCGATCATCCTCGACCTGATGCTGCCCAAGCGCGATGGGCTCTCGGTGCTCGCCAATCTGCGCGCCCGCGGCTGCGCGACGCACGTGCTGGTGCTCACCGCCCGCGATGGGGTCGACGATCGTGTGGACGGCCTCGATCGCGGCGCCGACGATTATCTGTGCAAGCCATTCGCCTTCGCCGAACTGCTCGCCCGCGTGCGCGCACTGGTGCGGCGCACCTACCAGGCCAAGGATCCCTGGCTGCGCTGCGAGGATCTCGAGATCGATACCGCGCGCCGCGTCGTGCGCCGCGCCGGCGCGGCCATCGAGCTCACCAGCCGCGAATACGCGCTGCTCGAGTTCCTGGCGCTGCGCGCCGGGCAGGTGGTGAGCCGCACCGACATCTGGGAGCACGTCTACGATTTCGCCTCCGAGAACGGCAGCAACGTCGTCGACGTCTACATCGGCTATCTGCGCCGCAAGCTCGAGCGCGAGGGCCAGTCGAAGCTGATCCACACCCGGCGCGGCCAGGGCTATGTGCTCGGAGCCGAGGCGGGATGATGCTTTCATGAGCTCTCTACGGCGGCGCGCCGTGGCCGGCGCCGCGCTCACCGCGGCGGCCGCGCTCGCGGTGTCCGGGATCGCCATCCATTTGACCGTGCGCTCGGTGCTCACCGGCGGCTTCGACGCGGATCTCGCCGCGCGGGCTCGCGCGCTGGCGGGGCTGGTGGTGGTGGATTCGGGGCACGTCGAGGCGCTCGCTCCGAGCGGTTCGGAGTACGGCGCGGAGGGAGACGTCGTCTACCGCATCGCCGATCTCGATGGCGTGGTGCTGGCGCGTTCGCCGGCGCTCAGCGATCGCGATCTCGCGTCCGGGGACATGGGCACGCTCGAGTCCCCGGCGATCCGCCTGGATCAGCTCCATGGCGCCGCCGTCAGGGCCGCGACCGCGATGTGGACGGTGCGCCACGATGGCCGCGCCAGTCGCAAGGAGGTGCGCGCCGTGGTCACGGTCGCGCGCCGCACCGAAGCCTTGGACACCCAGCTCGGGCGCCTGGCGTGGCTGCTTTCGGCGGTAACGGCGGCGGTGGCGGTGGCGTGCGGCCTGGCGATGTCCGCGGTGATCCGCCAAGTATTGGTACCGCTCGATCGCCTGGCCAAGCGCATCGGCGCGCTCGACGACCGCTCGCTTGGCAAGCGCCTCGGACTGGGCGCGGTACCGCTCGAGTTGGTGCCGGTAGTGGGCCGCCTCGACAACCTGCTCGCCCGGCTCGAGCAGGCGTTCACGCGCGAGAAGGTGTTCAGCGCGGCGGTGGCCCACGAGCTGCGCACGCCGATCGCAGGCTTGCGCGCCACCATCGACGTGTGCCAAGCGCGGGTACGCGAGCCGGCCGAGTACCAGCGCGCGCTGGCGGAGTGCGAAGGGATCTGCGCGCAGATGCAGGCGATGGTTGAGAGTCTGCTGCTGCTCGCGCGCCTCGACACCGGCCAGATCCACGCGCGCACCGAGGAGCTCGATCTCGCCGACGCGCTGCGCGCCTGCTGGCGAGCCTACGATGAGGCGGCGCGGACGCGCCGACTGCGCGTGGATTGGAAGCTAGCCGAACCACTGCTCATGGTCACCGATCCGGCGCTGCTGCGCGTGGTGACGGCGAACCTGTTCGACAACGCCACCAGCCACGCCGATGAAGGCGGTGACATAGTCATCGCCACCTCGTCCGCCGATGGCATCGCTACCATTCGCGTCGCCAACAGCGGCTGCGCGCTCGCGCCCGAGCAGGCGGGAAAGGTCTTCGACCGCTTCTGGCGCGGCGACGCTTCGCGTGGCGCCACCGGCCGTCATTGCGGTCTCGGGCTGTCCCTGTGCCAGGATCTGGCGACGATCCTCGGCGGGAACATCACGGCATCCGTCCAGGGCGGACGCTTCTCGATTGAACTGAGCGTGCCGCTCCGATCCGGCGGGATAGGCGGCGCCGCCGGCAAGAAGACCCCAGGGCAGGCCGGGCCGAATTCCGCGACCTAGTTCTGCTCGTCCTGGCGCACGGACGCGGGCCTTCCCGCCAACGGCCTGCCCGGCGCCGAGCCCGGCACGAGCGCTTGCGGCATAGGCCGGCGGGGGTACCGTTTCAGCCCTTTCCGCACCGTCTTTCCGGGCCATCGCTAGGCCCTGAGGAACCGCGGAGGGGTCGATTCACGGCGCTTGGCGCCAAGGACTTGAGAAGAAGCCGATGCCCGCGATGCCGAACCAGTCCCAGCAGCCTCGGCCGTTCACGGTGTCCGAGATCCGCGAGGCCTACCTCGAGTTCTTCGCCTCGAAGGGCTGCGTCCGCTATCCCTCCGCCTCGCTGGTCCCGGAGAACGATCCGACCACCCTGTTCACCGTCGCGGGCATGTCCCAGTTCAAGGACATGTTCCTCGGCCGCGGCACGCATCCGTTCACGCGCGCGACCACCGTGCAGAAATGCCTGCGCGTCAACGACATCATGAACGTCGGACGCACCGCGCGTCATCAGACCTTCTTCGAAATGCTCGGGCATTTCTCCTTCAACGACTTCTTCAAGGAGGAGGCGCTGAGCTGGATCTGGGAATTCCTCACCCAGCGGCTCGGGCTCGATCCGGAGCGCATGTCGGTGTCGGTGCATCGCACCGACGACGAGTCCTTCCGCTTCTGGCGCGACAAGATCGGCATCCCCGAACAGCGTATCTTCAAGCTCGGCGACAAGGACAACTTCTGGCCAGCGGACGCGCCCACCCAGGGGCCCGAGGGCCCGGGCGGATACTGCAGCGAGATCTTCTGGGACTTCCGCACCAACGACGACCCGAACGACAACCTGACCTCCGACACCGGCCGCTTCGTCGAGATCAACAATTCGGTCTTCCCGCAGTTCAACGTGCGCAAGCCGAACCCCGATGGCACGCCCAACCTCGAGCAGCTCGGCCGCCGCAATGTCGACTTCGGCGGCGGTCTCGAGCGCCTCGCCTGCATCATGCAGGACGTCTACAACAATTTCGACATCGACGCGTTGCAGCTGATCGTCCAGCGCGTGTGCGGAATCAGTGGCCAGCAGTACGACCGCGAAGCCAGGGTCGGTGCCCAGGCGGAACGCAACGTGCTATTGCGCCGCGTCGCCGACCACGTGCGCGCGGTGACCTTCTGCGTCGCCGACGGCGCGCTGCCCGCCAACACTGGGCGTGGTTATGTCGTCCGCCGCCTCATCCGCCGCGCCACCCTGGACATCGACAAGCTGGGCGTGGCGGAGCCGCGGCTGCACGAGATCGTCGACGCGGTACTCGCGTCCATGGGCTCGGCCTATCCCGAGATCGTGCGCCGCGCGGATCTGGTGCGCGACACGCTCAAGGCCGAGGAACCGGCATTCCGCCGCACCCTGCGGCGTGGCCTCGAGCTGCTGGCCAAGGCGATCGAGCGCAACAAGGCGGCTGGCGCCGATTCCCCCATGGGGCAGAAGGCGTTCTCGGGCGACGACGCCTTCGAGCTGGTCACCACCCATGGCTTCCCCAAGGAGATCATCGAGGAGCTGGTCGGCGTCGAGGGCATGGCCATCGACGAGGCCCGCTTCAAGGCGCGTTGGGACGAGCACACCGCGATCTCGAACACCAAGCACATCGAGGTGTTCACCTCGACCGCCCTGCAGGAGGCCAAGCCGCGGCTCGGCGCGACCCCGTTCGTCGGCTACGACGAGCTCGAGTCGGCCGTCGAGCTGACCCTGATCGAAGTGGCGGGCAAAGAGGCCGCCGAGGCCGCGACCGGCTGCGAGGTCCGCTTCGCGCTGTCGCGCACGCCGTTCTACGCCGAGTCCGGAGGCCAGGTCGGCGATACCGGCTTCGTGCGCGCGGCCGATGGCGGGTGGGAGATCCGCGTCACCGACACGCAGAAGGACGAGGGCCTGGTCATCCACAGTGGGCAGGTGACCAAGGGCGTCGCGCGCCCCGCCCCTGCCGTCGCCGCCGTCGATGCCGACAAGCGCAAGGACACCACCCGGCATCACAGCGCCACGCATCTGCTGCACGCCGCGCTCGGCAAGATCCTCGGCGACCACGTCGAGCAGCAGGGTTCGAAGGTGGAGCCCGCATCGCTACGCTTCGACTTCAACAATCCGCAGGCCATGACCGCCGAGCAGCTGAAGTCCGCCGAGGACTGGGTGAACCAGCAGATCCACGCCGGCCACATCGTCGGCATCGCCGAGCTCGCGATCGAGGACGCGCGTAAGCTCGGCGCCAAGGCTCAGTTCGGCGAGAAGTACGGCGCCAAGGTGCGCGTGGTGACGATGGGCCCCGACGTGCCGGTCTCGCGCGAGTTCTGCGGCGGCTGCCATGTGCACGACACGCGCGAGATCCGCGCCTTCCGCATCGTCAAGGAGGAGGCGACGGCCGCGGGCATCCGCCGCATCGTGGCGGTGGCTGGACGCGCGGCGCTCGGCATGGCCGCGGCCGAGGCCGAGATCGCCGATGCCTGTGCGCAGCTGTTCGGCATGGCGAGGGTCGAGGATCCGCGCGCGGTCGAGCTGCTCGCCCAGGCGCTGAAGGTGCCGCGCAAGGAGCTGCCCGGCCGCATCGAGCAGATGCAGAAGGAGGTCTCGGACCTCGCCGGCAAGCTGCAGACCACGATCATCACCGGCAGCGGCGATCTGGTCGAGCGCGTCGACCATCTGCAGATCGAGCTCAAGCGCCTGCGCAAGCTCAACGAGAGCAAGCAGGCCCACGCCGCATCCAGTCAGGCCGACGAACTGCTCGGCCGCATCGAGGACGTCGGCGGCGTGCCGGTGCTGATCGCCCAGGTCGACGGGCTCGAGGCCAAGGCCATGGGCCAGCTCGCCGAGACGCTGAAGTCGAAACGGCCGAGCCTGTGCCTGATCCTGGGCGGAGATGCCGGCGGCAAGGCCGTGCTGCTCTCCGCCGTCTCCAAGGACCTGGCCGCGCGCGGAATCTCGGCCGGCGCCTTGATCAAGCAGCTCGCCGAGGCCATCGGTGGACGCGGCGGCGGCAAGCCCGAGCTCGCGCAGGGGGGCGGTCCCGACGGTGCGCGCGTCGCCGAGGCCCTGGCGGCGGCCAAACCACTGGTGCAGCAGTCGCTTCGCGGCTAGGCTCGGTCACCGGTATGGAGCGCACCACTACGTCCAGATCACGTCGCTCCAGCACCGCTGACATGGCTGGCCTGCATGGCGGCCTGTATGGCTAAGAAGCCAGACAAGCCACGCACTGGCGTCGGCAGCGGCGAGGAACACCGCCGTCGTAAGACCATGTTCAAGGGGCTGCCGGTGGTCCCTGGCATCGCCCTGGGCCCGGTGCGGCTGAAGTTTCGCCAGACCCAGGTGCTGTCCGACCGCACCATCGGCAAGGCCGACGTCCAGAAGGAGCACGATCGCCTGCTCGAGGCCGTGCGCCTCTCGAAGGAGCAGCTGCTCGAGGCGCGCGCCAAGGTATCAGAGGAGATCGGCGAGCTCGAGGCGACGATCTTCGACGCGCACATCGCCATCCTCGAGGACCAGAAGTTCCTCAAGACCATCCGCAGCATCGTCGAGCGCGATCTCAAGCCGGTCGAAGTGGTCGTCGCCGAGACCGTCGAAGGCTACTACCGCATGCTCAGCATGGTGAAGGATGAGCACCTCCGCGAGCGCTCGGCCGACTTCCGCGACATCGGCCGCCGCCTGCTCGACAACCTCGTCAGCTTGCACCAGCCGAGCGACGGCAAGATCGAGGAGCCGACCGGCAGCGAGGAAGACATCATCTTCGCGCGCGAGCTCTTGCCGTCCGACCTGGTCACGCTCGAGCGCCGGCATTGCCAAGCGGTGATCTGCGAGCTGGGATCCGACCGTGGCCACGCCGCGGTGATGCTGCGGGCGATGAACGTGCCCTCGGTGATGGGCCTGACCGACCTCACCGAGAACATCGAGGACGGCGATTTCGTCATCGTCGACGGATCGTCGGGCGCGGTCCTGATCAACCCGAAGAAGGACGTCGTCGATTCCTATCTCAAGACCAAGAAGGAATTCGAGAACTATAACAAGCTGCTCAAGGCCGAGGTCGAGCTGCCCGCAGTGACCACCGACGGGCACACCATCACCATGCTCGCGAACGTCTCGAAGCACAGCGAGATCGACCTGGCCAAGCTCTACAACATCGATGGCATCGGGCTCTACCGCAGCGAATTCCACCTGATGATCGGCAACACCTATCCCGACGAGGAGGAGCAGTACTGGATCTACCGCGAGGCGGTGCAGAAGCTCCCGGACAAGCCGGTGACGATCCGCACCATGGACATCGGCTCGGACAAGAAGCTGCCGTACGTGAAGCTGCTCGACGAGGACACCCATGTGCTCGGGCGCCGCTCCATCCGCCTGATGACCGAGCTCGAGGAGTACCAGCTGATCCAGCTGCGCGCCATCATCCGCGCCAGCGTGCACGGCAAGGTGCGGCTGATGTTCCCCTTCATCACTTCGCTCGAGGACATCCGCACTGCCAAGCGCCTGGTGCGCGCCGCGCGCCGCGATCTCGAGCTGCGCGACCCGAAGAAGGTCTACCCCGACATCCCGATCGGCATGATGGTCGAGGTGCCGGCGGCGGCATTGTCGCTCGACAAGTACGTGCGCGAGGTCTCGTTCTTCTCGGTCGGCACCAACGACCTCACCCAGTACGTCTGCGCCGCCGACCGCAACCACCCCGACGTCGCGCCCTGGTTCAAGGGCCACAATCCGGGCATGCTGCAGATCCTCAAGATCATCGTCGATACCTCGAAGGCCAACAACGGCGACCTCACGGTGTGCGGCGAGATGGCCGGCGATCCGTTCTACACCATGTTCCTGCTCGGCATCGGCGTAACCAAGTTGTCGATGTCCGCGCCGCAGGTGCCGCTGGTGAAGAAGATCATCCGTTCGGTGAACCTCTCGGGCGCGCAGAACCTGGCGCGCCGTGCGCTGCAGCTGACCTCGACCGGCCAGATCCGCGAGCTCTTCGCGCAAACGGTCGAGCAGATCCTCGGCCGCGACCTCGGTGGTTGGACACGCATGGTGCCCGAGTGAGGGCCCCGGTGACGATGCGCGCGATGGAGGGCCGGTGAACTCGGTGTGGCGCTGGGTGGCGATCGTCGTTTCGGCGCTCGCGGTCGCAGGCGGCCAGCTGGTGTCGACGGTGTTCCAAGGCCCTGCGAAGACCGCTGGCATCGCCCTGGCCCTGGTCGGAGGCGCCATCCTGCTGGTGGTGGTCGCCCAGGCCGGAATGAGCGGATTGCCTGGCAAGCGCAAGAACCGGGAGCCTACGGCTCCTGGTCCTAGGCCCGGACCAGCCGACGGCGGTCCGTCGCGCAAGCGCTGAGCGCAAGCTCAGACAGGCGACAACGCTCATTGACCGGACGCGCCATGCGTCCACCGTTGGCGCCCCATGGACGCGCGACTCACCGATCTGATCTCGGCTTTCAAGAACGCCTTCGGCCAGGCGCCGACGCACGGCGTGCGCGCGCCCGGGCGCGTGAACCTGATCGGCGAGCACACCGACTACAACGACGGCTTCTGCCTGCCGATGGCGATCGAGCGCGACGTGCTGATGGCGTTCAGGCCGCGTTCGGACACCACCGTGCGCGTGCTCTCCCTGCAGCAGAAAAACATGGAAATCTTCGATGTCGGCCCGTCCGAGGGCAAGCGCATCCACAAGTCGAGCCAGGTCACGGCGCGCTGGGCCGACTACATCAAGGGCTGCGCGCAGGTGCTGCGCGAGGAAGGCCTGAAGCTGCACGGCGTGGATCTGGCGCTCACCGGTGACGTGCCGCTGGGTTCCGGCCTGTCGAGCTCGGCGGCGCTCGAGGTGGCCACCATGCATGCGATGCTCGGGGCCAACGGGCTGACCTTCGCGGGCGAGAAGATCGCGAAGCTCGCCCAGCGCGCCGAGAACACCTACGTCGGCACCAACTGCGGCATCCTCGACCAGCTGTCATCCGCCTGCGCCGTCGCCGGGCAGCCGATGCTCATGGATTGCCGCACGCTGGCGCTCACGCCCGCGCCGATGCCGAAGGGGGTCAGCGTGGTGATCGCCGACACCGGCAAGCGCCGCGGCCTGGTGGACAGCGCCTACAATGAACGCCGCGCGCAGTGCGAGGCTGGCGCCAAGGCGCTCGGGGTGAGCCATCTGCGCGACGTCACCCTGGCCGGCCTCTGGCAGGCCGCCGACTCCGGCAAGATCGACTCCCTCGCCCAGCGCCGCTGCGAGCACGTGATCGCCGAGAACGGCCGCACGCTGGCGGCCTATTCGTGCCTCAAGGCCGGCGACGCGGTGGCGCTCGGCCAGCTGATGGACCAGAGCCACGCCGACCTGCGCGACAAGTTCCAGGTAAGCTGCCGCGAACTCGATGACATGGTCGCGATCGCGCGTTCGCTGCCCGGTTGCCTGGGCTCGCGCATGACCGGAGCGGGTTTCGGCGGCTGCACCGTGAGCCTGGTCAAGGACGATGACTGCCCGGGGTTCGCGACCACGCTGGCCTCGTCGTACAAGCGGCTCCATGACCTGCCGGTCGCGGTATACATCACCCGGGCGGCTCCCGGCGCCGGTCCGATCCCGTTGTCGTGAGCGGAGACCCCGCGCCCAGTACGCCGCCCGCCGCTGGTTCCGCGGAGCCGTGGTATTCCGGCGGCCTCGAGTTCACCTGCACCCAATGCGGGAACTGCTGCACCGGGGAGCCCGGCTTCACCTGGGTCAGCGACGTCGAGATCGGCCGTCTGGCCCAGCGGCTCGGCCTCGACGAGGCGGCCTTCCGCCGCCGCTACACGCGCGAGGCATGGCGCAGGGGCGAGAAACGCGCCGCCCTGGTCGACAAGCCGGATCACGACTGCGTGTTCTTCAGGCGCGGCGTCGGCTGCACTGTTTACGAGGACCGGCCCAAGCAGTGCCGCACGTGGCCCTTCTGGCGTTCGGTGGTCGCTCAGCGCGAAGACTGGGAGGATGCCGCGCGTTCGTGCCCTGGCATGGGCCGCGGCCGCCATCATTCCGCGGGCGACATCGCCGCCTCAGCGGCCGACGATGGCCTCCCATGATGAAGTGCGCCAGCCTCCAGGCCTGCCTCGGCCGCCGAGGTCGGTCCGCCCGCGATCCGGACCTCGCCAGCGTCACCGCTTCTTCGCGTCGGCGTTCCATCAGCATGGACGCCCTGGACGACAGGCGTGGCTGGCATGGGCTTCCGTATGAGCTTCGGCATGGGGATGGGCATGGGTGAGGATGCTGACATCGCGCTGGTGACGCGCGCGCGCGGTGGCGATCGCGAGGCCTGGGCGGCGCTGTGTCGACTCAGCGCGCCGCGATTGGCGGCTTATCTGGGCGCCCGGCTCGCCCGCCAGGCGGTGGTCGAGAAGCTGGTTGGCGACGCCATCGTGGCGGCATGGCGCAAGCTTCCGGAGCTACAGGATCCCTCGGAATTTCCAGCGTGGCTCCGGCGCATCGGCGCCAATCTCGCGATGCGCTGGCGTTCCGACCACCCCGATGAGGCCCTGCAGGAGCCGTTCCCGGCCGAGCTGTGCGCCGATGGCGAGCAGATCGAGCGCATGCGCCGGCTCGGCGAAGCCATGGGCAGGCTCCCTGACGCCGAACGCATCGCCCTGGAGCAACGCTTCCGCGGCAGGCTCGACGGCGCGGCCCTGGGCGAGGCGCTGCACCTGGATCCGGCGGCGATTCCCGCGGCGATCGAGCGTGCGCTCGCATCCCTGGACCGCGAACTGCGGCCATGAGCCGGGGTGAAGCGGGTGGGGGAGCCGCGAGGCCGTTGATGTCTGAGCGGATGCGGAGGCCGGGACGCAGGCCGACCGCGGCGCTGATCGCCGCGGTGTCGCTAGCGTCGATGTTGGCTGGAATATCTGGCGCCGCCGAGGATCCGGCGCTCGACGCGGCGCGCACCGCCCTTGCGGCAGGACAGCCGGTCGAGGCGCTCGCGGTGTTGCGCGGCGTCAAGCCACGAGGCCCGTCCGCGCGTCTGATCGAAGCGCGGGCCCAGCTCGCGCTCGGGCGCACGCGTGAGGCGATCGAATTGCTCGGATCGATCGATGGCGCTGGCATACCCGACGCGGTGGCGCGTTGGGATGCCGGCAGTCGCGGCGAGGCGTCGCAAGTCGGCGCCGAGGCGTTGCTGGCCGCGGGAGGGAACATGCCCAGCGCCCTGCACCTGTTGGCGCAAGCGCTCGAGCTCGGTGGGCGCGGCGTCGAGCCCGATCGCTGCCTCGCGCTCGATTGCCAATGCCTGCTGCGTTCGGGCGAGCGCGACCAGGCGGTGCGCGCAGCGCGGCGGCTGTGGCAGGGCTGGCCACGCAGCGCCTACCGGGTCAAGGGCGGGCTGGTCCTCGCGCATGCAATCGCCACCAGCGAGCCGACCGCGGCGCGCGAGATCCTCGCGGCGATCCGCGTCGACGCGGCGATCAGCGCCAGCGACCGCCGAGACGCCGGCGAACTGCTGTGCCGGATCCTGCTGGTGGAGCACCCGGGCCAATGCCTGGTGGTCGCGGAGCAGGAGCTCGGGCATCTCGCCGCGACCGAACGCGGGGCCTTGCCGCTGTACCGCGCCCTGGCGCTCGCGCGGCTGGAACCGCGCACGGGCGCGCAGGCGCTGCGGACGCTGCCGGCCGATCTGGCCGCCGATCCGACGGTCCAGCCCGCACTCCGCGACGCCGAGGCGAACGGCGCAGCGTCGGTGGCGATGGTGTGCGAACGGGCGCGCGCCTCGATCGCCCTCGGTCGGGCCGACGAGGCCAGGGCTCTGCTCGAGCCGTTGGCCGCCGATCAGCCCGAGGCCCTGGCGGCGCTGTGCTCGGTGCCCGGGCTCGATTGCCAACGCTTCGTCGGCTTTCCCGCCGCGCGCTCGCCCATCGCCGCGCTCGCGCTGACCCGCGCCCTGGCGGGCGCCGGCAAGCTGCCTGCCGCATGGGCCGTGCTGTTGCCGCTGCTACCGGCATCAGCGGCTCCATCGGCACGGGAGGCGGCATCTGATGAGGCAGACGGCGCGACTGCGGAGGTGCTGTACTGGGCATCCGTCTGCGCACCCGAGCAGGAGCGCCGCGAGGGCTACCGCCGACGACTCCTGGCTTCCAAGGCCACCGGTCTCGAAGCCGGACTCGCCTGGTGCGCCGAGGCCGAGGCCCGGACCCGTGACGGCGGAGACGCGGTGGAAGCCTGGTCCCGCGCCGCGGCCCTGCTGCCCGCCGAGCACCCGTGGCAGGCCGAAGCCGCATGGCGCGCCGCGCGCGAGCTGGCCGCTCGAGGAGACGATCCGGGCGCGCGCGCGTTGCTCGATGGCCCGGCCTCCTGGCGCGCGGACGACGAGGTCAATTGCCGCTGCCGATTCCTGCTCGCGCAGGTGCTGGCCCGGAGCGGCGCCCGTGACGAGGCGATGCGGGCCGCGGACAGCCTCACGGGGCGCGGAGACGCCGCTCGACAGGCTCGTGTCGAGGCGTTCCTGGCCTCTCTGCGTGACACGCCGTGAAGTCAGTGCGTGCCGGTAAACGCCGGGGGCAAAATATCTCGATCATACTGAGGTCGTAACTCTTGCCGTTCTCACCCACCTCTTTTCCATTCGAACCCACCTAACCTTTGACAGGTTAGTCGATACCCTCTATGGTCACCGACATGACCGGGTCGTGCGAACGCATGATGCTGGATGGAGATAGGGATGTTTGCAGGCAGCAGTCTTCTGGCGATGCCCCCGATCGTTCTGCCAGCCGCTTCTCTCGCGACGTGTCCAGTGATGGCGAACGGGTGATCCTCCTATGATCCTGATCAACCTCCTGCCGCCGGAACTGCGCAAGAGCAGCAGCGGATACAACCCCCTGGTGCTCGCCGGAGTCGGTGGCGCTGCGTTGTGCTTGCTGCTGGCTGCGTTCTTCGGCTACATCCACTTCAAGAAGCTTCCCGACGCGCGGGCTCTGCTCGTCGAGAAGCAGGATCTGCTCACGCAGAAGACCGCCCTCGCCCAGGTCGTGCTCGATGACGAGGCCGAGATCGCCAGCCACGAAGAGACCAAGGCCAAGCTGCTCGACCTGCTCGCGCGCAAGGTCTTCTGGGCCCACACCCTCGATGACTTCGCAAACCTCCTGGCCAGCAACTTCCCGGGTTTCACCATGCGCTGCCTAGACCTGAACATCTCGCCGACCGCAGACCGGCGCGGCGAGGCGTCCACCTATGCGTTCCGGGGTCGCTACCAAGTGGTCGGAGACGACAAGCTCAAAGCCGGCGAGTACGTCAAGGCGATGTTCAAGGCCATCGGCAATAGCGCTTTCTGGAAATCACACGGCTTCGCCGGCAAGCCCGAGGACACCTACTTCGGCGATCAGCCGCAGTGGAATACCGGCATCGGCAAGGTCATCGATTCGTTCAGTCTCGAGTTCCAGCGCGTCAAGACGACCAAGCCCAAGGCCGGGGGCTGATCATGGCGACCTCGTTCAGCGCCTTGCCCAAGAAGCAGCAGTTGTCGATCGTCTACGGCGTGCCCGCCGCGATCGCCGTGCTCATCATCTACCTGACCTGGCGGGATCTCGGCGCTCTCGGCAAGATCGATAACGACATCGACCCGACCAATCGCCTTCCCTCCCTGCTCCAGCGCAACACCCCGGTCTCGGTGTGGACCGACATCCGTAGCACCCAGGCGGATATCGACGACAAGCAGAAGATCATCGACCGCGGTCCGGCGGTGAAGGCCAAGCTCCAATCCATCCTTGCCGACATCAAGGCTTACGAGGAGCGTCTGCCGCGCGAGACCGAGAAGGCCGAGATGCGCGAGCTGATCGAGAAACTCGCTCGCGATATCCCGAAGGACATCGGCACCGTAGAGCTCAAATCCGTGCGCATCGTCGATGACGCGGGCGAGCGCAATGGCAACATGCGCACCATCACCTTCCAGACCGAACTCACCGGCGATCTCGACGGCATCCTCAAATACATCGATCAGCTCGAGAAGAACCAGCGCTTCATGTCCGTCAGCACGCTGTCGATCCGCGGTGGACAGGTCACCGCCGACCTGGTCGCCCACAAGCCGATTTTCGGGCCCCATTCGGTGCACATGGACATCGTCACCTACGTCTACAACCCCGGAGCGAAGAGGTAAGCCATGAGCTCCACCCGCTTCCTGGCGTTGCGTCTCGGCGCCTGCCTCGCCTTCGCCGCCACTTGTGCAATCGGCGCGGATGCGCCTGTTCCTGCGCCTGCGGTTACCGCCGAGGCTCCGGCCAAGGGCCCTTCGGCCACCGCATTCCTCGCCGAGGAAGAGAAGTGGAACTTCACACCTCCGGTGGGTCGCCCCGACATCTTCTACGATCGCGAGATGATGCTTTCCGTAGAGCAGCAGATCAAAGGCACAATCGTCAAGGATGAGCAGGGGCCCCTGACTCCGGACAAGCCCATCGACGACCCGATCGACCAGGCCAAGGTCGAGATCGCGCGCATCGAAACCTATATGAGCCAGCGCAAGTGGGAGGAGGCGATCAAGATCGCCGACGCCGCCACCAAGAAGCTCGGCGCCATCACCGGCAACGTCGACCTCACGCGTTACATTGGCATCATCAAGGGATACCGCGATCAGGCCGACGACGCGCTCGTGCGCGACAAGGCCCAGGCGGCTTTCGATGCCCTCAACCTCAAAGTCGAAGGCATCATGTGGTCCGAGAACGGATCGCGCCTGGCGCTGATCCACGGCGAGCCCAAGGCGCTGGGAGTCAACGACCGCGTCAAGGACTGCGTGATCATCAACATCGATACCGACCGCGTGGATTTCAGGTTTCACTTCAATAGAAAACGCTTCGAGTTCCCGCGCTACGTCGGGGAAGACGCGAAGAGCAAATAGCGAGTACGCCCTATGCGCCTCCGTCATCTCGTGATCACCAGCCTCGCCGCCCTGGCCATAGGCGCTCCCGCCGGCCTTCGGGCCGCCGATGCTCCGCCGGCTGAGCCGACCGCCGCCAACACCCTGACCATCGAGACCAGCGACAAGCCTCTCGACACGGTGTTGCAGTGGATCAGCCGACGCACGGGGGTGAACGTCGTCTGCAACGAGCAGGATCAGCCGCGCGTCACCCTGCGCTTGGTGAACGTCACCCTGCAGGAGGCCGTCGAGCAGATCTCCGCCAAATACGACTTGGTGGTCGAGAAGAAGAGCGACCGCATCTGGGTTCTCACGCGCCCGCCCAAGGTGCGCATGGAATTCCAGGACGCCCGCCTGGTGGTGATCCTCGAAGCCCTGGCCCGCCAGGCGAACGTCAACATCGTCATCGGTGACGACGTCGATTCCGAGAAGCGCTTGACCATGACCCTCAATGGCGTGCCCTGGAAGGAGGCGCTCGATGTCATCGTGCGCACCACCGGCTACGCCTGGCTCGAGCAGGACTACCACATCATCCGCGTGGTCACGCCCGACAAGTTGCAGAAGGATCTGGTCACCCGCATCTTCCACATGAATTACACGACTGCGGCCGATGTCGAGAAGGTCGTGACCGCCTCGAAGAGCGCCGACGGCAAGGTCATCATCGATGCGCGCAGCAACAACCTGATCATCACCGATACCCTGCCCGCCCTCGATTCGCTGGCCAAGATCATCAGCGTCGTCGACAACCGCACCCGCGAAGTCCTTATCGAGATGAAGTTCGTGGAGTTTTCCGACTCCGATGCGCAGCGGCTCGGGTTCGACCCGGTGCAGTTGAACTTCGACATCGAGCGCGTTGGCACGATCAGCAGCGCCTTCCGTCCGGGCAGTTCTGATATCGGCACAGCGGGTGGCTCGCTCGACAGGGCCAACGGGAATGTCCCGACCTCCACAGGCAATCTCAGTGGAGGCTTGGCCTTCGAGGCGATCTCCAGCCTGAACAGCACCGAGGTCATCCAGGCTCCGCAGCTGCTCACGATCGATAACGCTCCCGCCTCGATCACCATCGGCCGCGAGATCCACTTCGCGGAAGAGACGGTGTCGAGCGAGAACAACAACGTCATCCGCTCATTGAAAGAGGCCACCTCGAGCCCGATCAAGGACGGTATCACCATCGAGGTGACGCCTCACATCACGACCGATGGATTCGTGCAGATCGTGCTGAAGGCGTCGAACAACGACGCGACCCTGGTGGTGTTCACCAACAAGGTCAACGACAACGATCCGAACGGTTCGAAGATCAGCCTGCCGACCTTGAGCACCACGACGCTATCGACCAGCATCATGGTGGGCGATGGCCGTACGGGCGTCATCGGCGGCCTGCTCAAGAACAAGAATTTCGAGGACGAGCGCAAGGTCCCGATCCTCGGTTCGATCCCGGTGTTCGGCTGGCTGTTCAAGAAGCGCCAGGACACCATCGAGCGTCGCAACTTGACCGTCTTCATCACCCCGCACATCGTTCCCCTGAGCGACAAGTCGGAGTACGACGTGCGCAAGCAAGAGCTCCAGGATCGCCTCTCCGGCGTCTCCTCGAAGCCCAAGCCCGCCGTCGAGGCGAACCCCTCTCCCGCCGCTTCGGCCGGGGCGCTCGGCCAGCCCTGATCCTGCGGCTTTTGGCAGGCATCGACCACCCCCGGGCTACCTCGGGGGTGCGTCGTTTCCGGATCCCGGTTTCCGGCTGATGGCGCTTCTCCCGACTTGCGCGCTCGTGGTCCGGCCGTCCGCCGAGCGTCGCCTTGTCAATCCTGCCCAATCGGTACGCTGACAGCTCACTACCCGGTCGAGCCTGCCAGCATAGCTGTCCTGTCGGATGGCGCGGCGCCGCTCCCGGTCACAACTCGGATAATAGAGTACCAATGGGTTCCCACATATTGATGAACGTCCTCGACGAGCAGGAATTGCGCGTCGGGGTCATCCGTGACGGCCGTCTCGAAGGGCTGATCCACGAGCGCATGGGCGACGGCCAGCACCTCGGCAACATCTACAAGGCGCGCGTCGCCAATGTCGAGCCCAGCCTGGACGCCGCCTTCCTCGACCTCGGTGCCGGCAAGAACGGCTTCATCCACATCGACGAGATCGTCCACGACAAGGGTCGCGGCAAGCGTATCGAGGACGTGATCCAGGCCGGCCAGGAGCTCCTGGTGCAGATCACCAAGGAGTCGATCAAGGATAAGGGTCCATGCATGAGCATGTACCTGAGCATTCCGGGTCGCTACCTGGTGATGATGCATTCCGAGGCCGCCAAGGGCGTCTCGAAACGCATCGAGGATCCAGCGGTGCGCAAGCGCCTGAAAAACATCCTCGCCACCTGCGAGGCGCCTGCCGGTTTCGGGTTCATCGTTCGCACCGCCGCCGCCGACCGCACCGAGGACGAGATCAAGCTCGACTACGAGTTCCTCAAGCGCCTATGGACCGAGATCGAATCCCTTTCGGGCCGCGTCCGTGCTCCGTCGTGCCTCTACCAAGAGGCCGATGTCGTGGTGCGTACCCTGCGCGACACCGCCAGCGCCGACGTACAATCCATCGTCATCGACCAGGAGAAGCTGTACGACGAGGCGCGGGCCTTCGCGCAGGTGTTCATGCCCGAGCTCTGCAACCGCATCCAGCTCCACCGGGACGAGCTCCCGCTATTCACGTTCTACGGCCTCGAGGAACGTCTCGCGCGCATCTACGACCGCAAGGTGCAGATGCCGTCGGGCGGAACCATTGTCATCGAGCAGACCGAGGCTCTGGTATCGATCGACGTCAACAGCGCGCGGAACCGTGATTCCAGCGATGTCGAGACCACCGCGCTGATGACCAACCTGGAAGCGGTCGCGACCATTGCTGAGCAGCTGGTGCTGCGCGATCTCGGCGGCCTGATCATCATCGATTTCATCGACATGGAGAATCGCGAGAACCAGCGCCTGGTCCAGCTGGCCATGCGCCGGGCCCTGTCGGTGGACAAGGCCAAGATCCAGCTCTCGCCGATGTCGCGCTTCGGCCTGGTCGAGATGACCCGCCAGCGTACGCGTCCCAGCCACAAGCTGGTGGCGTCGTCCGAATGCCCCTACTGCGCCGGCACCGGATCGGTGAAGACCTCCGAGACGCTCGAGATCGACTGCATGCGCGAGATCCGACAGATGCTCCATTCCAAGAGCCTGTCCAAGCTCGAGGTGGTGGTGGCCCAGGATTTGGCGCTGTCGATCCTCAATGCCCGGCACCGCGAGCTCAGCGAGCTCGAGGAGCGCACCGACTGCCGCATCGTCTTCACCGGCGACAGCCAGATGAAGGCGCGCGAATTCCGCCTCGTCCCGTCGTTCCGTAAGGGCGAGCGGCGCGAACGCGCCAGTCGCTCCGAGCCGGTGCGGCCGAGCTTGCTCGCGCCGCTGATGGTCGAGCAGGCCAAGGCTATCGCCTTGGCGAAGGAGCTCGCGGCGATGAAGCCAGCCGATCTGGAACGCGAGCTCGATGCGGATCCCGTGCACGTCACTCTGCAGCCACCCGCTCCGGCGCCTGTGGCCATGCCGGCGGCGGTCGAACGCCGGGCCGCGACGGTCTGGGAGGAAGCGGCTGTCCTGCGCCGGCTGCTGTTCAGCGCGAACCTCCCGGTGACGGTGGTCACCACCGCTCCTGCTGGCCTCGGGTCCTCCTCCAACGGCTCGCATGGGGCCAATGGATCACGTCCTGACCTTGCGCATCATCGTTCCGCTGCTAGAGTTCCGCCCCGCCATGGCAGGGGCCGGCGTCGCCGCTGACCCCATGCCTGCCGGAAACGCTCTTGGGTCCGCTCCGAACACTTTGTAAAATCTTGCTATAAAGCGACTTAGCCATGTACGCCGTGATCCAGGACCGCAATCGCCAGTACCGCGCCTCAGCGGGCGACAAGCTCACCCTCGACCTCTCCGAGCACGAGGTCGGCGCCACCATCGAGATGCCGGTGCTGCTGCTGGCCGATGGCGCTTCGGTCAAGATCGGCGCTCCGTTCGTGGCCGGGGCCAAGGCCATCTGCAGGGTCATCAAGCACGAACGCGGCGACAAGATCACCGTCGGCAAGTTCAAGCGCCGCAAGCATATGACGAACCGCCGCAAGGGCTTCAGAGCCGAACAGACGCATGTCGAGGTGGTTTCGATCAGCGCCTGACCTGAGATGTCGAGATCCGCGTGAGCGGAAAGCGACGGAAAGCTGCGCAATGCTGCGCAATGCTGCGCATGACTGACCAGATGAGAGCGCTCGGTGGTGCACCCACCCCGTCTCCGATGTCGACTACGGAATCTGGAATGACGCCACATCCACCCACGATGTGGCGGACTTGTTTTTGGATGCGGCCCGGCCGCCCGACCTCCGCATCTCGGCGCCACGCGCCAGGAGCCCCCATGCTTACCTGCCGTCTCGCACTCATGTCGTTCGCCCTCCTGCTCGTAGGCGCTGTCCGGTGTCACGCGTTGCAGGTCGAGAACATGACCCTGGTCTCACCCATTACGAACCAGCCGTTCGAGACCGTGGGCGTCCCCATCGAGCAGCTCGCGGGCGACGCGCTCGCAGACATGGGCTACGACGACGACGGCTGCAGGCACACCTCCGGGCTCAGCGAGTACGGCTACTACGTCGCCTCCTGCCCGTTCTCGTACTTCTCGGCGCTGACTGCCGAGTGGGACAAGAACGGCCGCTTCGCGGGCACGCTGCCGCCGGACATGAAGCAGTGGGTGGATAAGCAGTTCAACAGCGACTGGCAGATAGACGTCAACCACGCCTTCCAGCTGGCGAACCAGAATGCGCGCGCCCAGGGCCAGCCGTCGCCCGAGCGCAAGGATTTCATCATGTCGCAGCAGTCGATACCGCTCGAGAAGCGCTATCGCTACGCGTTGATGTGCTACGAGAAGCGCGGCGCGCGCCCCGCCGCGATGGCCAAGACCGCGCTGATGGGCGCCTGGGCTCTGCGCACCTTCCTGAACGTGCCGATCGGCCATCAGCTGCTCGACGGCGGCTATGAGGAGGTGAACGACAAGGTGGTGCGGCAGATCAAGGATGGCGAGGCCTTCCAGCTCGCCAAATGGCTGCCCATCTACCGTAAGATCTACGAGGATGGCGGCCTGACCAACGAAGGCACGCTGGTCGCCGGCCTCGCGTATTTCGGGCTCGCGTTGCGCGATGGGGATCTGCCCGCCACCCGCGGGGTGCTCGACAAGCTCAGCGAGAAGTTCCAGAACATGGGCGAGAACAAGAGCAAGGCGCTGCTGCAGGGCCTGGTGCGCGAGCGCAAACGCATGCTCGATGAGTATCTGAAGTTCATGAACATCGCGACCGACAATTTCATCATCGCCATCCAGGACGAGGAATTCACCCGCGATGATCTGGTGAACAAGATGCTGGTGGTTGCCGAGGGGCTGCGCCGGACCGGACGCGAGCCGCTTGCGATGGATTGGTATCTGGCGTTGGCGCAGATGATCGAGACCCAGCCGAAGCTGCGCGAAGAGATCCGCCAGCAGAACAAGGCTCCCTCGAGCGACACCACCGCCGCGGTGCAGATCGGCTGGATGGCTGATCAGCGCATCGCGTCGCTGACCAAGGCGGGCATTGTCCATCCCGGCCAGATCGCCGGCATGCACAAGGCCCTGTTGAACGCGATCCTCTTCGACGGCCTGGGCAAACCCGACTACGTGAATCCGAACTGGAAACCCGATACCAAGGGCAATCAGCAGGACTGCGTGTTCATGCTCGACATGATCGGCAAATCGGTGCTCGACTTCAATTTCCGCCTCGGCGCCTGGCCGTCGACCCTGGGCGAAGTGTGGGAGCGCAACATCCTGCGCGACCGCAATCGCGTGAACCGCTTCTACGATCCGGTCAAAGGCCAGCCGATCCTCTACACGGCGCCGGGCGTCGACATCGAGAAGCTGTCGAAATACACCATCATCGTCGCGACCGCCGAGCCCATCCCCAGCAACCAGGGCGACGTCTACTTCGCGTTCCTCGCGAACATGAAGATCGAATGGGCGTCGCATCCCCTCAAGCCCGGCGAACAGTTCGTCAAGTGACCCGGCCGGCCCGCACGCGTATGACGGCGCCCGCGGCTCGGCCGCCCGAGAATCCGCATGCCGCGGCTCGCTGACGTCATCGGCCAGCCCGGACTGGTGACGCTGCTGGCGCGACTGATCGCAGCGGGCCGCCTGCCGCACGCGGTGATGCTCGAGGGCATCCCCGGCTGCGGGCGCCGCACGCTCGCTCGTGCCACCGCTCAGGCGCTGCTCTGTCCGCAGGCGGCTGGCGGAGACGCCTGCGGAGCCTGCGCGTCCTGTCGCATGACCGCCGAAGGGACCCATCCGGATCTGGTTGCAGTGGCGCACGACAGCGAGTCCGACGATCTGTCGGTGGACAGCCTGCGTGACGACGTGGTCGCCCGCGCCCATGAGAGCGCGCTGATCGGAGAGCGCCGCGCCTTCCTCCTCTACGGTGTCGAGCGGCTCAGGGACGCGTCGGCCAACGTCATGCTCAAGGTCCTCGAGGAGCCTCCGGCCGGTGCGTATTTCATCATGACCACCGCGCAGTCGTCGGCAGTCCTCAAGACCATCCGCTCGCGCGCGCAGACCTACCGGCTGCATCCGCTCGCCGCCGAGGACCTCGGCAGGATCCTCTCGCAGGGGGGCATCCCGTCGGAGCAGGCGGCCGCTCGGGCGATGCGCTCAGCCGGAAGCCACCGTGGCCTGTGGGAGGATCTCGAAAGCGTGCCTCTGGCCGATCTGCGCAGCCTGTGCCTCGAGGGGCACCGCTCCGAGACCGTTGCTCGGGTGATGGCGAGCCTGCCGGCAAAGCTCACTCCGGAGCAGGAGGAAGCCGGCCGCACGCTCTCCTCCGAACAGCGCCGTGCGGTGCGCCAGTGGCTGACCGCGCTCTCGCACGACCTGCAGCGCGATCTGCGGGCACGACCGAGCGCTGAACTCGCCGATCGCATCGAAGGCCTGTCGAGGCTCCATCGCGACCTCGACCGCAACCTCGCGCCCCGCCTGGTCATCGAGGCGCTGGCCCTCGATCAGGAGCGGCGTGGACGCTCGGCCTAGTCACCACCGCTCATCGCCGTCCTGTGTCAGCGAGCTCCCGAACGCGCACCAGCGTTTGAATCGCTCGCTCCCAGGAGTCCGCGGCTAGCACCAATTGGTTGGGTTGGCGCGATTTGTCTCGTCGTAAGTCCCTTGTACGACCGGGAAAATGCCGATGCCACGATTGCAAATCGACCCCCATCTGGTTGAATGGGCGCCCCCTGGAGCGCCTTTATGGGTCGCGATGCTTTGCTCGACATGTATCTGAAGGATGTATCGGTGTTCCCGGTACTGACCCGCGAACAGGAGTGCGCGCTCGCCCGTCGCCTGCGTGGTGGCGACCAGTCGGCCCGCCAGGAGCTCATCCAGTGCAACCTGCGCCTCGTGCTCAGCGTCGCACGCCAATACGACAACCAGGGCATGCCGATCCTCGATGTGATCGAGGAAGGCAACATCGGATTGATGCGTGCCGTCGAGCGCTTCAACCCGGATATGGAATGCCGCTTCTCGACCTACGCCGTCCACTGGATCAAGCAGGCGATCCGCCGCGCGCTGCTCGAGAAGGTGAAGAACATCCGCGTGCCCGCCTACATGGCCGAGCTCGTCGCGCGCTGGAAGAAATTTTCGCGCGATAATCCCAACGTCACCGACATCGCCGAGATCGTGCGCGTGTTGAAATTGCCGAAGGAGAACGTCAAACTCATCCAGCGCATCATGCGCACCAGCCTCATCAATGCCTCGAATCTCGACACCCAGGAAGTGGGCGATCTCAGCTCCTTCTTCGAGGACGACCATGTAGGCACGGATCCCGAAGCCGTACTCGGCAACATCGAGGACGTCTCGTTCCTGCAGGGCCGGCTCAGCCAGCTCCCTGAACGCGAGGCCGATGTGCTGCGCTACCGCTACGGCATGGATGATTTCCCGATGATGACGCTCGAGGAGATCGGCAAGGTGTTCAGCCTGACGCGCGAACGCGTGCGCCAGATCGAGGCCAAGGCGATCAAGCGGCTGCGCGAGCTGATTCCCTCGGAGAACGTGCTCTAGCTTGGGGCGCTCCCAGTTGGGGGACTGCGGCCTTCGGCCGGCGGATGCCCCAAAGGGCATCCGAAAATCGCTTGGCGATTTCCCCCAACATCGCGCTCCGCGCTGCCCCCCAAGAGCCAGGGAACATGGGATTAGCACAGCGGCGGAGACGCGCTGAGCTCGTGTCTTCGAATTTATTTGAACGATTTCTCGAGTTCGGCGGTGATGCGCTTCGAGGTGTCCATGCCGTCGAGGCCTTGTTCGGCGAGGGCGGCTTGGGCTTTGCCGTCGATCGAGTCGCTGAGCTTCTGGCCACGTTCGACGACCAGCCAGACGTAGACGTCATTGGTCGCGGAGTCGGTGTAGACGGCGCGGCGGCGTGAACCCTTGAGCACTTCCTTGGTCACCTGGTTGCTGACGTTCTCGCTGAGCTGCTTCGCGGCCTCGCTGCCGTCGATCGTGTCGTCGCGCCGCTTCCAATCGCTGTTGGCGGTGAACGCGGTCTTGTACGCGGCTTCGATGGTGGTCGACATGGTGCGCGCGAGCTCGGTGCGCGCGGCCGCGGTGGCCTGGTCGAGGGCCTGCTGCGCGCCACCGAGGCTGCGCGAGGCGCTGCCGACAGCGCCAAACTGGCCGTCGACGAACGGATCGGCGATCCAATCCGGCCGAGCCTGGGCGGCGCCGACCTGGCGCTCCCCCGAACCACATCCCCCGAGCACCGCTACCACGGCGACCGCGAGTGCACAGAACACGAGACCCCGGCTTGCATGTACGCGCATGACATCTCCTGAGGCCGAGCATCTTCCGCCACGCTCCCGCCACGCCACCGGATTGTGGAGAAAAGTATGCAATTACTGTCTCGAGGTGATGTTGGCTTTAAACCATGAATTCATCTGAGTCATCCGGCTGCTTGGGGGGCAGCGCGGAGCGCGATGTTGGGGGCCGTAGTCCCCCAACAAAAAGCCCCCCAACTGACAGTCACCAACGGGCGACGAAGGACACCAATTCATCATCCAGCCGGCTGGCGAGGGCGGCGGCGAGCTTCTCGAGCAGCCGCTGCCGCGCCGTCGCCGCATCGAGCCCGCTCGCGCGCGCGTCGAGCGTGACTTCGGCCAGGGTCCGTCCGTCGTCCGCCGACCGCAGCGCGGCGGTGAGCGCTCCGTCGGCGCGGTATTCGGAACCGATGCGGCCGACCGTGGAAGTCGACGATACCTCCAACCGCAGCTGGGGGGCCGAGTCCTCTACCAGCAGCCCCTGCCTGGCGCAGGCATCCCGGGCAAGCGGGGCGAGCGCCACCGCGGCTTCGGCGGCGACGATGTGGATCCCGAGCGAGCGCAGCTGCCGCGCGAGGTCGGCGCGCACGGTGTCGATATCTACGGGGGTGTGAGGCAGATCGGCTCCGCCGGCTAGTCGATGGCGGGCCTCGAGCTCCGAGCGCTCGGATGCCAGCGGCGCCAGCTCCTGGTAGTACCGCGCCAGTGCGGCGACAGGCCGGACTTCGGTCGCCTTGCCGGCATCGTGCGCAGCGCTGGCTTGGGCGAGTCGTGCGTCGAGCGCGTCGATGTGAGCGCGCAGCTGTGCGGCCCAGGCGGAGCGGTCCATGGCGACCAGGGCATACGTGCGATCATCGCTGTCGTAGGTCTCGCGCACCATCACGCCCGGAAGCTGCCGTTGGGCGACACGCGTGCGCGCGAGCGAGCGGACATCGCGGTCGTAGTGTTCGGTATGGTGACCCGATGAATCGCTGGTCACCGCCGACGCCTCTCGCTGGGCGTGTTCGGCCTCGACGCTGACCTCGATCTCGCTCGCGAGCTCCTCGCGCGCTGCAGCCACGGCGCGCTGGCGGTCGCCGGCTGGAGCGGAACCAACCGCGTACAGCATCCCTGGCTCGCTCGGCGGCGCCTCGATCCAGGCTGGAGCCGGCCTGCGGTCCGGGGCGGGCTGGGGTCGCGCGGCCACACTGCGATTGCCGGATGCGCAACCAGCGGCGAGCGCGATGGCCGCGATCGCACCTACGACTAATGCGACCGTCATGTCCGAGGCTCGCATCATGTGGGCTGCGTCACCAGCAGGCGCAAGCCCGACAGCGGGGCAGCGGTGGCGGTCCATGGGCCGGCCTCCGCCGGGACCAGCCAGGTACTCATCGGCGCCAGCGCGATCTCCCCAGCGGCGGTGCCGAGAGTCCCCGTGCCGCCGAGACAGACCACGATCGAACACGAGCCGTTGCCGCCGCCGCTGGTACGCTGCGCGCGCCGCTCCTCGACGGTGAAGTACTGGCAGTCGGCGAGCCTGCGCACGCTGCCTCCAGCGGGATGCTCGACCGCCGGGGCGCGCACCGGTCCGGTGGTGCGCGCCGAATAATCGATGGTCGCCAGCGACTCGGCGACGTGCAGGGGGCGGGGCTTGCCATCGAGCCCGACGCGCCCCCAATCGTCGACGCGGAAGGTCACGTCGCAGGTCTGCTGCACCTCGTAGAGCAGGCAACCGGTGCCGAGGGCGTGGACGGTTCGCGCAGACAAAAAGAAGAAGTCGCCATCGGCGGCGTCGTAGCGGTTGAGCTCCGACGCGACGCGGCCTTCGCGCAGGGCGTGCTCGAACGAGGCGCGCGAGACGCCAGGGCGCGTGCCGACGTAGAGTTCGCCGCCGTCCGCGATCATCAGCCAGCATTCGGTCTTGCCGCGTTGGCCGACGCCGAGGGATCTCGCCAATTCGTCGTCGGGATGGACCTGCACCGACAGCCGGTCGTTGGCGTCGATAAGCTTCACCAGCAGCGGGAAATCACCGCCGTCCCAGGATCCGCCGATGAGCGACTTCCCGAAGCGCGCGGTGAGCTCGCGCAGGGTGGTTCCGGCGAGTATTCCGCCCGCCACCGCGCTCATGCCGCGCGGATGGTCGCTCAGGTCCCAGCTCTCGCCGATCGGACCGGCGGGAAGGTCAGATCGCCATGCGGACATGCGGCGGCCACCCCACATCACCGATTGGTAGACAGGGGTGAATGACAGGGGCAGGGACAACTCGCGCATCGCCAGAGTGTGGGCGGTGGACCTGGCGCTCAAGGCGCCGGATCCGATGCCTCGACCCGCCCGCGCCCGCTCAGCCGGAGGGTGGTGGTTCCGTCGGGGCTGGGGGCGATGGCGAGATAGAGGGGGTCTCGGCGATGGGGGACGGAATCGGCTGCTTCGCAGACTTCTCGACCAGCACGTTGCGCGTCCGGCGCAGCTTCTTGATCTGCACCTGGACGTTCTCGGCGGCGACCTTCTCGCGCCGCGACAGGCGCCAGAACATCACCACCATCACGATGATGATCGCGACGGCGGTCTTCTCGACGAGGGAGAAATCGTACATCTTGGGAGGCGGCAGCAGCTGGTAGGCGTTTCCGACCAGGAAGTAGGTGTACACCTTGTCGCTCTGGCGCTGCAGGCTGTGGGCGCGATCACGGGCGTCGTTGCTCTTCACCGGGATGGCGTGGAACTTGAGGAAACGCCCGGTCACCTGGATCGCCTCGCCCTGCTCCGGCAGCGGCTGATCGCCGCTGATCGAGGCCTCGAACAGACGCTGGACGAACTTGTTGCGCTTCTGCTCGACGCCATCGATGGTCTCGGTGATCGGACCGTAGTCGCGCTTGTAGAAGAGCACGCGGATGGCGCGCGATACCGCAAACGGCTTGTCCTGCGCCACCTCGGCGTCCTCCCAGGCGCGGTAGACCACGCCGCGCACGGTCATGGGTTTGTCGCGGAACGAGTCCGGATCCTGGTGCACGTCGTCGGCGATGGTGTTGAGATCGAGGGCCTTGTCGTAGACGCCGCCGGTGCTCAGGTCGAGCTTCACCTGCCCGAGCAGATAATAGTACGGCCTGGTCTCGACCATGGTGCGCTCGTCGCTCACCTCGTCGAAGAGATGTTCGGGTAGCGCGGCGGGGCCGCCGTGACTCCACTCGGCGCCGGTGTCGGGCGCCTCGGCCGCTTCCACCGGGCGCACCACGCGGGCCATCAGCAGCGGCACCGTGGACTTGGTGCCATCGACGGCGGGAAGATGGTCGTAGCCGAGGAAGCGCCCGACCAGCTGCACGTCGTGGCCCACCACCAGCTGCGCGGAGTCGGCCGGAGCCAGTACCTCGGCGAACTGATGTTCATCCAATGCCAGGAGCAGCCGCCGATAGCGCTCGTCCGAACCGTCGATGGGCGCTTCGATGCTGTCCTCGAGACGCCCCGAAACCAGCGCGGGTACCCCGGCGTGCACGTCGTTGAGCACCATGTCGCGCGCGATCAGCCGCTGCGGTACGGGTGGATTCTGCGCATCGAGCTCGAGTTGGGCCCGCGCCCATGCCAAGGTCAATGCATCGAGTTCGCCGATGTGCAGGTAGACTCCGCGCGGATTCGCCAGCAATTGGTCGGCGCCTTCCTTCTGCGCTTCGAGTGCGCTCGAGCTGGGCAGCGCCTGCGCGTCGGCGAGCACCGGCTGAGCCATCGGCGCGAGTCGTAGGTCGGTTTCGATCATCGCCGAATTCTTGATCGCGCTCAGGTCGTCGCGCATCTTCATCAGGAAATGGATGAACAGCCCGACCGCCACGATCGCGACCGGCAGCATGATCGCCGCGCGCCACTCGCGCTTGCGCATGTGCGTACGCCGTACCTGGTCGCGCTTGTCCAGGCTGAACGGCGGAGGGGGACCCTTCGGTTTTGCGCCGAAATCGAGCATCGTGTGTCCAAAGTACATGGTGCCGCCTCCGATCCCACAGGCCAGTCCCGCCTCCCGATGACTACGAAGGGATAAACTCCCGTCCCAGCCCAGGGTTCAGCGGCGTCACGACGGACCAGGGACCTTGGCGCCGCTCCCGCGGCGTATGAGGCCTATTTCCAACGGACTCCGGCGATGGCGGACGGTCCGATCAGCCACGGCTGTCCGTCTGGCGCGACCGCCATGCCGGTGACCTTGCGCATGCCGAAGTCGGCGAATTTGTGCGCGCTGATCGCCACCGCGCTGTTGCCGCGGAAATCGACCGACTGGAGATCGCCGCGCGAGCTGTCGGCAAGATAGAGTAGGCCCAAGCGATCGCAGCCGAGGCCAACGAGCTCGCGGATCTGACCCGCGCCATCGCCCTTGCCGCCGGTATTGGTGACGTGGGTCGCGGTGTTCAGCTTGAAGTCGGTGGCGAATTTCTTGATCTCGTAGCGGTACGCGTCGTATACGAACACCGCATCGCCCGCGGGGCTGGCGGCGATGAGCTTGGGCTCCTTCAGGTCGGCGGCGTTCTTGCCGTTGGTGCCGAATGCGAACAGGAACGAGCCCTTGTCGTCGAACACCGAGACCCGGTACAGGCCTTGGTCGAGCACGTATGTCCGTCCGGCTTCATCGACTGACAGCGCGATCGGGTCGTCGAACTGGCCGTTGTTCTTTCCGGGCTGGCCGAACACCAGAGGCGCTTCCTTGGGATTGCCTGGGCGCAGGCGCACCACCGCCATCTTCTTGGCATCGAGCACGGCCACCGTCTGGCCATCGGGGCTGGCACAGAGTGCGATCGGATTGGCGAACGGCCCGCCCTTCTTCACCAGGCCGCCGAGCCGCGCGGTGCGCCAGCCCTCTGCATCGTGGACATAGAGGCTGCCGTCGTCCGCGTCGAGCGCGTAGACGCGCCCGTTGCCGTCGCAACTCCATAACGCCGGTTCGCGTAGGCTCGCACCGCGCACGCCGGTGACCGCTCCCTGCGCCGAATACCGTGCCACTAATCCGCTGTCCGGATACGTGACGAAGATCTCGCCGCTGGCATCGACGGTCAGGGCGGCCGCCTTGCCCGGATCCCCGCACAGGCGGGCCTCGGTGAGCGGATTCATCGCCTCGCGCGCGAGGCCCTTCGCGTCGTAGATCTGGATCTGACCATTAGTCAGCAGCAGCAGGACACCGCGTGGGTGGACGGCGATGTCGACCGGTTGGAGGTTCGGATCGCCCGTGACCGGCCAGCTCGCGAGGCGGCGCTGGAAGCGGTCGAAGCGCTGGATGCGGCGCTTCGCCGAATCCAGCGCGAACAGCTCGCCACCGGGCCCGAGGGCGATGCGCGACAGCTCCTTGAAATCCTCGTCGCCATCGCCCGCGCGGCCGATGCGGCCGCGGAAGCGGCCGTCGGCCTCGTACACCTGCACGCCGCCGGCGCCCTGATCCGCGATGAACAGCGTTCCATCTCCAGCGATAACCAGATCGCTGGGCTTGTCGCAGCGTCCGATGGCCCGCTTCTGTCCGCCATCGGCGCCGAACACCAGCACCGAGCTGGTCTTGGAGTCGAGGATGAAGAGCTCCTTGCGCCAAGCTGCCACCGCGACTGCGCCGCGCGGTTCGGCGCTGGCGGCGAACGAGAAGCTCGCCCACGCCGTCCAGCCCGAGGAGATGCGCGTCAGCTTGGCGTCGCTCTCGGTCAGGCCCCACCAGGTGCCATCGGCGTCGCGCTCGACGCGCGCGAGCGGGCGCTCGGCATCCTCGCCCCAGTGCGCGAACCACGCGAGATCGCGCTTGCGCACGTCCTCGAGGGCGACGGACTCGAGCGGAGCCTGGAAGGTGGTCTCGTGGCCGCCCGCATCGCGTGCGATGGCGGAGATGGTCGCGGAGCCGACGGTTCCAGGAGCCGTCCAGAGGATCTCGGGAGCGGTGGTGGTGCGCGCGTCCAGTCGCCCGGCGGCACCGTCGCTTCCGGAGAGCGACCATTGGTACGACACCGCGTCGCCGTCGGGATCGGCGATTGGCAGTTTCACCAGCACGGTCGAGCCGGTCGCCGCCGAGGTCTTGGGCGCGGCGCCAGCCATCGCGGGCGCCGCGTTGGGCGCGGCTTCCTCGGACATCGGCACGGCGTCGAGTCCGGCTACGATGCCTTCAGGCGCGGCGGGCCAGAGGATGCGCGCCTGCGGGCGCAGGTCGTCGCCGCCGGTCAGCTGCGCCTTGGCCAGCAGCTTGCGGTTCTCGATGATCACTTCCTTGGTGAGCGGATGCTTCTCGACGCTGCCCGGCCCATAGATGGCCACCATCGAACCGGGAAGCAGGTGAGCCGAGGCATCGAAGCGCAGCACCAGCTGCTGGCCGTCGACGCTCTCGACCATTCCGAGCGGCCGTTCAGCCGCCGCGCAGTCGACCCCGTCCGTCCCGACAGTGGCGAGGATGCCGATGCAGGCGGCGAGTCTGACGGCGGATGGACGTGGGCGCATGTGCTCTCGGCGGAGGTTGGCAGGTGGCTCGAAGAGACTCGCGGCGTTCACGGCGATTGGAGATGCGCCGCGACGATGCGCCAGCCCGTGTCGTCACGGTGCAGGTCGTAGAGATAGACCAGATCGCGGGCGGGAAAGACGGCGAGCGCATGATGGATGCGCACCTTCGCCGTCGCCTTGTCCTCTTGGCGGATGAAGTCGATCAGCGTGCTGGCGAACTCGAGCCCCTTGTAGGTTCCGAGCTTCACCAGGGCCTGGGCGAAATCCGCATCCGCTACCGACTTGGCGATTGCGCCAGCGTCCTTCGCTACCACCGAGGCGTCGAGCGCCGAAAGGTCCTTCGCTACCTGCGCGCGCTGGTGGCGATCCTCGAGCCGGCGATCGAGCAGCGCGCGCTCAGGGCGTTCACCGCCCGCCTTGGCGATGAACGCGGCTACGTCGCGCTCAAGGGTCGACAGATCCTGGCCCTGGTCATCGATGCGGTCGAGCAGGCGCTTGGCCTCGCCCGAAACCTTTGCCTCGTGCTCTTCGTCCTGACGGCGCTTCTGGTCCTCGGCGAGCCTGGAGGCGACCAGCTGGTTCTCGGCGACCACCAGCGTCGCGCTGCCGGGCGCGATCGCCCGCAGCTCGGCGAGGCGGGCGTTGGCGGCGTCGAGATCCTTGGCGGTGAGGGCCTGGTCGAAGGCGTTGCGCATCTCCGAGATCTTCTGCTTGATCGCATTGACGCGGTTGAGGCCGTCGCTGGCGGGGGCGTTCTTGTGATCGAAGGACTTGGCCGCGGTGAAGGCCAGCAGCGCGCCGTCGTAATCCTTGCGCTCGAGCGCGTCGTTGGCGTTGGTCAGCTGCTCGCGCACCGCCTTCTCGATGGTCTCGGCGTTCTCGCGCATGGCGCGGGCGCGGCCGAGCGCGCCGTCGATCCCCTGGTCACCCGGCGTCTGCGCGGCGAGGGGGGTCAGCATGTCCTCGGCCTTGGCGAACTCGCCCGCGGCGAGCAGGTTCTCGGCTTCCTTCACGGCGCGATCGCGCTGCACGCGCGCGCCTTCGCGTTCCTTGAGCTGCGCCAGGAGCTTGGTCAGTTCTGGCGAGTCGTGCAGCAGCGCCGATGCCGCCGCAGCGGAGCCTCCGGCGGTCTCGATGTCCCCGCTCGCGAACGCGTCCTGCGCGGTCTTGAGCAGGATCGCGCCACGGTCAGCATCGATCTCGGCCGACAGCTTCGTCCAGTCGGCGTCACCGGGATCGGCGCTCAACGCCGCATCGGTGGAGCGCTTCGCCTCGTCGAGCCTGCCGGCCTTCACCAGGGCGCGCACGTCGTCGATCTTCACCCGGCTGGTGGGCCGGATCACCAGCGGGATGGACGGCGCGGTCGAGGTGACCACCGTCGGGATTCCGGTCGGGGTCACGGCGGGAGGACTCGCCATCGGCGGCTTTGTCCGGTTCGCGAGGAAGATGGTCGCGACCACCGCGACCGCGAACGCGGCGAGCACGATCCAGGTGCGGCGCAGGCGGTTCTCTTGCGAGAACGGCGGGCTGCGCATCACCGTGGCGCCCTGGCGCAGGGCCTGGGGATCCTGCAGGGCGATCGCCGGCTGCAGACCCTTTTCGAGCCGGGCGAGATCGCTCAGCAGCTCGGCGGCGGTCTGGTAGCGATCCTCGACCCGCTTCTGCATGCATTTCAGCACCACCGCCTGGAAATCGTCCGGGATGGTGGCGTCGATCTCCTTGGGCGGTTTCGGCGAGGCGTGGATGTGCTGGTAGATGATCGAGGTCGCGTCGCCGCCGCTGAACGGCAGCTTGCCGGTCAGCAGTTCGTAGAAGACCACGCCGAGCGCGTAGATGTCGGTGCGCTGGTCGCAGCGGTCGCCACGTCCCTGCTCGGGGGAGAAGTACGTGACCGTGCCCATGATGGTGCCGGACATGGTCAGGCTGTGGTCCTCGCTCGCGAGCTTGACCAGGCCGAAGTCCATCAGCTTCAGCACGCCCTTGCCGGTGATCATCATGTTCGCGGGCTTGATGTCGCGGTGGACGATGCCGAGCTCGCCAGCGGCGGCGAGGCCGCGCGCGGCCTGGGTGACGAAATTCAGCGTGTCTGCGAAGGTGGGTTTCAGGCCCGAGCGCAGCCTTCGCGAGAGGTCCTCGCCCTCGACGTACTCCATCGCGAAATAGTGATGGCCTTCGTGCACGCCGGCGCCGTAGACCTGGATGACATTGGGCGAGCTGAGCTTCGCCACCGCCTTGGCCTCGAGCTGGAAGCGGCTGCGGAAGTTCTCGTTGGCGCTCAGGTTCTCGGGCAACACCTTCACCGCGACCGGCCGATCGAGGCTGACCTGCAGACCCTTGTACACCGCGCCCATGCCGCCACGGCCGAGCAGCTCGCCGAGCTTGAAATCTCCCCACACCTGGCCGCGATGGGTGCCATCGGCGGAACCGCCGGGGCCGTCGCCATCGACGTGCAGATGGGTGACGATGGTCTTGCCGGTCTTGGGCGGCCCGGACGCCCCTTGGACGAGCGTGGCCTGGGTATCCAGCAGGCCACTCGGAGTCCTGGCTCCTGCCATGGGTTGGGTCGCCCGGGTCGCATCCTGCGCCGACTCGGCGGCCTGCTTGCCCAGATCGCTCACGATCGTTGGCTGATCGGCGCGGGCCTTGCCATCTTGCGGCTGCTCTGGATCGGTCATCGATGGCGTGCCTGGCGGCTCCGGACGGGGTAGATCGATCTTGGCCAAGGCGGCACGGGGTCAACCGGGGACGGGCCTGGTAGCGCCGCCGCCCTGCCCAGGGGCCGCCCTGGAATCCGCTGCGCCGGAGACGTTTAGAGAGAGGAGAATTGACCCGCTGGGTCGCGAGGGTACGGTCCCCGGCCCTCAAAGCGCGCGGTTCGGCCGCAGTCGTCCGTCAATAGTACTGAATCAGTACGCATCGCATCTGGAGACAGCCATGGCCAAGCCCGCCGGTGGAAATCCCTCGCACGCCCCCGACTTGATGAAGGTCTGTGATGCCCTCGAGGAGCGCTACGGCCGTCGCAAGACGCAGAAGTTCACCGACTTCATCGAGGCGCTGGTGTTCCAGATCCTCGAGTTGGGCGTCCAGGAGGCCGCCGCGAAGGGCGCCCTCAAGCGCCTGCACGACGAGTACACCGACTGGAATGACATGCGGGTCGCTTCCGTGCGCGAGATCGAGGACGTGCTTGGGCCGAAGTATTATCGCGTGCGCGAAAAGGCCGAAGACATCAAGCATCTGCTCGCCGATCTCTACACCGCCTTCCGCCGCATGGACATCCACGACCTGCTCAATGCCGATGGCATCGAGACCCTGCGCGCCCTGCCCGAGACCACCAACATCCGCAAGGACATGGTCGAGCGCTCGCTGCTGCTCGCGCTCGAGGTCAAGGTCTTCCCATGCGACGACGACCAGTTCCGCCTGCTCAAATTCCTCGGCGGACTGCCTAAGCAGCTCAATCTGCAGCAGGGCGTGAAGAAGGTCGAGGAATCCCTCGACCAGGAGCAGATCCTGCGCCTGTCGCGCGTGCTGCGCGAGCACGTCCACGTCTATCACACCGCCGGCGAGGACGAGCCTCAGCCGATCAATTTCGGCACCAAGCCCGAGCCCAAGACCAAGCCCGGCACCTCGTCGACGTCCAAGTCGGGCACCTCGTCGACCTCGAAATCTGCCAAGCTCAAGAAGAAATGACGGAGTCGGCCGAGGATCGGCTGGCCCCGGCAGTGCCTTGGCGACAGGCTCTCCCTGGTACGGCGTCTCCCGGCATCGCTTCTTCCTGCATCGCCTCTTCCTGCATCGCATAGCAGAGCGCCATGGCCAAGCATTCCCACTGGGACAACATCAAGCACAAGAAGTCCGCGAACGACGCCAAGAAGGCGAGCGTCATCGCGCGCATGGGCAAGCTCATCACCGTGGCGGTGCAGCTCGGCGGACCGAACCTCGACGACAATCCGCGATTGCGCCTGGCGGTGGCCAAGGCCCGTTCAGCGCACATGAACATGGAGGCGATCGAGCGCGCCATCAAGAAAGCCGCGGGCGAGGGTGCCGCCGGCAAGCTGATGGTCGAGCTGAACTATGAAGGCTACGCTCCGGGCGGCGTCGCGGTGGTGGTTTCGGCGCTCACCGACAACCGCAACCGCACCGCGCCCGAGATCAAGAAGCTGTTCGAGCGCGCCGGCGGCGCCATCGGCGCGCCCGGCTGCGTGTCGTGGCAGTTCAAGGACCGCGCTCTGTTCCTGGTCGACTCGCCATCCGAGGACGCGGTGATCGAGGCCCTGCTTGCGGCCAACGCAGACGCCGAGGAGATCGTCGCCGACGAGGGCCAGGTCTCGATCGCCGCGGCGCCCAGCCAGTTCGACGCGGTGTCCAAGGCGCTCGCCGCTGCCAAGCTGTCGGTGGTCAGTGCCGACTTCGGCAAGATCCCGGACAACATGGTCGCAGTGACCAAGGCGGATGTGGCCGCCAACGTGCGCATGCTCGTCGACTCCCTCGAGGAGCACGAGGACGTGCAGGACGTCTACCACAACGCCGAGCTGCCCGACTGACCGTTAATCATGCTCCCGGCCGGTAGGTGCCTCCCCGGCCTTGCTTTCGGCGTGCCTATCCCCAAGCTTCCGCGCCCCTCTCATTGGAGTCCGTTATGGCCCGTGGCATGCATCGGCACCGCCGAATCCGTCTCGACAACCTCGCCGCGACCAAGATCGAGACCCGCCGCGCCGCCGCGCCGGGCAAGGCCAAGGCACGCGTGCGTCGCGACGCCAGGGTCATCGCTAAGATCAAGGCCACGAAGACCGGCGTCGGCTATGCCGCCGAAGTGCAGAGCTGGCTCTCACGCCGCCTCGACAAGCCCTTCGCGAAGATCACCGCCGCCGAGATCACCGCAGCCATCGGCTGAGCCGCTATGCAGGTCAGAGAGCAGGCCAGGGCGACCTGGCCTGCAAGTGATTGTAGCCCAACGACTTGGCCGATTGATCGCCCTGTCTCACCTGCCGCATCAGCACCCTCTGCTTTGCTTCTGACACTCTCGCGTCGCGCCGTATAGTTTGCGCGAACCCCTGCGTGTGAGACGGTTTACGTCGCATGTGCCGGACTCGGAATGAACCTGGGTCGTCGACCCGCGTTGATCCGTGAACCTTTCAGGAGCGCCATCATGGCTGAAGACTACCAGGATCAGAACGACGAACTGCTCGACGAAGAGCAGATGGAGGGGGAAGAAGAAGAGGGCCGCAAGGCGTCCAATGGTTGGACCGGCTGGCTCATCAGCTTCTCGTTCCACGCCCTGCTGATCCTGCTGCTCAGCGGTGTCTACTGGCTGGTCAAGGAGCCCGACACCGACACCCCGCCCGTGCGCGTCGCGACCATCGAGCCTCCTCCGAAGAAGGAAGAGAAGCCGAAGCAGGATCGCCAGCTCGAGACCACCGTCGAGCTCGACGTGGCCGCGGAAGCGGACAAGCCGTCACCGATCACCGCCCTCGAGCTCCCGGTCGAGACCTCGGAGCGCGAGGAAGATTCCGACAATCCGAATCCCAAGGGCCGCGAGGAAGCGGTCGCCGACTCCGAAATGGGCGGCAGCGGCGCCTTCATGGCGATCGGCGCGGGCGGCGGCTCGGCCGGCATGTTCGGCAGCCGTTCCGGCGGCGGCAAGAAGCGTGCCATCGGCAAGTTCGGCGGTAGCCGCGGCAGCGAGAGCGCCGTCGACGCCGCGCTGCGCTGGTTCAAGAAGCACCAGAGCGCGAACGGCATGTGGGACCACGCCAAGTACACCACCAACTGCACCGAGGATCCGAAGTGCGAGCCCGGCAAGGACCGTGAAGGCAAAGTCGACGTCGCCATGACCGGCTACGCGATCCTCTGCTTCCTCGGCGCCGGCTACGACCACCAGACCCCGAACAAGTACAAGGCCGTCGTCAAGAAGGGCCTCGACTACCTGGTGTCCATCCAGACCGCCGACGGCATGTACGGCGAGCGCAACTACGAGAACGCGGTAGCGACCATGGCGGTGGCCGAGGCCTTCGCGATGACCGGCGATCCCGCGCTCAAGGATCCCGCGCAGAAGGGCGTGAACGCCGTTCTCGCCCACCAGAACCAGGCCGGCGGCGCCGCTGGCGACAAGAAGGCTGAAGGCTACGGCAATGGTCTCGGCTGGGACTACGTCGGACCGGACAACCGCAACGACTCGTCGGTGACCGGCTGGAACGTCATGGCGCTCAAGAGCGCCCTGGCCGGACAGCTGAACGTCGGCAACGGCATGGAAGGCGCGAAGCGCTGGCTCGAGAAGACCTGGAAGGCCACCAATCCGGATTGGGCCAAGCTCGACGCCTACAAGGGCGAGTCGCGCTTCCCCTACACCTTCGATGGTGCTTCCGAGGCGGTCGACATCGCCGCGGCTCCCGCCGCGGGCGCGCCTTCGGCGGACGGCAAGGATCTGGCCTGCGTCGGCGCGGTGTGCTCGGTGTTCCTCGGCCATCACGCCGGCGACACCATGCTCGAGACCCTCGCCAACTACGTCATGGCCCACGAGACGCCCGCCACCTACCCCTGCAACACCTACAAGATGTACTACAACACCTTGGCGGTCTTCCAGGTCGGCGGCGAGAAGTGGCAGAAGTGGAACAGCACGGTCCGCGACATGCTGGTGAACTCGCAACGCAAGGGCCAGGGCTGCTTCGACGGCAGCTGGGACTTCGAGGGAACGCGCTTCCCCGGAGCCGAGGTCGGCCGCGTGCTCAGCACCGCATACTGCTGCCTCTGCCTCGAGGTGTACTACCGCTACGCCCAGGTGGGCGGCAAGAAGTAGCATCCCGATCATCGGATTCGTACCGAACCCCCGCGGAAACGCGGGGGTTCGGTTTTTTATGGACCTGCTCCTTCGGCCCGCGCCTCCCGGTGCCAGTCGATCCAGAAGGCGGGTCGCGCGGTGCGCATCATCTGCCTTGTCGGAACCGTTCGCGGCCTACCCTGTGGCTCCGCCCGATCCGGGGTGCGCAAGGAGTCTGCCGTGGGTTTTCTGGGTTTTGGCCGGCCGAAGTGGAAGCATGCGGATGCCGAGGTGCGGCTGCGCGCCGTCGCCGATCTCGAAGGCCAGCAAGGCGTGCTGCGCGATCTGGCGCTCGGCGATGCCGACGCGCGCGTGCGCGCCGCCGCCGCGAGCCGCGTCACCGACGCCACCGGCCTGCAGGAGATGGCGGCGCGGGGCGATGACGCGGTCAAGCGCATCGCGCGCGAGCGCCTGTCCGGGGTCGCCGAGCGGCTGCTGCGCACAAAGCCGCTGAGTGCCTGTGGCGCCATCTTCGACAGCGTCAACGACCAGAAGTCGCTCGCCGATCTCAGCCTGAACGCCCAGGACGCCGCCGTGCGCGCCGCGGCCTTCGCCAAGATGATCGCCGCTCCCGAGCCGAGCCAGGCGCTGCTGACCACCATCGCGATCCAAGACGCGCGCGGCGAGATCGGCCTGAAAGCGGTCGAGCGCATCGAGCGCCGCGGCATGCTCCGCGACATCGCGCGCAAGGCCAAGCACCAGAGCGTGCGTGCGGCGGCGCAAGCGCGAGCCGAGCGCGTCGAAGCCGATGCCGGTAAGCCCTCGCCCGAGCAGTCGCGCAAGGCGCGCCTGCGCGCGCTCGAGCCGCTCATGCCCTTGGCCACCCGCCTGGTGGTGTCCTCGGATCTCGACAAGGCCGAATCCGAATGGACGTCGTTGGAGCGGCAGTGGCGCGAAGCGCTCGCGCTCGGCGGCGACGTTCCGCTCGAGGATGCGGCGAAGAGCCTGGACGAACGTTTCACGCGCATGCGCCGTGAGGCGGTGACGCGGCGCGAGGACGAACGCCAGCGCACGCAGGCGGGCATAAGAGCGCGCGAAGCCCTCCTCGCCGAGCTCGCCGCCATGGCGCCGGTCGACTCCGCTGATGCGGTACGCGTGCGCACCGAGTTGCTCGCTCGCTGGTCGGCCCTCGGGCCGTTGGCGCGCGCGCACTACGCTCCGCTCGAAAGCCGCTTCCGCGCCGAGCTCGAACGCCTGTGTCCCGCGACCGGCGCCTTCTCGGCGGTACCCGCATCATCCGCATCCGGTGGCATGGCGGTGTCCATGCCGGCCGCGCCGATCGCGGTCTCGCCCGAGCATGCCTCCGAGCTCGAGGCGATTGGCGCCGAGGCCGAGCGCCTCAGCACCGCCGATGATTTTCGCGAAACCATGCAGCACTACCACCAGCTGCACAAACGCTGGCTGAACCTCGCTGGCGGGTTGCCCGATTCTCATCCGCTGAAGGCGCGCTTCACCGCCGCCTACGCCACATTCAAGGATCGCTGGCGCGCCGCGCGCGAGAGCCGCCAGGCGGCCTACGGCGAGCGCACCGCGCAGCTGCAGGCCCTGGTTGCCGAGGCCGAGGAGCTGGTGCCCCGCTCCGCGCAGCTCGCCGCCGACGACCAGGTGGGGTTGCGCGACATGGATCGCGCGATCCGCGATCTGCAGGCGCGCTGGAAATCAGTGGGCTCGGTCAAGCCCCAGCAGGCGCTGCCGCTGCGCACGCGTTTCCGCGCGGCGTGCGACGCCGCCTATGCTCCGGTCGCTGCCAGCCGCGAGGCAGAGGACTGGGTGCGCTTCGCCAATCTCGCCAAGGCCGAGCAGCTGATCGCGCAGGTTGGCGCGCTGGCGACGAGCGAGGACTTCGCGGCGATCGCCGGCACCGTCAAGCGCGCCCATCAGGCCTGGAAGGATTGCGGACCGTTGCCGCGCGAGCGCCAGCTGGACGCGTGGCAGCGCTTCAAGACCGCGTGCGACGCGCAGTTCGAGCGCTGCCGACCGTACTTCGCCGAGCTCGACGCCGCTCGCGTCGGCAACCTGGACAAGAAGCGTGCCCTGGTCGCCGAGGCCGAGGCGCTCTCATCGCACGGCCCGGTCGGACTCGCGGGCAGCCCGGCGGATCTCGCGGCGAAGCGCGCTGCAACTGAACGCTTCAAGGCGGTGCAGGAGGAATGGCGCGCGATCGGACCGGTCCCTCGCGAGCATGATCGCGAGATCTGGAAACGCTTCCGCGCCGCGTGCGACACCTTCTATCAGCATCGCCACACCGAGCGCGCCGCCGAGCGCGACGAGGAGCAGGCGAACCTGGTGGCCAAACAGGCGCTGTGCGCGCAGGTCGAGGAGTTCGCCGTCACCGCCGAGAGCGCCAAGGCGCAGAACCGCGGGCTGCTGACGCCCTCGGACGTGATGCGCCGGGCGAAGGATCTGCAGCAGCGCTGGAAGGCGATCGGGCACGTTCCCCGTGACCAGGTCGAGGCGCTGTGGACGCGGTTCCGCGGCGGGATGGACCGTGTCTACGAGACCATCAGCGAGCACCGCGACGCCGAGAACGCCGAACGCATCGCCAATCTCGAGAAGAAGCGCGCGCTGATCAAGGAGGTCGAGGAGATCCTCGCCCACGAGAACCCGCGCTGGTTCAAGGACGAGGTCCGCGAACTGCAGAAGAAGTGGCGCGACATCGGCCACATCCCACGCGAGAACATGGACGAGGTCAACGACCGCTTCGCGACCCTGTGCCGCAAGGTCATGGCCTCGGAGCAGCAGGGCGCGGACAGCAAGTAGACAGACGTCCGTCGTCGCGTCGTCCGTCATCGGACTGCGACAACAGGAATGACACCTTCCGGTTTACGGCATGGGCGGGAGCTTACGGCTCTCGACGGCTCGCGACTGTCGTCGACGATGGACGTCGACGACGGACGACGGACGACGAGACGATGGACCTATCTCTCCGTGAGCAGGGTCTCCGGCGTGAACCCGTATGCGATGCGCAGTGCGCCTTCCGACCCAGCGCCATTGCGCAGCAGATCCATGAGCGCCGACAGGTGGCTCTGGTGGTTCGGATGCAGGAGCGGCACGCACACCGCCATCGCCAGGGCCTCGTCCGGCTCGGGCGCCGTCAGCAGCGCTGCGATCGCCGCGGCTCCCGCCGCCTGCCGCGCCTCTTGCATGCGCCGCGGGCTGACGAAGGCGTCTCCAGAGCGTGCCGCCGCATAGGCGCACAACCCCCGCTCGAACCAGGGAGGCCAGCCGGCCGTGGGCGGAGCAGTCAGGCGCAGCGCCAGGGCGCAGGTCGCCGAGGCGATCGCCGGGCGTGGGTTGCCGAGCCGCGCCGGGATGCGGATCATCGGCAGTGCCGGCCGGACCAGCAGGCGCTGGGTGGCGGGGAATCCATCGAGCCCGGCGTCCCCTGACACCACCACCACCGGGCCGATCCAGCGCGGCCAAGGCCACGGTTGCAGCAGGGCCTGCACGTCAGCCACCGATCCCGAGGCGGCTTCTCCGATCCCGGTGGCGGCGTCGCCGACCACGAGCGCGGCGGCGCGGGTCGCGGGGAGCTGCAGGCGGGCGGACTCGCGCGCCACCCACAGTGCGAGGGTGGTGTCGAGCAAGCGCGGCGCGCTCAACGGCAGCGTGAGGTGAGACAGCTCCGCCCATGCCGCGTCCTCCTGCCCGGCTCCGAGCGCCGCGGCGATGCGCGCGTCGATGGGCGCATCCTCGCGCCCGAGCAGCAGCTTGGCGCGCACGTCCGCGGGCAGGCAATCGAGCGGCACCACCACCGGCACCACGGCTCCGGCGAAGATCGCCGCGTGCGCGTCGACTGCGGCGGGTCTCGCCGCCCATTCGCTGAATGCCAGGCCAGGGTCCATGCTCCACAGTGTCGGCCCGCGCTGCGCCGTGAAACGGGGATGTCCTCGGACGCGATCGACCGCAAACGACCGCGATGGGCGATGCGCCTGCGTTCGCCGCTGGTTTTACCGATGGCGTGGGCATAGTGCTGGGCGGGAGAGGGGATGGCCATGTTCCGTCGACGCACCGACCAGGTCTACGCCACCCTCCAGCAGGTGCAGCGCCGCATCACCGAGCAATCGGGCTCCGGTCAGCCCACGCTCGAACCCAAGCAGCCGCAGGCGGGGATGTTCTCGCCGCTGCACGACGCGCTCCCGCGCGTGCAGCAGAAGCCTCTTGTCGGCATGCAGGCCGAGGCCCCGCCGCCCCCGCCACAGGTATTCGTGCAGCCACAGCGCCGCTTCGTTCTGCCGCTGTCCGGGCAGCTGGCGGTGACCCTGATCGTCTTGTGGATCGCCTCGTGCGCGCTCTGCTTCGTGCTCGGCCAGCACGAGCGCGACCGCCGCGGTCCCTCGTCCGATGCCGGCTTCGCGGCGGGCGACTCGGGCAATCGTGACGTCCCCCCGCAGGTGGAAGCCACCGCGCCGACCAAGCCGCTCGGGGGGGATCTGCTCATCCTGACCCAGGTGCCGACCACCACGCCCGAGATGGAGCAGTTCTACCGCACGCGTGCCGCGCAGCTCAACAAGATCATGATCGACAACGCGCAGCGCGGTTGGAAGCCGTGGTTTGGCGTGCGTCGTCCGACCAGCGGCGGACTCCAGCTCGTCTACGGTGAAGTGGCCGACGGCCAGTTCGGCATCGTGCGCAAGGATTTCGACGACTTCGCGCGCATGATGGCGCAGCCGCCGCCCAAGGGTGGGGGGTATGCGAGCGCGACGTGGGTCAAAACCAATTAGCTTTTGTTGGGGGACTACTTCCTTCGGACGGCAGATGCCCCGAAGGGCATCTGAGATCGCTTCGCGATCCCTCCAACCTCGGCCTGCCCCTACCGACCGGGGCCTTACGCGGGCCTGCCCCCCAGGAAGAAACGGGCAGGTGGGGATGGCGGGGCAGACATCCATCGATCGAAAATATACCTAGTTCATGAGCACCTCGTCTGTCGTTCCTGGGTTCGTGTCCGAGCGCTTTCCGCGGCATGCGGGGCTGTGGGCCCGGGTCGAGCCGCGGCTGCCGGCGGGGGAGTTGGCGCACGATCGGCAGCACATGGAGCGGGTGTACCGCTGGTCGCTGAGGCTTGCGCCCGAGGCTGGCGCGGATCCGGATCTGGCCGGGGCGACGTCATTGGTGCACGATTTGGCGTTCGTGCCCAAGGACAGCGCGGATCGCGCGCTCGGGGGCGAGCGCTCGGCGGCGCTAGCAGGGGCTGAGCTTGCGGCGTGCGGATACGCGCCGGCCGAGGTCGCATCGATATCCGCGGCGGTGCGCACCTCGTCGTGGTCGCGCGGGCTCGAACCGGCGAACGAGCTCGGGGTGGTGCTGCAGGATGCCGACCGTCTGGATGCCATCGGCGCTGTCGGGCTGATGCGCAACCTGGCGTGCGCGCAGTGGATGTCGCGGCCAGAGCGACCGGGCACGCTCTACCATCCCCAGGATCCCTTCGCCCGTGGCGGGCGGCAGCTAGACGATCGCACCCACGCGCTCGACCACTGCTACGCCAAGCTGCTGAAGCTCGCGGCGGGGATGCGCCTGCCCACGGCGCGCGCCGAAGGTGCTCGACGCCACGAGGCGCTGTTGGCGTTCATCCACGAGCTCGAGCTGGAACTCGGTCCATGAGATCGGCCGAGGGGGGACACGAGGATTCCGCATCTATTCCGGCCGCTCCGGCTTGACCGTTGCGTCGCTCGGCTCATAGTTTCGGCGCCATGCGCAGCTGCACCATTGGTCTGGTCGGGCTTCGACTTATCCGGGGGTTCTCGGCGTAAGCCGGGGGACCCCATCGGCACCGCGCCGTCGCATCGACAGGCGCCTCATCCCAAGAACTCCGAACAACCCCAGTCGCCAGGATGGCTCGCCCATCTGGCGCAGGACAGGCCATGAATCTGCCAGCGACCGAGATCCGTCCCTACGACCCAGCCGCCATCGAGCCCAAGTGGCAGGCGCGCTGGAACGACACGCGCGCCCACGAGGTGCGCGATGATCTGCCGCGCGAGCAGTGCTATTACGTGCTCGAGATGTTCCCGTACCCCAGCGGCAAGCTGCACATGGGGCACGTGCGCAACTACTCGATCGGCGACGCCGTCGCGCGTTACAAGCGCATGCGCGGCTTCCATGTGCTGCATCCGATGGGTTGGGACTCGTTCGGCCTGCCGGCCGAGCAGGCCGCGATCGAACGCGGCGCGCATCCGAAGAAATGGACCTACGACAACATCGCCTACATGCGTTCACAGCTCAAGCGCATGGGCTTCAGCTACGCGTGGTCGCGTGAATTCGCGTGCTCCGATCCCGGCTACTCGGCGCGCGAGCAGGACATCTTCCTGGACCTGGTCGAGAAGGGCCTGGTCTACCGCAAGTCGAGCATGGTGAATTGGTCCACCGGCCTGAATACCGTGCTGGCCAACGAGCAGGTGATCGACGGCAAGTGCTGGCGCACCGGCATGCCGGTCATCCAGAAGGAACTGCCGCAGTGGTGCGTGCGCATCACCCATTACGCTCAGGAGCTGCTGACAGCCACCTACGACCTGCCCGGCTGGCCGGATGCGGTGCTGGTGCAGCAGCGCAACTGGATCGGCAAGAGCGAGGGCGCCGAGATCGACTTTCCCGTCGATGGCCATCCTGGCGAGAAGCTCACCGTCTTCACCACCCGTCCCGACACACTGTTCGGCGTGACTTTCATGTCGATCGCCCCCGAGCACGCGGCGCTCGAGCGCATCGTGCCGGCGTCGCACCGCGCCGCGGTCGACGCGTTCCGCGCCGAGGTCAAGAAGGTCACCACGCACGACCGCATGGGCGAGAACGCCGAGAAGAAAGGCTGTTTTTCCGGCGCTCACGTCATCAATCCAGCGAATGGTGACAAAGTTCCGTTGTGGCTGGCCAACTTCGTGGTCGCCGACTACGGCACTGGCGCGGTCATGGCCGTGCCCGCGCACGACACCCGCGATTTCGAGTTCGCGCGCGCGTATGGGATTGCCGTCAAGCAGGTGATCATAGACGATGCGAAGGGAGTGGATGGAAAGCCGCAGTCGGCTCTCGACGAGGCCTTCATCGAGGTCGGCACGCTGGTTGCCAGCAGCCAGTTCGACGGCCAGCGCTCCGACTCTGCGAAGTCTGCGATCACCCAGTGGTTGGCCGCTCGCGGCGTGGCGCGCGCGACCACCACCTGGCGCCTGCGCGACTGGGGCATCAGCCGCCAGCGCTACTGGGGCAACCCGATCCCGTTCGTCTACGGTGAGCGCTCGGGCGCGGTGCCGCTGCGCAAGCAGGACCTGCCGGTGACCCTGCCTGACGACGTCGCCTTCGACGGTGTCGGCAATCCGCTCGAGAAGCACCCGTCCTGGGCGACCACCGGCAACGACGGCAAGCCATTGACCGTGCGCACCGCGCAGGGCCCCGAGGCCGCGCGCCGCGAGACCGACACCATGGACACCTTCATGGAGTCATCGTGGTATTTCGCGCGTTTCACCTGCGCCGACGCGGCCAAGCCGTTGGACCGCGCGCGCGTCGACCACTGGCTGCCGGTGGATCTCTATATCGGCGGCATCGAGCACGCCGTCCTGCACCTGCTGTACGCGCGCTTCTTCCAAAAGGCATTGTGCGATGTCGGCTACAGCAGCAGGCGCGAGCCGTTCAAGCGCCTGCTCTGCCAGGGCATGGTCACCATGGAGACCTACTCGCGCCCTGGCGAGGGGGGCAAGCCGGTGTGGTTCTACCCCGACGAGGTCGAGGTCGAGAAGGATCCCAAGGGCAAGGTGGTCTCGGCGAAATCCAAGGCCGACCGCCGCGACGTGGTGGTGGGCCGCGTCGAGAAGATGTCGAAATCGAAGCGCAACACCGTCGATCCGCAGCTGCTGATCGATCGCTACGGCGCTGACACCGCGCGCTTGTTCGTGCTCTTCGCCGCTCCGCCCGAGCGCGACCTGGAGTGGAACGAGGATGGCGTCATCGGCCAGCATCGCTTCCTCAAGCGCCTGTGGACGCTGGTCCAGGAGCAGAAGCAGCGGCTGGCGGCGGTGGCTCCGTACGCCGGCGCCGCCAAGGACGTGGCGGGCGCCGACCAGGCGGTGGTGCGCAAGATCCACGCCACCATCAAGCGCGCCACCGATGCGATGGAGAAGGATTTCTCGTTCAACACCACCATCGCCGCGTGCATGGAGCTGTCGAACGAACTGAAGCCCGAGGCGCTGTCGCCACCGGTGCTCAAGCAGGGCCTGAACACGCTGGTGCGCCTGCTGGCGCCGATGGTGCCGCACATCTGCCACGAGTTGTGGGAGGATCTGGGTGGTTCCATCGGGATTTCGGCGGCTTCTGGTCCATCAGGTGGCGATCTCACCGCCGCCGGCTGGCCGAGCTACGACGAGACCCAGATCCAGACCGACGACGTCGACTATCCGGTGCAGATGCAGGGCAAGGTGCGCGCTCGCATCTCGCTGCCGCGCGCCCTGACCGGGCCAGCGCTGGATGCGGCGGTGCTGGCGCACCCCGACGTGGTGGCGGTGATCGGCGATCGGCCGGTCAGGAAGCTCATCGTCGTGCACGGCAAGATCGTCAACCTCGTCCTCGGCTGAAGCTCGCACCGCGCAGGGGTGCGCGCCGGTTGTCGCCATGCATCGATCGACATATGCTTCCATCAAGGGAGACCGCGATGGCGAAGGTGACATTCGGCAAGACCACCACCGAGGCCGAGCCGGGCCGCGATCTGCTCGGCGTGCTGCTCGATGCCGGCGCGCCGATCAGCTACATCTGCATGGCCGGATCCTGCGGCACTTGCCGCGTGCGCGTGCTCGCGGGCATGGCGCACCTCGCCGGAGCCACGCCGGCGGAGACCTACCACGCCATCGACGTCGCGGGTGGCGACCGCCTTGCCTGCCAGGCGGTGTGCCTCGGCGACGGCGACGTCACGGTGACCCAGGAATGAGCTGCTCGGCTTCGACTTCGCCGCGCACATCGCCTAGCATCGATATCATCACAGCGATGGGGTCCATATCGACCTCAGCTAGACGCATCATTCGTGAGGTCGCAATGCCGTCCTTCACAATTGCATCACTTCCCAAACTGTGGCGTAGTTTACAGTTGCATTGAGTTGCACGAAATAGCAGGATGCCGCCACTCGGAGGGCGGCGTGACGATCCATCGGCTGTCTCCCAAAAACCAGGTGACCGTACCCCGCGAGGCGCGCGCGCTGTCCTCGTGGGGAGCGCCGTCGCCTGGTGCCGAGGCAGCCACCATCCAGCACCTGCGCGGCCGCCGCCACGTGGTGCGCAAACCCGAGAACGGCGAGCAGTTCCGCATCCTGCTGCTGATGACCGAGATCGAACTGCAGAAGACCGAGAGCCGCATCAGCGCCAACGCCAAGCTCACCGACGACGAGAAATTCGCGGTCGTCACGCGCCTGAACGACGCGATGAAGACCATGGCCATCGACGCGCAGAACCGCGTGGTGCTTCCGGCCGAGCACATCGCGCACCTCGCCCTCGGCGAAGGCCGCGACCTGAAGTTCGTGTGCACGAACTCGATGATCCAGATCTGGAATCCCGAGCATTACCAACGCTACGCCAATGACGTCGAGCCGACGTACGACGCGCTGCTCAACACTCACCTCTTCGATTCTCATTGACGCACCACGCGCAAGGAGCCCCCCCCATGATCGATCCCGCTCTCAACCGCCTGCTCTCGGCCCTCGACTCTCTGGTCGACGTGCCGCCGCGGGAACTCGCCTGCGACATCGACGAAGCAAACCTGCGGCTACGCCGCATGGCCCGCTTCGGCGTGCTCGCCGACAACAGCCCGTACGTGGCGTTCATCCGCCGCGTCCTCGATGACAAGCGCCACGCCGCCTACGCCGCCAGTGCCTGATCCCGAGGCGTCCTCCCTGCACCGACCGGTGCTGCTCGTCGAGACGATCGAGCGTCTGCGGCCGGCGCCGGGTGAACGGGTGCTCGACTGCACCCTGGGGCTGGGCGGACATGCCGAGGCCATCCTCGAGCGCGGAGCCGACGTGCTCGGCATCGATCGCGACCCGCGCGCACGCGCGCTCGCGAGCGCCAGGTTGGCGAGGTTCGGTCAGAAGCTGATGGTGCGCGGCGGGACCTTCGGCCGCGCCGCGGCCGAGCTGGTCGCGGAAGGCCAGCGATTCGACGGCGTGTTGGCGGATCTAGGAGTTTCGAGCATGCAGTTGGACGACGAGTCGCGCGGTTTCTCGATCCGCTCGGGCACCCGCGCCGACATGCGCATGGGCGACGATGCCGGCGAGGACGCGATGCAGCTGATCGACCGCCTGTCCGAGCACGAGCTCGCAGACCTGATCTTCACCTACGGCGAAGAGCGGCTCAGCCGCCGCATCGCGCGGGCGCTCAAGCTCGCGCGCGCCGCCGGCCGCTGCGAGACCGGCATCGAGCTCGCCGCGGTGGTTCGCGCGGTCGTTCCCGGCCGCCACGATCGCCACCCGGCGATGCGCACCTTCCAGGCGCTGCGCATCGCGGTGAACGACGAGCTGGGCGAATTGGAACGGCTGCTCCAGGCGCTGCCCGATCTGCTCGTGCCTGGCGGGCGCGCGGTGATCATCAGCTTCCACAGCCTCGAGGACCGGCCGGTCAAGCAGGCGCTGCGTGCGCATGTGGACGATGGCCGCCTCTCGGACGCGTCGCGCAAGGTGACGGTCGCGAGCACCGACGAATCCACCTCCAATCCACGTTCCGCCTCGGCCAAGCTGCGCTGGGCCGTGCGCTGAAACCCTCTTTCCCCAGGACCTCCATGAACCGCACTGAAATACTGATCCACATCATCGTCGCCTCGATCTGGGTATCGCTGGCGGTGGTGCTCGGGCTCAAGATCGCGCTGCTCGGCAGCGAGGAGAGCTCGCTCAACCGCCAGCGCGGGCTCGACCGCAAGGCCCAGCTCGAGCTGACCTACCAGAGCGATCGCCTACGCTCGCAGCTCGCCTTCGAGGCCAGCCCGCCGGCGCTCGAGGAAGCGGTGCGCCGCCTGCAGCTGCCGCTGCATCCGCCCGAGCCGACCATGCGCATGGCCGAACGCTGACCCCCGGCCCCGTCCCGAGCCTCCCGAAGTCCTCTTAGGCGCCTTCCTCCATCATGACCCCCGTCGGCAACCAGTACTGGCGCTTCGGCTTCACCATCACGGTGTTCCTCGGCCTCTTCGCCGCCCTCGGGTACCGCCTGCACTACCTGCAGGTCGACGAGGGACAGCGCCTTTCCGAGCTCGGCAGCCGCCAGCACGACCGCACCTGGGTGCTGCCGGCGGCGCGCGGAAACATCTACGACGGCAGCGGCGCCCCGCTCGCCGAATCGACGGGGACCTGGGTCCTGACCGCCGATCCCCTGTACATGGAGGATCGCCTGCGCGCCACCGTCGAACTCAGCCGCATCCTCGGCATCCCGCGCGACCAATTGCGCGCCCAGTTCGAAGCGCAGCGCAACGGCCGCCGCATCGCCCGCGGCCTCGATGAAGGCCAGGCCGACGCGATCAAGAAGCTCGACCTCGCTGGCGTTTACCTGCGCCGGGAATTCACCCGCATCTACCGCGAAGGCGCCATGGCCGCGCACGTGCTCGGATTCGTCGACGGCGACGGCAAGGGCGGAGCCGGCATCGAGCACAGCTTCGAGCGCCAGCTCGCCGGCGTTGCCGGGCACGAGACCTTGATGATCGACGCCCATGGCACGCCGGTGCTGTCCGGATGCGAGAGCGTTCCGGCCAAGCAGGGGGCCAGCGTGCAGCTGACCGTCGACCTCACGCTCCAGCGCCTGCTCGAGAAGGAGCTGATGGCCGGCGTCGAGAAGCATCAGCCCAAGAACGCCACCGCCATCCTGGTCAGGCCGACCACCGGCGAGATCGTTGCGATGGCCAGCTGGCCGTCGTATTCGCCCGCCGATCACGAAGGCCTCGACGGCGCCAGCATGCGCAACAACGCCATCGGCTTCGTCTACGAGCCCGGCTCGACGATGAAGCCGCTGGTGGCCGGCGCGGCGGTGGCCGAGAAGTTGACCACCTGGAGCGAGAACATCTTCTGCGAACATGGGCGCTGGACCTACCGCGAGGGCAAGGCCGCGCGCACCATCTCCGACCACAGCTACAGCCACGGCGGCCACGCCATGCTGTCGGTGACCCAGGGCATCGCCCAGTCCGACAACATCCTGATGGCCAAGCTCGGCCTGCGCCTCGGCCCCGAGCGGCTCCACGACTGGGAGGTGTCCTTCGGCTTCGGCCGCAAGACCGGCATCTGCCTGCCCGGCGAGGACGCGGGCATCATGCTGCCAAAGAAGTCCTGGAGCGATCTCGGCGCCTGCATGTCGGTGCCGATGGGCCATGAGATCGCGGTCACGCCGCTGCAGCTGGTGATGGCGCACGCCGCCATCGCCAACGGCGGCGTGTGGCTGCCGCCGCGGCTGGTCAAACGCGTCTACACCCCTGGCGCCGACGGCCGGCTCGAGGATCTGCCGCTGCCCGCGCTCCCCGAAGCCAAGCGCATGTTCACCACCGAGGACGCGCTCGAGATCCAGGAGGCCATGACCCACACCATGACCGAGGGCACCGGCAAGGGGGCCGATCTGGTCGGCTATTCAGCCGCCGGCAAGACCGGCACCGCCGAGAAGATCGTCGATGGCCATTATTCGGACCAGCACCATGTCGGCTCATTCGTGTGCTGGGCGCCCGCCTGCCGCGGCATCAAGCCCGAGCTGCTCTGCCTGGTGGTGATCGACGATTCCAGCCGCAATGGCCACTACGGCGCCGAGACCGCGGCGCCGATCGTGCAGCGCATCCTCCAGCAGGCGCTCGAGGCCAAGGGCGTCGCCAAGGATATGCCGGTGCCCGAGAGCAAGCCGCTGCCATCGCCGCAGCCGGTCCAGCGCCAGTCGCAGGATTCCCGACAGCAGGTGGCGAGATCCGACGTGCCACCCCGGGATCCAGCCCGCGAACGGAGAAGCCGATGATCGCCGATGAACGACTCTTCGCCGGGCAGGCGCTCGAAGGGATTCCGGGAACGAGCCATGCCGGCGTGGCGCGCGACAGCCGCGCCGTCGCGCGCGGAGAAGCCTACGTCGCCATGGGCGAGAACGCGCAGCTGGCGGGACATGCGGCGCAGGCACGCGCCGCAGGCGCCAGCGTGGTGGTCGCGGAGCGTATCCTCCCTGGCGGCCCGAGCCTGGTCACCCCGCATGCGCGCTGGTCGTTCGCCCGCGCCAGCGCCGCCGCGCGCGGTGTCGATCGCGACTGCCCGCCGCTGCTCGGCGCCACTGGCACCAAGGGCAAATCGACCACCGTCCATTGCGCCTGGTGGGCGCTCGGCCACGGCGCAGCCCGCGTCGGCACCATCGGCTGGCACGATGGGCGCGAGGAACGTCCGAACCGTCAGACCACGCCGCCGCCGGACGAGCTGCACGATTTCCTGCGCTCGCTCTCGCCGGGCTGCCAGGGCGTGGCGCTCGAGGTCTCGAGTCACGGCGCCGACCAGCAGCGCCTCGCCGGTCTGCGCATGCGCGCCCTCGCCTGGACCGGGCTCGGCCACGATCATCTCGATTACCACGGCTCGCCCGCATCGTACCTCACCGCCAAGCTGCGCTGCATGCGCTGGCTCGAGGACGGCGGCAGCTGCATCGTCAACGCCGATGATCCGACCGGATACATCGCCGTGCACGCGGCGCGCGCCGCCGGAGCTTGCGCGATCGCGCTCGGCTTCGCCGCCGACGCGCCGATCCGCGCCCACCTCGACGCGCGCATCGTGCGCGCTCCCAGTGGCTACCGGCTCGTGCTGCGCGGTGGTGAGCACGTCCTGCCTTCGCGCCTGCCGGGCGACTTCAACGCCTGGAACGCGGCCGCCGGTGCGCTGATGGCCGCGGCGGTGGGGGTGCCGCTGGAACTCGCCCTGGAGCGGTTGGCGTCGATGCCGTCCGTCCCCGGACGCATGGAGCTGCTAGCGCTGGGCCCAGCCACCTATGTGGATTACGCACACACCCCGGAATCGATCACCGTCGCGCTCGCCGCGGTGCGCTCGGCGCATCCTGGTCGGCGCGTCGCCATCGTCTTCGGCTGCGGCGGCGATCGCGATCCGAGCAAGCGCGCGCCGATGGGGCGCGCCGCCGCCGCCGCGGATGCGGTGGTGATCACCACCGACAATAGTCGTAGCGAAGCCCCCGAGGCGATCGCGCGCGACATCCTCAAGGGCATCCCCAATCCCGCGACCGCGGCCATCGAGCTCGAGCGCGGCCGCGCGATCGCGCGCGCGCGCGATCTCGCCGGGCCCGAAGGCGTGGTTCTGGTGGCCGGCAAGGGCCACGAGACCACCCAGGACATCCGCGGAACCGTCTCACCGTGGGATGATCGCGCCTACGTTCGCGCCCTGGCTTCAGCATCCGCCTCGGCCGCTCGCCCGCAGGGCAGCCCCGCTGCCGGCGACCGTCCTCCAGGCGTTCCACCTGGGACCTCCGCGTGATGGCATCCGCCTCGCCCATGTCGCCCGCCGGCACCCCGGTCGCGTTCGCGCTCAGCCGTCAGCAGGCCGAGCGCGTCACCGGCGGACGCTGGATCGGCACGGTGAGCGATGTGCGCCTGCGCGGAGCCGCCAGCGACAGCCGCCAGGTGCGCAAGGGCTGCCTGTTCGCCTGCCTGCCTGGAGCGCGCGTCGATGGGCATGATTTCGCCGCGGGCGCGGTCGCGCAGGGAGCGGCGCTGATCCTCGCCGCCAAGGCGCTGCCCGGGATCGCACCGCAGGCGGCGCCGGTGCTGATCGTCGCCGACGTGGCGCTGGCGCTCGCCGCGCTGGCCGCCGAGCTGCGCCGTGGGCTCGACGCGATGGCCTGGATCGGCGTCACCGGATCCAACGGCAAGACTACGGTGAAGGAGCTGATCGCCGCGGCGTGCTCGGCGGTCGGATCCGTACACGCTACGCTCGGCAACCTCAACAACCACCTCGGCGTGCCGCTCACCGTGCTCAACACCGCCGTCGACGCCAAGTTCGCGGTGGTCGAGATGGGCGCGAACCACGCCGGCGAGATCGCCCAGCTTGCGGCGATCGCCAGCCCGTCGATCGGAGTGATCTCCTCGCTCGGCCCGGCCCATCTCGAGGGTTTCGGCTCGCTCGAGGGAGTGGCGCGCGCCAAATCCGAGCTGTTCGCCGCGCTGCCCCCAGGTGCCACCGCCATCCTCGGCGTCGCCGGCCTCGACATGGTGGCGGCACGCCACGGCACTTCGATGGCGAAGCTGCTTGCGCCGGTTCGCGATGCGGCCGCAGGCCGGCGCCTGGTGCTGGTCGGCGGCAACGAGTGTCCCGTCGACGGCGCGGTGGAGGACGACGCGATCGTGCTGCGCACGCCCGAGGGCGAGGCGCGCCTGCCGCTGTTGGGCGCGCACAACCTGGCCAACGCCGCGGTGGCGTACCAGGCCGCGCTCGCCGCCGGCGTCCCCGGGGCGCGCGCCCTGGCCGGGATGGCGCGTGTCCTGCCGGTCGGCGGCCGCTTGGCGGCGCGCCGCGCCGGCGCCCACGTCATCCTCGACGACACCTACAACGCCAACCCCGGTAGCATGATGGCCGGTCTCCAGGTGCTCGCATCCCGTCCCGGCCTGCGCCTCGCGGTGCTCGGGGGCATGGGCGAGCTCGGTCCGGACGCCGCCCACGGCCACCGGCTGGTCGGGACCGAGGCCGCGCGCCTCGGTCTGCCGTTGATAGCGGTCGGCGCGCGCGGCGGTGAGATCCTCGATGGCTATCGTTCCGCCGGCGGTGCCGATGGCGTGCTGGTCGCCACACGCGAGGACGCGGTCGCGGCGGCGATGGCGAAGCTCGCGGCCGGTCCCACCACGGTGCTGGTCAAGGCCAGCCGCTCGAGCGGACTCGAGGCGGTGGTCGAGGGCCTGATCGCGTCGATCACCGGCGGAAGTCGGGGTGGCGCATGTTGAAATACCTGGCGCTCCTGCAGAACCACTTCGGCCCCTTCCGCGTCTTCGAATACGTCTCGAGCCGCGTGGTGCTCTCGGCGGTGACCGGATTCGTGCTGATGCTGGTGGTGATGCCGCCGCTGATCCGTTGGCTCAAGCGCAAGAAGTTCGGCGAGAGCGGTGCCAAGGGCGACGGCGCGGTGGTGGTCGACGCGATGCGCGACAGCAAGAAAGGCACGCCGACCATGGGCGGCCTGGGCCTGGTCGCGTGCATCGCCGCTACCGCGCTGCTGTGGTGCGATCCAACCGAGGCGCGCACCTGGCTGATGGTGTTCGGACTGGTGATGTTCGCGCTGGTGGGCTATCTCGACGACCGCACCAAGATCTTCAAGGGCGCCAAGGGCACGCCGACCTCGGTGAAGCTGGGCATCCAGCTCGGCGTCGCGCTGGCGTGCGGCATCGCCCTGTACCTGATCAACGAGCACTACTATCAATCGCTGGTGCTCGGCAAGCTTTCCGAACTCTCGGTCGCAGACCATCTCATCGGCTCGCCGCCCGAGTTCTACCGCAAGCACTTCGCGCTGACCGGAGACACCTACACCGTGCGCCTGGCCGTCCACCAACTGGTCTTCCCCTTGATGAAGGTGGAATACGCGGTGAGCCTGGGGATATTCTCGATCTTCTGGGTGATGTTCGTCACCACCGCCTGCGCCAACGGGGTGAATTTCACCGACGGCATGGATGGGCTCGCCGCCGGCACCATGTTCATCGCCGCGATCGCCTTCATGGTCATCGCCTACGTCACCAGCCGCGTCGACAGCGCCGACTACCTCAAGGTGCTGTACGTGCCGGTCGGACAGGAGGTGGCGGTATTCTGCGCAGCGATTGCCGGGGCGTGCCTCGGATTCCTGTGGTTCAACGGCTCCCCGGCCGAGGTCTTCATGGGCGATACCGGCAGCCAGGCGCTCGGCGGCAGCCTGGGCCTGGTGGCCCTGACCACCAAGCAGGAGTTCCTGCTCGTGCTCGTCGGCTTCATCTTCGTCATCGAGGCCGGCTCGGTCGCTTTGCAGATCGCGAGCTACCGCCTGCGCGGCGGCAAACGCATCTTCCTGTGCGCGCCGATCCACCACCACTTCCAGTACAAGGGTTGGCCCGAATCGAAGATCGTCATGCGCTTCTGGATCATCGCCGCGCTCGCCGCCCTGCTCGCCCTCGCCACCCTGAAGCTCCACTGACATGCACACGATCGCCGCAGCCCGCACGCCGCACGCCGCACGGATCCCGTCATGACCACCAAATGGCTGCGGTTCCAGCTGTGGGCCCTGGTCGCCGCGTTGTGCGGCTTCGGCCTGGTGATGATCGCCTCGACCACCGGCACCATGAGCGGCAAGGACGGCGGAGTCACCTACAGCTACATCATCAAGCAGGCCGGGGCGATGGGCCTCGGCACCCTGATCGCCGTGGTCATGAGCGCGATCGGCGTCGAGCGCTGGCGCGATGGGCGGCTGGTCGCATTGGCGGTGCTGGGCACGGTCGCGGCGTTGGTCGCGGTGCTGGTGGTCGGCCGCAGCATCAATGGCGCGCGCCGCTGGATCGATCTCGGGCCAGTCAACCTGCAACCTGCCGAACTGGCAAAGCTCGCCCTGGTGATCGCGGCCGCCTGGCATTTCGGCCGCTCGGCCGAGAAGGTGCGCTCGTACTTCCACGGCGTGCTCATGCCGCTGGCGGCCTTCGCGGTGGTGGCGGGGCTCATCTACCTGACCAAGGACCTGGGCTCGGTGCTGGTGCTGGGCGTGGTGCTGTGCGCCATGCTCGCCTACGCCGGCGCTCCATGGCTCTACTTCATGTCGATCAGCCTGGCCTGCGCCCCGGCGCTGGTCTACGTCACGGTGTTCAGCGAGGCCTACCGCCGCGACCGCATCCTCGCCTTCCTGGATCCGGACAAGTACGACGGCCCAGCCGCCTATCACCTGCGCCAGAGCTTCATCGCCATCGGCAGCGGCGGGCTGTTCGGCGTAGGCCTGGGCGAGAGCTCCTCGAAGCTCGCCTTCCTACCCGAAAAGCACACCGACTTCATCTACGCGGTGGTGTGCGAGGAATTCGGCATGGCCGGAGCGCTCGCCGTGGCGCTCGCCTTCCTCATGCTGGTGGTCACCGGGCTGCTGATCGCCGCCAACACCAAGGACCTGCACCAGCGCCTGCTGGCGATCGGCGCGACCATGGCGCTCGGCATCCAGGCGTTCTGGAACATGCTGGTGGTTACCGGTGCGGTGCCCACCAAGGGCCTGACCCTGCCCTTCATCAGCTACGGCGGCTCGAGCGTGCTGGTGTGCCTGGCCCTCGTAGGTCTGCTCGACGCGGTGGCGCGCGCCAACGCCGAGGAACCCCTGCGCCAGAACTCGACCTCGCAGCGCATCGGCGCGCGCATCCGCAGCGAGAAGGCCATGCGTTGGCAGACGGACGGCGCATGAGCGGGCATCCACGGTCCACGGACGCTTCTCCAGGTGTCCGACGACGGACGACGGACGATGGACGGTCCCTCCATGCCTAAAGCCCAAGGCGTACTGTTTTGCGGCGGCGGTACCGGCGGCCATGTGCTGCCCGGTCTCGCGGTGGCGGCGGAACTGCGCGCGCGTGGCGAACCTGCGCTGCGTTGGATCGGCGATCCCCAGCGCATCGAGGCCAAGCTGGTCCCCGCCGCCGGCATCGTCTTGCTGCCGTGGGGCCTGTCGCGCCCACGGCCCATGGACCCGCGTTGGCTGGCGGCTTCGGCGCGCCAGGCCTGGCACTGCTTCCGCGAACTGCGCGCCCACCCGCCGCGGGCGATCGTCGCGCTCGGTGGCTATGCCGCGTTGCTTCCCGGCCTGCTCGCGCCGCTGTTGCGCCGACCGTTGGTGGTCATGGAGCAGAACGCCCGTCCCGGACGCACCAACAAGCTGCTGGCGCGCTTCGCTCGCGCCGTGGTCACCCAGTTCCCCGAGGCCCAGGAAGGTCTGCCGCTGGGCAAGGTGCGCATGCTCGGCAATCCGGTGCGTGCCATCGCCGCGCTGCCACGTGGCCGCGACCAGCGTCTGCGCGTGCTGGTGGTCGGCGGCAGCCTGGCCGCGAAGAGTCTGAACGATCTGGTGGTCGGCGCGGCTGCCGGACTCGCCGCCGTGCGCGACCTGGTGATCGTCCATCTCGCCGGCGAGGACGATCGCGCCCGGGTCGCCGCCGCCTACCTCGCCGCCGGGGTCGAGGCCGAGGTGCACGGCTTCTTCAGCGATATGCCCGGCCTCTACCGCCACATCGACCTCGCCATCACCCGCGCCGGCGCCACCACCGTCGCCGAGCTGTGCGCCGCGGGCATCGGAGCGCTCTACGTGCCATTGCCCTGGGCCGCCGACGACCACCAGACCGCGAACGCCCAGGCGATCGCGCGCATCGGCGGCGCCATCGTCCTGAACCAGGCGACCGTGACTCCCGAGCAGCTCGCCGGGCACATCGCGCGTCTGGCCGCCGACCGCGCCGAGGTCGCGCGCTTGGGCGTGGCGGCGCATACGCTCGCCCGTCCGCGCGCCGCGGCACACGTGGCCGAACTGGTGCGCCGCGCAGGTCGCGTCGCGGGCCTGGAGCGGATCCGCTCGCGCCGCGCCGACGCGCGTTCTCGCTGGTCGCGGGCGATTTCCGGCGCCAGTCCGCACCAGAATTCCAGCCGACGGGTTCCGGTGACGCTTAACCAGACCCTGAGTCCGACTCTCAAACCGACTCTCAACCAGAACGAGGAGCGACCATGATCTGCAGCCTCTTCCGTGGACGTCGCGTACATCTCATGGGCATCGGTGGAGCAGGGGTCAGCGCCCTGGTGCCGCTCCTGCAGGAGGTCGGAGCCATCGTCTCTGGCTGCGACTGCAGCGAATCGCCAGTGGTGGCGCGATTGCGTGCCGAGGGTGTGCCGATCGCCCAGGGCCATTCGATGGCCCACGGCGAGGACGCCGACCTGGTGGTGCACACCGCCGCGGTCGCCATCGACCATCCCGAGCTGGTCGCGGCTCGTGAACGCGGCGTGCCGGTGATCACCCGCGGTGAATGCCTGGTCGAGCTGATGACGGGTACGCGCACCATCGCCGTCTCGGGCAGCCACGGCAAGACCTCCACCACCTGGATGATCGGCCACCTGCTCACCGAGGCTGGCCTGGATCCGGTGGTGATGGTCGGCGGATCGGTGGCCTCGCTCGGGGGCGGCGCGCGCGCCGGTCACAGCGACCTGTTCGTCGCCGAGACCGACGAGAGCGACGGCAGCTTCGCCGAGGTCGAGCCCGAGATCGCCATCCTCACCAACCTCGATCACGAACACCTGCGCCACTACGGCGGCTTCGCGGCCATGGAGGACAGCTTCAACGCGTGGCTCGCGCGCGTGCCCAAGAGCGGCGCGGTGATCGTGCCCACCAGCGGGCTGTCGGCGCGCGTCACCACCGGCGTTTCCGCACGGATCATCCGCTGCGGGCTCGATTCCGGCGACTACCATGCCCGGGATCTCGAGCTCGGGCCGGATGGCAGCCGCATGCGCGTCATCGGTTTCGGCGAGGATCTCGGCGAGGTGCGCGTCACCATCCCCGGCGCGCACATGGCGCACAACGCGCTGATGGCGATCGCCGCCGCCCGCCACGTCCAGCCGGGCTGCGACCTGTCGGCGCTCGCCCGCTGCGAGCGCGTACGCCGGCGTTTCACCGTCCACGGCAGCCCCGGCGGAGTGCGCGTGGTCGAGGACTACGGCCACCACCCGACCGAGGTGCGCGCCACCATCGCGGCGGCCAAGCTCGGCGGCGGCAACGTCCACGTGGTGTTCCAGCCGCACCGCTACACCCGCACCGCCGACTCGTTCCCCGATTTCGTCGCCGCCTTCGACCAGGCACATACCCTCGCGCTGCTGCCGATCTACGCCGCCAGCGAGCAGCCGATCCCCGGCATCGATTCGCGTCTCCTGGCCGATTCGATCCGCATGCGCCAGGGCGGCCCGCCGACGGTGTTCTACACCGCCGACGAGCAGGAGATCGTCGAGCTGATCGGCCGCGAGGCCGAGTCCGGTGACACCGTGCTGATCCTCGGCGCCGGCGACGTGGGCAACCTGAGCGGGCCGTTCATGCGTTTTTTTCGCGTCGCCGGTCCCGACCACGCGGTCGCGGCCGGCCAACCACCCGGCCGTCCACACGGGGACGCCCGAGCGCCCGCAAGCGGCCCCGCCGGCGCGATGGCAAGTGACCAATCGGATGAGACCGCGCACCACGACGTCAAGGACGTAGCCTGACCGTGTTCACCCCGGATTTCATCCACGCCAACCAGGTCGGCGAGCTGCGGCTCGCAACCCTGACCACCATGCGCATCGGCGGACCTGCGACGGTGGTGACGCTCGATAGCCGGGGCTCGCTCGCCGAGCTGCTCGAACGACCGCACCGCTGGCTGGGCAAGGGAGCGAATCTGCTGGTCGGCGATCAGGGAGTCAGCGAGCCGGTGGCGCGCCTCGGACCATCGTTCGCCCGCTGCGAGATCGGCCCGCTGCGTAGTGGCGTCGCCCTGGTGGCGGCGGGGGCCGCGCTCGATCTCGCCGAACTGATCGCCGCCTGCGTGAAGTCCGGGCTCGCTGGTCCCGAGGGTTTGTCCGGCGTCCCGGCGACGGTCGGCGGTGCGCTACGCATGAACGCCGGCACCAGCACCTGCTGGATGCTCGACTGGGTGTCGCGTGTCGAGGTGGTGCTGCCCGGCACCACCGCACCGCGTTGGCTCGAACGCGCCGAGCTGCCGGCGTCGTACCGCGATTGCGGCCTGCCCGTTGGCACGCTATTCCTCGGCTGCGAACTCTCGCTCGCCCACGGCGACCCCGGCGCCTTGAAGGCGCAGGGCACCAAGCTCAAGCAGGCGAAGGCCGCCTCCCAGCCGTTGGCCATGCCCAGCGCCGGCTGCGTATTCAAGAATCCCTCGCCGCAGCTGCCGGCCGGCAAGCTCATCGACGAGCTCGGGCTCAAGGGCACACGCGTCGGCGGCGCCATGGTCAGCCCGGTGCATGCGAACTTCATCGTCAACCCCGAGCGCGTCGCCAGCTCGGCCGACGTCGCGGCGCTGGTGCGCCTGATCCGCGAGCGCGCCTGGCGCGAGCGCGGCGTCGAGCTGCGCATGGAGGTCGAGACGTGGAATTGTCCCGACGAGCTGAAGCTGCATCCCAGGGATCTGATCGGGAGCGTGGCATGAAGGATCGTCCGAACTCCGATGTCCGTCGTCCATCGTCCAGCATCGGGACGACCGATGTCCCCCTGACCACGAGCCAGGGACGGTTCCCATGCTGATCGACGTCATCATGGGCGGCCCTGGCCGCGAGGCGGCGGTCAGCCGCATGTCGGGGTCCGGCATCGCCGCTGGCCTGACCCGGAAGGGCCACGATGTGGTCATCGTCGATCTGCGCGGTGAGCTCGAACCGGCCCGCCTGCGCGCGGGCGCGCTCGCCTTCAACATCGTGCACGGAACCTACGGCGAGGACGGTCGCCTGCAGGCCGCGCTCGAGGCGCTCGGCAAGTCTTACGTCGGTTCCGACGCGGTCGCCAGCGCCCTGTGCATGGACAAGGACAAGACCAAGAAGCGCCTGCAGGACGCCGGCATCCGCGTGCCATGGGGCGTGCGCGTGCATCTCGGACAGCCGTTCTCGCCCAAGGACCTCAAGCTGCCGAACCATGGCGGCCTGGTGCTCAAGCCTGCGTGCGATGGCAGCTCGGTGGGGCTGCGCATGGTCGCCAATCCCAGCTTCGTGCTGCCGGCGATCGAGGAGCTGATCAAGGATGTCGGCGCCGTCCCCTACCTGATCGAAGAGCGCCTGCCCGGCCCGGAATTCACCGTGGCGGTGCTCGAGGACGGCCCCGCGCCGCGCGCGCTACCACCGATCCGCGTACGTCCCGCCGAGGGGGTCTACGACTACGAGGCGAAATACACCCGCGACGACACCGCCTACGAGATCCTCGACGATCCTGTGGTCGCGGCCAAGCTCGGCGAGATCGCGGTTGCTGCGTATCGCGCCTGCGGGTGCCGGGATCTGGCGCGCGTGGACATCATGGCCACCGCCGATGGCGGCCTGGCGGTGCTCGAACTGAACACCCTGCCCGGCTTCACCAGCCACAGCCTGGTGCCGAAGGCGGCGGCCGCCGCGGGCATCGGTTTCGACGATCTGGTTGATGCGCTCGCGCGCCGCGCCGCCGCCCGCCCGATCACGAACTCTCCATCCCCGTCAGCGAATCCAACCAAGCCGTCCCAGGGAAGCGAACGCCCATGAGCACCGACCACAGCGATGACGGCGATCCGCAGGCCCTGCTCGAGGCGGCCGAGCGCCGCAAGCGCCAGGCCAAGCGCGCGGCTCCAGACAAGCCCTGGGTCTCTCCGGAGATCGCGGCGCTCACGCCGGTGAAGCCGTCGCCGGTGGTGGCCGCGGTATCGGTGGCGGTGTCGGCTGATGGCGAGCCCGAGACCAAGCGCGCACGCAAGCGCGTGGTCGCCAAGCGCCAGCCCCTGAGCACCGACACCCTGTCCGACGAGGCCGAGGCGAAACGTCCGCGCCGTGCTGCGAGCTTGGCGCGCCCGACCTTCGGCTCGGGCGCCTGGGCGCGTCTCGGAGCCTGGGGATTCGCGGCGTGCGCCGCGGCTTTGGCAGTGCTGGTGATGACCCTGGACGCGCTCCACGAGATCCCCGCCCCGTTGCCGGTAGGCTCTATCCGCATCAGCTGGCTGAACGGGCCGCAGCTGCCGCCCAGCGAAGTGGTGGGCTGGCTCGCGCGCTTTCCCGCGCGCGATCGCATCAAGGATCCGAATCCCTGGGTGCTCGATCAGCTCGCCGAGTACTTGAAGCAGCAACCGGCGGTGGCCACGGTGCAGCAGGTGCGCCTGGTCCACGAGCCATCGGCCAACGGCAAGGGCGTGAAGCGCACCCTCGAACTGGTGCTGCGCTTGCGGCAACCGGTGATGCCGGCGATCCTCGCCACCGGCGAGCGCGCCTGGGTCGATGCCGAGGGCCGCGTCCTGCCCGGCACCATTCCCGGACCGGTCATCCGCCGGCCGCTCCTGCGTGGTGTCGAGGCAGCCAAGCCCGGCGTGGTGCTCTCGGCCCTGGCGATGTGGGCGGCGCTCGAGCCCCAGCTCGAACAGGGTCTGATCACCGACGTGGTGCTCAACGATGCACTCGACGAACGCGGCGCGCGTGGCATCGTGCTCTATACCCGCCAAGGCAGCCGCCTGATCTGGGGCGATCCCGCCGAAGAGCGCTACGGCGTCAAGCCCGATGCCAAGGCGCGCGACCTCGCGCACACCATCCGCTGCCAGGGCGATCTCGGGCGCATCGCCTCGATCAACGTCCGCTTCAGCCAACCCTTCTTCGTCTTCCGCGAATGATGATTCCTTCGCGACCGACGGCAACTCACGGACACCGCCCCTAGCATGCGCATTTCATCCGAGCATTTCCTGGTGATCCTCTCGATCTCCAGCAGGCACGTATCCGCCACCGTCGCGGCCATCCATCCCGAGAAGGATGAGAAGGTGGTCGCGCACAAGACCATCGAGTGCTCATGGCACGAGCTGACGCCGCGCGGGCGGCTCGAGATCGCCGGTGAGGCACTGCGCCAGGCCAACGAGTCGGCGGGTGTCGAGGCCTGGTCGGTGTTCCTGTCGTGCAACGACACCTCGATCGCCTCGCGCATCGCCGTCGGCTGGGCCTCGCCGGGCGAGGAGATGCCGCTGACCGAGAATGAGCGCGCCTGGGCGCTGCGCCGCGCGCGCGAGCAGGCCACCGGCGCCGACCGCGAGGTCGTCGACGTGGTGCCGGTGCAGTGGACGGTGCGCGGTCGCGACGGCGAGCACGAGGTCGACGACCCGGTCGGCTCGATCGGCAACCATCTCACCTGCCAGGCGCTGCTGGTCACCGCGCGGCGCGGCTTCCGCTCCGAGATGGCCGACATCGCGCGCGGGCTCGGCGTCGAGCTCGAAGGCGTCATCCCGCAACCGCTGGCGCTCTATCGCGGCGTCTCGGGCAAGCTGCGCTCGCGCGGCAGTTCGCTGGTGATCGATTTCGGCGCTCGCCACACCAACTTCCTGGTCCGCCGCAAGGACAAGCTGCTGCATGTCGAGACCTTCGGCTTCGGCGGCGACGACCTCACCGCGCGCCTCGCCGAACGCCTGGACATCGACGCCGACAAGGCCGAGGCGATCAAGCGCGAGCTCGACATCGGCGTCTACGCGGGCGCCGGCGACGGCCCGCAGGGGCAGCAGTTCATCTGGAACGATCTGCAGGAGCGCCACGCGCTGCTGGGCCCGGCCACCGAGATCTGCGCCGACGCGGTCAGCTCGTTCTTCAAGGAGCGCGCGCGCGACCTACGCGATCACGGCTACCTCGCCCAGCAGGGGCAGATCCACCTGGTGGGACGCTCGAGCGCCCTCGGCGGGCTGGCTCTGCACCTGCGCGAGATCTTCGACCTGCCGGTGCTGCTCGGCACCGGCGATCGCAATCGCCAGCCTGGCGACGAGCTGGACGGCCTGCTCACCACCGGGCTGGTCTGCGCCGCCGGCGACCACCGCCGTGAGCGCCTGGCCCTGCATGCTGGCAGCCTGAGCAAGCGGGCGAGCGGCGTGTGGTCTTGGTTGACGCATGCGCTCAGCTGAGGGGTGAGGGGGCGAAAAGCAGAAAGCAGAAAGCAGAAAGCAGACATCCGGCAATCCCGCGGCCACGGCGGCGGGAGTCCGGATGGTTCCATACGCAGCGTCTGCATCAGGAGATGTGGCTGGAAACCCAATGGGAAAAGACCCGTAACAAATGCCCCCGCGGTGCCGATACCGGTAGCCGAGGAGCGTCGTTTGGCCGTCCACCGTCGATCCATCCAGAATCCTTCCGCCGGGCCACGCTTGCGTGGCGGCCGGGGCAAGGCCAGGCTCGTGGCCAGGTCCGGGGTTCGGGAGCGGGGTCCGCGTGAGGCATGCCATCCAGGGTCCGTGCCTGCTTCGCGGTCAACACCCGGGCATCCTACGGACACACGCGTGAGCGGGCCGCTCGACCACGCCTCAGACGCCTCAGACGCCTCAGACGCCGATGACGCTGCTGACGCGTCCGGACTCGGGCCGAGCCAGGCGGCGGCCGAGGCCTTCACCCGCCACTGGATCCGCTGCCAACCCAACATCGCCGCCTACATCCGCTCGCTGGTCCCGCAGATGCACGATGCCGAGGATCTGCTGCAGAACGTCGCGGTGGTGATGCTGCGCAAGTTCGCCCAGTACGATCCTGAACGCCCGTTCCTGCATTGGGCGCTGGGCATCGCGCGCAACGAGGCGCTCGGCCACCGGCGCTCGCACGCGACGCAGCGCCTGGTGCGGAATGCCGATCTCGCCGAGGTGCTGGCCGACGCCTGCGAGGAGGTCGCTCCCGAGATGGACGAGCGCCTGGGCGCACTGTCGCGCTGCCAGGAGAACCTGCAGCCGCGCGCGCGCGAGGTGCTGCGCCTGCGCTACCAGGATGCGCTGTCGCCGCCGGACATCGCCACGCGCATGAAGATGTCGCATGGCGCGGTCCGCGTCGCCTTGACGCGCGCGCGCGCGGCGCTGATGGCGTGCATCGAGCGCGGGCGCGCCGCCATCGGGCTCGATACCTTGGATCCGTCCGTCGATGATCCCTTTGACGACGGGAGCAGAGCATGAACCTCCCCGCGTTCGTCGAAGCCTACCTCGATGGCGAAGCGGATGATGCGCAGCTCGACGAGCTGGCCGCGTGGCTGCGCGAGGATCGCGAACATCCACGCGTCTTCATGCGCGTCCTGCGCCTGCACCACGCGCTGCGCGAGGGGCACCTCGGTGCCGTCGCGACGGATGTCGTTGGCGCCATGGACGGTACGGGCGTCACGGAAGAAGCCGTGAGAGTGGAGACCGCCAGGGTGGCTCGGAGACCGGCCATGCGGCTTCTGCCACGCCGGCGCCAACCCCAACGACGCGAGCGCGGGTATTCGCGATCCTTCGCCGTGATCGCCGCCGCGGCGTGCCTGATGCTGGGCATCCTCGGCTATCTCGCCCTGCCATTCCACGGTGACCGGGTGAACGATCTCGGCCCGGTCATCGCCGAGATCACGGCGCATGCCGCAGACGACGCCATCGTCTGGCGGCGTCCAGCGGCGGAGCCGGTGGACGCCGCCGCGGACGTCCACGCCAACGAGCGCACACCGTCGGCCGCGGATGATTGGAAGTCCGAGCGCATGAGCGGTCCGGCCTCGGCCGATGCCCGCCTGCGCGCCGGGGACGTGGTGGAGAACCGCAGCGACACGGTGGTCACCGTATCGTTCGTGGGCGAGGCGACGCGCGTATCCCTGCGTCCGCGCGCGTGCGTCGAGTTCGATACCGGCAAGCCCGGCAAGCTCGTGGTGCTCCACGCCGGAGCCTTCGACGCCGTAGCGGCCAAGCAGCCGGCCGGCGAACCGATGGCCTGCATCGGCCGCTTCGCCACCGCGACCATCATCGGCACGACCTTCTCCCTGATCGATGCCGGCAGCACCACTCGGCTCGAGGTGGCCGAGGGCCACGTGCGCTTCACCCCGACGGTCGAGCCGGCCAAGGAGCCCATCGACATCGAGGTCGCCGCCGGTGAGTTCGCCATGGCCGGCCCGACCGGCAAGGACCTCGTCCGGCCCCGGTCGGATCCGACCTCGGATCTGACGAAGGCGCTGGTGTCGAGCGGACCCGCCATCGTCGACCCCACCGTGGAAACGGGCCAGCCGCCCGCGGGAACCGGGAACATCTGGGCGCCATACTGGTCGCGTTGGAAGCATGCCCTGCCCGCGGATCCTGCGTTCTTCCCCATCGCGGTCTGGCTGCAGGCTCCAGAAATGGCACGCGATTACCACGACGTGGGTGTGAACCTCTACCTCGGATTGGCGAACGGACCCACCGAATCGCAGCTGTCGATGCTGGCAGCCGCGAGCATGCGGGTGATCTGCCCGCAGAACGCCGTCGGCCTCGCGCATCGCGACGACCCGCAGATCGTCGGCTGGATGTACGAACGTACTCCGGACAACGCGCAGGATGCGCCCGCGGGAGACTATGGATCGTCGATCGAGCCCGACCTGGTGGCAGAGGCGTGCCGCGCGATCCGCACCGCTGATCCGACTCGGCCGATCTACATGAACTTCGGCCCCGGCGCCGCGTATACCCCGTGGCGAGGTCGAGGGCACAGCACTGGCCACACCGACATGTATCCCGGCTACATCCGCGGTGCCGACATCTTCTCCTTCAACCTCTATCCGCTGAGCGCCCTCGCGGACGACATGCGCGAGGTCCGCGGCAACCTCTGGTACGTGCCAGCGGGAGTCGACCACCTGCGCGACTGGATGCGCCAAGCGGATGCCAAGACCGTGAAGCCCGCGTGGCCGTTGATCGAATGCACGCGCATCAGTTCCGAGGCAGAGCAGCCGACCCGCGCGCAGGTGCGTTCCGAGGTGTGGATGTCGCTGATCCACGGTGCGTCAGGCATCTGCTGGTTCTGCCATACCTTCGGACCCGGTCGCGACGACTCCGCTGCCGCCGCGCACGACCCGACGGTCAAGGCCACCATCGACGCCATCGATCGCGAGATCCTCGACCTGGCTCCGGCCCTCAACGCCAGGACCGTGGTCGATTATGCCCGCGTGGTCGGCTCGGACGCCGCCGTGCCGATCGACGCGATGGCCAAGCGCGTCGGCGATGCCACCTATCTCTTCACCGCGGCGATGCGCGGGAAGGCGTCGTCGGCCACCATAACCGTGCTGGGTGCCCCATCCGGACCGGCTCGGGTCGAGGTCCTGGGTGAACAGCGCACCATCGACGCCCCCCAAGGTTCTTTCCACGACTCCTTCGCCCCATACGGTGTCCACCTCTACCGCATCGTATCCGCCGCTCCGGCGAAGGTTTCCCCGGCCCCGTGACAGGACCGAGCGCCTCGCCGCTTCCCTGACGGATACGCATCCCGAGGGGCACCGTGGGCTCAGTGGTCACCGTGGACGATGTCGAGCGTGCGCCTCCGCTGAGCCGAACGCGTTCGGAACCGCGTCTGGGCCTGGTACCGCTGCGCGTGGCCGTGGCCTGCATGCTGTCGCTGCTCGCGCTGGTCGCGTGGTGGACATGGCGTTCGACGCGCGAGGCCAGGCCGGATGGCCGCGAGACCATCGTCTTCTGGGGCAGTTCGCAGCTCGGCGAGGACGCCTACACCATCGTCAACCGCTTCGAGCGCGAGAATCCCGGGTACAAGGTCGAGATGGGCACCGCGGTGGCGCGCGATCTCACTGGCGATGCCCAGCGCCTGCTCACCGCTATCACCGGCGGGGTGCCGCCTGACCTGGTGTGGTTCGACCGCTTCGCGGTGGGCGAGTGGGCGTCGAAGCACGCGCTCGAGGACCTGACGCCCTACATCGAAGGCCAGGCCCCGGCAGATTCGCACCGCATCGATCTGGCTGAATATTATGACTGGGCAGTCGACGAGGGCAGTTACCGCACGCCGGGTTCGAGCGAGCCGAAGCGCATGTATGGCATGCCGGTCAGCGCCGACATCCGCGTGCTCTACACCAACCTCGACCTGCTCGCCAACGAGGGCCTGGTCGATCCGGTCACCAGGCAGCCGAAGCCGCCGGCCACCTGGGAGGAACTGCGCGATTACGCCAAGCGCCTCAGCCGCTTCAAGACTCCGGGGGATCCATCGAGCGGCCTCACGCGCCTAGGCTTCGCGCCGAATTACGGCAACAGCTGGTTGTACATATTCGCCTTCCAGGCGGGCGGCGAGTTCCTGAGTCCCGACCGCACGCGCGTCACGCTCGATGCACCGCCGGTGGTGCGCGCACTGCGGTTCATGACCGACATCTACGACGATCTGGGTGGCGTCGCCCAGGCCGATGCCTTCCAGCAGGGCTTCCAGAGCGGGCCGCTCGATCCGTTCTTCCGCGGCCAGGTGGCGATGAAGATCGACGGCAACTGGTGCCTCGATGGTTTCGCCGCGTATGCGCCGGACATGCACTTCGCCCTGACCCCGGCGCCGATGCCGGCGGACGAGCTGGCCAAAGGCCGGGATCCCATCACCTGGGCTGGCGGCTGGGCGCTGGTCATCCCGTCCACCGCCAAGCACAAGCAGGGCTCGTGGAAGCTGCTGCAGTACCTGCGCAGCTGGGAGACCATCCAATTGCTCGAGCAGGGCAAGCGCGAGCGCCAGCAGAGCGAGGGCCGTCTCTACCTGCCGGGCGGCCAAGCCAACCGCGTGCACTATGAACGGCTGATCAAGGACGCTGTCGACGACAACCCGCGGATGCCGCCGCTGTTCAAGCAGTCCTTCGCCACGCTCAAGGAGCTGATGAAGCACACGCTGATCCGCCCGGTGACGCCAGTGGGGCAGATGCTGTGGCGGCAGCACGTCAGCGGCTACGAGGATGCGGTCAACCACGTCTACGCGGCCAAGGCCAAGGCCGAGAACGCCGACGAGATCGCCATGGCGCTCGCCGCCAACCAGATCCCGGTGCAGCGCCAGCTCGACGCCCTGCTGCAGCCTCTGCCTCCGCACCAAGTGTCGTGGGCACCGTATCTGGCGCTCTACGCGCTGGCGGTCGCGGCCTGCCTGCTGGCGATCCTGATCCTGCAGCGCCGCCGCCGCCTCAGCCACGGCTACCGCCTGCGCGAGACCGGCGCCGCGCTGCTGTTCGCCAGCCCGTGGTTCATCGGCTTCGCGGTGCTCACCGGCGGGCCGATCCTGTTCTCGATCGTCTACAGCTTCACCACCTACGACGTGCTTACGCCGGCGCGCTACGTCGGTCTCGCCAACTACCGCGAGCTGTTCGCGGACCCGCTCTTCTACAAGAGCCTCGGCAACACCGCCTTCATGATCCTGCGCATCCCGCTGGTGATGGTGGTGGGATTGGCGATCGCGCTGCTCTTGAACCAGGGCATCAAGGGCATCGGCCTCTACCGCACGGCCTTCTACATGCCGGTGGTGATGCCCGCGGTGGCCGCGAGCCTGCTGTGGATGTGGATCTTCAGTCCGAGCCAGGGTTTCCTCAACCAAGCCCTGTCCTGGATGTTCGACAGCGCGCCCGGACATGCGTTCGAGTGGGTGGTGTCGCTGTTCACCGCCAAGCCCTTCCATCTCGACGCGCCGCTGTGGCTGAAGGACCAGAACTGGAGCAAGCCGGCGCTGATCATCATGAACGTGTGGACCGCCGGCGGCAGCATGATCATCTGGCTCGCCGGCCTGCAGGGCATCCCGCAGCAACTCTACGAGGCGGCCTCTATCGATGGCGCCAATGCCTGGAAGCGGTTCCGGCACATCACCATCCCGATGCTCAGTCCCTACATCCTCTTCAACCTGATCATGGGGCTGATCGGCACCATGCAGATCTTCGGCGAAGCCTACATCATGACGAACGGCGGGCCGGCGAATTCGACGCTGTTCTACGCGCTCTACCTGTTCCAGGAATCATTCCAGTTCTTCCGCATGGGTTACGCCAGCGCGCTGGCATGGATCCTCTTCCTGGTGGTGCTGGTGCTCACGCTCATCCAGCTGTGGATGTCGAAGAGGTGGGTGCACTATGACCAGACCTGATGCGCTCAACGCCATCGGCGATCGGGCAGTCGCGGAGGAGCTGATGCCGCGCGCGTCGCGCGTCGCGCGCTTCGGCAGGTGGTTCGCCGCCAAGGGCTGGGTCCACGTGCTGGTGATGACCCTCGCCGCGGCGTTCCTCTATCCCTTCGCGTGGATGCTGTTCACCAGCATGAAGACCGATGAGGAGCTGACCTCGCCGCGCCTGCTGCCGGAGATCCCGCATTTCGTGCCGGCATCGCCCTACGTGCGCGAGGCTCCGTCGCTCGCGCGCCCAGAGGGGGCGTCGGAGGACGGGTGGAAAACCCTCGCCGAGTCGATCCGGCGCGAGACCGAAGCCGCGGTGCTCGCCGCCATTCCCGCCGGCGTCGCCGTCGATCCCGCGGCCTGGGCGCACGCCGCCGCCGCGGTGGTCGCGGTGCGCGAGACCGCGCGCATGCCCAAGCAGGCGTGGCAGGGTTCGGCCGATGAGGCCATGGCCCAGTATCGCGCGCTGGTGACGCCCGTGGCGATCACGGACGCGCTCGCCGATCGCCTCGCGGCGCTCGAGATCCAGACGCTGCAGCTGCGCACCCTCGACGCGCGCATCTTTCCGCTGGTAGGCGGTGCCGACATCGCCACCAAGATCACCGTCGAATCCGGGTCTGCGACGCTGGTGCCCACCGCCGACGGCACGCGCATCGACTACCGTTTCGCGTCGGGCAGCGATGCACCGGTGGTGTTGGCGTATCGCTTCACCCTTCCCGACGGAGTGCAGCCAGGGGATCTGCATAAACTCATCGTCTCACTCAAGCCCGACGACAGCTGGCACCGCGTCGCGGCTACGCTCGATCTCGATCGTGGCCGATGGGTAAGCGATCGCTCAACGTCGCTCGCGCAGAACCGTGCGACCAGTATCGTCTTTCAGCCTCCGAGCTTCGACGATGACACCTACAAAGCCCGAACCTGGGTGCGGCTCTCACTCGAGCGACCACTCGCGAGCAACGAAATGTTCGAAAACGACATTACTCCAGAGCACGATAGATCGGTATTACTGCGCCTGACCATCTCCCCCAGCTCGACCGTGCGCGCGATGTGGGGCAAGGCGACGCGCAACTACCAGCGCGCCTTCGACTCGGTGCCGTTCTGGACCTACGTCGGCAACAGCCTGCTGCTGGTCGCGCTGACCACCATGGGAGCGCTGTTCTCCAGCGCCTTCGTCGCCTACGCCTTCGCGCGCCTGCGCTGGCCGGGTCGCGGCGTCGCGCTGATCGTGCTGCTCTCGACCATGATGCTACCCGGGCAGGTGACGATGATCCCGTCGTTCCTGATCTGGCGCGAGCTCGGTTGGTACAACACGCTGAATCCGCTGTGGGTCGGCGCGTGGTTCGGCAACGCCTTCTTCATCTTCCTGATGATCCAGCACATGCGCACCATCCCCAAGGAGCTCGAGGAGGCCGCGCGCATCGACGGGCTGAAGGTGGTGCAGACCTGGTGGTACATCATCGTGCCCCAGGTCCGGCCGATCCTGGCCGCGATCGCGATCATGAGCTTCCTGGGCGCCTGGAACGAGTTCATGGGCCCGCTGATCTACCTGCGCGACCAGTCGAAGTTCCCGCTCAGCCTCGGACTGTTCGGCGTGAACCTGGAATCCGGCAGCGACTTCTCGATGGTCATGGCCGGCGACATGCTGATGACCCTGCCCGCGATCATCGTGTTCTTCTGCTTCCAGCGCTACTTCATCCAGGGCATGACGGTCAGCGGGATGAAGGGCTGAGGCCACTCGTCGTCCACGCCCGTCGTCTGTCGTCGACGGCAGGACGAGGGACGGTCCTCTAGTACTTCAGCACCAGCACCACTCCGACGACCAGCAGCCCGGCGCCGAGCAGGCGCGCGAGGCTGACCGGGTGGTCGGCGAAGCCGAACCAATTGAAATGGTCGATCACCAGCGAGGCTAGGATCTGGCCGGCGACCACCAGCGCGGTGAGGCTGGTGGCGCCGAGCTTGGCGGCGAGCTGGGCCGAGGCCGCGACGTAGAAGGCGCCCATCAGGCCCGCGCACCAGGCCCACCACGGCGCACTGGCCAGGCCCTGCATGGTCGGCGCCGGCTGGCGCATGCCGACGATCACCGCCAAGAGAGCGGCCAAGCCGACCACGAAGGAGATCACCGCAGCCCACATCGGGCTGCCGGTGAGCAGGCGCATCTGTGCATTCATGCCGATCTGGCAGGTGAGCATGGCGCCGGAAATGAAGGCGATGGCGATCGAGATCACGAAAGCTGCGTCCATGGGACCTCCGGGATCCGACGGTGCGCGTTGCGTACGCTTCCACAAGGGGCGCCGGCACATGGGGCGAGGGGGGGTGGGGTCAGCCGCGCCGTGTGCGCCCTTGCGCTGATCGCGCTACGCGTGGGGGCTCGCGGCCTAGGATGCGCAGGTGCTCCAGCCGACACCCACATCGGAACCCGTTTCCGCCAGCGAGCCGGGCGCGCCGTCCGGATCCTGGCGCCGGCCCGCGTCGGTCCCGAGCCTGCCCGAGATCCACCGCAGCCTGCCGGTCGCGGTGGGGGCTTCGTGGTGGCGGCGGCTGTTCGCGTTCATGGGCCCGGGCTACCTGATCGCGGTCGGCTACATGGATCCGGGCAATTGGGCGACCGATCTCGCCGGCGGCTCGCGTTATGGGTACGCGCTGCTGAGCGTGGTGCTGCTCTCGAACCTGATGGCGATCTTCCTCCAGGGACTGGCGCTGAAGCTCGGCATCGTCACCGGCCGCGATCTGGCCCAGGCCTGCCGCGACCAGTACTCGACGCCGGTGGCGATGGTGCTGTGGCTGATGTGCGAGGCGGCGATCGTCGCTTGCGATTTGGCCGAGGTGATCGGCACCGCCATCGGACTCAACCTGCTCTTCGGCATCCCCATGGTGTGGGGCGCATGCGTGACCTCGCTCGACGTGCTGATGGTGCTCTGGCTCCAGCACAAGGGCTTCCGCTACGTCGAGGCGCTGGTCGTGAGCCTGATCCTGGGCATCGCCGTGTGCTTCGGCATCGAGCTGGTGTTCGCGCATCCGCTGTGGTCGGACGTGGCGCGGGGCCTGGTGCCGTCACCGCGGATCGTCGCCGACCCGCAGATGCTGTTCATCGCGCTGGGGATCCTGGGCGCGACGGTGATGCCCCACAACCTGTACCTGCATTCGTCGATCGTGCAGACGCGGCGCTTCGCCGGCACCCGATTGGGCAAGCGCGAGGCCATCGGCTTCGCCTTCGCCGACTCCACCATCGCGCTGGCGTTCGCATTCTTCATCAACGCGGCGATCCTGATCGTCGCCGCCGCGGTCTTCCATCGCAGCGGCCATGTCGAGGTCGCCGGCATCCAGGAGGCCTACCAGCTGTTCTCGCCGCTCCTGGGAACCGCCGCCGCCAGCATGCTGTTCGCGATCGCGCTGATCGCCGCGGGGCAGAACTCCACGCTGACCGGGACCATGGCCGGCCAGATCGTGATGGAGGGCTTCCTGCGCCTGCGTCTGCCCCCGGCGCTGCGGCGGATGATCACCCGCCTGGTGGCGATCGTGCCGGCGGTGGCGGTGACGGCCAGGTATGGCGACGCGGGAGTGGCCAAGCTGCTGCTGCTGAGCCAGGTGGTGCTCAGCCTGCAGCTGCCCTTCGCCGCCATCCCGCTGCTCATGTTCACCAGTAGCCGGGCGAAGATGGGCGAGTTCGTCAACCGCCTGCAGACACGCATCGCCGGATGGTGCATCTGCGTGCTCATCGCCGGTCTCAACGCCTGGCTGGTGGCCCAGACGCTCATCCACTGGTCGTGACCCGGCAGCCCGCGGGGCCGACTCGTCCTCAGGTCGGGCGCGGCAACCGGCGCGTGCGCAATCCGGAAGCCAACGCCATGGCGATGCCGGCGATCGCGCCGCCGACTCCGCAGCCGTGTCCGCCACCGCTGGCAGCGCTCGATGCCAGAGCCGGGCTCGACGGTCCGGATCCGCTTGGCGTGTCGCTGGGTGTGGTCGCGGGATCCGTTGATGCGGGAGTGCTCAGGATGGTGGTGGAGGCGATGGGGCTCGATCCGATCCGTCCACCGATCGCGATCAGGCGCCCATCGTGCAGCCGCGTCAACGTGCCCTCGACGGAGGGATGCGGATTGGCTGGACCGGCAGTCCATGAACCGGAGCCGGAATCGTAGATCTCGGTGCCGACGCCGTCGGCGTCGAGGTAGCCGCTAGTGCCGAGCCGGGCCAGGGCGTGGCCGACGTGCGCACGCGTCATCGATCCGGTCGGCGTCCAGGAATCGGTTGAGGGATCGAAGATCTCGGCGCTCGCCGTGGCGTGGGCATCCGGGTCGTAGTAGGCGACGCCGCCGGCGCGCAGCGCGCGGCCTTCGGGAAGCGCGGCGAGCGCGAAATCCACCCAGTAACCTGATGCCGACCAGCTGCCGGCGACCCTCGCCGAGTTGTCGGCGGGATCGAACATCCATCCGCCCGGATCCAGGCTGCCGCTGTCCATGCCGCGGAACCCGCCCATCACCAGCACGCGCCCATCCGAGAGCGTGACCGAGGTCGCCGATGCCGCGGCGACGATGGCCGGTAAGGCTGTCCAATGGCCGGTGGCGGGATCGAAACGTTCGATCGGATTCTCGTGGGCGATGTGATCATTGCCCGGGTCCATCGGATCGGTGGCGTCGCTGATGCCGCCGATCACCACCGCGCCGCCATCGGCGAGCGCCTCGATGACGTGCAGGTACCTGCCCACATGCAACGCTCCGGTGGGGCTCCAGGTTCCCGACGACGGATCGTAGAGCTCGCAGGTCGCGGATTTGGCATCCCCGCCCGCGCCGTCGTAGCGGCCGCCGGTTACCAGTACCTTGCCGGAGGCGAGCACGCAGGCGCGCGCATCCACGCGGTCGAAGGTCCGCGACACCGACCATCCCGCCAGGCGCCCATCGCTGATCAAGGCGGTGCGCAGCGGCGCGAAACCGTCGTCTAGTCCACCCACCACCATCACGCCGCCGTTCGCGAGCGCGAGCGCCTGGTGCTGGTATCTCGGCGCGGGAAGATTCGGTCCGGATGTCCAAGACGGATCCGCTGCGCCAGCTTCTGCGCAAGCGATCGCCGCGGTGATCAGCATCGCCATCATGGTCAGGGTCTTGGTCATCGTGCCTCCGCGAGCGGCTTCGAAGTGCGTCTGGCGACGATCCGGTCGCTCGGGTGGCGAGCGTATGATGCCGCCCCTCATCGGCGACGTCTCCGCTTTCGCACCTTCGACGCGCCACGCCCGGCGATGGTCCCGGCCACTGCGCTGCGCAGGAAAACATTGCAAGGTGCAGGCTCCGAGCTGCTGCTACCCCGCTCGCCCCTGGCGCGAGCCGCGCATCCGCGAATGATCACGCCATGACCACGGATCCGCTCGCAGGGCCGGAGGTCTCGACAGTGCGCGGCAGCGCGCGGGTGACCGCGTCGCTGATCGTCGCGAGTCTGGCCGCAACGATCCTGACCTGGCACACCACCATCGATGCGACCTACCACTGGTTCACCATCGCGGACTACGTGCGCTCGGGCGATGACCGCGTGCCGGTGCACCCCGATCGGTTCCACGATATCCTGCGCGGCCAGGTGTGGCGGCTGGCGACTCCGGCCCTGGTGCACGTGAAGTTCCTGCACCTCGCCCTGAACATGGTGGGCTTGTGGGTGTTCGCTTCAGCTATCGAGGCGCGACGTGGCGCACGCTTCCTCGCGGCGCAGGTCGCGGTGCTCGCGATCTGTGCCGACATGGTCCAGTACCTGCTGGTCGGTCCGTTCTTCGGTGGCATGTCGGGCGTGGTCTACGGCCTGCTCGCATACATCTGGATGCGTCACCGCCGCGATCCCACCGAGGACATCCCGCTGCAGCGTACCTACCTGGCGATGATGACGGTCTGGCTGCTCTACAGCCTGGTATTCCTGCCCGAGGCGGGAAACGCGGCGCACCTCACCGGGCTTGGCATCGGGCTCGCCTGGGGTGCGCTGCCACGCCGCCGCGCCGCCGCGACATGAGCCGTCCGCGACGCAGGCGCATCGTCCTCGCCACCATGGGCTCGCGCGGCGACGTGCAGCCGATGCTCGCCTTGGCGCTCGCGCTGCGCGGCCGTGGTCACGACGCGGTGTTCTGCGCACCGCCGGATTTCTCGGGGTGGATCACCGGTCACGGCTTCGAGTTCCATGGCGCGGGCATGGACGTGGGCGCGTTCCTCCAGGCGCACGCTACGGCCGTGGTCGGACGAATGGCCGGATTGACCGGGGGGCTCGGGGTCTTCCGCCGTGAAGTCGCCGCGCAGTTCTCCGTGCTGGCCCGGGTCGCCGAAGGCGCCGATGCGATCGTCGGTGCTTCGCTCGCATTCGCGGCGGCCTCGATCGCCGAATCCCAGCGCGTGCCCTACCTGTTCGCCCTGTTCGCGCCGATGCTCCTGCGCTCGCGCGAGCATCCACCATTCCTGCTGCCGGCGCTGCGACTGCCCGGCTGGCTCAACGCCTGCGGCTGGACCCTCTCCAGGATCCTGACCGATCGCCTGCTGCGTCCTGCGATCGATCACCAACGCGAACGGCTCGCGCTGCCGCCCATCGGCGACACCCTGTCGCACCTCTTGTCGGGGAGGCTGCTGCTGGCATGTGACGCGCAGATCGCGCCGCTTCCAGCCGACGTGCGTGAACGCTGCGTGCAGACCGGGGCATGGATCATGCCGCCCGTGGCCGGGGCCGCGCTGACTCCCGATCCCGCGCGCGATCTGGAGGGGTTCATTGCCGCGGGCGCGCCGCCAGTGTACGTGGGGTTCGGCAGCATGACCGATCCCGATCCGGTGCGCACCACGCGCATGGTGATCGAGACATGCACACGCCTCGGCCGCCGGCTGGTGCTCTCGCGCGGCTGGGGCGGTCTCGGCGTGGCCTCGGATGGTGGGGCGGCAGTCGCCGTGGGCATCACCAGCGGCGAGGTGTTCGTGCTCGGCGACGCCCCCCATGCGGCGGTCTTCCCGCGCATGGCGGCGGTCGTGCACCACGGGGGTTCGGGCACGGTCGCGACCGCGACGCGTGCGGGCGTGCCCCAGGCGGTGGTCCCGCACATCGCCGACCAGTTCTACTGGGGCGAGCGCCTGCGCCGCATCGGCGTGGCGCCCGCTCCACTGCCGCGCTCCCGCCTCGATGTGGCCCATCTCAAGGCGCTCATCGCGCCGTGCCTGTCCGATCCCATGCTGGCCGCGCGCGCGCGAACCCTGGCGAGCGCGGTGGCCGCGACCCGGGGAGTCGAAGCGGCCGTCGACGAGATCGAAGCGGCGATGCGCGAAGGCGTGGCGTCCCGGCGATAGCCGTGGATCAGCCGCGCGAGCGCTCGACGGCGCGATGCCACGAGGCTTGGAGCCGATCGCGATGATCGGCGGCCATCGTGGGCATGAAATCGCGCTCATGCCGCCACAACTCGTCGGAGCGCGCGAGCGGCGGATAGATGCCGAGGCGCAGGCCCGCGAGCATGGCGGCGCCCAGGGCGGTGGTCTCGGTGACCACAGGACGGCGCACGCGCAGCGCGCAGACGTCGGCCACGAAGCCCATCAGCCACGCGTTGGCGGTCATGCCTCCGTCGACGCGCATCTCGATCGGCCTGGCGCCGTCCGCCGCCATGGCATCGAGCAGATCGCGCACCTGGTAGGCGACCGATTCGAGCCCCGCGCGCACGATCTCGGCGCTGCCGCTGTCGCGGGTCAGGCCGGTGATGGTGCCGCGCGCGTGCGGATCCCAGTAGGGGGCGCCGAGCCCGGTGAAGGCGGGGACCAGGTGGACACCACGGTTGTCCGGCAGCGCCGCGGCCACCGCTTCGCTCGACGCCGCGTCGGGGATCGCGTGCAGCCGGTCGCGGAGCCATTGCACGATGGTACCGGCGTTGAACACGCTGCCCTCGAGGGCGAACGCCGCCCGTCCATCGATCCGCCAGGCCACGGTTGAGAGCATGCGGTGGCGCGACGGCAGCGGATTGGATCCGGTGTTGACCAGCACGAAGCAGCCGGTGCCGAAGGTGGCCTTGGCCATGCCGGGCTTCACGCAGGCCTGGCCGATCGCGGCCGCCTGCTGGTCGCCGGCGATGCCCAGGATCGGGATCGCGGGGCCGAGTTCGCACGTGACGCCGAAATCGGCGCTCGAATCCATGACCGCGGGCAGCATCGCGCGCGGGATGGCGAAGGCGCGCAGCAATTCATCATCCCAATCCTGGGCCACGATGTCGAAGAGCATGGTGCGCGAGGCGTTGGTCGCGTCGGTGGCGTGCACCGCGCCGGCGGTCAGGCGCCACAGCAGGAAGCTGTCGACGGTGCCGAACAGCACCTCGCCGCGTTCAGCGCGCGCCCGCGCGCCCGGACAATGGTCGAGCAGCCAGGCGATCTTGGTCGCCGAGAAGTATGGATCCAACAGCAGCCCGGTGCGCGCGCGCACGGTGTCCTCGAGGCCTGCTTCGCGCGCCCGCGCGCACGCGTCCGCGGTGCGGCGGTCCTGCCAGACGATGGCGCGGTGCAGCGGTTCACCGGTGGCGCGGTCCCAGATCAGCGTGGTTTCGCGCTGGTTGGTGATGCCGATGGCGGAGATGGCCGAGGGTTCGAGGCCGGCCTTGCTCACGGCCTCGCGCATGGTCGCGCGCGCTGCGCTCCAGATCGCCTCGGGATCGTGCTCGACCCAGCCATCTGCGGGATAGTGCTGCTCGAGCACCCGGGCGCCGCTGGCGAGCGGAGCACCGTGCTGGTCAAAGACGATGGCGCGCGTGCTGGTGGTGCCCTGGTCGAGGGCGAGGATGTATGGCATCGGCGGGCATCATGGACAGATCAGCGGGAGAGGAAACCTCGCGCTGGGACATCCGCCCGAGCGATCATTCGCCGTCCTCGTCGATGCCGTACGGCTCCGACGGCTCGGCCTCGCCCAAGACCTCGACCTCGCCAATGATGCGACCCTGGTCGTCGCGTTCCTCGACGTAGCAGCGCACGCGGCGGTTCTGGTAATTCAGGGCCATGCGCGCGGCAGCCTCCTCGTCGAGGGCATCCTCGCGAGAGGCCATGCCGCTCTCGGTCACGCGCACGAATTCGCGCGCGGCGTAGGAGCCGATGTTGCGCGCTTCGACGTGATCCACCTCCAATTCGAGCATCTCGCCGTCGACCACGTCCATCACCACGCCTTCCAGGATGTCGGCCATGGAGCACCTCCGGATCTTGGCCGCATTATAGCCATCTGGCTTGAGGAGTTCAGCACATTACCAACCCGGTCGATGCGCGACGGCCGCGGTGCGTCACCGTCCAGACTAATCCGTCAGCGGTCGACCACTAACCTGCAAGATCGACTGTCAGGGTTCCAGTGAGGCCCAGTGGCGGGACATCGGCCGCCCCGCATGCTGCCGCCATGACCGTCCAACGCGTGACCATCCGGCTGCGCTGTGCCGCCGATACCCAGCAGCAGGCGTGGCTGACCATGCACGTTTCACCCCGCGACGACCAGCAGGTGCGGTTGAAGGCGGAGATCGCCGAGGCCATGGCGGCGGATACCGTGAGCTTCACCGATCCGGTGCCGCCGCATCAGGCGCAGATCATCAAGAACGAGGTCATGGGCGGCATCCTGACCGCCAAGCGCCACGCCAAGCGCGGGTGCACCGTCGAGTTGGTCAGTCTCGGCGGTGCCAACGGCGAGTTGCGCAGCGTCAGCGGCGTGGGCTCCATCGCCTTCGCCGTGGCCGCGACCCTGGCGGTTTCTCAAGGCCTAGGCGCCGAGGATCTGCGCGAGAAGCCACATGGAGGGTACGGTTGGAACCTCGAGTCGGTCGAGGTCAGCGAGCTCTAATCCGGGGGCTTTCAGTTGGGGGACTGCGGCCCCCCACCATCGGCCTCCGGCCTGCCCCCCAGACAGCGGGAGGGGGAGGTACATGGAGACCGTGATCGAGGCCGCGTATCGACGTTCTGGAGATTATTTCGTGGCGGTCGTCGCGTTGACGGAGTGCTCGGCGTCGTCGGCGGCGTGCTTGGCGGTACGGGCGTCGTGGAGGGCGTTGGCGATGCGGGCATCCTGGTCGCGTTCGCGTTGACGGTCTGCGAGCCAGTAGCGCCAGGACTGTGGATGATCGCTCGGTGGGTAGCCCGGGTAGTGGCTCTGACCCTGATAGATCGGAGGTTTCAGGCCTGTGCGCTCGCGCAGGGCGGCTACTGCTTCCTCGTGGGTCTGGCGGTCTCCGACCGCTGCGACCAACAGCGGCAGCACCACGTCATCGTCGCTGGTGCCGCGGTCGGCATAGTGTCGCACTACCTGGCGTTTCGCCGCCGCATCGTTGCCGCTGAACACGCGCTGGAATTCGGCGGTCGCGTCCGAGACGGCTTTCCCAGCGTCCGATGCTTCGGCTGCATACGCCGAAGCCATGGGGGCCACGGCCAGAGCGGCCACCAGCAAACATGGGAGTGACGTGAACATCGGCTTCAGCATCTGCATTGGCATAGATCCTCCTCGCCGAACCTCGTGATGCGGCTGGGCTCATTCTACCGATGCCCACGTTGCCGCGCCATGGCGACCAGCCCTGGTGGGTGGCCTCGTGGAACGTCAAAGGTTGCCCACGGTTGGTGGGCCCGGCAAGAGTCCCTGCGGATAATGGCTCGGTCGCGGAGGCACCTGTCGCGGAGGCACCATGGACAACGACTACGGCAAGGTCATCGATCCGGTGTGCGGCGTGGCCGTCGATCCGGAGGCACCGTTCACCCATGCCGTGCACGGGGTGACCTATCATTTCTGCACGTCGGTATGCCGCGATCAATTCGTGCAGCATCCCGATCGTTACGTCCTCGGCGATCACGAGGACGAGGAAGCGGCCAGGCGCAGCGAAGGCGAGGCGGGCGTTCGTCGGGCATCGGGACGGCGATCGCCGTCGCGATCCATACCAGCGCTCTAGCCCGATGAAGCGGCCTATGAAGAGGCCACAGGAGAGCCCGCTGGGCCCGCAGGCTGTCGGCACCGGAACGCCGGATCAGCCCGCCTGACCGCGTGATCACTTCTTCTTGGCGGTGCTGTCCGGTTCGATGACGATGAGGTCGCTGCCTGGCAGTGCGTCGTAGCGTACCGTTCCCATGGTGACCGTCGCCTGGGCATGGCGCTTCCCCTGGGTGATGACGCAGGCTTTCCAGCTTTCAGGGACCGTCGTAACCAGGGTCAGCGGCAGATCGTAGAAGACCGGATCTGCAGTGCAGGAGAGCGTCACGGTGATCTTGGCGGCGCTGCTTGCGCCCGGCTTCACCGTCGCCGCGTCGCGCTCGGTGGCGTATTGGTGCACGGGGATGTGGTTGGTGATCCACACCTGGTCGGATCGCTTTGCCAGGCCATCCAGGAATTCGATGAAGATAGGCATGGGAGTAATGATCCAATCCTCGCCCACGCCATGGAAGACGATGCATTCGAAGATGTGGGTGGCGATGGCCTTGTCGACGCGCTTGAGCATGTCGTCGGCGGTCTTGAGCGTGATCATCGCGCCGTGATCACCGAAGTCCGGACGCGACACGAGGTGGTTCTTCGCCAGCTGCGCGTCGAGATCTGACTTCGAGAGGGTCCAGGCTTCCGCGGGCACGCCGGGCTGCCCCCACGAGACCAGGCGCAGCCACGGCAGTTTGGGCGTCAACTGGTGGATCGCCTCGGTGCAGCCGCCGATCTCGGCCTCGGCCTCGGCGACGCTCTTAACGCCCTTGTGGGTCATGGTGTGGTTGGCGAGTTCGAAGCCGGCCGCGGGGATGTCCTTCTCCCAGGCCGATTTCTGGGCGGCGAAGTGGCCCGAGCCTGGGTTGATGTAGAACGTCCCGGTGAAGCCGCGCTTGGTCAGTTCAGGGATCGCGTTCTTCACGTCGCTCTGGCAGCTGTCGTCGAACATCAGGACCAGCGCGGCCGCGCGGTCGTCTTTCCAATGGGCGATGCGGGTGGCGCCCACGGCGTCCGCCGCTGAGGCCGGCATCGCCATGGCCGATAAGCCGATGGCGAGGGTCAGCGAGCAGGCGGGGGAGGCGGATCTCATGGACAACTCCAGCGTTGGTGGCGGCAGCGGTGATGGTCCGGCGAAGCCGGGCGTGATGGCGGCATCCTAGCAGCCGCCTGAAAAACAGCAGCCTGTCGTCTCGCGCTCAAGGCGCGGGAGGCGCCGCAGCAGGCACAGTGGCGTCGCCGAACATCGTCTTGGGATCCGCGAGCGGCGAGATGATCGCCTTCTCGCCATCGAGCATGAGTACACCGATGAGCTGGCCATCGCTGCGGGACACCACGGCCGCCCCATGCCAGGAGGCGTCGATCGGCACCACCGGATCGATCCGCCAGAAGATGCCATCGGCGCTGATCCGGGCGGCCGCGAGGGCGAGGGGAGCGATGGCCGGATCGCCCACCGCCAGACAGTCCTCGGGAGCCGCCGGAGCGCGCATGCGCGCGAGCGGCCAGATCTGGTCAGCCCCGAGGCCCAGTTCGAGATGCAGGACCGCGATGCCGCGCTCCTCCCATGCCGGCGCGGTGGAGACGGAGAAGCGGGAGCCCGCGACCTGTAGCTCGAGCGAACCGTCCCTCGCCGCCTTGTCCGCGCGCACCAGGCTCGCTGGGCCGAGCAGCCCGCCTGGCACGGCGAGTGTCCAGCCGCGGTACGAACGTTGGCGGCGCAGCAGCTCCTTGCGTTTCCAGCTGATGGTGGTGGCGAGTGGCCGCGGTAGCTGCTGTCCCTCGATGGTGTCGCCTACGGCGAGCGCAGGCTGCCAGGCCATCCATTCGTCCTTGGGTTCCGGCTGCAGGCTGAAGTGATGCCCGGTCGACACGGCCTCGCCGGCCTGTGGTGGCGTGGCCAAGGCGATCGCGCCCGAAACCAGCGCCTCGGGGGAATCGAAGCCGACCTTGAGGCCGTCCTTGAGGCCGATCTTGAGCGAGATGCCGCTGGTCTCCCAGAAACAGGTCTTCTCGCGGATCAGTCCAGCGAAGGGTGGATCGATGTCGACGCGCACCTCGATCGCGCTGGCGTCGTTGGACAATCCGGTGGAGACCACCCGGCCGATGGTGAGCTGGCGGTAGGTGACGATGGATGCCGGGCGGATGCCACCGCGGGTCGGCGCCTGGATGATGATCTCGAGCGAACCGGGGGGGCACAGCGCGGTGATCGGGATGTCCTCGAGGCCCTGGAATTCCTCGCGCGGCACGCCCAGGCCGGGCAGCACACCGATGTAGCGCGCGCCTGCGAGGGTATCGAGCCCGCCGATGCCGCCCCAGCCGAAGGTCGGCCTGACGATCCAGAACAGGCTGCCGGAGCGGGCCAGATCCGCCGATGTCTCCTCGAGCCGGATATCGACCTCGACTCCCGCGAGGTCCTTGTCCAGACGCAGCTGCTTGACCTGCCCAACCACGATGCCGCGGTGCCTGACCAGGTCGCCTTCGCGCAGTCCGTGTCCGTCCTGGAAATGGAGGGAGATGCTCGGTCCGCCGACCTTCCAATTCTTCCACACCGCGTAGCCGACGATCGCCGCCGCGAGCGGAGGCAGCAGCCATGCCCACGACCAGCCGCCGCGGCGGCGGACGGTCGCCTGCGCCGGCGATGCCGATGGCGCGGCTCTCAGTGATTTCCCGGAGGAGCCCTCGATGTCAGGCATGGTTGGCCACGCGTTCGTCATCCAGGACGCCAACGAAGGCGTCGTCACGCCACATCGCCTGTGGATCGAAGGTCGCGCCGGCGATCAGGCTCATGATCACCATGGTCGCGTAGATGGCCGCCCCCGGGCCCGCGTCGACGCTGACCATATCGCCGAGCTTCACCGCCGCGACCACGCCGGCGACGAGCATGACGTCGATCATGCCCCAACGTCCGGCGCCCTCGATCAGGCGGTAGGTGAGCGCGCGGTGATGGCTGCGGGTAGCCCGCGATGCCAGGCTCAGCCACAGCAGCCCCATCAGCTTCATCAGGGGGACGACGATCGAGCAGACCAGCACGATGCCGCCGATCAGCCAATGGCCATCGCGCACCAGGTTGATCGTGCCGTGCCAGATGTCGGTCTGGTTGCTGACGCCGAAACGCTCGATCGACATCACCGGCAGGCTCATCGCGAGCGGGTAGAGGATGAGCGCGGAAAGCGCCGCGGCCACCGTCCACGACTGGTTTCCGCGCTGCGCGAACGGCGTGGCGCAGCGCGCGCAGGTCACCAGTTCGTGCGGGCTCGGGTGGGGCACGATCTGGATCAAGCCGCAGCAATGGCAGGCGCGCAGGAGCGGCTCGGAAGGCTGCACGGGGACGGTCTGAGCGGTTGCCACGGGGGTACCCTACTGGCGGATGCCATGATGGAGAAGGGGGATAGGCGCCATTGCTCCACGCGTTACCTCCCGGTTACACCCCCGATGGGGCTCCGGCGCATGATCCCGCCATGGAGACCATCATGCCCCGAGCCATCCTCGCCCTGGCCCTCTACCTGGGTTTCGCGGCCCTGCTGCCGATGAGCGCCCACGCCTGCGGCTGCGGGCTGGATCCCGACCTGGTGACCCGCGCGCTGGGCGCGGACGCCGAGACCGCGACCGCCGCCCGCGAGGCGTTGCGCGCCGAAGGCCCGCTCGCCATCACCTTCCTCGATCACGAGCACATTGGACGCGCTCGCCTTGCGGCGCAGGATGAAGCAGCCTGGGACGCCCTCTACGACCAGATCGGCCAGCAGCGGGGCTGCCGGAACTCGCACCTCTTCTGGTATACCGATCTCACAGAGGCCGAACGCGTCGCCGCGGCCGAGCACAAGCCGATCCTGTCCCTGCGCATGCTCGGCAAGCTCACCGACGAATACAGCTGCGCCAACAGCCGCTTCTTCCGCACTGTGCTCTACGCCAATGCCGAGGTCTCGGAATACCTGCGCGACCACGTGGTGCTGCATTGGCGGTCCGAACGCCCGGTGCCGGTGGTCAGCGTCGATTTCGGCGATGGACGCATGATCCGCACCACCGTCACCGGCAACAGCGCGCACTACATCCTCGATGAGACCGGCCGCCCGCTCGATGCCTTGCCGGGCCTGTACGGCCCGCAGCCGTTCCTGCAGCACCTGCGCGAGGCGGTGGCGTTGGATCTGGCGATCCACGCCGACCAGGACCACCGCGACGGCATCCTGCGCGAGCATCATGCCACGGCGTTGCGCGCGAACGCGCCGTCGCGAGCTCCGGATGTCACCGAGAGCGTGCAGGTCGACAGCGCGCGCGAGTTCACCGTCGAGGCGCTGGTCGCCGAGCAGGTCACGGTCGGCAAGAGTCTCGCCGAATCTCCGTTCCTGCGCGCGGCACGCCTCGGCGGCGATGGCGGCGCGGCGCCGATGGCTCCGGCAGTACGCGCCGCGCTCGCCGACGCGCACCCGGAATTCGGCACGATCGACGCCTCCAGCCGCGCGCTGGTGCTCGCGCAGATGTCCCTCGATGGCATCCCTGCCACCCAGGACGGGGTGATCGAGGAGCTCGAACGGTCGATCGCCGAGGACACGGTGCTGAACGAGTTCAGCCTGCACGCGGCCATCCATCGGCGATTCGCTTCTGGAGCGGTCGCTGACCTCGAGGCGCTGAACCGCTGGATGTACGACCGGCTGTTCCGGACTCCCGCTTCCGATCCCTGGCTGGGCCTGATGCCCCACTGCTACATCGGATTGGATCACAACGGCGTTGTCGTGGCCGCCGCTAAGCGCTAAACTCCCACATGCCGAGAGACCGCATGCCAACAGGAATGAGCAGCGGCGTGGGCGGCGCGGCATGAAGCGCGTGCTCGTCATCGAGGACGACGCGGCCATCCGCCGCGGCCTGGTCGATGCCCTCGGATTCGCCGGCTACGAGGTCAGCGAGGCAGCCACCGGAGACTCGGGCGAGACGCGCGCGATCCAGGGCGATTGGGATCTGGTGCTGCTGGACGTCATCCTTCCAGGGCGCGACGGCCGGGACGTGTTGCGCGCGGTGCGTGCCGCGCGCCCGACCCTGCCGGTGATCATGCTCACCGCCATCGGCGGCGAGGACGACCGGGTCCTCGGCCTCGCCCTCGGCGCCGACGATTACGTAGTCAAGCCGTTCAGCGTGCGTGAACTCCTGGCCCGCGTTGCCGCGGTGCTCCGCCGCTCGGCTGAACGCCCCACCGACGTCGCCGACGTCGCGCTTCCGGGCGGCACCGCCGACCTGGTGCGGCTCGAGGTGCGCTTCACGGATGGCGGACGGCAGCCGTTGGCCGAACGCGAAGCCTCGCTGCTGCGCTACCTGGCTTGCAACCGCGGACGCGCGGTGTCGCGCGAGGAGATCCTCGAGCGGGTCTGGCGCATCGATGCGCGTGGTCTGTCGGGGGCAGGCGGCACGCGCAGCGTCGACATGCAGGTCGCCCGGCTACGCGAGAAGCTGCGCGACGATCCCCATGATCCCCGCGTAGTGGTGACGGTGCGTGGCAAGGGCTACATGCTGGCTGCGGTGCCAGGAGCCGTCGCATGAGCCGCCTCGGGCCAGGCCAGTCGCTCGCTCGCCGGCGTCCTGCGCTGGACCATCCGCGACTCGCGGGGGTACGCTCGTGAAAGGCCAGCTGCGGGTATGGCTGTGGTTCGCCTTGGGGGTGGCCGTGCTGGTCGGGGTGCTCGCGCGCCTGAGCATCAGCGCGCTCGCGCTCTCGCGCAGCGAGGCGGTCGCGCGCGAGCTCTCGCACCGCGACGCGCTGGCGCGCGATGCGCTGTGGCGGATGGATTCGCAGCTCGCGCCACTGGTCGCCGTCGAAAGCGCGCGGCCCTCGGCGGATTTCCACGCCGGAGCGATCGTCCCGGTGGTCGCCGGACAGACCCTCGCCGATTGCATCCGCCTGCGCTTCCAGCTCGAAGCCAACGGCTGCCTCGACACTGCCTGGGCCTCGGGCGAGGCGGTGAGCGAGCGCATGCGTTCGATGATCCAGGCTTCTGGCCTGATCGCCGCCATCAGCGAGCCGCAACAGTCGATGCTCGTCGTGGCCGAAGCCCAGGGTGAACGGACCCGTCGGGATCCGCAGGCGAAAGGAGACCTCAGTGCCCGTCAGCAGGTGCTCCAGGTCACCGCCAACGCCCTGCAACAGGGCTACGGCAACAGCAATGCCAATGTCAATGCCAGCGCCAGGAACAGCGGCGACGCGTCGGCTAGGGAACCGTTCACCCTGATGGATCCCATGGACCAGCCCGCATCGGCCCAAGTCGAATTGATGCGGCCGTTGTGGCTCGACGCCGACCATCTCGCCCTGGTCAGGCAATCCAGCCAGGCGGGTGCGCATGTCGAAGGCTGCGTGCTCGACGCCACATCGCTGCGCGAACGACTGCGGGTGCTGGTCGCCGATCTCCTACCACAAGCGGCCTTGCGGCGCGCTGAAGGTGGCGGTGGGCATCCCGTGACCTCGGCAACGCCGGCGACGGGGGACAGCTATCCGCTGGCCGCGTTGCCGCTGGCTCTCGACCCAGGACCGTTGGCCGCTCCCGCGACGTGGTCGCCGCTGGCGGCGATGCTCGCGGTCGCCTGGGCTTGCGCGCTCGCCGCGCTCGCCGCGATGGGCGCGCTGCTCGCGGGTGCCGTGTCGTTGAGCGAGCGGCGGGCCATGTTCGTCTCGGCGGTCACCCACGAGCTGCGCACGCCGATCACCTCGCTGCGCATGTACGCTGAGATGCTCGATGAGGGCATGGTGGTCGAACCGGCGCAGCGGGCGCGCTACCTGGCCACGGTGCGCGCCGAAGCCGAGCGCCTCGGCAGCCTGGTGGAGAACGTGCTGTCCTATGCCCGCCTGGAGCGCGCAAGCGACGCCGCGCGGCTGCTCGGCACGACTGCTGGCGAACTGATCGCGCGTTGCTGCGATCGCCTCGAACGTCGCTCCACCGAGGCGGGGATGACGCTGTCGATATCCTGCGCCGACGACGCGGCCGCCGCGCCGCTGCGCGTGGATGCGGAATCGGTCGAGCGGATCCTGGTGAACCTCGTCGACAACGCGTGCAAGTACGCGTCGCGCGTCCAGGACCGGCGCATCGAACTCGACGTCACCGCCGGCGCGGACGCGATCAGGATGCGGGTCCGCGATCATGGTCCGGGTGTTGCGCGCGACGTGCACCGGCGGCTGTTCAGCGCCTTCGCCAAGTCGGCGAGCGTCGCCGCGCATTCGGCTCCCGGGGTCGGGCTGGGCTTGGCGCTCAGCCGGAGGCTGGCGCGACGCATGGGGGGGGATCTGGCGCTCGAGCCGTCGCAGGACGGCGCGGCGTTCGTGCTCACGCTGCCGCGGCACCCGCCTTCTGCGTAGATCCGTCAATGCATCAGTTCATTTTGATTAGCGGCGTGAGCGCAGCCTGAATCCGCCCAGATAGAAGCGCACGCTGATCGCCCATGAGGGGCTCTGGACATCGCTTTCCTGGCGCTGCAGCTGCGCGGCGAGGATGCGTCTCACCAACGCCGACAGATCGTGGGAGGCCTTGCTCTTCGTCGTTCCAGCGGGTCCGGACACAAGGGTATCCTCCAGGTCGATGGCGCTGGTACGGTATGGGCAGACAATCGGACATTCGCGGGCAATTGGCTGAAGACTGAACGCGCAACCGTCCGGCAGAATCGGTTACTAGGTGCCTCCGATCCACTCGGGGCGACGTTTGCAACGCCACGGACCAGGCGCCGGGGCGGTTTATCGGGTACACTCACGCAGCCTATGAGCGGCGGCGAAACCCTTCAGATCCGGCGCAAGATCACCAAGGGCAACCTGCTCTTCGGCGACTACACGCTGCTGCACGTGCTCGCCCAAGGCAAGGTGGGCATCATCTGCGAGGCCGAGCACAATTCGCTGAAGCGGTCGTGCGCGCTGAAGATGGTCAATCCGACGTACGCCGAACGCGAGGGTTTCTCCTTCGCGCTGATCGAATCGTTCCTGCGCGAAGCGCGGATCATGGCCGGTGTCGACCATCCGAACATCATGCCCGTCTACCACGGCGGCACCGTCGGGCAGTGTCCGTTCATCGCTATGCGTCTGGTGCGTGGCGGCAACCTCGATGCGCGTGTTGCCAAGACCGGCCAGGTGAGCGGCGACTGGGCGATGCGCCTGATCCACGATTGCGCGGCGGGGTTGCAGGCTGTGCACGCCACCGGCTTCGTCCACGCTGACGTCCGTCCCGACAACGTGCTCCTGGAAGCCGACGGCATGCCGCGCATCACCGACTTCGATCTCGCGGCGCCGATCGGCGACCCCAAGCCGCGCGCGGCCCCCGAAGCGCCACTCTATGCCGCGCCCGAGCTCCGCGCCGGGCAACCGCTCGACGAACGCGCCGATCTCTACGCCCTCGGAGCCACCATCTTCTACGCCTGCACCGGCAAAACTCCGCGCGAGATCGAGGACGGCGACGCGATCTCCGCCGCGGTCTATCGCGCCATGCCCGCCGGCGGCCGCAACGCGATCCTCGGCAAGTCGCTCTCGTCGATCATCGCCAAGCTGATGGCTCCGGATCTCGAGACCCGGTACCGTATCGCCGAGGAGGTGCTGCACGACTGCCGCTGCGTGGGTGCCGGCCAGGAGCCCGAACACGCCCTCGGACGGACCCGTCAGCGCAAGGAGCGTTTCTTCGGCTGGAAGAACGGCGAGGAGAAGCCCGCCGAAGACGACAATCCGTTCCCGGAATGACGCCGTGCCGGTGCCGCGGGACATCCGCTGCGGAGACCCCGAGCCGACGAGATGGCATGTCCGAGAAAGCTCCAAAGCCCTAAAGGATTCGAACCCCGAGCGATGGAGTAGTCATGGCCGCACGGCGACCTTCCGGTCGAGTAGCGCGAGCCAGCGAAAGCGCGGGCAGCCGCGGATCCAAGCCTTTCCCCATGCCTTCCTGAGGCCGGAGTCCCCGGAGCCGAGGGAAGGCATTGGCGGACAGGGGGGGATTCGAACCCCCGAACGAGTTTCCCCGTTACGCGCTTTCCAAGCGCGCGCATTCGGCCGCTCTGCCACCTGTCCATTCTGCGGTTGCGGCGGCGACTATGGGTCGGCCAGCGGCGAGGTCAACCGCACGGGTGGGACGAGGTCCGACCCGGGGTGGCGGGACGCTCACCGTCGGATCACTCGTTGATGTCCCAGTCCCGCACAACGGTGTGGTCGTCCATGACCGCTGGCGGATAGCGCCCTTCGCTGGGCACTCCGGCATCTCCGAAGGCGGGATCGTAGGCGCAGGTGGCGAAGCGCTTGACGTGCGCCTTGAGATCGGCCCATTCCTTGCCGCTGTAGCCGATGAAGCGGTGGATGTCGGCCTCGAGCTCCGCGGCTTCCTCGTCGCTGTGCTCATAGAAATGCTTGAGGTCCTCGAGCGCCAGGTAGCCGTTGGCGATGTTGAGTCGCCAGAAGCGCTTCACCTCCTCGGTGAGCGGCCGGACCTCGCGCTCGTAGGTCTCGAAGAAGCGATCCACGTCGAGCACCAGCTTGGGTATGAGCTCGAGCTGGGCGTGCTTGTAGCGCCACAGATCCTCGGCGAGGTGCTGTCCTTCCCACACGGTGTAGTGGACGACGAAATTCTGCACGTCCAGGCAGAGCTTGCGGTATTCGCGCTCGCGCCACTGGGTGTAGCGGTAGACGTCGTCGACCAGCCGTGGGACCGTCGCCTGTTCATAGCTGTAGAAAGCCTTGAAGTCGGCGACCATGCGGTCGCCCTCGATGGCGGCATGGGCGCGGAAGCGCTGGACGTCGTAGACCAGCTTGTCCCAGTCGTCGAGATTGGCCTGGAACCAGTCGCGCCCGTCGCGGATCAGCTTCTTGTACTCGCGTTCGCGCCATTCGAGGAATTCGCGGACGTCGACGTCGAGATTCGCGACTTCCCAGTGCGCGTGCTCGTAGAAGCGGTGCAGATCCTCGCGCAGCGGCACCATCTCGCGGTTCTGGTATTCGACCCAGATGCAGACATCCATCACCAGGTTGCGCCACTCGGGGTCGGCCTTGGCGAAGAAGTTCAGCACGTCGTTGGTCATGCGCGGGAAGTTCTGGATGTTGTAGCCGTAATAGCGGCCGACATCGAGCGTGAGCTTCTCGATCTGGTGCCATTCGAACGACATCAGATAGGCGAGCTCGGCATCGAGCTTGAACCATTCGCGCTTGCGCCAATCGATGAAGCGCTCGAGGTCGAACGGGATGTTCTTGCCGATGAGCTTGTTCGAGACCCCGAAGCGCACGATGTCGACGCGCAGCTGCGCGACTTCCTCGGAGCCGTGCCGCGCGAAGCGGTGGAGGTCATCCGCCGTTTCATCGCGTTCTTTGCAGCAGCCGGAGAGCAGGGCCACGGCGACGGCGAGGATGGCCCAGCTTCGCATCCGGACATGCTAGATGCGCACCCCCGACCGACAATCGCACCCGCGAGGGGGGTGGGGCGGTGTGTCACTGCTATTTTCTTTCAAGGGGCTTCGCCCCTACGGCCCTAGCGGGCCTACCCCACGGGCTTTGTCGTGGCTCGAATTCGCCGGAGCCGGCGAATTCGTCGGCGGATCGGCTACGCCGATTGTATCCGCCGACCGCCACTCGGCGCCCGCCCCATCGCGGGGCGATGGGGCCCCCGGGGTATGCGATTTTCAGGGGCTTCGCCCCTACGGCCCTACCCCACGGGCTTTGTCGGGGTTCGATGTCTCGCTTCGCTGCGACA
>JBBRLJ010000023.1:0-92136 GCA_038231435.1 Planctomycetota bacterium
AAGAAGGACGACAAAGGCCGTGGGGGCCGGGGGCGAAGCCCCCGCACAAAAAGGCCTACCCCACGGGCTTTGTCGGGGCTCGGTTTCTCCGCTTCGCTACGAAACCGTCGGCGGATCGGCTTCGCCGATTGTATCCGCCGCCCGCCCCTCGGCGCCCGCCCCATCGCTGGGCGATGGGGCCCCCGTCCCATCGGGCGGCCCAGCCGCCCGGCCGCCGAGTCCTGGTTTGCGTGAACAATGGGCGCAGCCCATCACGGATTTAGCCGTTGGGAAAATAAACGACTTTTTCCTGCGTGTAATCCAGCAGCGTCGCCATCGTGCCTTCGCGTCCAGTGCCTGAATCCTTCATGCCTCCGTAGGGCAGGCGGTCGTCGCGGCGGCCGGGCACGTCATTCACCACCAGGGTTCCCACGCTCAGGCGCTCGAAGGCGGTCGCGATCGCGGCGCGATCGGCGCTGAACATGCCGGCCTGCAAGCCGAACGGGGTATCGTCGGCGATCGCCAGGGCGTGGTCGAGATCACGGTAGGCGTGCAGCGTGGCGATCGGCGCGAAGACCTCGCTGTCGCGCACCTGCGGATGCGCGGCTGGTACGCCGTCGACCAGCGTCGGCTCCAGCACCAGGCCGTTCCACCGGCCGCCAGCGAGCACGCGTCCGCCGGCGGCGCGGTAGGCGTCGAGCACGCCATCGATGCGCGCCTTGGCGCGTTCGTCGATCACTGGGCCGCACACGGTGCGTTCATCCCACGGGTCGCCGGTGGGGACGCGCGCGAAGGCGGCCACCAGCGCGTCGCGCCATGCCACGCTCAGCGCGGGAGTCTCGGGGATGAGGATGCGCTGCACGCTGATGCACACCTGTCCGGCGTTGGCGGTGGCGCCGCACGCCACGGTGTCGGCGATCGCGGCCATGGCCGGTTGCGCGATGTCCTCGCCGAGGATGACGGCGGCGTTGCCGCCGAGCTCGAGCAGGCATCTCGCCGAGGTCGCCAGGCGTCGGAGCTGCTTGCCGACCGGGACCGAGCCCGTGAACGACATCACCGCCAGGCGCGGGTCGGCGCACAGTCCGGCGACCTCGTCGTTGGACAGCTGCCGCACGGTGACCATTCCGGGCGGTGCGCCAGCGCGTCGCAGCAGCTCGAGCGTTGCCTCGGCGACGCCGGGCGCAAGCGGGCTCGGCTTCCAGATCACTGGGCAACCGGCGGCGATGGCGGGGCACAGCTTGTGCAGCGAGAGGTTGAGCGGAAAATTGAACGGGGTCACCGCCAGCACCGGCCCGAGGGGGACGCGGTGGATCTCGCCGCGCGCTCCGGAGCCGAGGTCGACGCTGCGCGGTTCGAGCGAGGCCATCGCCTGGGCGGTGCCGCGGATGGTGCCGAGCCCTCGCGCGACCTCGATGCGGCTGAGCGCGATCGGTTTCGCCGTCGCCGCCGTGATCGCGCGCGCCAGATCCTCGGCGGCTCCTTCGACCAGGGTCGCGAAACGTCCGAGGATCAGCCGCCGCTGGGCGAGCGGCGGCGGGACGAACGTGCGCAGCGCATTGAGATCGACGGAATCATCGGTCGGTTGGATCATGGCTACCTCCGCAGAGCGGGCTCAACCCAGCGCCGATTCTAGCGCCTCCGCCAGCTTCGATGCCACCAATCGGCCGCGGCCGCTACCAGGCCCCGGCCCGAGCAGGCGCTGGAAGCCGAGCCGCCGGGCCTCGCCGGCGCGCAGCTCGTAGCGCGGCGCCGGACGCAGCTCGCCGCCGAGCCCAATCTCGCCGACCGCGACCAGGTCAGGCGGCACCGCGATGTCGCGCCAGGCGCTGGCGATCGCGAGCGCTATCGCCAGATCGGCGGCCGGTTCGACGACGCGCGCGCCGCCAGTGGCGTTGACGAAGACGTCGCAGGTGCCGACCGGCAGTCGCAGCCTCCGCGACAGCACCGCCAGGATCATCGCCACGCGGTTCGCGTCGAGCCCAGAGACCTTGCGCACCGGATTCGGATATTCGGTGGGATTCACCAGCGCCTGGACCTCGACCAGCAGGCAGCGGTTGCCCTCGAGCGACGGCACCACGCAGCTGCCAGGTACCGCCGGATCGCGATCGGCGATGAACACGCCCGACGGATCGGGCACTTCCTCGAGTCCCTTGGAGCCCATGCGGAACAGGCCGATCTCGTTGGTCGAGCCGTAGCGGTTCTTCACCGCGCGCAGCACGCGCAGGTCGGCATAGCGGTCGCCCTCGAAGGCGAGCACGGTGTCCACCAGGTGCTCGAGCAGGCGCGGACCCGCGAGGCTGCCGTCCTTGGTGACGTGGCCGACGATCACCAGCGCGGTGCGCGAGCGCTTCGCCGCCTCGACCAGCACCGCCGCGCACGCCCGGCATTGCGATACCCCGCCCGGCTCGCCCTCGATGCCGTCAAGCGCCAGCAGCTGGATCGAATCGACGACCACCAGGCGGTAGTCGCCCGAACCGATGGCGCCGGCGATCGCGCGCGCATCGCCCGTGGCGGCGAGCTTCATGCGCTCGCCGCCGGCGCCTAGGCGCGCCACGCGCGCGCGCACCTGGGCGGCGGATTCCTCGGCGGTGACGTAGAGCACCGGCGCCGTGCGCCCGACCGCGCCAGCGACCTGCGCCAGCAGGGTGCTCTTGCCGATGCCGGGTTCGCCGCCGACCAGCGTCACCCCGCCGGCCGGAAGCCCGCCGCCGAGCACGCGGTCGAGTTCGGGCAGTCCGCTCGCCAGGCGTGGCGCATCGAGCTGGCCGGGCGCGTCGAGCGCCTCCACCGCGAGTCCGGCCGCCGCCTTGGCCTGCTCGACGCCACGCGCCATCAGTCCGGCCTCGCCCGAGGTGATCTCGGCGATCGCGTTCATCGCGCCGCAGCTCGGGCAACGGCCCGCCCACCGCGAGAAGCTGTCGCCGCATTCGCGGCATGCGAAACCGGGAGCCTTCTTGGCCATGGCCGCACGGTATCCCATATCGACGGAAGCACTACGGGGCCTGGTCCGGAACGGGCCAGACTTTCGCTCGAGCAAAATCCATGGTATCTCCTACTCCACCGTCCCCGAGAGGATCCCATGCGTCAGCTGCTCTTGTTCGTGCTCATCACCGCGGGTCTGTGTGCCACCGGCTGCGGCGGCCCCCGCTACATGGAGCCCGGTTCACGACTCGACGCGCCGCCCGCGGGCAAAGCGCTGGTGAACGTCCACCGCCCCTCGACGGCGTACGGCTCAGGCGAGGACCTCATCGTCTGGGACGGCGAGCAGGTCATCGGCAACACCCACGGCAAGGACATGTTCCAGTACGCTTGCGATCCCGGCCACCACGTCTTCCACGCCAAGCATCTGAATGTCTCGCTGCTGACCGCCGATCTCGTCGCCGGCAAGACCTACGACATCGTCAGCGATTGCGGTCCGAACTTCGTGCCGTTCCAGCCCGGTTTCCGCCTGTGGCTGAACGCCGTCGGTCCGGATCGCGAAAGCCAGGTCGGCCAATGGCTGGGCAAGGAGACCACCCTGGTGCTCTCGCCCAAGGCCGAAAGCGAGCGCCTGACCTACCAGAAGAAGCACCTCGCCGACGTCACCCGCTACGTCCACGATTACACCGAAGGCGATAAGAAGGACAAGGCTTCGGCGATTCCCGCCAGCGCGGGGCATTAGCATTCAGGGGCGAAGCCCCTGATTACATCCGGAGCGACAGCGACCGGGCGCCGAGGGGCGGTGGGCGGATACAATCGGCGCAGCCGATCCGCCCACGATGTCGCAGCGAAGCGGAGACATCGAGCCCCGACAAAGCCCGTGGGGTAGGCCCGCAGGGCCGTAGGGGCGGAGCCCCTGAAAAAAATGTCAGCGCTTGGATTCACCCGGCCACCAGATGCCGATCTGGTGGCGGAGGTCGTCGAGCAGCTTCATGCCGGCGAGGCTGTCGGCCCAGGTGCAGGTAGGTGAGTGGCGCGCCTCGCGGTACTCGGCAACGGCCAGCGCTTCGCGCGCGTACAGGGCGATGCCGTCGTCGGCGGTGATGCGGTCGTCGGGCTTGCCGGGAATGCGGACGATCAGCGGTGCGTTCGGCGGGCACCGCCACGGCTCGACCACCTCGATGGAGCCGAGCGAGCCGTAGATGGTCGCGGCGCTCGGCTGCGCGCAGCGCACGGCGGTGGCGAAGGTGCCGATCGCGCCTGAGGGGAAGCGCAGCACCCCGGCGGCCCATTCGTCGACGCCGGTCGCGCCCTTGATGCCGGCGGCCTTCGCCGAGATCGGCTCGGCGCCGACGATCCAGCGCATCCAGCTCAGCGGATAGACGCCCACATCCATCAGCCCGCCGCCTCCTTGCTCGGGCGCGAACAAGCGCGGCCGGTCCATGCCCGATCCGTCGAAGGCGAACACCGCGTGCAGCATGCGCACCTCGCCAATGACGCCGTCGGCGAGCAGCTTGCGCAGCGTCGCGTAGCGCGGATGGCAGCGATAGGCGTAGGCTTCCATGAAGAACACGCCGGCGCGCTCGACCGCCGCGAGCACGGTGCCGAGTTCGGCCGCGGTCATCGCCGCTGGCTTCTCGCAGAGGATGTGCTTGCCGGCCTGGGCGGCGGCGATCGACCAGCGCGCGTGCTGGTGGTTGAGCAGGCTGATGTAGACCGCGTCCACGCCCGGATCGGCGAGCACCGCCTCGTAGGAGCCGTGCGCGGCGCAGCCGCCATGCGCGGCGGCGAAGGCCGCGGCCTTGGCCGCGTCGCGGCTGCCGACCGCGGTCAACGCGGCGCGCTCGCCGAGCGTGGCCAGGTCCTTGGCGAATTTCCCGGCGATGTTGCCAGTGCCGAGGATGCCCCAGCGCAGCTTCCTGCTCAGTTGAGTGCTCATGGCGAACCGGGTCCCGGAGGCGCGGGGGCCCGGTTGCCGGCATCGGCCGAGGCCTTGGTGATGGCCGCGATCACGGCGGCGGCCGCGAACTCGCCGCTCCATCGGGCCAGTTCCTGGCCCTCGCGCGACTGCAGCACCGCGAGTGGCGTGCGGCCAACGAAACGCAGCTGCGACAGCCTGGCCTTGTCGCCCTCGACGAGTTCCGCCACAGCGGCGGCATGCGCTCTAGCCTGGCGCTCGAGCGCGTCGACGCCCACAGCCTGCCCGGACGGTCCGTGCGCGAGCTCGGTATCGCTCGCTCCCGGGTGGCTGCCGAGCATGGCCGAGACATACGCGCGATGGCGGCCCTCGGCCGCGGCGGCGAAGGCCCAACGCGCGAGCGATGGGCTGGCCGGTTCATAGGCGCGGACCACGTGGCGCACGATCACGCGCACGCGCCCGTCGGCGAGGGGATCCGCCAGCGCGCGCATCAGCGCATCGTGGAGCTCGGCGCAGTGCGGGCATTGGAAGTCGATGGCCAGCTCGAGCGTCAGCGTCGCCTCATCGACGCCGATCCGCCGGCCGGTGTCCGCGGAGCGTTCCCAGGCGCGCTCGGCGGCATCGAGCGGGGCGAGGACGGCCCCTGGATGCGGCGGCTCGACGTCGACGCGCAGCGCCGGCCCATACGCCACCAGCAGCAGCAGGAATCCGGCGGTGGCGGAGGCGATGCGCGAGAAGGCGCGCAGATGTCCCGCGCGCAGCGGCCCGATCAGCGCCAGCACCGCGGTGTGGTAGGCCAGGCACTGGTGGCAGGCGGAGCCGAGGCGGAACGAGGTCATCAGGTAGAAGGCGCTGCCGCCGACCATCGCCCAGGCGAAGGCCTGGATCCAGGCCGGCGTCGGCGGGTCGTCGGCCTGGTCGGGGCGCGGACGGCTCCACAGGTGACAGCTGGCGAGGGCGACCTGCAGCGCGAGGGAGGCGTAGAAGGCGAGCTTCACCACCGGGGTGCTGCCCAGGTATTCGTAGCCCCTGCCGCCCTGGCAGGCGATGTCGCACGGCCACCAGGTCGGCTGGTGGCGCGCGAGCAGCAGCGCCGCAGCGACCAAAACGGTGATCGCCGAGAGGTGCTCGAGCCAGCGCCGGTCGCCGCGCAGGCGCCTGCCGACCAGCCAGGAGCCGACCACGACGAGGATAGAGAGGAGAGCGGCGAGCGCCGTCGGCGCCCAGCGCCACGACGACACCGCGACGATGTCCGCACCGAGCAGCGAGAGCCCGACCACGGCACCTGGCAGCGCCAATTTTCGCCGCAGCCTGCCCGACACCGCCGTGACTCTCGCGGACACGCTTGCGGAGAGCCGCTTCGAGATCCGTTCGAGCGTCATTCCTTCTCGGCCAGTCCGAGCACGATCTTTGGCGATAGCAGCAGCCGCAGCTCCATCTTGCCGGCGAACGGCTCGCCCTCGAGCATGGCGATGCCCGCCTTCTTGAGCGGCACCGCCTGGCCGCCGAGCAGATGGCCGAGGAACGCGCCGAGGTCGGGCTCATGGCCGACCAGCGCGACGTCGACGACCTTGGGCAGTTCGCGTAGCCAGATCTCAGGAGCCGCGGCGCCGCCGGATAGCCAGGCGACCTCGCGCAGCGGCAGTTTCCAGGCCACGCTGGCGAGCTCGGCGGTCTGGCGCGCGCGCGTCCACGGCGAGGTCCAGACTTCGTCTGCCTTCACGTACGGCTTCACCAGCTTGAACACGCGGGTCGCCTGCTCGATGCCATCCTTGGTCAGGGGGCGTTCGCGATCGTCCTGGGGACGCCACTGCTCGCGATCGAGGGCCTTGCCGTGGCGAACGAGGATCAGGCGCATGTGGCTCCTCGCTGAACATGGCACGCTGGAGCGGCAAATCCACACCGAGGAGGAGCTGCATGCACGTCGACTGGCGGGACCACTCCTGGCGCTGGCGCGCGGTGCGCTTGCACGATCACGTGCACCGCTAGCGTACCCGGCCCGGAGACGCCATGTCCAGATCCCGCGCCAGAACATCCAAGAAGCCAGCCGCCGCATCCACGGGGAGTGCTCCGTCGGGCAAGCGCCGGGCGACCAAGGAAAAGGTAGTGCTCGCCTACTCGGGCGGCCTCGACACCTCGGTGATCGTGCGCTGGCTCGAGCAGGAGGGCTACGACGTCATCTGCTTCTGCGCCAACGTCGGCCAGGAGGAGAAGTACCCGGATCTCGAGCAGAAGGCGCTCAACAGTGGCGGCTCGAAGTGCTACATCCGCGACGTCACCGAGGAGTTCGTCCGCGACTTCGTGTTCCCCGCGATCGCGTGGAACGCCAAGTACGAGGGCCGCTACCTGCTCGGCACGTCGCTCGCCCGCCCGATCATCGCCAAGCACATGGTCGATGTCGCCAAGAAGGAGGGGGCCCGCATCATCGCGCACGGCGCCACCGGCAAGGGCAACGACCAGGTGCGCTTCGAACTCACCGCCTACGCGCTGCTCCCTGGCGTGCGCGTGATCGCGCCGTGGCGCGACCCGGCCTTCAACACCGTGATCAAGGGACGCGCAGAGTGCATCGAGTACGCTCGCAAGTGGGGCATCCCGGTGAAGGCGAACAAGAAGGAGCCGTGGTCATCCGACGAGAACCTGCTGCACATCAGCTTCGAGGCCGGCGAGCTCGAGGATCCGGCGCTGCGTCCGCGCGACGGCATGTTCAAGATGACCAAGCCGCTCAAGCAGGCCAACGCCCCCGTCGAGAAGCTGACCGTCGACTTCATCGAGGGCGTGCCGGTGGCGCTCAACGGCAAGAAGATGTCACCGGCCAAGCTGCTGGCCGCGGCGAACGCCATCGGCTCCAAGCACGGCATCGGCCGCATCGACATGGTCGAGAGCCGCTTCGTGGGCATGAAGAGCCGCGGCGTCTACGAGACCCCGGGCGGATCGATCCTGCTCGCCGCGCACCAGGATCTCGAGGCGCTGACTGTTGGCCGCGATCTGCTGCACAGCAAGAACACCCTCGCCGTGCGCTTCGCGCAGATGGCGTACTTCGGCTTCTGGTACTGCGAGGAGATGGAGGCGCTGATGGCCTTCCTCAAGTCGAGCCAGCGCCACGTGACCGGACGCGTCTCGCTCGAGCTCTACCGCGGCAACATCGTCGTCGCCGGCCGGACCTCGGAGCACAGCCTGTACGACGCCGCGATCGCCTCGATGGAAGCCGACGGCGGCGCCTACGACCAGTCCGACGCCACCGGCTTCATCCGTCTGCAGGCGCTGCCGCTGCGCGTCGCCGCGCGCCGCGAAGCGCGCCTGCGCGAAAGATCGCGCGGCCGCTGATACGGCCTGGGCGGGCCTTCACGGGTGCGCCCCACGTTTTTTGCGTTCGATTCCCGCGAGACGCATGCCGGCGCGGATCAGCCACGGTGCGTGCCGGTAGAGCCACACCGCGCTGCGGCCATGGCCGGTGATCACGCGCTCGCGCGCACCGCGCGCGATAGCGCGCACCATGATGCGTGCCGCGCGATCGGCGCTCAGCTGCAGCCACGCCGGCGCGTCGTCAGCCGCCTCGGCGCGCAGCACACCGTGATTGTCGGTGCGGCGGATCTCGCTCTGGACGAATCCGGGACTCAGCAGGGTCACGCACACGCCCGCTGGCTCCAGTTCGTCGCGCAGGGATTCGCAGAACGCGCGCACCGCGAACTTGCTCATGCCGTATGGCGAGGCGCCGGGCATCGGTACATGGCCCATGACGCTGCCCATCACCGCGAGGCGGCCCTTGCTGGCGGTGAGGTCGGCCAGCGCGGCCCGCGCGGTGCGCAGCACGCCGAAGACGTTGGTCTCGAACTGGCGGCGGTAGTCGTCGAGCGACAGGTCGGCAAAGCGGCCGATGACGCCGAAGCCGGCATTGGCGATGGCGATGTCGAGTCCACCGAAGCGCTCGCGCGCCACCGCCACCGCGCGTTCGGGATCGCCGTCGATGCACACGTCGCAGGCGACCGCCAGCGCTTCCGTTCCCGCGGCGGCGAGCTCGGCGCGCAGGAGCTCGAGCCGATCCACACGGCGCGCCGCGAGCACCAGCCGCGCTCCGCGTCGCGCATACTCACGCGCCAACGCCTCGCCGATCCCGGACGAAGCGCCCGTGATGAGCACGCGGAGTCCAGTGGCGGCCATGGGCAAAGCATGTCCCGCACCCCGGCCACGCCAAGCTCCGCGGTGATGCTCAGGATCGCACCCCCCGACTTCCCCCGAGCGCCGAATCCTGGTTTGCGTGAACCATGGGCGGAGCCCATCACGCAAACTTTTGGCCGCCCGGCGGACAAAAAGAGGGATGACAAAGCTCGTGGGGGTTTGGGGGCAAAGCCCCCGACTTAAGAGTCAGTGCGGCCCTTCTCGACTACACTCCACTCGCCATCCTCATCCTCCTGGTAGGCGGTGTAGCGGTAGACCGAGGACTGCGAGACGGCCCACGAACGGAACCCTTCGAGCGAGGCCCAGCGCTCCTCGCGCTCCTCGCCGTCGGAAGAGATGAAATGGATGAGGAACCCGGAGGACATCCCTGTCCACTGTCGCCACCGGGCGCGGCCTTGGCAAGCCCAGGCGCCAACAGGCATCAACCATCGACCGATAGCAGAAAACCGATGATCGGCACCCATCACCATCCGCGCACGCCGTTCAAGGCCCCGTGGCGCGGCGAGGGGATGCCATAGGCTGCGGACCGGAGACGGGCATGGGCTGGTACCGGGATCTGGCGAGACCGTGGCTGTTCCGCAAGGACGCGGAAGCCGCGCACGAATTCGCCCTCGAGGCCCTCGCGCACGCTCCGGCGATCATCAATCCGCTGACCCGGGCGCTGTGCCGGGTCGATGAGCCGGCGCTGCGTCAACGCCTGTGGGGCATCGATTTCGCCAATCCCGTGGGGCTCGCCGCGGGTCTCGACAAGAATGGCGTCGCCATCGATGCCCTCGCCAGCGTCGGCTTCTCGCATGTCGAGATCGGCACCGTGACCGGCCAGGCGCAGCCGGGCAATCCGCGGCCGCGGCTGTTCCGGCTCATCGAAGACGAGGCGGTGATCAACCGCATGGGTTTCAACAACCAGGGCGCCGCGGCCGTGGCCGTCCGGCTCGAGCGCCGCTACGCGGCGGCGGGCTCCGGCGGGCGCCGCCCGCGGTGCGTGCTCGGCATCAATCTCGGCAAGTCGAAGGTCGTCGAGCTGGATGCGGCGCTCGACGACTACCGCGCGTCGGTACGTCTGCTGGCGGCGCGGGCCGACTACGTGGTGGTGAACGTCTCGAGCCCGAACACGCCTGGCCTGCGTGACCTGCAGGGCGAGGCGCTGCTGCGCCCGCTGCTGCGCGGGGTGCGAGCCGAACTCGACGCGGTCGCGCGCCGGCCGCTGCTCTTGAAGATCGCTCCCGATCTGGCCGACGCGGGCATCGACGCCGCGGTCGACGTGGCGCTCGAATCAGGCTGTGATGGCCTGATCGCCACCAACACCACGATCGGCCGCACCGGCCTGCGCACGCCGACGGATGTCGTCGCCGCCTGCGGCGCTGGCGGCCTGTCCGGGGCTCCGTTGCGCGCACGTTCGACGCTGGTGCTCGCGCGCGTGGCGCGCCGCCTGCGTGCCTGCGGCGCTGGAGCGCGGATGCCGATCATCGGCGTTGGCGGCATCGATTCGGCGACGGCGGCGTGGGAGAAGATCACCCATGGCGCGAGCCTGGTGCAAGTCTACAGCGCACTGATCTACCACGGCCCCGGCCTGGTGCGCGCGATCAACCGTGGTCTCGCCCAGCGCCTACGGCGTGAAGGCATCGCGTCGATCGGCGCGGCGGTGGGGCGGGATCTGTAAATTTCACGTGCGGCGTGCGGGGTGCGGGGTGCGGCGAAACCGCAGGAAGCCGCGGCGAGCGGCGGCCGTGGAGGCCGCGGTCCGGAGGGTATGGTGTCGCGCTGGAGTCGCGGCAGACTTGCCCGGACTGCGGTTTCGCCGCACGCCGCACCACGTACCCCGCACGTCGTAGTCGAAAGACCATGTCCCACATCCGCACCTTCCGCCGTCTCGCCGTGCTCACCGAGGGTGGGCTCGACATCTACCGCAACAAGACGGCCATGGGCCTGCTGCGCTTCCGCCCCGAGGACGTGGTGTGCGTGATCGATTCGAAGCATGCCGGCTGGGATCTGCAGGAGCTCACCGGCGTCGGCCAGGGGATCCCGGTGGTTTCGGGCGTCGAGGAGGCGGTGGGCATGGGCATCGAATGGCTGGTGATCGGCGTGGCGACCCCCGGCGGCTATCTGCCGAAGGCGCTACGTCCGCAGGTATACGAGGCCATCCGCAACAAGATCGGCGTGATCTCTGGGCTGCACGAGAGCGTCGACGGCGATCCCAACCTGGTCGCGCTCGCGGCGCGCCATTGCGTGGAACTGGTGAACCTGCGCAAGGTGCCCGATCACGAGCACACCATCTCCACCGCCAAGGCGCGTGGCACCGCCGCGCTGCGGGTGCTCACCGTCGGCACCGACACCAACATCGGCAAGACCACCACCTCGCTGTCGCTCGACCGCTGGCTGCGCGCCAACGGCCACAAGTCGCGCTTCGTCGCCACCGGCCAGGACGGCATCATGGTCACCGGCAGGGGCCTGTGCATCGACCGCGTGATCTCGGACTTCACCGGCGGCGCCGTCGAGCGCCTGATCCTGCACGAGGCGAAGGGCGCGGACATCCTGGTCATCGAGGGGCAGAACTCGATCCTGTCGCCGTGCTATTCGGGCTCGGCGCTGAGCCTGCTGCATGGCAGTTGTCCGGACGCGATGATCCTCTGCCACAGCGCGACGCGCACCCATTTGCGCCATACCGATGTGCCGGTCCCGCCGCTGAAGCGCTACATCGAACTCTACGAGGCGATGCTGGCTCCACTGCACCCCGGCAAGGTGGTGGCCATCGCCCTGAACACCCTGGAGCTGGACGATGCGCATGCGCGCGCGGCGGTGAAGCAGGCCCACCAGGAGACCAGGCTCCCGGTCGCGGACCCGGTCCGCGGGGGCGAGGACGCCTGCCGCATGCTCGCCGAGGCCGTGCTGTCGGTCAGGCGCCCGCGCGCGGTCCGCAAGCGCGCCCGCGCCTGACGTCTTCGGCCACCTCTTTTAGCCAAGGCCTTGCGCAGGGATGCGGCACCGCCTGACCCTGGTGGTCATCGGATCCGCATCCACCGCTGGGTCCGAGGCTGGTCCGAGGCAGCAGTCATCGCTATCGATCGGCATGAGCATTGCAGGAGGAGACCCTCGTGCATCCTGTCACCATGATCTCGCGCCGCCCGTTTGCCTCCCTGTTCGACCTGGTGATGCCGATGACGCGGCGCGCCTTCTGCCCGGTCGCCCTGGTCGTCCTCGTGTCGGCGAATGCCGCATGTGCCGAGACCGCGGCGACCGCAGCCGACAAGGCTCCCGATCCGCTGCTCACGTTGCCGGTCCTGCCGAAGCCCGAGATCGCGACCATCGAGCCGCTGGCGCGTGGCGAGCCGTTGCCCGGAGTCGCCGGCGTGCGCTACGTCCTCGGCGAACGCGTCGCGCTCGATGGCAGCACCAACATCGATCACGGCCCGGTTGACGGGCTCGAGGTGCTGGCCTGCCTGAAGGATGGCAAGACCCACGAAGCGCTGGTCAGGCTCGACACCACCACCGGGCAGTGGGTGAAGTTCGCCTGCATCCGCGCCCTGGGCCTCGAGTCAGATGGCATGCCGACCGCCGAGGGCAGCGGCGTGCCCGCGCGCGGCACGCCGGTTCGCCTGCGTTTGGCCTGGAAGGACGAAGACGGCAAGACGCGCATCGTCGATGCCAGCTGCCTGGTGCGCGACCGGGTGATGGATCGCGCATACCCGCCGCTGCCGTTCGTCTACACCGGCAGCCGGTTCCAGGTGATCCAGGAGCAAGGGCCCGACGGCACGACCAAGCGCAAGGAGCGGTTCATGCTCGACAGCACGCGCTCGATCGCGGTCAATTTCGACGAGCCGGACGCGCTGCTCGCCAGCCCCTTCCCGGGCGCCTCGGACGACGCCCGTTTCGAGGCCAACAGCGCCCTGGTGCCTTCCGCGGGGACGGTGATCGAACTGGTGATCGAGAAGGCCCAGCTGCCCTTCACCCTGGACATGGACGAGACCGGGGCGCTCAGCTACGAGGGCCGTCCTCGGCACGAGGCATTGAACGACCCAGCGCTGGGCGAGGTCCTGGCCGCCCATTACGGCGCGGGACTGCCCCCCGACGCCCTGCGGGCCGTGGGCGTCAAAGTGCGGCGCAGCGTCGACCGCTCGCTCGACGTCGCCGCGCGCGCGCGGGTGTTGGCCGCCGCCGCCGCCGCCAAGGTCTGGGTGGTGCCGGTGTTCGTCCTCGCGGGCGAGTAACGGGCTGCATCACACGCTCTGGCGAGGGCTTGCGTCGAAACCCGCTCTTGCACCCAGACGGATTGGATGCCACTATTTGTGATAAGGCGGCAGGCCATGCCGCTGATGCTGCGGCGCCTCCGCCGACATCAGCGCACGAGCCAGCACGCGAGGAGCGCCCATGATCACCATGGAAGAGCTGTTGCGGACGATGGTGGAGCGGGGTGGCTCCGACCTGCACATCTCCGCGGGTTCGGCCCCCCGCACACGCATCGACGGCAATCTCACCGAGATTCCGCAGACCGAGATCCTCGGCCCCGAGCAGACCAAGAAGCTGGTGTATTCGGTGCTCGACAACCAGCAGATTGCCCGCTTCGAGCAGGATCTCGAGCTCGACATGAGCTTCGGCCTCGCCGGCGTCGGGCGCTTCCGCGTCAACGTCTTCTACCAGCGCGGCGCGGTCGGCTCGGTGCTGCGCACCATCCCCTACGAGATATTCACTTTCGAACAGCTCGGCCTGCCCCAGCACGTCTGCAAGCACCTCTGCGAGCTCAACCGCGGCCTGGTGCTGGTCACCGGCGCCACCGGCTCGGGCAAGTCCACGACCTTGGCCTCGATGATCGACTACATCAACGCCACGATGCACGATCACATCATCACCATCGAGGATCCGATCGAGTTCGTGCACCGCAACAAATCGTGCCTGGTCAACCAGCGCGAAGTCGGCACCGACACCCAGGGCTTCAACCAGGCCCTGCGCCGGGTGCTGCGCCAGGATCCGGACGTGGTGCTGATCGGCGAGATGCGCGACAAGGAGACCGTCGAGGCTGGGCTGACGCTGGCCGAGACCGGCCACCTGACCTTCGCGACCCTGCACACCTCGGACTGCGTCCAGACCATCAACCGCATCATCGACGTGTTCCCGGCCTACCAGCAGAACCAGATCCGCACCCAGCTGTCCTTCGTGCTCGAGGGCGTGTTCTGCCAACAGCTGATCCCCAAGACCACCGGGCGCGGCCGCGCGCTGGCGGCCGAGATCATGCTGCCGAACGCCGCCATCCGCTCGCTGATCCGCGAGGACAAGTGCCACCAGATCATGTCGCACATCCAGACCGGCGCTAAGGTCGGCATGAAGACTCTCAACCAGAGCCTCTTCGAGCTGCACCGCGCGAACCAGATCACCTGGGACGAGGCGATGAACCGGTCCTCGGATCCCGAGGACCTCAAGCGCATGGCCCAGCGCGACGGCCCGGCGGCGAAATGACCAGTCAGCGTCAGTGGTCGGTAGTCCGTGATCCGTCGTCGCTCGATGGCGACGGTCTCCGGCCTTCCCCACGGCGGACGACGGACGACCCACGACGCACGCTCGAAGGAGCCGGCTGATGGTCTCGCTGAACCGATTGACGCGCAAACGCCTGGGCGAACTGCTCGTCGAGCAGGGCATCCTCAGCGAGGAGCAGGTCCAGGACGCGCTGCGCATGCAGCACCAGTCCGGCCTGCTGTTCGGCGAGACGCTGGTGCAGCAGCGCCTGATCACCGAGGACAAGATGGTGGCGGTGCTGGTCTCGCAGTTCGGCATCCCCTACATCAAACCCTCGACGTACAACATCCCGAAAGAGCTGCTCGAGATCTTCGAGCCCGCGATGATGCGCCGCTTCCAGTTCGTGCCGATGGATTCCATCGGCTCGGTGCTGGTGATCGCCATCGCCGGCCTGCTCTCGGAAGACGTGTTCAAGCAGATCGAGACCCAGACCGGCTGCAGCCTGCAGGTGTTCCTGACCAAGATGAGCGAGATCAACGTCGTGCTGCAGGCGCATGGATTATGAAGCCAGTGTGTAGTGTGTGGTGTGTGGTGTGTGGTCTCGATGAGACCGTGCCGCCTGTATCCACAGCTGTCACCGCGCATTCCCACTAAACACCAAACACCACCAACCAGACACCACCCCCATGGCCAATGTCATCGGCTACAACCGCAAGCTCTCGACGCTGCTGCGAAAGCATAACATCGTCGACGAGAAGCAGCTCCAGGGCGTGGCCGAACGAGCCAACAAGGAGAGCGTGCTGCTGGCGTCGCTCGCCGTCACCGAGGGGCTGATCGACGAGCTCACGCTCATCGGACTGGTCAGCGAGGATTCCGGCTGGCCGACCCTCGATCTCGACAAGATGAAGGTCGACATGGAGGCGCTGAAGGAGCAGAACAACGGCAATGACATCATTCCCGAGGAGATGTCGAAGTACCATTCGATCCTGCCGCTCGCGATGATCGGCGAGTACCTGACCCTCGCCGTCGCCAATCCCTATGACGTGGTGATGGTCGACAACCTGAAGCTGCAGCTGAAGAAGCAGATCCTGCCGGTGGTGTCGAGCGAACGCGCGATCATCAAGGCCATCGAGCTGGCCTACCACGCGCAGGACAAGGCCGTCGAACAGCTGATGGAGACCATGGAGGGGTTGGACGACGACCTCACCCTGCAGGACGCCAAGAAGACCAACGACGAGAAGCCGGACGACGCCGAGCTCACCGCGGGCGGCGACGACAGCCCGGCCGTGAAGGTGGTGAAGCAGATCTTCTCGACCGCGATCAAGCGCGGCGCGTCGGACATCCATATCGAGCCGTTCGAGAAGCGCGTGCGCGTGCGCCTGCGCATCGACGGCGTGTTGACCGAAGTCCTCGATCTGCCGAAGCGGCTCGAGCGCGCGATGGTCTCGCGCCTGAAGATCATGACCGACACCATGAACATCGCCGAGCGCGGCAAGCCGCAGGACGGCCGCATCCAGGTGTCCATGGAAGGCAAGAAGGTCGACATCCGTGTCAACTCGCTGCCGGTGGTGCACGGCGAGAAGGTGTGCATGCGTCTGCTCGCCAAGGGCAATCTCAAGGACATGAAGGAGATCGGCTTCGAGCAGCAGACGCTCGATATCCTCAATCGCGCGCTGTCCTCGCCGTACGGGATGATGCTGGTCACCGGGCCGACCGGATCGGGCAAGTCCACCACCCTGTATTCGTGCCTGAAATCGGTGATGACCCCCGAGGACAACGTCAACACCGTCGAGGATCCGGTCGAATACGAGATCGAGGGCATCAACCAGTGCCACGTCAATCCCAAGCGCGGATTGACTTTCGCCACCGCCCTGCGCGCGCTGCTACGCCAGGATCCGGACACCATCATGATCGGCGAGATCCGCGACCAGGAGACCATCGAGATCGCGGTGAAGGCCGCGCTCACCGGCCACTTGGTGCTGTCCACGCTCCACACCAACGACGCTCCCTCGACGATCTCGCGCATCCTGGACATGGGCATCGAACCCTTCCTGTGCGCGTCCACCGTGCTCGCCATCCTGGCCCAGCGCCTCGGCCGTCGCCTGTGCAAGAATTGCCGCATCGAGATGCCGAAGGCCGAATACCCATCGCGCCCGCAGCTGCTCGAGATCGGTTACCTGCCCGAGGAGATCGAGGGCCTGAAGCTCTGGAAGCCGATCGGCTGCAGCCTGTGCTCGGGCGGCTACAAGGGCCGCTTCGCGCTCGTAGAGTGCATGGAGATGAACGACGACCTGCGCCGCACCATCATCGGTGGCGGAACCGCTATCGAGATCCGCAAGAAGGCGGTCGAGACCGGCATGATCACCTTGCGCCGCTGCGGGCTGCTCAACGCCATGCGCGGGGTCACCACGGTCGAGGAAGTCATGCGCCACACCGTGGGCGAGGACATCGATCGGCAGGAGAACCAGCCCAAGAAAGCGACCTCGTCTGAGCCTGATCTGCCAGAAGCCGTCACCGCGCCAGCGGCTGGATGACGCGCGAATCGGCAGTGGCGGCTACCGCTCTCGGCATTCGCCGCGGCGCGGATTGCCTAGCGTAGCGGCGTGACGCCCTTCTTGAGGATGATGTTGCCGTATTTCGCGGTCTCGCCGCTCATCAACACGGCGAAGGCATTGCGCGCGCGCTCGTAGAAAGCGAAGCGCTCGATCCGGGCGATGGCCGGGATCTTGGGCCAGTGCCGGTCGATCGTCGCGCGATAGGATTTCTCGACTTTCGGATCCAGCTTGTCGCCAGGAACCGCCGCCATCATCATCAGCGGCGCATCGACGTATTCGTCGAGCGCGAACAGTGGTAGGATGGCGTCGAGCAGGTCGGGAATGCGCAAGCCGTCCGCGCGCAGGACCCGCTCGTTGAAGCTCTCGCCGGGGAAGTGCGCGTCGGCCAGCACGATCTCGTCGCCATGCCCCATGCGGCAGAGCAGGGCCAGCAGATCCGGACTGATGAGGGGCGAGATGCCGATGAGCATGGAGGTCTCCGAGGCTGTCCGAAGGTCGGCCAGCGGGGCGAGAAGCACACGGCGGGCATGCTGCGAGTCAATGCGCCATTTACCCGACCCCGGGCATCGCACTGATGGTGGGAGGGGCGGGCGCCCGTGCGCGCGCATCGTTCGCCGCGGGCCGGATCGGAGCGTTTCGAACGTTGCCTGCCGAGACGCGGCCGCATACTCCGCGCCATGAAATCCGCGATCCTCTGCTGCCTGCTCACGGTCTCCGTCTTCGCTGTCCTGGGCTGCGTCCGCAGGGATGAGGCCAAATGGAACGGACAGGTCGACCAGGATGGCCGCCCGGTGGTTCCGCCCGCCGAGGGCACGGATGGCTCGGCTTCGACCGCGGCCTCCGCCGACAACGCCGGCAAGCGCATCATCGCCTTCGCGCCGGTCGCGACCGGCCCGCTCGCGCCGATCTACCCTGAGTCCCGCCTGGTGTACGCGTTCGATCTGGCCGACCGCATCGACCGCCTCTCCGACGACGATGGCCAGGCGCGCGAGAACCTCCCTGACTCCGATGCTCAGGATTGGAGCGCGGGCCCGGTCCCCGCGGCCGCCGGTTCATTCCTGGTGGTGCTCACCCGCGTCCTCGACATCTCCACCGAGAACCCCATCGGCCCCCATCCGTCGAAGGGCTCGGTCACGGTCACCGTCGAGATGCGCGCCGTCGACCCGAGCGATCCCGCCGGCCCGCCGGTGTTCTACAAGAAGGCCAAGGGCCACGCCTCCGGCGACCCGATGGTGAAGATGATGGGCGACGTCGCCAAGCCCGAGAGCGTCGCCGCCTGGGACGCCTGCAGCACGTTGGTCGGCAGCCTGATCAAGGTCCTCAAGGACCGCCCGGACACCGCCGGCGCGCCCATGCCCGGCGGCAGCGTGGTCGTCGACATCGACAGCGACCCGGCGAACGCCGACATCCTGGTCGACGGCACCTTCCTGAGCACCACTCCTGCCAAGCTGCCCCTGCCGCGCAAGATCATCACCGTGCGCATCGAGCGCCAAGGCTACCAGCCCTGGCAACGCCAGCTGATGCCCAGCAAGGACATGCGCATCCAACCGGTGCTCGCGAAGCTCGGCGAGGCGACGCCCTCAACCGGCACGTCGCCATCCGATGCAGCGCACGGCTCGTTGAAGCCGTCGGCGATCCCGGATCCGACGGTTCCGCCGGCCCAGGCCCCGTCCAAGGACGACCCGGCGCCCAAGCGCGCCGACGTCGACGAGACGATGACGCCTCCAACTCCGCCCGAGCTCGTCGTCCCCGACGGGAAGTGACGGCATGCGCCTCGCCATCGTCTGCTACCCGACCTACGGCGGCAGCGGCGTGGTCGCCACCGAGCTGGCGATGCATCTCGCCGACCGCGGCCATCAGGTCCACATGGTGTCGTACGAGATGCCGTTCCGCATGGACCGGTTCCGGCCCAACCTGATGTTCCACGGCGTGGATGTCGGCGATTATCCGCTGTTCCGCTACCCGCCGTACTCGCTCAACCTGACCAACAAGCTCATCGAGGTGGTCGAGGAGCACGGAGTGGAGATCATCCACTCGCATTACGCGATCCCGCACGCGGTTTCGGCGTGGATGGCGCGGCAGGTGCTGCGTGAGAAGGAGCCGTCGAAGGACGTGAAGCTCGCCTGCACGCTTCACGGCACCGACATCACCCTGGTCGGACGCGAGCAGGGATTCTACGAGCTGACCAAGTTCGCCATCGCGCATCAGGATCTGCTCACCGCCCCCAGCGCCTGGCTCGCGACCGAGACCGACAGCCATTTCCACACCAAGCCCGGCAGCGTTCATCCGATCGCGAACTTCGTCGATCTGGAGCGGTTCGCGCCCGATCCCGCCCAGCCCGCGCGCCAGTGTCTGGCTCCGCCGGATTGGAAGGTGATCACCCACGTCTCAAACTTCCGACCGGTGAAACGCGTCGAGGAAGTGGTGCGCGCGTTCGCGGTGCTGCGCCGCCGCCACAAAGCGGTGCTGGCGCTGGTCGGCGACGGTCCGGATTTGCCGAAGGCCGAGAACCTCGCGCGCGAGCTCGGCGTCCGCGCCGACCTGCGGCTGCTCGGCCAGCAGAAGCCCGAGCCCATCCTGCAGGCCAGCGACCTGTTCCTGCTGCCCAGTCGATCCGAGAGTTTCGGATTGTCGGCCCTCGAAGCGATGGCCTGTGGCTGTCCGGTGCTCGGTTACCACGCTGGCGGCTTGCCCGAGGTGGTCGAGGACGGCGTCACCGGCATCCTCTGTCCAGAGGGCAGCGACGTCTGCCTGGGCACTCTGGCCGCGAACCTGCTCGACGATGTACCGCGCTATCAGCGCATGCGCCTCGCGGCGCGCGCCTCTGCCGAGCGCTTTGCGCCCAAGCCCATCGTCGACGAGTACGAGCGCTTGCTGATGGCGTTGGTCGAGAAGCCGCAGGCCAAGGGCAGCGCGCGCTGACACGACGCCGGCTCGCGTCGATCAGCCGCTCTTCGGCCTGAAGGCCTTGATCACCGCTTCGTCGGTCTCCAGGCGCGCCGCCCCGATCAGATCGAGGCAATAGGGAATCGCGGGAAACACCGCGTCCAGGCATTCGCGGATGCTCTTCGGCTTGCCGGGCAGGTTCACGATCAGCGACGAGCCGCGGATGCCGGCGGTCTGGCGCGAGAGGATGGCGGTGGGCACGAAGCGCAGTGACGCGGCGCGCATCAGTTCGCCGAAACCGGGCATCAGCTTGTCGCACACCGCTTCGGTGGCTTCGGGTGTCACGTCGCGCTTGGCTGGACCGGTGCCACCCGTGGTGACGACCAGATCGCAGCGCTCGACGTCGCACAGGGCGATGAGGGTGGCGCGGATGGTCTCGATATCGTCGGGAATCAGCCGTGTTATCGGCTCCCATGGCGAAGTCAGGTAGTCGTCCAGGGTCGCGGCGATGGCTGGCCCGCCGAGATCCTGGTAGACGCCGGCGCTGGCGCGATCGCTGATGGTGAGGATGCCGATGCGCGCCGTGGCGGTCATGTGCGGCGGAGGTTCGCAGGCGGGGCCGCCGGCTCAAGTCGCGCTGCGCGTTTGAATTCCCCACCTGGCGAGTGTCGGAAACCGCCTGGGGATTGACACCGATGGCGCCATACCCTACGTCAAAGGCATACCACGACACGAGATGCGCACGGGATGCGGCCCAGACCAGGGCCGCGCACTACCCGCTGGTGTTCATCATCTCCTCCGTTAGGTAAGGACACAAGGAGTCGCTCATGGGTCTGGAAGAAGACATCGTCAAGCTCCTCAAGAGCGAAGGCTTCCGCATCAACGAGGCGATCAAGGATGCTCTCGACGAGTTCCTCGACACCGTCAATGACGAGAACGAAGACATGGAAGAGAACCTCGAGGACGACGAGGTGAAGGAAGACGAAGAAGACGACTGATCGGCTCGGCTCGGCCGGCTCCCAAAAGGATGGCGTCGGCATCCGCCTTGGCTCATTCACCCGTGTGGTCGGTCCTGGTGTGGCCGGTCGCAGGGCGATCGGATCCGACGGGTTCGGATGTGGGCGAGGTTACTGGTATTGGTGGTTCCGGTGACGCCGCTGGCGCGGCTGCCGGAGACGGCGCGGGAGATGGCGCCGGCGCTTCGCTAGCACGTGGTACCGGAGCGAGAGCTCCAGGCGGTGGCGGCTCGATCGGCGGCGCTGCCTTCATGACCTCCAGCAGATGCTTCGCCAACGGCGTCGGCCAATCGTACGCCGGCCCCATGTGCACGACGTTGCTCAGCGCGTCGGCATAGCGTTTGGCGTCGCCGGCCATCAGCGCCAGGCGGCCATTGAAGTACTCGATGTCGTTTGCGTAGAAACGGTCGACCTCGGTCGCGGTCAGCTGAGCATCGCCCGCTGCGAGCCTCGCCATAGCCTGACCGGGACGCGTGAGGGCCTCGGGCGATGCGCGCCACACCGCGAGCGCACGATCGCGATCGCTCTGCTCGAGGTAGAGATCCCCCAACCACAGGCGCGCCCACTGGCTGTTGTTCTCCTGGTCGGCGGTGGGGTTGTTCATCACCACCAGGTAGGCGGTCTCGGCCGAGCTCGGCAGATCGTTCAGTCGCTCGACCTCGGCCACCTTGAGCATCGCCTTCATGCGCAGGGGGACCGGCAGGTGCTGGTCGGTCGCCGAGCTGAAATACAGGGCTTTCGCATCCTCGAAGCGGCCCAGGCCGACGAGGATGTCGCCAGCCCCGGTGCGCCCCTGGCTGACCTTCTCCTCGACCTTGAGGTACACCGCGAGATCGGTTGCGGTCGAATAGAGGCGGGTCGCGCGTTGGGGTTCGGCCGCGGCCAGCTTCTCGGCGCGGTCGAGGTAGTCCTGGAGCAGCTCCTTGCGCGTATCCTCGGGGATGGATGCGACCAGGGTGTCGAGATCGTAATCGCTGCGGATCTTGTCGAAGCTGCGTTCGGCCTCCTCATAGCGCCCGAGTCTCAGCGCGCAGCCCCAGGCGTGGAAGGTGGCTACCAGCACGTAGCGCGGATCGTCCTTGTTGGCCTGCGCGACGTCGATGAAGCGCGTGAGCGCGTCCTTGTCGTCCTTGAGGCCTTCGAGGCACAGGCCGATGCGCAGGCTCGCGTCGCGGGCCTGCGGCGAGTCCGGATGATCACGCAGGAAGGCCTCGTACTCCTTCTGCGCGCGCGCGAAGTGACCATCCTGGCGGGCCATATCGCCGGTCGCCAGGGCGCTGACCATCAGCGGGCGCTTCTGGCGCTCGACGAGCACCTTGCGCACCGCCGCGGAACCCGGCGCGTAGGCCACGTACGTGGCGCTGGCGTCCTCGCCATCGATGGGCACCAGGTCGAGGAAGCGCAGCGGCGGCAGCTCGTTCAGGCGCGCGGTCACGATCGCCGTCACCACCGCGTCCTCGCGTTCGAGCGACAGTTTCCATGGCTGGCCGCGCGCCACGCGGCCGAGGGCGCGGCTGGCCACCACCTTGTCTTCGCGCATCAGCACCAGGCGATCGCCGTCCTCGGCGCCGTCGAGGCGCAGGCGGTAGCCCTTGGAGACGTCGCGGTCGTTGACGAATAGCTCCACGCGCGAGACCGTCGCGGTGAGCTCGGCCGTCACCGTCAGGCGCGCCGACCCGCTCACGGGCGGCAGGGTGGCGAGCTGCACGCCCTCGCCGAGCGGGCCGTACACGGAGAGGTGCACGCCGCTGCCTTGGGCGTCGAGGGGGGTGTCGATGCGCTTTTCAGTCGTCCACAGCTCGGCGGGCGGCTCGGGCGGCGCGTTGCGCGCGTCCGCGGCGCGCTGCGCCTTGACCAGTTGGATCGCGCCGAGCCCCGCCGCCGACAGCGCGACGAATGCGGCGAGCGATCCGGCGGCGATGTGCCGGCGGTGCCGCCAGCACGAGCGCAGGAAGACCTTGCCGGGGGACAGCCGCTTGGCCTTGACGCGACCGCTGGCGAGGTAGCGGCGCAGATCCTCGGCCATCGCTTCCGCGGTCGCATAGCGGTCGCGCGGATCCTTGGCCATCGCCACCATCACCACCGTCTCGAGCTCGCGCGACAGCCCTGGGCGCAACTGGGACGGAGGCACCAGCGGATCGTCGATGATGCGCCGCAGCACCGCGACGGAGTTGTCGGCGGTGAATGGCTGGAAGGCGGTGAGCAGCTCGTAGAGGCAGGCGCCCATGCTGTAGACGTCGGAACGGCGGCCGACGTCGTCGCGGCTGCCGCTCGCCTGTTCGGGGCTCATGTACGCCGGCGTGCCGACGACATTCCCGGTGCGCGTCAGGCGCGACTCGTGGTGCATGTGGCTGGCGAGGCCGAAGTCGAGGATCCGCACCACGCCCGCCTCATCGAGCATGATGTTGCCCGGTTTGATGTCGCGGTGGAGGATGCCGGCGAGATGCGCGACGTGCAGTGCCTCGAGCGCCTGCACGGTGTATTCGGCAGCCAGGCGTTCCGAGAGCGGGCCCTTGAGCACCAGGTCGTCGAGGCGCTTGCCGTCGATCAGCTGCATCACCAGGAAAGGCCGGCCCTCGTGCTCACCGCTGTCGAGCACGCGCACGATGCCCGGGTGCCTCAGTGACTGCAGGTACGCGGCTTCGCGCTCGAAGCGCCGGCGTTCCTCGGGGTCGGTGCGGCGCAGCACCTTGATCGCCACCGGCCTACCCATCGGCACCGGGCACGAGACCGCGGCCTCGGCGAGGTAGACCGTGCCCATCCCGCCGCGTCCGAGCTGGCGGATGATGCGGTACGGCCCAACCTGGGTCGGGGCGCGCCGCGGTGCCTTGAGATCGTCGCCATCGCCGTCCGGGTCGTTGCCCTCGAACTCCTGCAGATGGATGACCTGGGTGTCGCTGCTCACGTACGACTCCGCCGTACGTCGGGTATGGCGGCGATGCCGTCATGCGGCCTGCGGCCGCGCGCGTCGGGGGCCGTCACGCACCCGTTCTTGAGGCGGGGGGATCGAGGACGATCCCCCTGCTCCGTTCGCTTCCGCCGAAGCGGCTCCAGCTCACCCCCCCTGTGCGAGGTGGAGGTTGGCGTGCTGCTGCGCAGGGGACAGAGGACAGCGAGGGGGGTCACAGTTCGCGTTCCACGCGGGCTTGCCATTCGTCGCGGGTGACCACGTCGTTGCGGATGACTTCGCCGTCGAAGCGCTTGATGAACTCGCGGATCACCGGGTGGGCCTTGGCGGCCTGGTAGCGGCGGGTGCGGTCGTCGCCCTCGACCGCTTTGGCGGCGATGAAGGCCAGGCGCAGGCCGTGGGCGGAGATCGAGGCCAGGTATGGCTGCAGCTGGGCGTCCATGTCGGGCGGTGGCGGGGTGCGGCCGGGCGCGATCTCGATGGTAAGCACCCCAGCGTCGAGCGCCACGACGCTGGTCCCCGTCAGCGCGGCGGCTAGCACCGCCTGACCCTGGAGCAGCGCGGCACGCGCGAGCTCGGGCCAGCGGCGGCGCAGGTCATCCAGGGTCGGCACTGACGCCGCCGGCCGCGCGGGAGAGGCGACCAGCGGAGGAGCGCCGGCGGCGGCAGGGGCATGGACAAGAGCGGCGGTCGGAGGCGGGCCCGGTGTTGGGGTCGGATGCGGGGTCGGCGGAGCCATCCGCGCGGGCATCTGCACGGAGCTGGGCACCGAGCTCTGCATGGTGATCGGCACGGGCGGTGCCGCCGGCGCTCTGGATTCCTGGGCGGGCGCGCGATCCAGGGCCGGTTGACCTCCCGCGGGGGCCGGCCCTACCGAGGGCGGCCGCGGTCTCCGGCCGCTGCCGCGGCCCCGCTGGCGCCGCCACCGCCTCCGGCCTCGAGCCGTTCGAGGCGGCGCAGCAGCGTATCGACATCGGCGACCTGGCCGAGACCGGAGATGCGCACGAATGCCAGCTCGAGCTGCAGGCGCGGGTCTACGCCCTGGCGCAGCGCCTGCTGGCTACCGACCAGGATCTGGCAGATACGGATGGTCTTCTCGGGAGTCGCCGCCTTGGCCTGGGCGTCGAGGACCGACGAGGCATTGCCCAGGCGCCTGACCACCGGCGAGGCGACGCCGCACGCCTGGGTCAGCAGGATGGCGCGGAAGTGGTCGACCAGTTGGTCGAGCAGGGTGGCGGGGGCGACGCCACCCGAGCACACGCGGTCGAGCGCGCCGATCGCCTCGGCGGGCTGCGCGGCGATCAGCTGCGCGGCGAGTTCGTCGATGTCTCCGCCGCGCGCCGCGCCCAGGAGCAGATTGAGGTCCTCCTCCTTCACCGCGCCTTCGGAGACCGCGATCAGCTGATCGAGCAGGGTCTGCGCGTCGCGCATGCCGCCGCCCGCGGCGCGCGCGATGCGGAAGAGCAGGGCGTCGCTGAGCTGGACCTTCTCGGTCTCGCAGATCGAGCGCAGGCGCTTGACGATGTCCTCGAGATCGATGGCGCGGAAATCGAAGCGCTGCACCCGCGACAGCACCGTCGCCAGCACCTTGTCGACCTCGGTGGTCGCGAAGATGAAGCGCACGTGGGACGGCGGTTCCTCGAGCAGCTTCAGCAGCGCGTTCCACGCCGGCGTGGAGAGCATGTGCACTTCGTCGAGGATGTAGATGCGGAAGCGCGCGAGCGTTGGCGAGAACGAGGCGTTGTCGCTGAGCTCACGGATCGCATCCACGCCGTTGTAGCGCGCCGCATCGATCTCGGCCACGTCCGGATGGGTGCTGTCGGTGATCATCCGGCAGTTCTGGCAGACTCCGCACGGCGCGATCGTCGGCGCCGTCTGGTCGTCCTTGGGCCCGCTGCAGCACAGGGCCTTGGCCAGGATGCGCGCCATGCTGGTCTTGCCGACGCCGCGCGGCCCGGTGAACAGGTAGGCGTGGTGGACGCGCCCGGTCTTGATGGCGTTGGTCAAGGTCCGCGCGACCACGTCCTGCCCGGCGACCTCGGTGAAGGTCTGCGGACGGTACTTGCGGGCGATGACCAGGTAGTCCACGGGGAGGAGTTTCGGGGGTCAGGACGACGAACAAGCTATTGGTTGGGGGGCTCTTGGTTGGGGGGCTACGGCCCCCCAACATCGGCCTCCGGCCTGCCCCCCAGGAGCCAGGGTGCAGGGTAGGAAGAGGGCCGGGTCGCTGCGCTTCCGGCCGCGCGTGCGCGGCTCTTTTGACTGTGCACTTCGATCTTCCGACTTCTTGGGTTTCCTGCGCTTTCCGCTTTCCGCTGCGCGCTCCGTCTCCATCGTGTCCGCCCTCATGGCCAAGCGCATCGATCAACCCGCTGACGATCCCGCGATGGGCAGTGTCGATCCGGCGCTGCACCCGGCGGTGGCCTTCCCGGCGGTCGATTGGGAGTGGTTCGTGTCGCGCTGCGCGGTGCTCGGGATCGTCGATCCCGGGGCACGCAGGGAGCGGCTCGAGGCCTTGTACGGGCACCTCGTCGGCGTGAACCGCTGGCTGAACCTCACCACCCTGGTGGGGCCACGCGAATACCTCAAATCGCACGTCCTCGACAGCTTGGCGATCGAGGGCGATACCCGGGCCCGGCATCTGTCCGAGGGCTCGCCCTGCGTGGATCTCGGCTCGGGCGGCGGGTATCCTGGGCTGCCGCTGGCTCTCTGGCATCCGGCCGTGCCGTGGGTGCTCGTCGATGCGCGCAAGAAGAAGGCCGAGTTCCTGCAGGCGGCGGCCGCCCTCTCTGGCGCCCTGGTGCGCGGACTGCACCTGCGTGGCGGCGAGGTCTCCCGCGCGGCTCCGGACCTGTGGCGGAAATGCCAGCTAGTGGTGTGCCGGGCCATGGGCCAAGCCGCCGAGATCCTCGCCGAGAGCGCCGACCTGCTGCACAAGTCGGGTCACGTCGTGATCTACAAGGGGCCGGCCTTCGCTGGTCCGGAACGCGCGGCCGCCTTGTCGGCCGCGGTACGGTGCGGTTTCCGTTTCCTCTCGGAGCGGCGGGTGGTGCTCGAGGAGGGGGATCCGGAGCGGGTGATGGTGATTTTCCAGCGGAACTCTTAGTTGGGGACTTTCGGTTGGGGGACTACTTCCTGCGGACGGCAGATGCCCCAAAGGGCATCTGAGATCGCTTCGCGATCCCCCCAACATCGCGCTCCGCGCTGCCCCCCCAGGAGCCAGGGAGCAGGGTGGGATGAGAGCAGGCGCTTCGCGCTGCCCATGGATGCATCAGAGTGTTCATGCGTCGCGTGGGGGCTGTCTGAGTCGATGACATCGGGGTTCGGTGTCGAGGCTCCGGGGCGCAGAGTGGGCGGCTGCGGAGGCGGCCATGGGGAGCAGGCACGGGTCATCCGGTTTCGTGGGCTCGGTGGGCGCGGGCGGGCTGCTCGTCGCGTTGCTTGTGATGGTGACCTCCGCGGGTTCGGTGCTGGCTGAAGAGGGCCAGGGAATTCGCGAGGGCGAACCCACGTCCTATATGAGCGAACACCCGCTGGCCACGGTGCTGGCGAACGACGTCGCGCGCACCTCGAGGCGCTTCGCGGCCTCGCCCTACGCGGATCTGGCGTCGACACCGTGGGGCGCACTGGTGGTCGCGCGGCTCGAGCACGCGCTCGATCCGCGGGGGAACGGCGGCATCACGCTCCCAGCGCTCGCGGCCTCGGTCACGCGCGCGGTAGTCGCGGTCGAGGCGATTCCCGGCGGGCAGAGGCCCGACATCCGCCTGGCTGTAGCCACCGGCGAGGACAGCGCGCCGATGCTAGCGCTGTGCCGCAGCCTCGCTGTGGCGGACGGCGAGGACGCGGGCGCGTTGGACGATCCGTGGTTCAGCGGCGGAGGCAGCATGACGCATATCGGGCGCGTATTCGCGTTCAGAAACGGCGGCGCCTTCGGCCCGACGGCTCCTGTTCGCGCGCCACGATTCCCCGATGCGTGCTTTGAAGTGTCGCTCGATCGCGAGCGCATCGGCGCGGCCCTCGGGTCGCCGGCGGGATTCCAGCGCGACGATCCTCCCGCCGCCATCTCGGTCGCATTGCGGCTGGATGACATCGGCATGCGCGAGCACTGGGAGATCCCCGTCCCAGTCGCGCGCCTGGACACCTGGCGCGGCCTCAAGCTCGAGCCCGCGCATCGCGAGGTTCTCGATCGGCTGCCGCCCACGACGCTTTGCGCGTGCACCTTCCATGGCGAGGGCGGTGCCGCCGTGTCGGCGCTGATGGCCAGCGGCCTGCTCGACGATCCGATGGCGCTGGCTGCATTGGATCTGGCGATGGCCCGCGCCGGCGTACCACCGTTGCTCCAGGTCCTCGCCAGTCTGCACGGGGATGCGGTGGTGTATGTCGAGGACGGCGCGCCGTTCCCCTGGCTGACCATCGCCACCGGCATGGACGAGGACGTGGCGCGCGAGATCCTGCCCATCCTCGCCATCGGCGTGGGGATGGCGCCAGAGGGCGACGACGGCGTGCTCGGCGGATTCCTCGGGGTATCGGCCTTCCAGGCGGGGTATCGCGATGGGCAGCTGATCCTGACCACCAATCCTGCGGGAGTGGACGGCTACCTGAAGCGCCAGGGAGGATTCACCGCCGATGCCCAGGCCAAGGCCGCGCTCGCCGAGATCCCGCCCGAGGCGGCGTTCATCGGCATCAGCCGCAGCGGGCCCGCCACAGCGGCCATGGCCCGCCTGGCGCTCCAGCCCGCGGCGCATCTCGGCGTGCCGCAGCTGGCGACCCTGCCGAACGATCTCGGCACGCGCGGTCGACACGGATTCTTCAGCGCGCGCGGCACGGCGGATGGCGTGACGGTCGATGCCGGAGGCATCATCGGCGGGCCGCTGTGCTCATATGCGCTGATCAGCGGCACCGTGTACGCGACCTACATCGCCGGAGCCAGGCGGATGCAGCGCCAACTCCAGGATCTGCACCGGCGCCACGAAGCGGCCCAGGGCCGGAGCGAAAAATCGATGTGACGGTACGGCGCCATCACGGAACGGGTCACCTGTCGTCATCCGTCCTTGGCGTCGTCGCTATCGACCGCTGATGCCGGCAAACGAAAAACCCCGGCGATCACCGGGGTTTTTCTGTGCTGCGGCAGGAGCCGCCCAGCGACGGCTCTCAGTGCGAAGCGCTGCCCGCGCTCGTGGCGCCGCCATTGATGATGTTCTGATCCTTGAGATCGAGGATCTCGGCCCAGCCGAAGCCCATCGCCATCAGCAAGGCGATGAAGGCGATGACGACCAGCCAGAGGTAGATCTTGTCTTGTTCTTCCATGGATGCTCCGTCGTCGTTGGCGTGTGGGGCTTCAGGCGCTCGGGCCTAGAGCCGGTTCGAGGCCATGTCGCCCTGCTGGATCTGCAGGTTGTTGGTGTTCCAGGTCTCCGGAATCACGCGACACGCGACCATGCCGTTCATCACGCGCTCGGCGCGGACCTTGACGATGTATTGATTGTTGCGGTAGACGATGAATTCGATGCCTTCCTCGACCTTGTCTTCCTTGCCGAGGGTCAGCATGACCAGGTCCTGCTGGCCCTGGGGGTTGGCGCGCACCGCGGCGACCACCGCCGAGAGGTAGCGGTCAGACGCGGTCTGGTCGTTCAGCTCGGTCCAGATCTTGGGATAGCGCTCGCGCAGGATACCCATCATGGCCTGATTCTTCTTCAGGTCCTTGCTGAGCTGATCGATGTCCTGGGCGCGCTGGCTGAGCTCGGTCTGGGCGTTGTTGAGGTCGTCCTCGACCTCGGCCAGCTTGACGTTGAGGTTGAAGGCGACGGCGCGCGCGACCTGCGCGATGTGGGTCAGCTCGGCGTTGCGCTGGCGCACCATCTCGAGCGACTTCGACTGCGCCATGAAGTCTTCCTTCAGGCTATTGTAGTCAGTCTCCTGCTTCTTGAGCTGCAGATCCTTGTTCTGGATGGTCTGCTTGAGATCGGTGATGCCGTTCTCCTGCTCCTTCACCTTCGCCTGCAGGTCGGTGATCGCCGTATTCAGGCTCACCACCTGGTTGTCGGACTTCACCTTCTGCATCGACAGGTCAGCCCGGCTCTGGTTGGACGAGTCGAGCTCGGCCTTCAGCTCCTTCGTATCCTGGTCCCAGCGGCGCTTCCAGTTCTCGCGCGTGGCGTACTGGGTCATCGTCGTGAACGCGAAGAGCAACGACATGACGAGGATCAGGACGATGAAGACTTTGATAGTGGTGCTCATTTGGATTGGGCTCCAGGGGAAGATTGCAGGCGCAGCAGGCTAGGGTCTTTTAATTGCCGGCGGCGGGTTGGGCGGCAGGGGCGGCGGGCTTGGCCTCACCGGAGGTGATGGCATCGAGCGGATCCTTGCCGGCGCCGGGGGCGCGCACGTCGAGGCGTTGCTGTACCAGATAGCGTGAGAGCAGGGCGTTCGCCGTTTCCGGCGCATGGCCGACGGCTTCGGCCGCGGCGGCGCGGACTCCGGCGTCCTCATTCTGAAGGGCCTTCAGGATGATGGCGACAGCGGCGTCGGTGGTCGGGTTCAGCTGGCCGATGGCGTAGAGGAACGCCGAGCGGACCTCGGGCTTGAGCTGTGCGTCCTGAGCTCCGTAGACGTCGGTCACGTGCGCCACGAGCGCACGCACGCTCTCGCCGTTCTTGCCCTGGGCCGCCAATCCGAGGGCCTTGCAGGCCTGGATGCGCAGCGCGTCGTTGCGGGCGTCGAGCGTATTCGCCAGCGCCTGGGCCGCGAGCGCGGTATCGAACTGGGTGCGGGCGGGATCCGGAACCTGCAGGGCGATCGCCGCGCGCAGCGAGATGTCCTCGGCCACTTCGCGGTTCACGTTGGGCAGTTGCGCATCCTTGAGCGCCATCTCGATCTTGCCCTTGAGATCCTCGGCGGTGAACGGCTTCTTGATGAAGCCCGCGACCTTGCCATCGAAGGCGGCCTGGATCTTGTTCGAGATCTCGGGGTCCTCGGGGAGCGAGATGAAGATCGGGGTCTTCTCTGAGCGCCAGTCCTTGTGCAGCTTGTCGAGCAGCGTGTCGAGATGCTCCTCGGGATTCAGGACGATGTTGCCCTTCGAATCCTTCACCGGCGCATCGACGTTCTCGGGCAGCGTGGGCATGAGCTCGCCGGAGATGATGATCGCATCCTTGACCGGCGACTCCTCGAGGCGCTGCATGGCCTCGAAGCCGTCGATCGCGGTGTAGACCATGTAGCCGTCGTTGTGCAGCTGTTCGCGAGCGGTGTTGCGCTGGCGGTAATCCTGGTCGACGACCATGACCACGCGCATGCCCCATTCGCCGACCGCTTCGGCCAGCGTCGGAACGACCTTCTCGGCATTGAAGAACTCGAGCGACGGGTCGAGATGGGCGAGGGTGATGGCCGCCTGGTAGCGGACCTGCTTGTCGGGATGGTCGAGCCCGGCGCATAGCACGGTGCCGGACTTGTCGGGGGTCAGCCCTTCGTCCTTGGTCGGCAGGGAGGTGTCGGCGTGGGCGATGTATTTGTCTTCGAGCACGCGCATCAGATAGGCGCCGACGTCGTAGCGCTCGGAGACCACGGCCTGCTGCACGGCGCGATACAAGTGATTGCCACCAAACAACTTGATGCGATTGCTCTGCTCCTCGAGGGCCTTGACGCGCTCCTCGATGGCGGTGACGCTCTCGTCCGGGAACTGAGCCGGGACGGTGCTTTCCTTGGCCAGGCGGAAGCGCTCGACGGCCTCGACCGCCTGGGCCGCGAGATCGGCGGCCAGCAGCGGGTGGTAGGCCGAGAATTCGGGGTAGTTGGAGATGCCGTCGAACAGCAGCTCCTCGGCCATCAGCTCGTTCCACGCGTAACGCGGCACGCGCACGAAGCTGAGCTTCTTGTCCATCTCGCCAGCGGCGTTCTCATCCCAGCGCCACATCAGGCTCTCATTGGCGATCATCTCGTCATGGACCTGGTCGTTGTCGCGGAAATAGCGCAGCGCCTCGGTAAAATACGCGGCGTCGGCAGAAGCGGGCGAGGCGATCTTGGCGGCTTTCTCGATCGCGGCGATGGCGTTCGAGATGACGCGCTTCGACGTGTCGGAGGTGTCCTTGGCGTCGAGCAGGCTCCGGAGCTTGGGCAGCGAGCGGGCATCGCCGATGTCAGCGAGCACCATCGCGGCGCTCTCGACGACGCGCTGGTCCTTGGCCTTGAGGGCCTCGTCCAGTGCGATCACCGAGCGGTAGCCCATGCGGGTGAGGACGATGCGGCAGTAGGTGCGCATCTCGTCCTGGCGGTTGTCGCTCATCCGCTGCAGCAGCCACGGGATCGCGACCGGTCCGACGGCGATCAGCTCGAGCGTCGAGACGACGCGTTCTTCCTCGCTGGCGTTGAGCTTTTCCAGCAGGATCTTGATGTAATCGGGGCTGTGGCGCATCTCGCGCTGATAGATGCGGGCGCGGCGCAGGATGTCGCGCAGAACGTCGGCGAGTTCGTCCTTCTCTTCCATGCGCACCAGCAGGCCATCGCCCGCCGCCTGCGAGAACTGGAACAGCAGGCTGTTGTCCGGGTCGAGCTTGAGCGCGCTGTGGAATGCGGCGGCGGCCTGCTTGTAGCGGCCGGCGCGGTATTCCTTGACGCCCTCGGCGAGCAGGTCCTTCGCTTGGTCGTTGCCCGAGAAGCGCGGATCCGGAGTGAACTCGGCGCCCATCAAGCGGCCGGACAATCCGGCGGACGAGCCCACCACCATTGAGGCGGCGAGCAGCACGGTGGCCAGCAGCTTCGGCTTCGGCATCACTACCTCCAGGGGGCGGCACAGTAGTCGTCGCGGAGTCAAGACAAGTTGACTGCCGCCTTCCACCAGAACGTCCCGTATCGAGTCGGCATCATTCATGGGCCGCCGTGATGCCTCAACCGCGTAGCCTTTTGCGATGGGGCCGGTGTATGATGGACCGGAGTACACAAGTCCAGGCGTGGAAATGGGGAACGAAGATCACGCCGAGGCCGGTAACCACCATCTGGAAGGGTCTGGAGAGCCCCTTCACCCGGACGGCGGATCGAGGTTCTGACCGGGGTCTCGGCGACTTTCGCGGACGATCCGGGCCAGCATGGGCCATCCCGGATGATGGCTTTCGCGGTCAATCGCACTAAACGCTGCTATCCGCTCGGACCCATGCCAGCCATCTCTCTACCCGCTCCGGCGAAGATCAATCTCGTCCTCGAGGTGCTCGGGCGCCGCGCGGACGGGTTCCATGAACTCGAGACGCTGTTCCAGACCCTCGAGCTGCACGACCTGGTCGAGGTCGCGCTCGATCCCGGCGCCGATGGCATCGCTCTGGAATGCTCGGATCCGCGCCTTCCCGCGGGATCTGGCAATCTCGCCTGGCGCGCCGCCAGCGCGGTCGCGGCGCGCCTGCCGGGCATCGGCCGCATCGGCATCCGCCTGCGCAAGGTGCTGCCGCACGGGGCCGGGCTGGGCGGCGGATCGAGCGATGCCGCGGCGGTCCTGCGCGCGCTCGCGAAGCTCGACGCGCGCGTCGCGCGGCTCGATCTGGCGGCGATTGCCGCGGAAATCGGCTCCGATGTGCCGTTCTTCCTCGTCGGAGGCACCGCCCACGCCACTGGGCGCGGCGAGGTCCTCACCGCCCTGCCCGATGCTCCTGCGAGCGAGGTGACGGTGTTGATGCCGGACGCGATCCTGTCGACTCCGGCGGTATTTTCCGCCCTCGACGACGCCGAGCGCGGCCCCCGCCCGGCGCGCGGAGCGGACTGGTGGAGTCGCCGCCTCGCTGCCGAGGGTCCCACGCGGATCGCCGAGAACCGCTTGTCGGGTGCCGCGCGGCGCCTGAGCCCGCGAGTTTCCCAGCTGCTCGACCACCTGTCTGGTACGGGAATTCCCCACCTGATGACCGGTTCGGGTGCGGCCTGCGTCGCCTTCGCGGCGATCGAGCCCCCGGCGGGGGTGCGTTCGTGGCGCACGCGCTTCAGGCCGCGGGCGCGCCTGGACGCACTCTCCTGATGCAGAGCGTCCGGTGAGGAGCGGATGCCGAGCCTGTGGCGGATGGGTGTGCGCGGCGGGTATGGGCCGAATGGTTCGCTCGCCGCTCGCCGCTCTCCTCTCGCTGCAAGCCTTCTGCCCTTAGCCCCCATAGGAGCCCCCAGATGAACAGTAATTTGACATCGGCTCATCCCAGCGTGTGATACCGGGCCTCATTCCCGTACCGTCCCGCTTCTTAAACACGCGGACAGAGCCAGCGCCGAGGATCGATAATGGTCAAAGAGAAAGCCAGCCAGGAAGAGATCTACCGCGTCATGCGGTCGGACATCGAAGCCGGGGGCTATCCTGCCTCCAGCCGGCTGCCATCCGTCCGCACTCTGGCCAAGCGCTTCTCGGCGAGCCCGAACACCATCTCCAAGGTGGTGAGCCGCCTGATGGAATCGGGCCTGTGCACCGCGCGCCGCGGCGTCGGCCTGTTCGTGCGCAGCCTGCCCAACCGCAAGTTGACGCTGCTCGTCGGCACCACCTCCGACCAGCCGAAGGACGACTTCTACGGACATGTCGAGAAGCGCATCGCCGAGCGCTGCCAGGCGGACGGCATCGAGATCGAGCGCTACCACATCACCCCTGGCGATCCGGCCTACGGCCCCGACGTCGATCGCATCCGCCGCCCGGGCAGAGTGATCCTCTGCATCGGCCTCGCCCACGAGCCGCATCTGAAGCAGCTTGCCGATCTGCGCCGCCCGATGCTGGTGGTCGGCTGCGCGCCGAGCCGCTGCAACGCTTCCTCGATCGTGCCCAACAGCTTCCGCTCCGGCTACCTCGCCGCGCGGCACCTGATCCGCAAGGGCTGCCGCCGCATCGCCTTCATCGGCCGCGTGCGCGAAGTCCGCGGTGTGACCCTGCCCGAGGCCGAGAGCCTCAAGGAATTCGCGGGCATGCAGTGCGCCTTCATGGAGGACACGCTGCCGCTGCATTCGGAGCTGGTGTTCAACGACATCGCCCAGGTCGCCGCGCGCGCTGCGACGCTCAAAGAGATGCCCGACGCGGTGATCATGCCCGACATCGACGGCATCGAAGCGATCCAGACGATGAAGGCCCTCGGCAGCAAGCTCGAGCGCGTGGTGCTTGGCGACGACCGCATCCTCGAGCGCCCCAAGCGCCCCGCCGCGGTCGTGGTCAAGCGCGAGGACGTGGTCGAGCTCGCTCTCATGGAACTCCACCGCCTGCTCGACGAGCAGAGCAAGTCCCATCGCGCGATGAGCGTCGATGGTGAGCTGCACGACGCCGTCGGCTGAGCCCGAGGGCCGAACGGCTCACGGCATGAGCCGTTCGCTGCTCATCGTCGTCTCGATCTGCATGGTGCTCTCCTCGTACGTCGGGGGCTACGCCTGGTGGCGAGTCCGTGATCCGAGGTATCCGGGCATCTACCACGGCGGGGTGTTGCGCTTCCAGAAACCCGCGACGGCGATGAACCGCTTCTGCTTCACCTTGTTCGCTCCACTGCGTTGGCTGGATGAGCGCTATCAGCATCGGCGCGTCCAATTGTACGATCCGAACCGGTATCCGGGACTGTGATCAGTGCAACGCGGGTGATGGAAAGAGAGCTGCGCGTCGAGGCGTGTCATCTCTCGTCTGATTCACGAAACCGAAGAACGCCCACCAAGACGTGTCCTCTATCGAGCTTCTCAGATTCTCCCTCGTCCCTCGAATCCCGATTCGACATGAAGGGAAACAAGCTCGAAGCTCGGAAACGAGAAGCCGCCGGCCCCGCGCGGAATCAGATGTCCCGCAGCGCCCGCTCCGCCTCGCCGAATTCCTTCGGCAACTGCGAGTCGATCTCGAGCGCCGGCCCGCCCGCAGGATGCGGCAACAGCACCTTCGACGCATGCAGCAGATGCCTCGGCACATGGATGGGATCCGCGCGGTCGCCGTAGAGGCGATCGCCGTAGAGCGGATGGCCCATCTCGCTGAAATGGATGCGGATCTGGTGGTATCGGCCGGTCTGCGGCTCGACGCGCACGCGGCTGCCGTAGGTGCCGAGGCGTTCCTCGACCGTCCAGGTGGTGATCGCCTCGCGCGCGTCCTGGCCGCGGCCGCTGCGCCAGCGCTCATAACCCACGCCGCTGTCGACCTTGACCAGGTAGCTCTTGCGGGTGCCGCTCTCGCGCGGATGGCCGCGCACGATGGCGTGGTAGGTCTTCTTCACCGCGTGGTCCTTGAACATCTCTTCGAGCCGGCGCGCGATCTTGGCCTCGCGCGCGAACAGCACGATACCCGAGGTGTCGGCGTCGAGGCGGTGCACGGGGATGATGTCCTCGCCGACCTCGAGCTTGAGGATGTCGAGCAAGCTCCAGCTCTTCGGGCCTTCGGTCGGCGTCACCGGCAGCCATGCCGGCTTGTCATAGGCGAGGACGCCGCCGCCGTCGTGCAGCACGCGGTCGCCATCGAAATGGTGCTCGTGGCTCTCGGGCAGGAAGAATTCGACGATGTCGCCGACTTCGAGTTCGCGGCTGCCGAAGGTCTCGATGCGGCCGTTGAGGCGGCAGCAGCCGAGCTCGAGGTGGCGCCGCGCGGCGCGTCCCGAGAGGTGCTTGTGCATGTGCACCAGAAAAGCCGCGAGCTTCATTCCCGATTCGGCGCGGATGATGCGCGCGTTGGGGCCCGGACGCCACACGGCGCCGCGATCGGGACGCGCCGGGCGTCCGCGATGGCGGGCATCGCCGTCGATGCCGGCGTCCGCGTGACGCGCGTCTCCACGCGGGCCTTTGCCCGACGCGCGATCCGGACGCTGGCGGATGTCGGGGCGGGGACGACCACCAGTATCGCGGCGATCGCCTCGTGGGGTGCCACGCGCGTCGCTTCGCGATCCCCGGTCTCCACCGGTCGATCCGCGCCGTTCGTCGGGCCGTCGGCGGTCCTCAGGCCGCTGCCGTTGGGCGCGAGCGCCGCCTTCAGGGCGCGGCTTTCCTGGACGCGCGCCGTCGGCGCCGCGGCGCGGAGTTCCTCCGCTACGGGTGCGCGGGACATCGGATCCGCGCTCGGGACGCTCGTCCGAGGATCCGCGCTGATCGCGTGAGCCGCTGCGGTCTCCGCGTGGCGAGCGCTCGCCGTGGCCGTCGCGGCGCTTGCGGCGGTCGTCATCGGAGTGGTCGGAACGGCCGCGCATGCGGCTGGGGGGTCGGGCCATGATCAGTCGCCGAGGTGCTGGAGGAATTCGTCGAGCGGCACATCGCGCGCGTCCGAGGGTGGCTCGAGGCGCATGCGCTCGTCGCTGATCGCCGGGAGGCCGTCGAAGCGGCCGATGGTGAAGATGATCTCGCTGAGGTCGCCGGCCACGGCGACGCGCGCCTGGGTGGGCCGCCGCTGCTCGTCGAACTGCTTGTAGCGCGAGTAGGTGATCGACACGACCTGCTTGCCATCGGCTTGGAGCAGACGCTTGGCGTCCACCACGCGCTCGCTCGCATCGATGTCGAGCTCGGCGACCAGACCGCCGCCCGCCGGGCAGGTGATGGTGTCCTTCTTCGCGCCTGCGTGGAACGGGCCCATCAGGGGCAGCGGTCCGGCGGTGAGCTCGCTGGCGATCATGGTCAGCTGCAGCAGCAACTGGGTTTCCGCCGCGGTCGGAGCCTGGTCTTTGCGTTCTTTCGTCTGAACGGACGGCTGTACGGACGGCTGCTGATCCGCGCGTGGAGTCGTGTCGCCTCCGTGGATCCCTCCACGGAGATTGCCGTGCGCGCTGAGCTTCGCGCGCGGCAGCCAGGCCGTGTAGGTGCCGTCGGCGGCCACCAGCGCCGAGCAGAACTCGACGTCGACCTTGGTGGCGTTCACGCGCACGCGGCCGTCGGGGGCGCACCACAGGTAGAGCTGGAAGGTCTGGGCGTCCTGGTCTGGCTGCTTGATGCGGATGTTGGCGCGCGCCGCGGCGGCGGGAGTCTGGCCGAGCCGCTGCGCCACGCCGATCGCGGTGGCGGTAGCTTCGGCGTTCCGGTCGACCCCCGCCGCGTCCTCGGCACGCGGGACGTCGTCGCGCTTGGCCGGACGCACGTCGCCGCAGCCGATGGACGACATGGCGGAGGCCAGGCCGGCGATCGCCAGTCCCGCGGTGATCGCGCCGCGCACGACGCGCATCACGCCACCGCTTCCGCGACCAGGTCGTAGCCGCGCACGCCGGTGACTCGCGCGGTGGTCCATTCGCCGATCATTGCGGACTCGGCGTGGAGGATGGTCGCCCCATCGACCTCGGAGGCCTGGCCGTAGTGGCGGGTGGCATAGACGCCGAAATCCCGCTGCGCATCGACCAGCACGCGCAGCTCGCGACCCTTCCAGCGGGCGAGGCGGGCGCGGTGGAGGCGCTTCTGCTGAGTCATGAACGCATGGTGGCGGCGCTGGATGATCTCGGCGTCGACCTTGTGCTTCATCTTCTCGGCGGTGGTGCCGTCCTCGTCGCTGTAGGTGAAGCAGCCGACCGAATCGAAGCGCTGCTCACGCGCGAATTCCATCAGCTGTTCGAAGTCCTCGTCGCGCTCGCCCGGGAAACCGACGATGAAGGTGGTGCGCAGCACCACCTCGGGCATCGCCTGGCGGATACGGTCGAGGCGTTCGGTGATGCGCGCGCGGTCGGTGCGCCGCCCCATCGCCGCGAGGGTGCGGTCGGAGGCGTGCTGGATCGGCATGTCGACGTACTTGACGATGTTCTCGGTCTCGGCCATCGCGGCGATCAACTCGTCGCTGAAGTCGTTCGGGTAGCAGTAATGCAGGCGCACCCAGGCGCGGGGGGCGGCCGCGGCAATCGCCCGGACCAGCTCGGGCAGGCGCCGGCTCCCGTACAAGTCCTGCCCGTAATAATCGAGGTGCTGCGAGATCAGATTGATCTCCTTGACCCCGCGTTCGGAGAGGGTGCGCGCCTGGGCGACCAGATCGGCGAACGGCCGCGAGCGGTGCTTGCCGCGGAAGAGCGGGATGGCGCAGAAGTTGCAGGTGTTGTCGCAGCCTTCGGCGATCTTCAGGAAGGCGAAGTGCGGGGGGGTGAGCTGGCTGCGCTGGTCATGGGTCAGCCGATGCTCGGGAATGTCCGGGAAATGGCTGCGGACCACCGCGGGGAAGCGGTCGTAGTCCTTGAAAACCACCCACTGGTCGACCTCGGGCATGTCCCGCTCGAGCTCGCAGCGGTAGCGTTCCGTGAGACAGCCGGCCACGAACAGCTTGGCCCCCGGCTTGCGCCCGGCGGCGGCCTCGAGGATGTGCCCGATGGACTCCTGCTTGGCACCCTCGATGAACGAGCAGGTGTTGACCAGCACCAGGTCCGCCTGGTCGAGGCGGTCAGTCAGAGCGAAGTCGACCGAGCGCAGGGCCGTCACCAGGTCTTCGCTGTCGGCCAGGTTCTTGGAGCAGCCGAGGCTGATGAGCGCTGCGTGGCGTGGCATGAGCCCGTTACTGTCGCACTTTCTCGCAGATGTCCATCATTTGATGGCGCAAAACCCGCGCAAAGCCCCCACGCCCCTGCCCACATCCACGGGCTTGCCACTCGCGAGCTCCGGTCTCCAGGCCTCGAGCTCCACGCTTCGAGTTTCCCCGCTTCCGTCTCAATCCGCTTCCTTCATCCCATCTGCTGCACCATCAGACACCTTGACTGTTGCGTGCTGCCGCTTCGACTGCGGTCGCTGGAGCACGGTTTGTCCAAGAAGGATGTTCCAGGTCTGACACTGCGCATGGCGACCCCAGAGGACGCCGCGGTGCTCAACGACATGATCGGCGCTTTCGCCGCATACGAGCGGCTACCGAACCAGTCGACGGCCGAGGCGCTGCGCGCCGAGTTCGCGCGCCCTGATCGGGTGGTCGAGGCGGTCCTGGCCTTCCTCGATGGGGTCCCCAGCGGCTTCGCGGTCTTCTTCCAGACCTACTCGACCTTCATCGCCAAGCGCGGCATCTATCTCGAGGACATCTACGTGAAGGAGGAGTACCGCAATCGCGGCATCGCCACCTCGCTGCTGCGCTTCATCGCCCGCACCGCCATCGAACGCCAATACGGCCGCGTCGAGTTCACCGTGCTCCTGTGGAACACCATCGCGATCGAGTTCTTCGAGACGCTCGGCGCTACCCCCACCAGCGCTTGGACGACCTACCGCCTCAGCGGCGAGTGGCTGCAGAAACTGGCGAGCGAATCATCGCAATGACTGTTTGTTGAGGGGCTCCGCCCCTACGGCCCTGTCGGGCCTACCCCACGGGCTTTGTCGGGGCTCGATGTCTTCGCTGCGCTGCGACATCGTGGGCGGATGGGCTACGCCCATTCTATCCGCCCACCGCCCCTCGGCGCCCGCGCTTGTATTTTCAGGGGCTTCGCCCCTACGGCCCGGTGTCCCCCTTCGGGGAGGCTTCGCGCGGCCTACCCCACGGGCTTTGTCGGGGCACGATGTCTTCGCTACGCTGCGACATCGTGGGCGGATGGGCTACGCCCATTCTATCCGCCCACCGCCCCTCGGCGCCCGCCCCATCGCTACGATGGGGCCCTTTTTGGCTGCTTGTCGCATTGAGGGCGTCGCTGGCGGGGGCCTGAGCCCGCGGCCTCGCGGTATCCACGGCTTGGCGATCAGAGCGCGACCTTGTCTCCGGCCTTGGCATCCGCCGGCTTGGGCTTCTTCTCCTTCTCGTGCTTCGGCACCGGTTCGGATACCACGTCGCCGGGGATCTCGATGGTGATGTCGGAGAGCCGCTTCCCGGCCTGGAAGAGGTTGCCGACCACGATCGCGCAATCGTAATTGTCGGTACCGACATCCGGGCGAATGCTCCAACGCAGATCGAGTTCGAGCGGAGTGAGGGGAGGTAGCTCGGCGATGCGCGCAGCGGTGACAGGGACGTCGTCGCGGCGATAGGCGTCGGCGCTGAAGGAGCGGCCTTCCACCTGGGCGCGGAATCCGGTCAAGGTGTCGCCGAGGTTCTTCAGCTCGACGGATGTCTCGCTGAGGTTCTCGAGGCGCAGGCGCACCGCCAAGTGGTCGTCGCGGCGATCGATCGCGACGATGCAGGCGCTGACCGCTCCGTTGCTGGCGGATGGCGGAGCGCTGACCGGCTCGGCTGGACGCTCGCGATCATGGTGGTGGCATGCGGCCGCGAGCATGATGGGGAGCAGCAGGGCGAGGATCCGCATGGAGTGTCCCGATCGTTTATTGGGTCAGGCGAGCATCCGGCGGCCACCGTCATGACGGCGGTCGGGCGTCACTTGGTGGTGTCGGGGGCGTAGCTCAGGGTGAGGTCGGGGATCTTCTTGTCGTCGATGAACATGTTGGTGATGGTGAGCGTCCACGGGTAGGTGTTGTGGGCGAGCGCCGGCTCGAAGGTGTACTTCAGGTCAAGCTCGGCTTCGGCCCCTGGGGCGAGCTCGCGTAGGCGCGCTGCGCGCGCCTTGGTGGCCTGCATCTTGCCGGCATCGGCGCCGATCGCCTCGCGGCCATCGGCGGCCACCTTGAACCCGCCCACGCGCAGCGATTCGGGGTTCTTGAACAGCACGGTCTGCTTGCCGGTGTTCTGCAAGGTGACGTTGATGTAGAGCGTCTTGTCGCGCTCCTTCATGGAGGTGGCGGTGGCCTTGACGCCGGCGTCGTTGGCGTCGGAGCCGTTGAGCACGACGGTCTCCGGCCGCTTGCCACCTCCGCACGAGGCGAGGGTCAGGGCGATGGCGATGAACGGCAGGGCGATGATGACGCGGATGTCGTTACTGCTGCTGGGATGGCGCATGGGAGCTCCTTCGGGGGCTGCGAGGGTCGAGCCTGCGGCGGCGCGCGCAACCGGTTTTGCATCCCTGGCAATGCCGGGCACAGCGGTAGGATCAGGCCTTCCTGGAACCGACCATGACTCCGCCACGCACACCCGCTCGCATCAAGCCCAGCTCCCACCTCGCGGACGTCCGCTATGAGATCCGCGGCCCATTGGCCCGGCGCGCCCTCGAGCTCGAGAAGGCCGGCTTCGAGATCATCAAGCTCAACATCGGCAATCCCGGCGCGTTCGGCTTCGCGATGCCCGAGAGCATGCGTCGCGCGATGATCGACAACCTTCCCGCTTCCGAGCCCTACTGCCATCAGAAGGGCATCTTCCCCGCCCGCGAGGCGGTGGCGATGCAGCAGCAGGCGCGCGGAGTGCGCGACGTGACTGCCGACGACGTGTTCATCGGCAATGGCGTGAGCGAGCTGATCATGATCGCGCTGCGCGGGCTGCTCGAGGATGGCGATGAGGTGCTGGTCCCCAGCCCCGACTATCCCCTGTGGACCGCGGCAGTGACCATCAACGGCGCGAAGGCCGTGCACTATCCGTGCCCACGCGAGACCGGCTTCATCCCCGACATCGAGGCGCTGCGCGCGCTGGTGACGCCGCGCACGCGCGCGCTGGTCATCATCACGCCCAACAATCCCACCGGCGCGGTGTATCCTCGCAAGCTACTCGAGCAGATGGTTGCGCTCGCCGAGGAGCATCAGCTGGTGGTGTTCTCGGACGAGATCTACGACCAGATCCTCTACGAGGGCGCCGAGCACGTGCCGGTGGCGACGCTGGTGAAGAACACCCTGTGCGGGACCTTTGGCGGGCTGTCCAAGGTCTACCGCGCCTGTGGCATCCGCGTGGGCTGGCTGGTGTTCAGCGGCGAGCGCAGCCAAGCGAACGACTACATGCTGGCGCTCGATCTGCTCGCGAGCCTGCGCTTGTGCGCGAACGTGCCCGGTCAATGGGCGGTACAGACCGCGCTCGGTGGCCATCAGAGCATCCTCGAGCTCACCGCTCCCGGTGGCCGGCTCTTCCAGACGCGCAAGGCGGTGATCGATGCCGCGAAGCGCAGCAAGTACCTCGAGGTGGCGATCCCGAAGGGAGCCATCTACGCCTTCCCGCGGGTCAAGCCGGGAACCATCCGCGATTTCGACGACAAGCGCTTCGCGCTCGACCTGCTCGAGCGCAAGCACGTTCTGGTCGCGCCGGGCACGAGCTTCAACGTCCCGTACCGCGATTCGTTCCGCATCACCCTGCTTCCCGACGAGCAGGTGATGGCCGACGTGTTCCGTCGCATCGAGGGACTGCTCGATGAGTACTGTTTGTCCGCTGCAGAGCAGCGGGCCAGGGGCTCCGCCCCTACGGCCTAGCGGCCTACCCCACGGGCTTTGTCGTGGCTCGTTTTCACCGTTCCGGTGAAAACGAGGGCGGATGGGCTTCGCCCACCGCCACTCGGCGCCCGGTCGCTGCGCTCCGAGGGGCCGGGGCAGATCCCCCGCGCGATTGCGTCGGACGTCCGAGCGGTACACCAGCAGCATGACCGGAACCAACACCGAGCGCATCTCCGATTCCCCAGCCTGGAAAGGCCTGGCCGGGCACGTCGGCGATATCCGCAAGACGCATCTGCGCGAGCTGATGCAGGATGGCAAGCGCTGTGCTGCGATGACCGCCGAGCACGACGGCATCCTGCTGGATTTCAGCCGGCAGAACGCCGACGCGAAGACCGTGTCGCTGCTGCTCGCGCTCGCGCGCCAGGTCGACCTGCCGGGCAAGCTCGCGGCGATGGCGGCCGGGGCGAAGATCAACACCACCGAGAACCGCTCGGTGCTGCACATGGCGCTGCGCGCCGAAGCTCCGGCCAAGAAGGCCAAGGGCGCCGCCGACAAGCCGCTGATCGTCGACGGTGAGGACGTCGTTGCTCAGGTGCATGAGGTGCTCGCGCGGATCAAGACCTTCAGCGACCGCGTGCGCTCAGGGAAATGGAAGGGTGCCACCGGCAAGCCACTGACCGACGTCGTGGCGATCGGCATCGGCGGCAGCTACCTCGGTCCGGAATTCGTGTTCGAGGCGCTGCGCACCGATCCCGCGTGCGCGAAGGCCGCGGCTGGGCGCCGCCTGCGCTTCCTCGCCAACGTCGATCCGATCGACGTCGCTCGCTCGCTCGACGGGCTCGATCCGGCGCGCACCCTCGCGATCGTCGTCTCGAAGACCTTCACCACCGCCGAGACCATGCTCAACGCGCGTACGGTGCGTGCGTGGCTGGTGAAGAAGCTCGGCAAGAGCGCGGTCGCCAAGCACATGGTCGCGGTATCGACCAACCTGAAGGAGGTCGAGGCCTTCGGCATCGATCCGGCGAACGCCTTCGGTTTCTGGGACTGGGTCGGCGGTCGCTACTCGGTGTGCTCCGCCGTGGGCATGCTGCCGCTGAGCCTGCAGTATTCGCACGCGCGGATGACCGAGTTCCTCTCTGGCGCTCGCTCGCTCGATCGGCACCTGCTCGAGGCGCCGCTCGAGCGCAACCTGCCGGTGCTGATGGGCCTGTTCGGGGTATGGAATTCGACCTTCCTCGGCCATCCCGCGCGCGCGTTGCTGCCGTACTGCCAGGCGCTGCTGCGCTTCGCGCCGCACATCCAGCAGGTGGACATGGAATCCAACGGCAAGCGCGTGGCGCTCGACGGCAGCGTGCTGCCATTCGCGGCGGGCGAGATCGACTTCGGCGAGCCGGGTACCAATGGCCAGCATTCGTTCTACCAGCTGGTCCACCAGGGGCGGGTGGTGCCGGCGGATTTCATCGGTTTCCGCGCCAGCCAGCAGCCGGTGCGGCTGAAGGGCAAAAACGAGCCAGTCTCGAATCACGACGAGCTGATGGCGAACTTCTTCGCCCAGCCGGATGCGCTGGCGATAGGCAAGAGCGCTGAGGAATGCCGCGCCGAGGGCGTGCCCGAGGAGCTGATTCCCCACAAGGTGTTCCCGGGGAACCGGCCCTCGAACGTGCTGCTGTTGGAACGGCTGACCGCGTACACCTGCGGACAACTGCTCGCGCTCTACGAGCATCGCACCGCCGTGCAGGGATTCGTGTGGGGCCTGAACAGCTTCGACCAGTGGGGCGTCGAGCTCGGCAAGGTGCTGGCCAAGCAGGTGCGCAGCCAGCTCGCCCGCAGCCGGGAGGGCAAGGCGCCGGTGACCGGTTTCAATCCCGCTACAAAGCTGTTACTCGAGCGCTACCTGCGCTGACATGATCCCGGGACAGGGGGTCGGCCATGGATTCAGCGCGAGCGAGCTGGGGCTTCCGCATCATTATCGTCGTCGCGTGCGGGGCCTTGGCGCTTTCGGTCTCGTCGGCTATCGGCTGCGGCCATCGTGATCCGGGGAGCTCCGGGTCGACCACCCACGCGCCAGCGTCGAGCATCCCGGAGCCGAGCACTGAGCGCGTTGGACCCGCCGAGGCGCGGAGACTGGTGCAGGCGCGCATCCAGGCCGCGCATCCCACCGCCGATCCGACGCGCGTCTCAGCGGTGGCGGTCAGCGAGGTCGCGGTTCCCGAACTGTGGGAACGCATGCGCATGCAGGTGTTCGCGGCGGAGGACGACCTGTGGAACGGCTATTACGTGATGCGCGGTTCCGAAGCGGTCGAGCTGGGGCGCAGCTTTGGTGGATATGGGCTGCTATCGATCTGCGTGTGCGATCTCGATGGCGATGGCGTTCCCGAGCTTGCGTACAGCTGCTCCTGGGGATCGGGAATGCATCGTACCGAGCTCGCGATCCTCGACGGCAGGGGGTTCCCGCGCCAGGACCAGCCGGTTATGAGCTTCCCAAACGTCGACCTGTTCCTGCGCAAGCAGGATGACCGCACGGTGCTCGTCGAGCAGGGGAGGTTCGAGTCGGTGAACCGCTGGAGAACGCTGGCGCGTCTCGGAATGCTGCGCAGCGAGCCCGCGAACGCTTTGGGAGGCGCTCCGGGAGGCAATGCCATCACGCCCAGCATCGAATTCGCCCCGGACGCGCCAGCTTCCGTTCGCCCGTGGCCCGAGCCGCCCGCCAGATAGGCCGGGTATTCCAGGGTTTTGCCCCAGCCCCAGCGCTCTCCGCTTTCTGCTTACCGCGTTCTCAGCGTATGCGCCGCCGCGCGAAGCTCGCGGCGAACGCCAGCAGCACGATCGCCAATCCGCCCATGCCGCATTTGCCGCTTCCGTCGCTTGAGGTGAAAGCTGCCGAGGGCGCGTAATCCACCGAGGTCGACTGGGCGGTGTTGCCATTGTTCGCGGCATCGAAGGTCGTGTTCGGGGGCAGCGAGAAGGTCACGGCTCCAGGGCTGATCGGCGTCACGGTGATGATGAAGGTGTTGCCCGGCCCGGCGGTGATCGAATCGATGACGCCGTTGCCGACGATGAACGACGATGCGCTGACCGCCGACACCGGCTCTGAAAAGCCGAGCGTGACGGTGAATGGCGAGGTGGTCACGGTGGCGGCGCTGACGGTGATGATCGGCGGCACGGTATCGTAGATCATCACGCCATGCGCGGTGATGTTGGGATGGCCGTTCGGGCCGACGGCATCGCCTCCCGCCAGATCGACGGTGACCGGACCGTTGGCGCTAGGGGTCACGTCCAGGCTGTAGACCGCTCCAGAGCCGCTGAAGGCACTCGCGACGCCGTTGCCGACCACGATGTCGCTCGCGTCGAAGCCGATCATGGCGGCGGCGAAGGTGAAGGTGAAGGTGATCGGCGATTGGTTGGTGGCGGTCCCGGTGGGCGTCACCGCCACGGAGTAGGCCAGGCTGTCCATCGTGGCGCCCACGCTGGCGGCTGGCGACAGGTTGCCCGCCAGGTCGGTCGACGTGCCAGCGGACATGCCCACGCTGACTGCGCCGTTGGCGGTGGGCGTGATGTCGATGGTGTAGACGCTGCCGCTGCCCGCGAGGGGGCCCTTGGTGCCGTTGGTGACGTTCACGTCCGCCGCGGTGAATCCGGTCACCGGCTCGGAAAAGGTGAAGGTATAGGTGTATGGGCTGCCATTGAGGATGGCGTTTACCGGGGTGATTGCGACCGTGGGCGGGGTGCGATCGCTGATGATCGAGACGCCGGTCGCGAGCACGCCATTGCCGACCAGATCGGTAGTCGAATCGGCTCCGACCGTGACCGTGACCGGCCCGTCGGCGGTCGGCGCCACGGCCAGGGTATAGGTGGTGCCACTGCCGGCGAATACTCCAGCGGTGCCATTCGCGACCGTCACGCCCGACGCGGCGAAGCTGGTGATCGGCTCGGCGAAGGTGAATGTGAAGGTCACCGTGTTGGCGTTGGTGGAGATGCCGGCCGGCGTGATGGTGACCACCGGCGGAGTGCGGTCGCTGGTCACCGATGCAGATGCGCCGGCCGCGAGCGCATTGCCGGCGAGATCGGTGCACGCGGCCGCGGCCGTGCTGACGCTGACCACGCCGTCGGCGGCCGGAACCACCTGCAGGGTGTACGACGCTCCGCTGCCGGTGAGCGCGCCCGTGGTGCCATTGGTCACGGTGACATCGCTGGCGGTGAAGCCGGTGACCGCTTCGTTGAAGGTGAAGACGAAGGGGATCGGGCTGAGGTTGTTAGCGCCGGAATTGGGCGAGATGGCCACGGTTGGTGGCGTGCGATCGCTGATCACCGAGGCCGAGCCCGCGAGATTGCCGTTTCCGAAGGAGTTCAGGGCGGCGTTCGCGGCCACCGAGACCGACACCGTCCCATCCGCGGCCGGGGCCACGTCCAGCGAATAGATCGAGCCGGTGACGCTGGCGAACGCCCCGGCGGTGCCGCCGCTGACCGCGATGTCGGCGAGCGTGAAGCCGGTGACATCTTCGCCGAAATTGAAGAGGAAGGAGATGGGCGATGCGTTGGTGCGCAGTCCGCTCGGGGTGATGGTCAGGTGCGGCGTGCGCACGGGAAAGATGAAGACGCCCGGTTGCCCGATGTTGCTCTGATTGACCAGATCGAGCATCTGCGCCTGGTTGCCGGACTGGGGAAACTCGTAGAAATTCACACCGTTACCCGATGAATACCCGGCTCGCGCGTGCACGCCGCCGCTCGCGTCGCCGGTGGTCCACTGCAAGGCCTCGTAACGGAATTCGATGTCGAAGTCCCCATTGCCGCGATCGAGCAGGCGGATCTGGAAGGCGTCCTGCAGATCGTCGTGCATGCTGTAGTAGCCGACGTCATCCCAGGTGAAGGTGATGACGCGATTGGCCGCATCGAAATCGTAGTAGACGAGATTGGTGCCCATCGATGTGCCGCCAGGGGTCTGGATGAACGGAGGACCGTTGCCGCCAGCCCGGGTATCCACATCGGCGTAGAATGCGGCGATGATCGGCAGCGAGGTGGCGCCATCGATGGCGTCGGGAACGAAACTGCCTGAACCAGCACCGAAGGTCAGGTTGCCGTTGTTGTTCACGAACACGTCGGTGTAGGTCGTGCCGAAGAACCTGATGCCGGATGGGAACACCGAGGTCAGCGACACCGCCTGGAAGCTGTCGTCGTTGCGCAGCAGCTGGCCCTCGCCGAAGCCAGCCGGACCGCCCAACCCAGTGACCAGCGCCGAGGCTGCCGAGGCCGTGCTCCCGCAGCAGCAGACGAGTGCTAGGCACATGCCGACGATGAAACGGGATAGGGGCGAGCGCACGTGAGCCATAAGATAAGTACCCGGAATAGAGGGATTTATACGATTAAGGACGGGCATGGTATCGACTTTCGCGAGCGAGTCACCTGCGTGATTCCTACCACATGTGTACCCCATAATCGACGTCCCCGCAGGTGCCTCGTGATAGACGGGCCCGCGCGACATTGGACGGCGGCTTCCACCGGAAGTTCACCACGGTGTGTGGCGGAGCGAGCGGCGAGCGGCTTTACAGGGCGTGAAAATAGCCCGCAAGGGCTGGATACAGCCCACGGAAGGCCACCGCCGACTCACGGTAGGCGGCGACCGCCTGGCGCCGTGGTGTGAAGGTGCGTTCGATCGGCCCAGGGGCGCAGGCGCGGTCACGAGGAATCCCGCAGCAGCCGATGAGCGCGAGCCGCGCTCCGCCGAGCGCGGGCCCGGCATCGGCGCCGGCGCGCAGCATCACTCGGGCGTCGCAGACGTCGGCGAGGATCTGCATCCACTCGGGCGAGCGCGTGCCGCCGCCGGTGACGGTGGCTTCCCTGACGGTGGTGCCGGCCGCGCGGATCAGGCGCAGGCTTTCGGCGAGGCCCAGGCTGATGCCTTCGAGCACCGCGCGCGTCAGGTGCGCGCGGGTGTGCCTGCGCGTCAGGCCGATGAATCCACCGCGCGCGCGCGGGTCGCACAGCGGCGTGCGTTCGCCAGTCAGGTAGGGGAGGAACATCAAGCCCTCGGCGCCGATGGGGGCCGAGGCCGCCTCGGCGCACAGCGCGCCGAACTCGGCGCCAGGAGCGCAGGTATCGCGGTACCACTGCAGGCTGCCGGCTGCCGACAGCATCACCCCCATCTGATGCCAAGTCTTGGGCAGTGCATGACAGAAGGTGTGGAGACGCCCGTCCTTCTCGGGGCTATAGCCCTTGGTGGTGGTGAAGACCACGCCCGAGGTGCCGAGAGCGATGGTGGTCTGACCCGGCTTCACGCAGCCGGCTCCAACCGCACCCGCCGCTTGGTCGCCGGCGCCGCCGACCACCGGCGTGCCCACGGGCACGCCCAGTTCCTCCGCAGCCGCGGCGGTGACCTCACCCGAGACTTCGCTGCCTTCGATCAGCCGACCGAGGTACGACTCGTCGATGCCGCAGGCAGCGAGCATGGCCTGACTCCAGCGCCGCTTGGCGACGTCCATCAGCAGCATGCCGGCGCCATCGGACATCTCGGCGACCTTCGCGCCGGTGAGCTTCAAGCGCAGCCAATCCTTTGGCAGCAGCACAGTGCGCACCTGCTTCCAGACCTTCGGTTCATGGCGTTGGACCCACAGCAGCTTCGGCGCCGTGAAGCCGACGAGGGCGCGATTGCCGGTCTCGCGGATCAGTTTCGGCACGCGCTTGTGCAGCAGGTCGCATTCGGCCTGGCAGCGGCCATCGTTCCACAAGATCGCGGGCCGGACCACGCGCTCCTGGGAATCGAGCAGCACCGCGCCGTGCATCTGGCCGCCGATGCCGATGCCCTCGATGATCTCGCCGGGCTTCTTCGCCAAGGTGGCACGCACCGCCGCGACCAGGCCCCTCCACCAATCGGCGGGGGCCTGCTCGCTCCACAGCGGCTTCGGCGTGGACAGCGGATACTCCGCGGTCGCTGACGCGAGGATGGCGCCGTCTCGCGAGACCAGCACGCATTTGCAGCCCGAGGTGCCGAGATCGATTCCGAGGACAGACATGCGGCCCTTCCCTGCGCCGGCGGATGACCGGCGAGGCGCGGAGTTGAGACCTGTTGGAAGCGCTTTCAAGCGGCAAGCCGCCGTACCGCGTTCGTGGTGACGCTAGCGAGGCGTCAGAGCCCGCGCGTCACTTGCCGTCGCGGCGTTCGAGGGCCGCCGACTGCTGATCGGACTCCTGCCCCAGCTTCGCCTTGCCCTTGGCCTTGCCTTTGCCCGCGACCCGGTTCCCGGCGAGCTTCTTGCCAACGATCTTCGGGTTGGTCTTGATCTTGATGCGGCCTTTACCGTCGGCCGGGATGGTGATCGCGCTCGCTCCTCCGCCATTGGCGCTGGGGATGATCGCCGAGGATTTCTTCCATTCCTGGGTGCCGGCTACCGAGGTGGCGCCGAGCGTTCCGCCGCGCGTGCCGGTGCCGCGCTTGACCGCGACCTTGGCCTTGCGGCCCTTGGGCGTGATGTTGTTCCAGCGGTCGATGAGGCCCTTCTTCAAGTCCTGATAGCGCTGGACGCACTCCTGGATGACCTTGTAGGCGACCAGGCGGTCTTCCCAGCCGTAGGTGTCGGACTTTTTGCCTTCGAGGTCCTTGTAGATGTTGAAGAAGTAGTCGACCTCGGCGAGGTAGTGGCTGGGCAGGTGCTGCAGGCCGTGGACATCGCGGATGCGCGGATCGTTCACCGGCACGGCGAGGATCTTGTGGTCGAGGCCGGCGTCGTCGCGCATCACCAGCACGCCGAGCGGGCGGACCTCGATGAGGCAGCCGGGAAAGGTGTCGTGCGCGACGATCACCACCACGTCGAGCGGATCGCCGTCCTCGGAATGCGTCTGCGGGATGAATCCATAGGCGCCAGGATAATGCACCGGGCTGTAGAGCGTGCGGTCGAGGCGAAAGACGTTCAGCTCCTTGTCGTACTCGTACTTGTTCGACGAGCCCTTGGGGATCTCGATCACCGCGTTGATGGTGTGGGGAACGTCGCGCCCCGCAGGGAGCTCCATGTAATTGGTCATCGTGACAGCCCTTGTGCGCTTGGACGCGTTCACGCTAGCCGATGGGGGGCGACCCCGCAATGCTGTGGGGGGCCGACGGTGGACACGCCGGAAACCGCGTTTTTCGCGCATTGGTAGCGCTTCCATGCTGCCACTTGGAAAACCGGGTCGGTCCTTAGGATGCCGCTCCCGCTCGACCTCCCTCCGACAGACATCCCGAAAACTTCCATACCGACGAGCCACGATCGTCGCCGAGGACCCACATGAAGCCAGCCGCCCGCCAGTCCCTCACCCCGTATTTCGACAAGATCCCGCGCATCGCCTACGAGGGGCCGGACAGCGACAATCCCCTGTCGTACCGCTGGTACAACCCGGACGAGAACGTCGGCGGCAAGAAGATGAAAGACCACCTGCGCATGGCGGTCTGCTACTGGCACACCTTCCGCGGCACCGCGCTCGACATCTTCGGGCCAGGTACCCTGGTGCGCCCGTGGGAGGACGGCACCAACTCGGTCGACATGGCGGTCAAGCGCACCGAGGTGGTGATGGACTTCATCACCCGCCTCGGCCTCGACTTCTACTGCTTCCATGATCGCGACGTCGCTCCTGAGGGCGCCAACGTCGCCGAGACCAACAAGAACCTGTGGACGGTCGCCAAGCGTCTCAAGGAGCTGCAGAAGGCCACCGGCGTGAAGCTGCTGTGGGGCACCGCCAACATGTTCAGCCATCCGCGCTTCAGCCAGGGCGCGGCAACCTCGCCCAACGCCGACGTCTTCGCGTACTGCGCGAATTCGGTGAAGGAGATGCTCGACGTCAGCAAGTTCCTCGCCGGCGAGAACTACGTGTTCTGGGGCGGCCGCGAGGGCTACAACACGCTCTTCAACACCGACATGGGCCGCGAGGCAGACCACGCCGGCAAGTTCTTCCACATGGCAGCGGATTACGCGAAGAAGATCGGCTTCAAGGGCCAGTTCCTGATCGAGCCCAAGGCCATGGAGCCGACCAAGCACCAGTACGACTTCGATGCCGCCACCTGCCTTGCCTTCCTGCGCAAGTACGGCCTCGAGAAGACCATCAAGCTCAACATCGAACAGAACCACGCTCTGCTCGCCGGCAAGGATTTCTGCCACGAGCTCGAGGTCTGCCGCATCAACGGCGTGCTCGGCTCGGTCGACGCCAATCGCGGCGATGCCATGAACGGCTGGGACACCGACCAGTTCCCGAACGACTACCGGGAATGCGCCCAGGCCATGACCATCATCCTCAAGAGCGGCGGCTTCGGCTCCGGTGGCCTGAACTTCGACGCCAAGGTCCGCCGCGACAGCTACGACATCGAGGACATGTTCCACGGCCACATCTGCGGCGTCGATGCCTGGGCGCGCGGACTGCGCATGGCCGTCGCCATCCAGAAGGACGGCAAGATGGACAAGTTCGTGAAGACGCGCTACAGCTCGTACGACAAGGGCATCGGCAAGGAGATCGAGTCGGGCAAGGCGACGTTGGAAAGCCTGCAGGAATACATCGTCAAGAAGGGCGAGGCTGCGCCGAACGCGAGCGCGAGGCAGGAGTACCTGGAAAATCTGTTCAATACGTATGGTTGAGTGAATTGGTGTGAAGAGTGAGGAGCCCATGGCCGTTTGGCCATGGGCTTCGTCGTTTGGTGGTGTCTGTATTTCCCAGCCTTCTAGCTCTCGCGCCATCTGGCCTTCGTGCCTTCTCCGCAGTCTGCTTTATGTCGATCGAGAAACGGCAAGGGGAGGGCTGGAGGGCACGAGGGTGCGAGGGCTGGAAGGACAGCGGACGGCACGTGTTGTTGTGGCGTTCTCCCCTGTCGCGCGATTTTCGCGATCGGCATCGGCGTCAAGGCCAGGCCGCGGAGGAACCGCGGTGGCCGGGGCGGCCAGCCTTGACTCCGATGCCGATCGCGGGTCGGGGCGCAAGGAGAACGGACATGAAGAGATTCGAGGATTTGAGCGTGTGGCAGAGAGCGATGGGGCTGGCTGGAGCGATTCGGGAGGAGCGGGGGCTGCGTCGGAGCGGCGAGGGTCTGCGTGGTCAGATCCGCAATGCTGCGGCATCGATCTCCTACAACATTGCTGAAGGACATGGCCGCGCGGGCGATGGGGAATTCCATCGTTTCCTGGGGATCGCGGGCGGATCCTGCGCTGAGGTGCAGGCGCAGTTGCGCATGGCGTTCCGAGGAGGGTTCATCCTGCGGGAGCGTTTCATCGTGATGCTCGATGAGGCGATCACGATCGAGTTCATGATCCGCAATCTGCAGCGGAGGCTGAGGCCGCCGTAGTCACCCGGCGGATGAGTTTCCCGCTTTCCGCCTTCTCACGTCCTCGGTGCGCGCGATGATGGCAGCGGTATGCCACCCCCCGTCCTCTTCATCGATATGTGGCCGGATGTCCTACCGCCCGGCGTCATCCGTGATCGGTTCCATGATGTGCCGGGGTGCGCCAAGGATGATGGGCTCGAGCTGGTCGTCGCGCATCATTCCGCCGTTTATCCGGCAGAGTGGATCTCGCGACCGCCCGTCGCGATCATGCTGTCGGGCAGCAAGCTCAATCTGGTTGACGACCCATCCGAGGATCCCGTCGACGGCACTCCGCTGTCGCGGTTCCAGGCGGTGACGAACCTGCTCGCGGCGCTGCCGAAGGTGCCGACGCTCGGCATCTGCTTCGGCCACCAGTATCTCGCCAAGCAGGCCGGTGGTCGGCTGGCGAAAATGGCGAAGACGCGCGTCGACAACGACTTCACCATCGAGCAGGGAGAGCCGCACGCGCTGATGGCCGGTCTGCCGGAACGGCCGAGCTTCGTCGAGAGCCATGGCTGGCGCGTGGTCGAGCCCGGATTCGGATACCGTGTGGTGGCCACGTCGATGGACGGCATCGAGATGGTGCAGCACGCGGATCTGCCGCGGGTCGGCGTTCAGTTCCATCCGGAATACTACCGGCGCCAGGACCCCACGCGCCAGCACGGACGCGCATTCCTGAGCAACTGGTTCCGCTCCCTAGGCGACCGCCGCGCATGAGCCTGTTCACGCCCATCGTCTCCGCGCGTCGTGAGATCGCCAAGAACCGCTTTCTCACCTACGCTGAGGAGGACCTCACCGACCGGCTGGGCCATCCCTACACCTACTACCAAGTCGAGGCGAAGTGGGACGCGGTGGTGATCGTGCCGGTGCTCGATGATGGACGGCTGGTGCTCGAGCGTATCTACCGCCACCCTTACCGCGGATTCATGCTCGAATGCCCGGCGGGCGGCATCGAGACCGGCGAGGATCCGCTCGCCGCCGCGAAGCGCGAGCTGGCCGAGGAGACGGGATACCAGGCCGGTCGCGTCGCCAGCCTGGGAACTTACGAGGCGATGCCCGGCCTCCTGCGCATGCGCATGCATATCGTGCTCGCGTTGGATCTGGTCGCGTCGGACGTGCGCAAGCTCGAGGCGATGGAGATCATGGAGATCGAGCTGATGACTGTCGAGCAGGCCTGGAAGGAGGCCGAGCGTCAGCCGGCCAGCTCGTTCCTGACCATGGGCTTGCTGTATTACGGCAGGTGGATGGCGGGTAGGGGGATCGAGCGACCCGGAGCCGAGTAGGAGTCCGCACGTTACGGTTGGGCACAGGAGGGTGCGCCTGGCGGCAGTGGATCCGGCTACGGCTACGGCAGCGGCAGGAACGGCGTCTGGTCGAAGCGGTCGTCGAGATCCTCGTAGACGGCGGTGATGTCGTCGATCGGGATGTAGACGCGGTAGCGGTGGGCCTCGGCGCCGAACTGCTCGATGGCGTCGGCAAGCAGGATGTCCCGTTTGCCTTCGTTGAACTTGTTGTCGGGATTGTAACTCTTCCAGATCTTGCGACTCATCTCCGGAGACCAGTGCAGGCAGCGCACCTCGCCGACCACCACTTCCTTGCGCACCTCGGTGATCTTGAGCAGGAAGCGCTCGCCGCGCCGGACGATGACGGTGGCGACGCGCTGCTCGTTGACGAAGGCCTCGAGGACCTTGCTGATCGATCCCGGGTTGTCCGTCCCGGGTACGATGATCTTCTTGTCTCCACTCATACGAGGCGATCGCCGAGCTTGGCGGCCAGCTTGGTGCGCCACGCGGCGGCATGATCGGCCTGGGTCGGCGCCAGGCTCTCGACCAGCTTGCCGATGTTGCGGTTGTGGTCGAGGCGCTCCTGGTTGACCGCGACGATGGTCTCCGAGGTGATCAGCTCCTCGCCGACCACGCACAGGCCCGGGGTCAGCGCCACCGTCGAGCCGCTGCGCACGATGTAGATCGCGACGCGGTCTTGGGTCGCGCAGGTCGATTCGATGTCCTTGGGGCCGCTCTCGAAGCGGATGCCGTGATCGGGTGCGTCGAGGATCAGACCGTAGATCTCCTCGTATTGCGGGTCGATGAGCACGCTCACGCCGCGCAGCATCTCGAGCTTCGGGTCCTTGCCGTGGTCGGCCCAGCGGCGCGAGCCGCCGAGGGCCTTGGTGCGGTTCGCCATCGGCTGGCTCATCAGCACGCAGTGACCGAGATAGTCGTCGAGCCCGAGGCTGCCGAGGATGCGCACGTCGGTGTTGGCCTTGATCAGGTGCGCGGTCAGCTCCTTCCAATTGTGGATCTTGCCGGTGTCGAGCGCGTCGAGCAGGGTGGCGTGGAAGGCGTCGTAGCAGGTCAGGGACAGGTCGCGCTTGTGCTTGCGCAGGTAGGACGGGGTCACCTCGTGCTCGGTGCCCATCAGCAGGGCGCGCACCGGCGCGACGTTCTTGGCGTTGGCGGGGACGAAGTCGAACTCGATGTGGTTGAACACCATCCGGCTCGGCTTGCCGGGACGGGTGAGATCGAGCTGCAAGTGCAGGCTCAGCGCGGCTTCACGGATCTCGGGGTCGGTGTCGTGGCGCAGCGCGTCGAGCATCATCTCGACGCCGCTCTTGCCGGTGTAATCGAGCTGCACGTTCCCCTGCTCGTCGTGATAGCGGCGCATGCGTGCGAGCGCGTTCTCAACGTCGCCCAGGTCGTGGCCGAATCTATCGGCGGCGCGCAGCGTCGCGTCCATCTCGAAGCCGCTGTTCTGCCAGAGCGCGATCAGGCCCTCTTCAAGCTTGACGCGGCGCTTGTCCTCCTTGATCAGCCGACGGATCGCCGTGACCACCTCGGGCTTGATCCAGCCGATGGTCACGAGCTTCTTCAGGACATCATCGAGGCTGCCGCCTTTGGGGGGCACTGCTACCAAGACGGGTTCGGGCATGCGAGGCGCCTATACGGACGAGTGTAGCGATGCGAGAGCGACAGCTTGGGCCTCAGGGCCAGGTCGCAAGGGACGGCGGAGTACCTGTGATCCGACGGTTGGTCGTTTGTCGTCGGATAGCCGGGGAGTTCGTCGGACAGGCGGACAGCGGTCGCCGTCAGGGAGGTCGAGCCGTCTGGTATCGACGACGGATCACGCATCAAAAACGATCGACGTTCACCTCTTCCACGGCCTGTCGGCGTCGATCGGCTCGCCCGCCGCTCGATGCCGCTCGAGCGCTACTTTGAGTGCCAGCAGTTCGGGGCCATGATCGGGCGGCACGCGGTTCCCTTCCTTCGCCGAGGCCAGTTCGACGGCCATGCGCGCGTCGAGATCCTTGGCGATCGCGCGTAGCGTCTCCTCGCTGCCGCCACCGCCGAGCTGATCGATGAAGATGATCAGCGCCAGGCGCTCGGTGACGTCGATGGTGGCGCGCGCGCGCGCGGCGAGCTCGGCATTCCAGCGAGCGTGATCGTCCGATTCCAGGATCCTGAACGCCCGCGCGGGCCACCATGGCGCTCCGAGGCCGAGCGCGCCATCGAGCACCGGCGCCAGTTCCGTCACGCTGAAGCGCTCGAGCTGGGCGGCATCGATCGGATGCGCGGGATCATGCAGATCGGCGAGCATCGCGTCGCGCTCCATCATGCGCGGCGCCTCAGCCGCGTGATCGCGCCACCACAACGTCCAGGCCTGGCCGGCGCCGGCCTTGCCGGTGAGCGCGTGCAGGGATGCGGCGGCGGCGTCGCGCAGTTCGGGCTGCGGCGCTTCGGCGGCGACGCGGCAGAGCACCTGCCACGCGCGGCTGTCGCCATTCGCGCCCAACGCCTTGATCGCCAGCCAGCTCGTCCACGCCTGGCTCTTCGCGGGCGCCAGTTCGACCAGCGAGACCAGGGCCGGGCACAGCCGCGGATCCTGCAAGGTGGCGCTGGCGTCGAGCAGGGTGTTGCGCTGTGCGCCACGGGTCGCCGCGAGCAGGCGCGCGAGTTCGGGCACCGCCTCGGGCCTGCGCGTGACCATGCCGAGGCTGTCGGTCATCGCGCGCTTGGCGAGATCGTCGCCGTCGTCCTCGAGCTTGGCGAGCGGACCGAGCGCCCGCACGTCGCCGAGCGATCCGAGCGCCTTGGCGGCGGCCGCGCGGATCTCGGCCTCGGCGGCACCCAGGCATTCGACCAGGCGTTCGAACACACCGGGCCCCGTGCAACGGCCGAGCCCGAGCACCGCGGCCTCGCGCACGCGCGCCTCGCCATCGCGACTGAGCGAGAGCAGCAGGGGAGCCGAGTCGGCGCCGCCGATGCCGCCGGCGACCTCGACCACGCGCGAGCGCAGCAGCCAGTCGCGGTCCTTGGCGAGGACGGTCAGATCGGGCAGCACCACCACGCCGCGCCGGATCAGGTTCGAGATCGCCGAGCGCTGCGCGCGGCTGTCCGAGCCGGTGAGCGCGGCGATGTCGTCCGACCACGGCTTGTCCCCGTGCGAGGGTGGCGCGACCCAATCCTTCACCGCGCCGGCGGCCTTGATCACATCCACGCCCTCGGCATGCGGAGCCTGGTCCTCGGCGGCGAGTGGGATGAGCGGGCAGCACAGGGCCACGGCGAGGATGGCGGCGGTCGGTCTGATCATGGCGCGCCATCCTGGGGCGGTGGACGGACGGCGGAAGGGCGATCATTGAGGCCCCGCGCGCGGGCGTTGCCGCGCGACGACACGGAGCCGTTTCGAGGCCGTTCCTTGAGGATGGCGCCCACGCGCGCTTGAAGCACCCGCGCCGTCAGGTATCAACCCGCCCCGGGGGCCACATGAGCGCACAATTCGGCAGCTGGATCGGTTCTGGAGCCGCGGGCACCTGGAAACCCCGCATCGACGCGCGGCTGGTCGACGACCCGCGCTTCCCGGCGCTGCTGGCGACCGCGGCGGCGGGTGTGTCCTTCGCCGGCGCCTGCGCGCTGGTCACCGGCGCATCGGACGCGAACTCCATCGGCTACGCCATCGCCCGCAACCTCGCCCAGGGCGGAGCCAAGGTGATCATCACCGGCTCGCGCGACCTCGCGCGCATCGCCGCCACCGCCGAGCAGCTGGTGCGCGAGGCCGGTGCAGGCTCGGTGCTGCCCGCGCAGGTGAACCAGGGCGATCTCGCGCAGCTGGATCAGCTGCTCGATGTCGTCAAGGCACAGAACCTGGCCCTGACCCACGTCTACCCGTTCGCCGCGGTCAACCACCCGGCGCTGTTCGTCGGCATCAAGGCCGAGGACTACCAGCGCGTGTTCTCGGTGAACGTGTTCGGCGTCTACCACCTGCTCGCCAAGCACGCGCGCCAGGCGCCGCGCAAGGACCCCTGGTACGCGGTGGTGCCGCTGTCGCCGAACGATGGGCGCCTGCAGGGATCCGGGCTGTATCCCGCGACCAAGCAGGCGCTCATCCCCATCGTCGTGCAGGGTCAGAACGAGGTCGGCGACCGCCGCAACGGCCATTACATCGGCGTGTCGATCGCCTGGACGCGCAGTGCGCTGATGAGCTCGCTGGACTCGGGCGTCGAGCAGGTGAAGGCCGCGGGCCTGAAGGTGTTCGAGACGTCCGACACCGCGGATGTCTGCACCTTGTGCGGGACACCCGGCGCCCAGGTGCTCAAGGGCACGGTCGTCGACGCGGCCGGCGGCTTCGGCCGCATGGACGCCAAGGCCATGGCCGCGGCGTTCGCACCGCATTGAACCGCGTGCCGTCATGGGGCCCGGCATTCCCACCAGGGCCGCCAGGCGTTTGAAACCTCGACACATCCCGGGGTTTCACGGCGTCGCCAGCGACGCCGCTGCTTGCGCACCAGCCACGGCGACGGTCTGATCCCGGCATGTTCGTCGCGCTGCTCGTATCCATTGGCGCGGCATTCGTGCTCAGCCTCGCCGGCACGCGCCTGGCGATGGCGCTCGCCGGGCGCATGGCGTTCGTCGACCAGCCCGGACTCGAAGCCCACAAGCAGCAGGCGCATGCGGTGCCCTACGGCGGCGGTCTGGCGATGGGCGTCGCGCTCGCCGTCGGCCTGGTGACCTGCCATTATCTCGAGCTGTTCCTGCCCGCCGGTCTGCCCGGCATGGACGAGATCCTCGACCACGCCCACATCATGCCCATCTATGTGGGCGCCGTCGTGCTGCTCTTCACCGGCCTGTACGACGACCACCGCCCGATGCGTGCCTGGATGAAGCTCGGGATCCAGGCCGCGGTCGCGGCGGCGGTGATCCCGGCCGCGGATCTGCAGATCGACTCGCTGCAGCACCATCCCTGGCTGGCCTACGGCCTGTCGTGGCTGTGGATGGTGCTCATCACCAACGCCTTCAACCTGCTCGACCACGCCGATGGCCTGTCCGCCAGCGTCGCGCTGGTGAGCATCACCGTGCTGCTCAGCGGCAGCCTGATGGACGGCGACCTGCAGCTCGCGGCGCTGTGGATGGTGCTGATCGCGGTGCTGCTCGGATTCCTGGTTTGGAACCTGCCGCCCGCGCGGGTGTACATGGGCGATGCCGGTTCGCTGCCGCTCGGGTTCCTGGTCGCCGCCGGGACCTTGTCGGTGACCTTCTGGCCCAGCGGCGCAGGCGGCAGCCCGCTGGCGGTGTTCTCGCCGCTGATCATCACCGCCATCCCGCTCTTCGACGCGACCGCGGTGGTGATCAAGCGCATCGCCAATCGCCGTCCGATCATGGTCGGGGATCGCAACCACATCAGCCATCGCCTGACCCGTCTCGGCTATTCGGCCGGGACCTCGCTGGCGGTGGTGGTGGCGCTGCAGGTGTCGCTGTCCGCCAGCGCGCTGCTCCTGCGCCTCGGGGATCCGGTGGTGGGCATCGTGGTGCTCGCGCAGGTGGCCGGCATCCTCATCGCCGTGGTGCTCCTGGAAACGGTACGCGACAAGCATGCGTGAGCTCGATAGCGCGGTCGCGCGGGAGCGTCTGCCGCTGATCGCCGGCCCGGTACACGCTACGCTGCTCGCACTGCTGATCGTACTGCGTCCGCTGGTGTGGGACGGCAACGCCGCATGGCTGCCGAACCTCGCCTACCTGCTGCTGGTGGTGCTGGCGCTCGCCACGCTGCTGGTCGAGGGCTGGGTGGACACGCGCCGCGCCTGGCGCTGGAGCGTCAATGGAGCGCTGTTCGCCGCTCTGCTGCTGGTGCTGCTGCCCGCCGCCCTGCGCTCGCCGTTGCCGGTCGAGGGCTGGTCGCTGTGGGGCATGGCGTTCATCCATCTCGGCCTCGCCGCGTACCTGATGCAGGTGGTGCCGGGCCGTGAGCGCCTGGCCCTGGCGGCGCTCGGAGCTGGCCTGGCTGGAGAGACCATCATCTGCCTCGGCCAATACGCCTTCGTGCTGCCGGGCATGGCGGCGGCGCAGGCGCGCGGCGAATTCGCCGGCGCGATCGGCCCGGGCCAACAGGGCATCCTGGCCGAGCGCATCGCCAACGGCGGCCTGTTCGGGACCTTCACCTTGTCGAACACGTTGGCGGCGTTCCTGCTGCTCGCGGTGCCGCCGCTGATCGGCTCGGCGTTCGATGCGCGCGGCTCGCGACCAGCACGAACCCTGGCCTGGATGGTCGCCGGGTTCTCGGTGCTGGTGTTCGCGCTCACCGGCAGCAAGGGCGCGGTCATCGCCTTGGGCGCGGCCATCGCCCTGCAGTGGTGGTGGCGCCACCAGGGCGTGAGGCGCTGGGTGCCGGTGGCGTTCGCCGTGGTGGTTGCGGTCGCCGCTCTGAATCATCCGGGGCTGCGCCACGGCCTGCACGACAGCGCCGAGGTGCGCGTGGGCTACTGGCGCGGCGCGATCGAGCTGGTGCGCGAAGCGCCGGTGTCCGGACACGGACTGGAATCGTTCCGCGAGCATGCGCCGCGCGTGCTGCAGCCGTGGGCCGAGTACAGCGTGCATGTCCATGACGAACCACTCGAGGCCGCGGTGGACGGAGGCGTCATCGCCGGAGGCCTGCTGCTGATCCTGCTCGCGCGACTGGCCTGGGTGCCGCGCGCGCGCGCGCGCGCGGGAGTCGAGCTCGAGCTGTCGCCGACGACCACGGGCATCCCCATCGATGGTCCGTATCCGTCAACCGCCATCGGCGCGGTCGCGCTCGCCGTGGGCGTGGCGTACTGGAGCATGCTCGGGACACTTCATGACAACCTCTCATGGTGGCCGGGCGGCGCGGGCATGCTGGGTGAATGGGGTCTCGGCGCGGTGCTCGGCGCCGTTCTCGGCGGCGTCTTCATGGTGCTGTCGCGGCTCGAGGCGCCGCCGGCATGGAGCGTCAGCCTGGGACTGATGGCGTTGGCACTGCACGCACTGCTCGATTTCGATCTGCACAGCTCGGCGGTCTGGGGAACCGTCATGGTACTCGCCGTGCTCTCGCCGAGCGCATCACGCATTGTGTCGCCCGCTGGCCGAGCGCGCGTCGCGCTGCTGTGCGTCTGCACGCTCGCGGTAGCGGCAGCGCTGGCGCTGTGGCTCGGCGGGGTGGTCCGCGCGGCAACTCTGCGAGACGCGCGTCAGATCGAGGAGTACGCGCGCATGCTCAGGACACAGGGGGCCTTGACCGGTGACGAATCCGAGCGCGTGCTCACGGCCTTGACCGAGACCGCCGGCGAACCGCTTCCGCTCCCTGGCGATGCGCAGCGCAAGGCCGACCGCAACCGTATCATCGCTGCGTGCTTGGCGGATGGCGTCCGCCTGGCTGGCGATGACCACCAGCTGGCCACCCAGCTGCTCGCTCTGCTGCCCGCGGGCGCCGCTCGCGAACCCGCCACCCGCGCGCTCCGCGCGCGCCGCCCGAACAGCTCGCTGGCCGAGGCGATGCTGGCGCAGGACTGTCAGGCGCTGGCGCTAGAGAGCAGCGGAGACCGATCGCGGGCGCACTGGCACGACGCCCTCGACCAGGCCCGCATCGCGCTGGCGCTCGCACCATCGAACCTGCGTCCGCGCAAGGCGCTGGCCGATCTCTGCGCCGACGCCGCGAACCATCTCCCGGACGAAGCCGAGGCGCTCCGCCGCGAGGAGAAGAAGCAGCGGGATCTCATCGAAGCCATGACGCCGATCGTGCACTTCGGCAATCGCCTCGAATGACCTAGGCATGCGGCTTGCGGCGAAACGACCGCCTCCGACCGCGATCCGCTCCGTGCTATCTGCTATCTGCTTTCTGCTCTCTCACGCCATCCCCGCCGCACGCCTATTTGACGTACTGCTCCCACTCCCACGCCTGCAGCCGCGCGCGATGTCCGGCGAGCGTCGTCCACGGGCTGCTCGGTCCTCCGGCTCCCGCGGCGGCCGCGGGATTCATGCGCAGCAGCAGGTTCAGGAGCGCATGGCGCACCACCGGATCCTGATCCTTCGCGGCGCGCGCGGCCAGCGAGGCGGTGGGCACGGTCGCCTGCCACGAGACGTTCACCGCCAGTGCGGTGGCGGCGGCGGCGGCGATCTCGCGCGTGCCGTCGACGGCGATCTCGACCAGGGCCTTGGCCAGTTCCGGATCGATGTCGGCGCCAAGTCGGGAGCTGGCCAGCACCAGGCCTTCGCGGCCTTCGTCGTCGAGCTCGCCGCGCCGGCGTTCGTCGACCAGGCGCAGGATGGCGGGCTTGAGCAGATCTGGCGAGGAGCCGTGCGGCATGCTGGTGATGCCGTGGTTGCGCTCGGCGCGGGTGGCGCGCAGCAGCGCCCATTCGAGCACCTGGCGCGCCGGCGGCGAATCCGCGCCGCAGGTATCGATCAGGAATGACAGCGCGTTCTGACGGATGCTGGGCGTGTCGGCGCCGGGCAGGTGGTCGGGCATGCGCGGATCACCCAGGCGCAAGGCGATCGCCGGAGTGGACTCCGGCTTGATCAGCCACAGGTCGATGAGCGCCGACTTGATCAGGCCGGGTTCGCTCTCGGTGGCGATGAAATGCATCAGCACATCGACCAGGGCGGGATCACGCGTCCAACGGATCTCGCGCAGGATCGCCGAGCGGGTTTCACTATCAGCGACCTTCCAGCGACGTTCGTTGGTGGTGTCGGTGACGCGGCGCGTCCAGGGTTCGCCGGTGTAGAGCAGCCGCGCGGCGAGTAGCGTGGGGGCCTTCTCGGGGACGCGCCAGGTCAGGTAGGTGATCTGGCGCGAGATCCACGACGGGTACGGCTCGAACAGCGCCTGCCAGCGTGATTTCGCGCCGCTGTCGGCGAGCAGCAGCGAGTGCGGATTCTCGACTGCTGGATAGTCGATGGTCGCGGCCGTGGCCACGCCCGACGGCGACCAAACCGCTGCTGACAGCAGCACGGCCGGCAGCGCGCGCACTGCTCTGATCCGCTTCCCGAAGCAAGCGCGCCGCGTCATTTCGGCGCCTCGATCCACGCCGGCGAGAATCCGGGGTAGGCCTTGGCGAGACCAGAGAGCACCATCGGATCGGGGGTCTGGTAGGGGCCGACCAGCACCCCGAGCCGGTTCTCGGCGAGATCCTTGAGGTAGGCGGGGTAGCCGGCGGCGATCACCTGGCGCTTGAGCGACTCGGCCTGCGCGCGCTCGCGCGGCGAGCCGCTCGCGAGGCGCACGCACCACGCTCGTTCGACCGCGGGCGCGGGGCGGAGGATGGCGTCGGAGAGGCGATCGGCGAGCGCGCGCAGCTGCGGCAGCCCGATGGCCGCCGTGCGCAGGCGCTCGGCCACCGCGGCCGAGCGGTCGTGGTTGTCGCTGCGCAGCAGCTCCTGCGCGTCCGCGCTGGCGAGCACCGCTTCGCGCAGGTGGCGGGGATCCTCGTCGGTGTGGCCGATGGCGCCATCGAGCTTGAGGGACATCTCGATCAGGTAGCGGTGGGCGCCGTCGTCGCGCTCGACTCCGGCGATCAGCTTGATCGTCGCGTCGTCGACCACGCCCTTCGCGGTATTGAACCGGTAGGTCGAGACCAGGTCGCGGATCTGGTGGTAGCGGTTGTCGGCGCTGAGCCATTCGACGCTCGACTGCAGCTTGAGCTGGAAGACCGGCTTGGTGCCGCTCTTGGTGCGCCGCACCCGTCCCTGCACCGGATTGCGTCCGGCCGGCAGCACCGCGTAGTTGACCGTGACCTCGCGTGGCTGCTCGGATCCCTCGGGCAACGGCATGAGATTGAAATCGAAGAAGCCGATCGCGGCCCCGGCATCCGAGGGACGCGCCGCGGCATCGAGCTTGAAGGAGGCGCCATCGGGCGAGAACTCGAGCAGCGTGACCTGATCGTTTCGCGCGCTGCCATCGGCCGCCGCGCAGATCAGCGCCATCTCGTTGTCGGCGCCGGTGCACACCAGGTCGATGCCGCGCACTTCCGTGCGGCCCGGGCCGGGCTTGCCGTCCGCCATGTACTCGCTTGAGGTGGTGGTGAGCTTGTAGGCGATGACCTGACCTGGCTGGAACGCGAGGTGGCACGGGCGCAGCGCGAGCGCGAAGGCCAGCACGCCGAGGACGAACACGAACAGCACGCTGATCGACAGCGCGACCGAGGCCTGCTTCTTGAGCCAGCCCATGTTCACGCGCATGGGCACTCGATGCGCGCGCGGACAGGCGATCGGGCGTCGCCGCGGGCGGGTCTCATGGTGATCGAGTGACCGTTGGGCATGTCGCTGACCTACTCTGCCCAGCGCGCCTCACGGGCAAGCGAATGCGCTCGTCCAGGCGGGCGGAAGTCCTGGCCTCGCCCAGGGTAAGGATTACCGTGCCGATGATGTCCTCGACCCGTCCAGCGGCCCGCACGGGCATCCGTCCGGTGACCATCGCGACCGGCGTCGTGGTCGGTGGCCGGCTGCCGGTCATGATCATGGGCCCGTGCGTGATCGAGAGCGAGGCCCACGCGCTGAAGATGGCGCGCATCGTGAAGCGCGAGGCGCGCCGCGTCGGGCTGCCGGTGATCTTCAAGGCGAGCTTCGACAAGGCCAATCGCACCAGTCACGCGAGCTTCCGCGGCCATGGGCTCGACGAGGGCCTGCGCATCCTGGCGCTGGTGCGCGAGGAGACCGGCATGCCGGTCACCACCGACGTGCACGAGTCCGGCCAGGTGGCCGGGGTCGCCGAGGTCGTGGATCTGCTGCAGGTGCCAGCGCTGCTCTGCCGCCAGACCGACCTGATCGAGGCCTGTGCGCGCTCGGGGCGGCCGACCAGCATCAAGAAGGGCCAGTTCCTGGCGCCATGGGATTGCGGCAACATCGTCGATAAGTTCCGCGCGGTGCCGGTCGCGCGCGGAACCGCCAAGGACCGCCTGATCCTCATCGAACGCGGCACCTCCTTCGGCTACAACACCCTGGTCAGCGATTTCCGTGCACTGCCGATCATGCGCGGCTTCGGCGTTCCGGTGATCTTCGACGGCACGCATTCGGTGCAGGCGCCGGGCGGCATGGGCAGCCGGAGTGGTGGCGCTGGTCATCTGGCCCCGCCGCTCATGCGCGCCGCCCTGGCCGTGGGTTGCGAAGGGGTCTTCATGGAGACCCACGACGATCCGCCCAAGGCCTTCAGCGATGGCCCGAACGTGGTGCCAACGCGCGAGTTGCACGGACTGCTCAAGGATCTGCGCGCGATCCATGACACCCTGGGTCGTCGCGACCCCCCGGCCCCACGCGCATATTGACAACGACCCGCTTCACGAGTCAGTACTACTGCAAGGGTCCGGTCCTGCCCATGGAGACGCGCATGCGCGGCATCAGCTTCCTCGTTCTGCTGGCGCTCGTGGCTTCGCCAGCGGCGCGCTGCGCCGGCGCGGCGGCAGCCGCCGAGACCGCGCCGGATCCCAAGGCGCAGGCCAAGGCGCTCTACACCGAAGTCACGCGGGGAACGGACACACGCTCGGGGGATCTGTGGACGGCGATCCAGCTCGAGGCCTGGGCGGCGCCGCAGAAGCTGAGCTTGCGCGGAGCGCCGATCCTCGGCACCTCGGAGATCCTCGGCGACCCGCTGCTCGCGTGTCCAGACGACGTCCGCTGCGTCTTCGACCGCGGCGACGCGCTGGATGTCCTCACCTATCGCCGCTACCACCAGTTGGCTCCTGACGGCCGACCGCTGTCTCCGTCCATCGCGTTCGGTCTCCGTTGCGACCGCGGCGATGTCGCCTTCGATCGCGGGTATGTCGCGGCGATCTATTTCGAAGGCCGGGAGGAAGGCCCCCAGCACTGGCTCACGCGGGTACTCTCGCTGCCGGACGGCAAGCAGGTCATGGATGCCGATATCGAGGAGCCCGCCGCCACCGAGTTGGGCGATGGCGACGCCAAGGTGGCGAACGACGGCACCGCCGTCGCGGTGTGCCTGCACAAGATCGACTCGGAACAATCCCGGGTCGTGGTCGCCGTCGGCAAGCAGCGCAAGGCCTATGACGACATGATCGCGCCGATCGGTGTCGCCTCGGGTGGCGCCTGGCTGCTCGCGAACGTCGTCGATGGCGAGAACTCGATTCCTGCGCTCGTGGTCGGCGCCGATCGCACCAGACTGAAATCCGCCGCGGTCGGCCCTGGCATCGCCGCGATCATCACCCTCGACAACGCCATCCAGATCCTCGACAAGGACGCGAAGCGCCTGCCGCTGGTGGTGCCCATGTCCATCGGAGTCGAGCCGCGGGTGATGACCGTCGGCCGCTGGCTGGTGGTATGTTCGGGCCGGGGCGCCAAGTCGGAAGACAACACCGATATGCTCGGCGGCGTCCTGCCGGACTCGCCGCAGCAGCCGGAAACCATCGCGCTCTTCCGCTGGGACGACTTGGCCGAGAAGAAGCAGATCGCGGTGCAGTGCTACCAGGCCCCGCTCGAGGTCGCCCGCCATCAGGCCGCGGGCCTGTACGTGTGGCACGACAAGCAGGTCGACATCATCGATCTGCTCGGTCGGCAGCCGGTCGCCAAACCGTTCTGGACCGGCCCAAAGGACATCGGCTACGCATATTCCACCCGCTTCTGGAGCGTGGTCAGCTACCGCGGCGGCACCACGGTCTCGATCATCGACGACCAGGGACGCGAGCAGTGGAACGGGGAAGGCGACATCAATGTCTGGTACCGCGACGTCGCTGTCATCACCCATAAAGGCGACAGTCCCAGCTACGACCTCGTCCATCTCGCGCCCGAGGCGAAGGACCGCAAGTCCGTCAGGCTGAAGCTCGAAGCCGGGGCGTGGACGTTCAACTGCGATCCGTACCACAATCGCCTGCTCGCGCGCCAGAATCGCCAGTGGGTGCTGATCGACCTGACCACGGGAGCGGTGCTATCGCAGGGCCAGGGCCGGAAGACCAGGCCGGACGTGGGATACAATTCACCGCCGCTGGGCCGCTTCTATTTCCGCTTCGGCCGGCTCTACGCGAAGTCGACTGGCGAGGAATCCGCCGAAGCCGAGCGCCTGTATCCGCAGGATGGATGGATGCTGGGCCGCGTCGCCCTGGTGCTCACGCGCGAAGACCGCGTGCTGATGACCGGCCACGCCAAGAAGGGCGAGTACAAGGACGTGGGCACGTGTCCCGGCTCGGCGCACTTCGGAGTGGTGAAGGAGGAACTGGTGATCACCAATTGGGATCTGAGGGTCCTCGGTTCGATCATCCCCAGTCCGACTCCCTTCCGGGCCGAACCGCCGCCTGGGCGCGACGGGGACATGCCGCCCGAGGGTCCATGGCGGGTGAACAACAACGCGACGCCGCTCGAGTTCGCTCCGCCGCATGGCGGTGTGATGACCTGGTCGGATGAGCGCGCGGGCTTCACGCCGAAATGGCTGCGCAGCCCGAAGCTCTCCGAATCGCAGGGACTGCTGCTGGTGACATCATCGCTGATCATCAACCTCGATCCCTCGGTCGCCAAGCTGGTTTCGAGACGGTGAGCGAGCGGCGCAAGCCGCGCGACGTGTCGCGCATGCGCGGCTATCGCAAGCCGGGGCTCTCTCCCGCCGATGAAGCCGCGCGTTACGATCTCCCCGAGTCCATGTCGCTCGCGGCGAAGCCGATCGGCGTGGTGCGCTCGCCCTATGTCTGGCGCGACGAGGCGCCGCGTCAGGCGTCGGTCGGCGAGGCGCAGACCGGAGTGATCGTGCTGCGTCCGGGCATGCAGAACACGCTCGCGTCGCTACTCGGCTTCGACTACCTGTGGGTGCTCTTCTGGTTCCACCATTCGAATGGCTGGAAGCACCAGGTGGTGCCGCCGCGCGACACGGTGAAGCGCGGAGTCTTCGCCACGCGTAGTCCCGATCGCCCCAATCCCATCGGCATGTCGGCGGTGCGCCTGCTCGCGGTGGTTGGCACCAAGCTGCGTATCCGCGGCCTCGATCTGCTCGACGGCACGCCGGTGCTCGATCTCAAGCCGTACATCCCCGCCTACGACGCCTTCCCGGATGCGAAGGCGGGCTGGGTCGACGCGATGAAGGAACCCGGGCCGGATCACCGGTATTCGTAGGGACGACGGTTGTGATGAAAGGCTGTCCGTCTCTACGTCTCTATCCCTCTAGGCGAAGCGCTTCTTGAAGATCTCCATCTTCTGCTTCGCGATCGCGTTGTGCGCGATGAAGGTTTCGGCCTCGGCCATGGTGCGGTTCCATGCGTCTGGAAACTTCTGCTTGAGGTGCTGACACTTCACCGCGAACAGGACGCCCTCGCCGCAGTTCTTCGCGAACAGCTCCTCGTGGATGGCTCCGGTATTGGCGATCGAGAAGGCCATCTCCCAGTAGCTGGTCGCCTGGCGCACGAAGGCGTTCTCGGGGCGCGCGAAATTGGTCGCGAGGTCCTTCGCGTCCGCCGGGGATTCGGGATTGAACGACACGAAGAACTTGCGCGCCTCGCGGCACACGCCCTCGCGGCGCAGATCGTAGAGTTTCAGGATCAGTTCGGCATCGGCGGTGGTGGCCATGATGGAGTCCTCGGGTCGGTGTCCGGGGGATGATGCGCCCGCGTCCGCGCCAGCAAGCGTGTGCCGGCCGCCGTAGGTTGTCCGCTCTCCGCTCTCCGCTTCCTGCTTCCTGCTCTATCCCTCTTCCCCTTCCCCAGCCCTATCCGACCTCCACCGCCGGCTTCGCCATCCCCGGCAGCCACACGATGCGCTCGGGCCGGATGGTTTCGCCCCTCGCGAATGCGATGGCGTTCTCGGCCGACTGCATCTCCATCGCGTAGCGGCCGTCGTGGCTGCAGCTGCCTTGGTGGCAGCACAGGAAGACGTTGGGAAGCTTGGCGAGCGGACCGACGTACGGTTCGTGCCGGTAGACGTCCAGGGCCGCGCCGGCCAGTTTGCCGCTCGTCAAGGCGTCGTGGAGGGCGTCCTCGTCGAGCACCTCGCCTCGGCAGGTGTTGAGCAGGTAGGCGTCCGGGCGCATGCGTGCGAGACGCTCGCGAGACAGGATGTTCTCGGTCGCGCGGGTGTAAGGCAGGTGCACGGTGATCGCCAGGCTGCGCGCGAGCAGCTCGTCGAGTGAGACATACGAGACGCCGTGGTGCGCGGCCCACGCGCGGTCCTCGACGAGGTCGTGGGCGATGACCTCCATGCCGAAGGCGCGGGCCAGCACGGCCACCTGCTTCCCGATGCGCCCGCAGCCCAGGATGCCGAAGGTCTTGCCCTGCCAGAGCACGCCGGTGAAGCGCTGCCACACGCCGCGGCGCAGGCCTTCGTGGGCCTCGACCAGCCGGCGGCTGAGCGAAAAGAGCAGCCCGAAGACCTGCTCGACGACGCTGCGCGCCGGAGCTTCCGGGGTGTAGGTGACGGCGATGCCGTTGGCGACGCAGAACGCGACGTCCAATCCATCGAGCCCGACGCCGACGCGCGCCACGTGCTTCAGGCGCGGCAGGCCGCGCGCCAGTACCGAGGCGGGCAGGGGCTCGGTGCCCGCCAGCAGCACGTCGACGTCGGCGATCAGCGCACCGGTCTCGTCGGGCGTGTGCTTCCGACGGTGCGGAGATAGCCGCACCGTGAAACCGGCGCTTTCGAGCAGTCGCACCGGATCTGGGCTCGAGATGCCATAGGGGTAGCTGGATGATTGTGCGACGGGCATGGGCCCATCCTCGCGCCGTGGAGCGCGAGACAAGACGCCGACAAAAAAAACCGCGCGGGACCAGCGGTCCCGCGCGGCGAGTGCTCACGGTTGTTGAAGCGCGTACTTCAGCGATCGGGCATCACTTCAGCGATTTCAGCACCTTGGCGAGGAACTTCTCGGCCTTGCGCAGCGAGGCGCTCGCGCGCTTGATCGTTGCGTTCACGCGCTTGCTGATGCTCGCGCCGGCGGACTTCCCCGGCGGGCGGCCGCGCTTGCCGGAGCCCGGCGGACGGCCACGACGCTTACCGCTGCCCGGAGGACGTCCGCGGCGCTTGCCTGAGCCCGGCGGGCGACCGCGCTTGCCCGGAGGGCGGCCCGGCCCGCGCTTGCCTGGCGGGCGACCCCGCTTCGCCTTGCCGGCCTTGGCCTTCGCCTTGCCCGGAGGACGCCCACGCTTGCCTGGCTTCTTTTTCCCGGCCTTTTTTCCCGCGCTCTTGCCGCCGCGCTTCTGCCCTGCGGTCAGCGCGATGGCTTCGGTCTCGCTCATGCCGAGGAACGCCGCGTACTTCCCGATCGAGCGGGCATTCGGCTTCGCGCTGCCGGCGAGGGCGCTGCGCATCGACGGCAGGCTGACGCCTACCGCGTCCGCGGCTTTGGCCAGCGAGAGGCCCTTGGCGGCGACCTTCTGCTTGAGGAGTTCTGAAATGGAAGACATGGATGCTCCTAGGTGACGGCGCCGCGTCGGCGGTTCACGCAGAGCGCGGAGCGCGGGCACGGCTGGTTCGCCGGACCGCGGGTGGTGGTGCTGCGGAAATAGTCATTGGGCGACAGTCGCGCCCGCGATGCGCGCCCGGACGCACCCACGCGGATGCGTCCGCGTCGCTGCTCGATCTGAAAATAGTTTCGCGATGCAGGCGCGAAAAGTGTCATGCGTGGGAAAAATCCGGGATTCATCCGTCCGCACGATATGAAAATACTATATTTCGATCAAGTATAAAATATGTAAGTTCTTTCAGGTCGCGACCACTCACGCGCGGCGGCGGCGTTTGAAACCGCATTCACGGCGCTGCGCGGTCGCCTTCGGCTCCACGGCGAGCAGGATCGGCGACCAGAAACGCCAATTGCCCGGTCCCGGGCGGCGCTACACCGGACCCATGCCCGGATTCCTCGGCGAAGAACAGGTGCGCAGGGTCAAGGAGCGGATCGATCTCGTCCAGCTGATGGGGGAATACACCCCGCTGCGGAAATCCGGTTCGCAGTTCACCGGCTGTTGCGCCTTCCATCAGGAGCGCACCCCGAGCATGTATGTCTACCCAGAGCAGCAGACCTACCATTGCTTCGGCTGCGGCGCGCATGGGGATGCGATCACCCTGGTGCGTGAGAAGGAGCGTCTCGAGTTCAGCGACGCCATCGAACTGCTCGCGAAGCGAGCGGGCGTCACCTTGGCCTACGAGAACGAGGACACCTCGAAGCGCAGCGAGCGCGACCGTCTGCTGCCGCTGATGGAATTGGCCACCGCCTTCTGCGAGCGCACCTTGTGGGAGTCCGACGGTGCGGCCGCGGCGCGCGAATACCTGGCTTCGCGCAAGCTCACCATCGACACCTGCAAACGATTCCGCCTCGGCTGGGCACCAGGCCGCGGCGCATTCGTCGCCGAGGCGAAGCGCAAGGGCTTCACCAACGAATTGCTGCTCAAGGCCGATCTCGCCATCGACCGCAATGGCCAGATCGCTGACCGCTTCTACGAGCGCATCACCTTCCCGATCTGCGACCGTTTCGGCAATCCGATCGCGTTCTCCGCCCGTCTGTTGCCAGCAGCTGAGCGCGCGGCGAAGGAGGCCGGCAGGGGGGTGGGCAAGTACGTCAACAGCACCGACACGCCGCTCTACCACAAGGGATCGGTGGTCTTCAACCTCCACCGCGCACGCACCGCCACCAAGGAGCGTGCGCGGGTCATCATCATGGAAGGGCCCACCGATGTGATGGCCGCCGACCAGGCCGGATATGGCGAATGCGTTGCGGTCATGGGCACCGCGCTGACCCCCGAGCACGCCAAGCAGCTCGGCAATCTGGTGGGTGGCGAGGGCCGCGTGCTGCTGCTACTCGACGGCGACAGCGCCGGGCAGAAGAACAGCATCAAGGCGGTGCGCACCTGCCTGTCGGTGGGCGTGCCGGTCCGGGTGGCGATGCTGCCCGAGAGCCTCGATCCGGCCGAGCTATTGGCCGAGGAAGGCCGCAGCGACGGCAAGGCGGTGTTCGAGCGCGTGCTCTCGGAGAGCCGCGCGGACCTCGATCATCTGTTGCGCATGCTGGCGCCGCGGCCCTACGAGATCGACCACCAGCAGCGCCTGGCCGTCGCCGACGAGGTGATCGCGGCCCTGCGTCCGATGCCTGACGCGGCGCTGCGCTCGCTGCATCTGCGCGACGTGGCCGAGTACTTCCACCTCGAACGCGACTGGCTCGACGCCCGCCTCTCCAGCGCGCGTCCCGCGGTGGCCGCGGCGCCGGTGTCCGTGGCGGGCGGGCCGGTGCCGGTGGAGATCCCCAGGCTCTCGGCGTCGGAGGACACGCTGCTGCACATCCTGATGCAGGATAAATCCCTCCGTTCCCACGCGGCGGACGACCTGCTGCTGGAACCCAGCCATTTCCCAGGGCCATGGGCGGCCGTCGCATTCGCGCTGCTGGCCGAGGGCACCGATGTGACCGCGGCGCTGGAGCTGCCGGAAGTGCATGCGCACGCGGCAATCCGCGACGCCGTATATCGCTGGGTGAACACGCCGCTCACCGAGCGCCGCCCGGCGATCGGCGACGCCAGGGAGTGCCTGGTCCAGCACATCGCCCGCCTGCGCCTGCGCCTGGCCCAGGACCAACTCCTGCGCGTGTCGCGCGAGATCGCCGAAGCCACGAAGGCGGGAAGTTCCGAGAAACTCACGGGATTGCGCGGCGAGCAGATGTCGCTCTCGCGTCAGATCCAGGACTTGCGCGGTCTTTCGGGGGGCGAACTCGCGGATAATCCTTGAAGGGAGCCTGTGTGACAGGGAAGATCCAGGATTCACGACGGCTCCCTTAAGGGCTTGCCAGGATTTCCCGGACCATAAAATAAAGCCCACTTGACAGCCGCTGGAAAAGCAGTCACCGCGGTGGTGGCGCATCGGTTGGTCGCTCGCGTTTGTGAAACCGGCCGCCGTCATCCCGCTTTCAGCGCGAGCACGGCGGCCCTTGTGTGAAAAGTCTCCTCGATGGCCAAGCAGACCGCTACCCCGCCCGCCCCCACCGACGAGAAGGACAACCGCGAGAAGGGCGAGAAGGGTGAGAAGGAATCCCAGCCGACCGCCGCGCCCGCCGCGGGCGAGGCCGAGCAGCCGCTCACGCTCAAGGACGTCGTCGCCCACCTGGTGAAGCAATCGAAGGGCAAGGGCGTGGTCACCTACGACCAGCTCAACGCCCTGCTGCCCGATGCGGTCAACGATCCCGAGCAGTTGGACCAGATCCTCGAGCAGCTGGATGCCAAGGGCATCGAGCTCGTCGAGGATACCGGCGGCGAAGAACGCGAATTCGCCGAGGATCCGGGCGGGGCCACTGAGGAGCCCGCGACCTCGACGTTCGAGGGCTACAGCGCCCTTAATGAAGAGGCCGAAGTCGAGCTCGGCGAGAAGATCGACGATCCGGTTCGCATGTACCTGTCGCAGATGGGCGAGATCCCGCTGCTGACGCGCGACCAGGAGATCGAGCTCGCCCGCCGCATCGAGATCTACCGCGATGGTTTCCGCCGCAAGGTCATGACCATGCCCGAGGCCATCCGCCGCGGCATCCAATGGGTCGAGGAGCAGAAGGAGATCAAGGAGCAGCAGGAGAAGAACGCGAAGAGCCATGGCTCGTCGCCATCCCGCGACGACTACCTCGATCGCGCCGCCTCGCATCTCGGCACCCTGTACAAGCTGGTCGAGCACGTCTCGAAGCTCTCGGAAGAGGTGACCATCAACCAGGCCGCCTCCGAGGAGGAGAGCCAGGTCCGCTCCGAGCAGCTGCTGCGCAACCGCCTCACGCGTGCCTACCGCCTGCTCGAGGAGATGGAGCTCGACGCCAAGACCGTCATCCAGGTCAAGGACGAGATGCTCGACGCCCGCCGCCGCGTGCTGCGCATGCGCCGCGAGATCGAGCAGAACAAGCGCAAGAAGGGCATGGTCAAGGAGAAGGAGAACGAGCTGCTCGGTCTCGCCAAGCAGGTCGGCGAGCCGATCGATCGCTTCATCGAGCGCTGCGTCGCGGTGTCGAAGCGCTTCCGCCTCTACGAAGAGGCGAAGCAGAAGCTCTCGTGCGGCAATCTCCGCCTGGTGGTGTCGATCGCGAAGAAGTACCGCAACCGCGGCCTCTCCTTCCTCGACCTCATCCAGGAAGGCAACGCCGGCCTGATGAAGGCCGTCGAGAAGTACGAGTACAAGCGCGGCTACAAGTTCTCGACCTACGCCACGTGGTGGATCCGCCAGGGCATCACCCGCGCGATCGCCGACCAGGCCCGCACCATCCGCATCCCGGTGCACATGATCGAGACGATGGGCAAGCTGCGGAAGATCCAGAAGGACATCCTGCAGGACACCGGCCGCGAGGCGACCATCGAGGAAGTGGCGGAAAAGGCCGCCATTTCCGTCGCCGAATGCAAGCGCGTCATCCGCGTCTCGAAGCACCCGATCTCGCTCGATCGTCCGATCGGCGACAGCGACGACTGCTACTTCGGCGACTTCCTCGAGGACAAGAGCGCCGAGAATCCGGCGAACATCTCCTCGAACGAGCTGCTCAAGGAGAAGATCACCGAGGTGCTCGACACGCTCACCGACCGTGAGCGCGAGATCATCTGCCTGCGCTACGGCATCGGCGATGGCTACACCTACACGCTCGAGGAGGTCGGCCGCCGCTTCAACGTCACGCGCGAACGCGTGCGCCAGATCGAGGCTAAAGCCATCAAGAAGCTGCAGCACCCGATCCGTTCCAGGAAACTGGAAGGCTTCATCGACACCAAGACCTACTGAGCACGACGCTCGGTACATCTCGGTAGCCAGCGAAAGAGCGGCGCCATCCGGCGCCGCTCTTTTCTTTTCCACGCCGAGATGGACACATCATCGGGCCGTGTCGACTCAGGCGATTCTCAGGCGAAGCTTCATCGAGTGATGATTCAGGTGATGAGTGTGAAGGGATCGCCGGTCGGCAGATGGACCACCGGAACCTCGGGGAACCACGCGCGGACGTGGTCCGCGACGTGGACCATCCCGGCCTCTTCGCTCAGCGCGTGGCCGCATACGATCAGGGCCTTCGGCTTGCCGCCGTCGACCGCGTCGCGGACGTATTCGCAGGTCTCCCACTCGGCGCTCTCACCGCAGAAGACCGCATCGACGTCGGCGATCGCAAGGTGCTCGATCTGCCGTTGTCCACCGCACGCCCCCGGAAGGAACGCGACCCGGCGGATGGCGGCGTCGAGATCGCCGGCCACGCGCACTGCGCTCGCGCCGAGGCGCTCGCGGACGTGCGCCGCGACGGCCCGCAGCGTCTTGGCGGGGAACTCGATGATATGCGGGCGATCTGGAAGGACGAACGCCCGCCAGTCCAGGGCTTCGAGCATGCCCACCGCGATGGTGTCGGGCCAACCCTGGTGCACGTGGTCGTGCAGGCGCCACACCACCAGGCCCGCCCGGTCGATGATGCGCTGCTTGTCGGCAAGCACCATGTCATCTCCCAGCCACTCGGTGTGGTCGTGGTGGTTGTAGTACGTCGGCTCATGGGTGATGACGAAGTTCGCTCCCACCGCGGCCGCCCGCGTGAGCACCGACCTGCTGGCCAGGAAGGTGACCGCGATGCCGTGCACCTCGCTCGCTGGATCGCCACGGATGATGCGATCGCAACCGCCAGGTGGCAACCTGACTGGCAGGCGGGAGACGATGCGCTCGATGGCGTCGAGAACGGTCACGGACATGGGAGGCCCACCGGGTGCCCTGGAACGGAGCCCGACACTCTGGGGCTGTGGGAGAACGAGCAAGCCGGCCTGCCCGCTCAACCTTCACTCCTCTCGGGCTAACGCCCACGGAGGGTGCCGCTATCCTGGATTCCCGCTCGGAGTCACCTGATGGCAAATTTCACGCTCGACGCATCCAGCCTCTCGAACCTGCTCACGGCGCTCGGGCCGCCCGCCTTTCGCGGCGCCGAGTGCACGGTTACCGACAGCCTGGTGGTGCGTCTCACCGGCATTCGCACCGGCATCACCTTCCTCGGCCGCGCTCTCGGTCATGTCGACGCCGAACTCGCGGTGCGCGCGCGCAGGCTCGGTCCGCACGCGATCGAACTCACCTGGGAGCTGGGCGACGTCGCCGGCCTGCCCGGCTCGCTGGTGCGCACCATGGCGCGGACCGGTTTCGTCCAACCGCTCCTGCGCAAGCTTCTCGCGAAATTGCGGCTCGCCGCCGCCACCGATGTCGACGACCATGCGATCACCATCCACCTCGACCGCCTGCCCTCGGGCCGCGGCGCGGTGATGCCGCTGCTCAGGTGCACGTCCTTCGCCATCCCCGGCCGCCGCGGCCAGGCCGTCACCGGGGCCTTCGTGGTCGAGGCCTCGGCCCCGAGCCGCCTCGCCGCGCCATCGGCTCCGCCGTCGGCCCCAGCGCCAAAGGCGGCGAAGGCCGCACGGCCACGGCGCGCCTGAACCGTGGCCGGAGCGCCCTGGACGCGTGTCCCTGGGCGATCACGATGGGTGGATCATGGAGGGGTGGCAGAGCGGCTGATTGCGGCGGTTTTGAAAACCGCTGGACCTGAAAGGGTCCCGGGGGTTCGAATCCCTCCTCCTCCGTACTTTTTTTTCAGGGGCTTCGCCCCTACGGCCCGGTGGGCCTACCCCACGGGCTTTGTCGGGGCTCGATGTCTTCGCTGCGCTGCGACATCGTCGGCGGATCGGCTCCGCCGATTGTATCCGCCGACCGCCCCTCGGCGCCCGGTCGCTGCGCTCCGGGTTTGAGGCGGCCGTGTCGCTGCGGCCGCCGAGTCCTGGTTTGCGTGAACAATGGGCGTAGCCCATCACGCAAACTTTCTGGCCGCCCGGCGGACAGAAAGAAGGACGACAAAGGCCGTGGGGGCTCGGGGGCGAAGCCCCCGCACAAAAAGGCCTACCCCACGGGCTTTGTCGGGGCTCGATGTCTTCGCTGCACTGCGACATCGTCGGCGGATCGGCTCCGCCGATTGTATCCGCCGACCGCCCCTCGGCGCCCGGTCGCTGCGCTCCGGGTTTGAGGCGGCCAAGCAGCCCCCCGGGGGGGGGGCTTGCACAACAGTCCGAACCGTCGGTCATTTCTTGGCGCCAATCGCCCGCGGTTCCTCACGCATCAGCGAAGCCGGTAGGCGGGGATCGATCGCGATCCCTGGCACGCCGAACCAGCCCGCGTAGGCCTGGTTCATCCAGGCCCCGGGCGCGGGGCCGATGTCGGCGTACGCGATGGTGCTGGGGAAATCGCGCGGATCCGGCAGCGGCACCTGCACGACGCCGCCGCGGCTGGTGAGCACGGCGGCGTAGCGCAGCAGCCACGATTCGCGCGCCGAGAGCTCGCGGTCACGCGCGGGTGCGCGTATGGCGAGATCGTAGGCAGCGGTGGGCAGGTTGCCGCAGGCGAGCATGGTCACGGCGACGCCTATGGCCGCGGTCCCATGCATCCATGGCCGCCCCAGAGCGAGCGCGCGACCCTCGCCCGGGCGTCGCCAGCGCATTGCGGCAAGCACCAGCGCGACGGTGGCGCCGCCTCCGGCGAGGCGCTCCTCGTCAGAGCTCGACGGAGCCAGCAGCAACCAGACCGACCACGCTGCGCCGGCCGCCAAACCCCAGGGCGCTCGCTCGCGCAGCTCTGTGACCAGTTCCGGCCGCCCGGCGAGCCATCTGCCGAGACCGAGCGAGAGGCCGAGCCACGCGGCGGAGATGGCCATGGAGACCGCATCGAGCGCGCGCGGGGGCACGAATCCCACGACCCACAGAGCCGGGGCGAGCGCCAGCCCGATCGCTCCCCAGGCTGCGACCGCCACGGTCGTCGCCCGCAGCCTGGGACCGGGATGGGCGAATCCCCAGCACGCCCCCGCCCCCGCCGCGAACCATGGCAGCGGAGCGCAAAGGAAGGCGCCCATGGCGGCGCACGGGGCCCACGCCAGCGTGGCGAGGGTGCTCCAAGCGTCATGCGGGTGGACGCCGATCTGGCGCAGGCGCACCGCGTTTCCCGGCGCCAACGCCATGATCGCGGCGCCGCACGCCACCGCCGCGAGTAGACCCAGCCACGGCCATGGCGTGGAGCGCGTCGCGCGCCAGCGCGTCACCCCGCCGAGCAGCACCGCTGCCCCGGTCAGCGCGGTGCAGGTTTCGGAGCAACTCGCGGCGACGAAACCCGTCGGCATCGCGATGGCGGCGAACCAGACGGCGTGCGGTGCCTCCTGGGCGCGCAGCGCCAGGGCGATCGCGACCAGGCCCAGCACCCATCCCAGCTGGTAGCACAGCGCGCCGGACAGCCAGTAGACGCCTTCTACCGGGCTCGGCATGGTCGCGAGGGACAGGCAGGCGAAGGCGGCTCCGGCCGCCAAGGCGCCGCGCCAGGCCAGGTGCCGAGGGAAGAGCGCGCGCACGAGCGCGGCGGCCGCCAGCGCCGACGCGACCAGCAGGGCGAGGCCCGTGAGACGGTACACGGCATTTCCCGGCGCCGACATGATCGCCGTGATCAGGGCGATCGGTACCGTTCGTCCGGTCCAATCGCGGTAGGAATCCACCTGGGCCCGCAGCCAGCCGTGAGCGCGGGCGTCGCGCGCGCAGGCGAAGTCGTCGGCGGCTGGGTGCACGAACGCGAACAGGCTCGCGAAGACCAGCGCCAGCGCCACGCAGGCGCAGGCTGGAGCCCAGCGCGCGCGGGGGTGGGTGGCGATCCGAGGGAACGCCACCGCCAACCCGAGGATGCCGATCACGATCGCTGCGCCCATGCCCGCGAGGGTGTCCACGGGTCCGGGTCGACAAGGATGGGCCGAGCGTCTTGTCGTCTCCAGCGTCGTCTCCAGCGTCGTCTCCAACGGAGAGGGGCTCCATCGCCGAAGCCAGGCGGGTGTGGATCCAGGGCGACCGTCGGCGCTCGCGCCTGGCCGGGCACGCCCCGCCAGCTTCACGCACGGCCACGGGCAAGCGAACCGCTTGCATCAGCATCAGTCGGATGAGCGGTATGGATGGCTTTGATCATGCGCGCCCATTTCCATGTATCTGGTTGTCACACACCGACCTGCTGCCGACTCCCTGGCACCTTTGACCACCCCCGTCGCCACTACTAGAGTGCCCGACGGGCCCTCGATCCGTTCCTCGTAGTCACAGCCGGGACAGAGCTTATGGATAAATATCCAGTCGCATGGGGTCTTGATATCGGTCACTCGAGCATCAAGGCGGTCAAACTCTCGCGCGTGGGCAACACCGTGACCGTGCTCGGCTATACCATCGAGCCGATCATCGTCGCCGAGAACGGCGATCGCGATGACGCCGTGGTCAAGGCCATGCAGTCGATGGCGCTGCGCGAGGACTTCGGCCAGGCTCCGGTGCTCGCCGCGCTGTCCGGACGCCAGGTGCTGACGCGCACCGTGAACATCCCGACCCTCAACGCCAAGAAGGTCGACCGCATGGTCGAGCTTGAGGCGCGCCAGCAGATCCCCGGCAACTTCGACGAGATCGAATGGGGATACCACCTCTCGCCCGCCGCCGACGGCGCGTCGAACGACGTCGCACTGTTCGCGGTGAAGCGCGACCTGGTGCAGGAAGTCATCCAGAAATCCAAGCTCGCCGGCATCAATCTCATCGGCGTGTCGGTGTCGTCGCTCGCGGTCTACAACTTCGTGCGCTACGATCAGGTGTTCCCCGACGACGAATCGGTGATCATCCTCGACGTCGGCGCCGAGAACACCGACCTGGTGTGCTACCAGGGCGAATCGCTATGGATGCGCACCCTGGCGGTGTCGGGCAACGACATCACCAAGGCCTTCATGAAGAAGTTCCGCGTCTCCTTCGAAGAGGCCGAGACGCTCAAGCGCCAGACCGGCGACAGCCGCCAGGCCGACAAGATCATCAAGGTCATCGAGGGCAGCCTCAACGAGCTGACCGCCGAGGTCCAGCGCAGCCTCGGATTCTATAAATCGCAGAATCCCAGCGCGAAACTCGAGAATCTCGTCATCAGCGGCAGCACCTTCCGGCTCCCCGGCCTGCCCGAGTACTTCGCCGAACGCCTGCGCTACACGGTGAACATCCTCGAGGACCTCGACAAGATCAAGGTCGCCTCGGGCCTCGAGCGCGACCATTTCCTGCACGACCTGCCCTCGCTTGGCGTCGCCGTCGGCCTGGCTCTGCAGGCGACCGGTGTCGCCAAGGCCAACGTCAACCTCATGCCGGGAACCATGCAGGTGCAGAACCTGCTGGCATCGAAGCGCTGGGCTCCGATTGCGATCATGGTGCTACTCGCCATCACCTTCGCCGTCAGCTACATGGTCGTCGGCAACCTGATCAAGGAGAACGAGGGCCTGAGCGCCAAGATCAAGGAGGCGAACAAGAAGAATACCGATCTCGTCGACGCCTCGCAGAAGCAGCTCGATCTGGTCGGCCCCGAGGCCAACAAGCTCAAGATCTACAATCCCTACGGCACCCAGGCCGGAGTCGTGCAGGCGGTGCTCTCCGGCGTCACCTCGGTGGTCGCGACACTGGTCAAGGAGAAGGGCTCGCTCGGCGATACCGCCACCAAGCCCGAGGACGGCGGCGACCCCTATCTGCAGGCCCTGTACCTCAAGTCGGTGAGCATCGAGGCCAACGAGCTCACCGGCCCCGCCGGCCCGTACCGTCCGCTCGCCGAGCCGCGCACGGTGACGGTCGAAGTGACGATCCCCAGGCATCCGAAGGTGAATTCGAGCGAGATGATCGACATGGTGAAGAAGCGGCTCGAGGCCGAGAAGGCGCCGTACGACTTCGCCGGCATCAAGAAGGATTCGCCGCTGTTCGCCACCGTCAAGGCGACCAAGGAAACTGCGGACAAGGACGACTTCTGGTACGTGAACAAGGAGCACGAGGACGCCAAGGGCGACCTCGACCCGATCAGCCTGAACCGCAAGTTCGACGTGACGGTGGCCTCCTATGTCTGCACCCTCGCGGCGCCGGAGGCCAAGAAGTGAACAAGGTCAAACCGTATCTGTTCTGGATCGTCTGCGGCATCATCCTGCTGGTCGAGATCGTCGTGGTGCTGGTCATCTCTCCGAACGGAAAGGGCGACAAGTCCGCCGAGGATGTGAAGAAGGAGCTCGACGCTGACAACAAGAAGCTGACCCTGCTCTTCGACCGCGCATCTCAAGGCTCGCCGAGCGGCGAATTCGATGCCGAGAACAAGGATCACATCGCCCAGCTCACCACCAAGTGGCTGCCGGCGCCGAGCTGGAAGAGCGTGCTCGAGAGCCACGTGCAGAAATACCGCGTCCAGACCGGGACCATCCAGGGATACCTCGCCCACCGCAGCGAATTCCTGCACCGCACGATCTCGAGCGAGCGCGATCCGCATGCCTGGTACACCCAGTACCAGACCGTCACCGCCGATCTGCTGCAGAAGCTCTACGATGACCAGTGCCTGGTCCTACCGGTGATCACCGGCGCTGGCGCCGCGGCGGCCACGGCCGAGCAGGGCGATGCTCCCGACTTCGCGAAGAAGCGCGAGCTGCGCCAGATCGCCGGATTCGTGACCACGACCAACTATCCCGAGCAGGGCGAATGGCCCAAGCTGACCGTGCGCTTCCACGTGATGGAGATGATCGCCGATGCGCTGCATCGCAGCAAGGGCACCAACGAAGTCTCGGCGGCCGTGCCACTGAAGACCCCGTTCGAGGCGCATGCCCAGCTGGTCGGCATCACCTGGAAGGAGGACAGCGAGGACATCGTCGGATACCAGCTGACCCTGCAGGGCCCGATCTCGTCGATCCTGTCCGCGGAAGCGGCGCTCGAGGAGAACGTCGACGACGGTAAGCCGATCTCGGTGGTCAGCGGCGCGACCCTCGGCCGCAAGACCTTCGCCGCGGGCGAGCGTCGCGACATCACCTCCGAGCCGGTGGTGCTCAAGCTCACCGCGGGCGTGCTCGACTACTCGAATCTGAACGCCAGCGGAAACGCGAACGGAACGGGCGGCAATGCCGGCGCCCAGGGCACTCAACCGCTCGCCCAACCGCAAGCCCAGCCGCAGACGCTGCCACAGGGCGCTCCGCCCGCGCCGCGCTCGCCGCCCGCCGGGCCGCCCGCGAACCGTCAGGCAGAAGCCCTGGGAGAACAGTGATGGATCCCAAGCATCTCATGCTCGCTCACGGCGAGAAAGCCGTCGTGCTGATCGTTGCCGGGCTCTGTGCCTGGAAGCTGATCGCGGTGTTCACCAACGACGAGATCCGCCCCGGCACCACCCAGCAGGCCACCTCGGATCGCATCGCGGTGATCGCGAAGGTCATGGACTCGAAGGACGTGCCGAGCCTGAAGGCTCCCCCGACCTATCTCGAGGACATGAAGGCGCGCTTCAACCGCGAGCTGCCCCGGGCCGTGCGTCCGTCATGGATCTTCAGCCATACCGACATCGGCGGCGGCGCGAGCGGCACGTTCTACTACATCTACGAGTTGAACGCGCCCGCGGTGGTGCCGAAGGACAACATCGGCACCATCGAGGTGGTCGTCTCGCCGCCCAAGGTGGGCACCGGCTCCGAGCGCCGGTCGTCGGAGTGGGAGAAGCAGTGGACGCGCACCACCGAGAAGACCATCCTGAACTCGGCCAAGGTCGCCGGTGTCCAGGTCGAGATGAAGGTCGGCGAGGGCCAGTGGCGCCCGCTGAAGGCGCCCGGCGTGCTCGCCGAGGGCTTCATCCCGCTCGAAACCCTGAAGAAGAGCGAGAAATTCACCTTCCCGACCCAGGCGGTCTGGGAACGGCACTACTTCCGCGCCCGCACCATCCTCAAGGCCACGGGCTACACCGGCGAGGACAAGGATGCCGACGAGACCGTGCTGGTGCACAACGGGCAGATCGACGAGCCCGACTGGAAGATCTTCGGCGAGCAGATGAAGGCCAGCCCCGAGATGTTGACGAACGAATTCATGGCTGGCGCCAAGCAGGCCGTCCCGGGCGTCGACCTGAAGAAGGGCGAGCTGCTCTACTACAGCAACGACTGCGACATCGCCTGGATCAACGCCACCTCCGACATCCGCTTCGCCTTCGAGAAGTCGCTGACCGATCCGTCGGACCCGAGCAAGGAGAGCGCCAGCGTCCTGCTCTCGAAGCAGTTCAAGCGTCCGACCGGTAACGTGTGGCTCGACAAGCCCGAGGTGTTCAAGGTCGAGAAGGACGACGTCATCGGCGGCAAGCGCAACCTCAAGCCCCCTGGCGAGGACAAGCTCAAGGAAGTCGACCTCACGACTCCGTTCCAGCTCGTCGACATCAAGCACGGCATCGAGCGCATCTGGTACTACGAAGTGAAGGCCAAGGCGCGCACCGACGGCGCCAAGGGCAAGGAGCTGTACTTCGAACCGGTCAAGAAGCAGACCGACGTGGCGGTGCTCAAGAACAGCAAGACCGGCGTGGTGGTCGAGATGACCAAGCTGGCGAAGATCACCAAGCCGAACCGCTCGCTCACCGGCAAGACCTTCCCGGTGTTCTATCCCATGTTCCCTGGCGACTTCTACGACGAGGAAGACGAGTTCCGCAAGAGCCCCAGCGAATTCCAGCAGTGGGGGCTGATCCCGCCGACCCCGATCATGCACGACAAGGACACCGGTCCGCTCGAGGACCTGCGCCTGAATCCTCCCGGCAACGGCGTGTACAAGACCGACACCGCCTACATCGAGCTGCCTGACGGCAGGCTGATCTGGTGGGAGCCGATCAACAAGGAGATCGCGATCTACCCCGAGCCGAAGGCCGACGCCAAGGGTCCGGCCCTGCCGCCGCCGCGCCTGAACGGTCCCAAGAACGGCCCCAAGGCGGTGACCCCGCCGAAGACGCCGAAGGCAGTCGCGCCTCCGCGCCAGCCGCCTCCGGGCGCCTACCCGCCCGGCGCCGGCGGACCGCCTCCGGGCGCTGGCGGACCGCCTCCTGGCGCCGGCGGCTATCCGCAGGGTGGGCCCAACGGCGGCGGCGCCGCACCGCGTCACCCATGAGGCGTGAGTGACACGAAGAGGTCCTCCCGCAGTCCTGCGGTTTCTATCCCTGGGAACCTCATAGGGTGCCCGGAATCCCTTTCGAACCGGGCAATAGGTACGACGTGGCCGATGGACGCATGTTCCTGTGGCACCGCAAGTACCAGCTGTCGCCGAGTGACATGAGCTTCGAGGAGTTTGGCAATGCGTAGTGCGAAAACCCGCTCCCTCACCCCCATGATGGTCGCCATCCTGGCCTTGCCCGTCGTCGGCCTGTCGGCCGCCGAGCAGGGCGCCGGAGATCAAGGCGCTGGAGGTCAGGGCGGAGGAGAAGCCAAGGGCGCGGCCCAGGCGCTGAACGACTACGCCGCGCAAGGCGGCGGAGGCGCCGCCACCAATGAGCAGATGCAGGCCGAGGCGCGCTACCGCGAGGCCTACTCCGAATACCGCAAGGCCCACTTCGCCGAGGCGAAGAAGCTGGTCGAAGCGGCGTTGCGCGCGAACCCCGCCCACCAGGGCGCCCAGCGCCTGCGCGACGACATCCTCGCCGTGCTCGGCGAGCGCGGCAATTCGCTGCAGATGGCTGCCACCTGGTTCAAGTCGCTGCAGGACGTGCGCACCCAGGAGTTGGCGGTCAGGCTCGACGCGCTGATGACCAGCGGCGACCAGAAGATGGCCGCCGGCGACTACGATGGCGCCGAGCTCGACTACGATCGCGTCGAGGTTGGTCTGCGCAGCTTCCCGTACGAATTCGACTGGGGCAACCTGCCCGAGCAGGTCGCCGGCAAGCGCCTCGAGGCGCGAGCGGAATCCCGCCAGGCGCGCGAGCAGCACGCCGAGCAGGCTCGCGATCTCGCGAAGGTCCGCGCCCACGAGCAGGCCGATCTCCAGGAAGAGGCGCTGCGCTCCAAGGTCGATGAGCTGGTCCGCCGCGCGAAGGTCTCGTACGACCGCAAGGACTACAAGCGCGCCGAGGTCGACGCGTGGAACGCCTACGAGCTCGACCGCCGCCGCGAGGACGCGCGCAAGCTCTACCTGGCCGCCCGCCGTGAAGGCCACATCGAGTTCGACGACCGCTATCGCGAGGAGCGCCTCGAGCGCCTCGCGCGGGTGAACGAGGAGATCCACAAGTCGCTGATCCCGCAGTCCGAAATCCTGGTCTATCCCGAGGACTGGCAGCGCCGCGCGCTGCGCCGTCCGCGCGAGATCGGCAACCAGAAGGTCGAGAGCTGGATGGCCGACCTGACCAAGCGCATGGACCAGCGCGTGACCTTCGAATTCTCCGATCAGGGGTTCGAGGACGTCGTCACCTTCCTGCGCCAGGTCACCGGCGTGAACATCATCGTCGCTCCCGAAGTGACGGCCGCCGGCGGCGGCGGCACGGTAACGCTCAAGGTCAAGGACATGCGCTTCGGCGACGCGCTGAAGTGGATCCTCGAGCTGACCAACCTGCACATGGCGATGCAGGAGCAGGCCATCTACATCTCCAACAAGGCGGTCACCGGTTCGATCGTGCTGCGCATGTACGACGTCACCGACCTGATCTCGCCGGTGAAGGATTTCCCGGGCCGCGAGCTGGCATACAACGCTGGCGGCGGCGGCGGCGGCAGTGGCATCCAGATGTTCCAGGCTGCGGCCACCGAGGACAGCAAGTCCACCGATCCGCAGGAGCTGGTCGACTTCATCCGCAAGAACGTCGATCCGAAGAGCTGGGACGCTGAAGGCGCCGGCATCGATCAGCGCTCGGGCTCGACCTTGTTCGTCAGCCAGACGCCCGAGGTCCACAACCAGCTCGAGCAGCTGCTGTCGAACCTGCGCAACCAGCAGTCCCTGCAGGTCAGCGTCAACGTCCGGCTGCTCGATGTGCGCAAGAATTTCTTTGAGGAGATCGGCGTCTCGTACATCGATCCCATGGTTCCCGCGAACATGGACCTGCTCAACAGCACCTCGAAGCTGGCCCCCGGGCCCGGCCGCGGCTACCTGCGTGAGAACAACACCATCAGCTACCAGGGCGACGTCCACAACGAGCAGCTGCCCGCGAACTCGACGCAGGCGGCCTACAACGCCTTCGGCGGCATCATCCCGCGCGGCCTCTATGTCGAATCCTCGCACAGCCCCTTCAACTTCCTGAACGCCGACCAGATCAACGCGGTGTTCTCGGCGGTCGAGGAAGAGAACGATCTGCAGGTCCTGCAGCATCCGGTGATCACCTGCTTCAACGGCAAGCGCGCGAACGCCGCGTTCATGAACCAGTACGCCTACATCGCGGACTACGACGTGGTCAGCTCCACCCTGGATCCCAAGATCCAGGTGCTGACCTTCGGCAACATCCTCGACGTGCTGCCGGTGGTGAGCTCGGACCACAAGTACATCACCATGGAGATCAGGCCCGCGTCCGTGCTGCTGCAGGGCGTGTTCACTGAGATCCTGGCGGCTCCGCGCATCGTCGCGACCGGCAATGGCGCGTTCCTGCTCGGTACCTTCCAGTATCCGCTCGAGCTGCCGAACGTCCTGGTGCGGACCATGCGCTCCTCGGTCATGCTGCCCGACAAGGGCTCGCTCCTGATCGGCGGTTTCCAGCACAGCCTGCGCCAGCGCACCCACATCGGGGTGCCGTTCCTGAGCCACATCCCGTTCCTGGGCCGCCTGTTCAGCCGCAACGGCGTGTACGACGAGAACCATCGCCTGTTCATGCTGCTCAACGCCGAGGTCATCGACCTCAAAGAGAAAGAATCCCAGCAGTGACCGGACGCCGGAACGTCGGCCGCGGCCAGGGCGCCGCGCGAAATGCCGGGCGGTGCGTAAGCACCCGCCGCGGCATCTTCGCGCGCTCCGCCGTGCTCGCGCTGTGCGCTTCCGCGGCGTTCTCAGAAACCGCGCCGGAATCCCTCCCCGACGCGTCGATCCAGGCCTCGGCCCTGGTCGCCCAGGCCCGCCATGAACGCGAGGCCGGCCGGCTCGAGAAGGCGCGCGAATTGTGCCGGCGCGCCATCGATCTGGCCCCTGGCGACGCCTCCGCGCGCGGAGAGTTGGCGCGCATCGATTCCACCGCCGCCGGCAAGGATGCCGGAGCGACGCCTTCCCAGGTCAAGCCCGACGCCGCGCTCAAGGTGCAGCTGGTGCTCTCGGAAGCGCGCGTCGCCGCCGATCGCGCCGAACTGCTCGCCGCCGACGGCCGCAATGCCGAGGCCCGGACCCAGCTCGAGCCGGCGATCGCGGCGCTCGTCCAGCTCGATGCCGAGCTGCCGCCCGAAGCGCGCCAAGAGCTCGCGCGGCTGCGCGGACTCGAGGATGCCTACCATCAGGCCGCCGACGCCGCCCGCGTCGAGAGCGTCCGCGCCGACCGCGACCAGTCCCTCGCACAGGCGCACGAACATTCCGATCGCGACCAGGCGATGCATCGCAGCGTCTACCAGGAGCGCCTGGCCCGCGTCATCGCGATCAAGAATCGCGGCCACCTCGAAGTGGCCCTCTCCACCTGCCGCGCGCTGGTGGTCGAGTACCCGAGCGAGCCTGAAGCCGAGAAGCTGTTCCAGGAAATCCTCGAGGCGGTGCACAAACAGCGTCGGCTGACGCTCGACGAGCGCGGCCGCGAGCTCAAGAAGGAAGTCCTCGAGCGCATCGAGAAGTCGCTGATCCCCGATGGCTTCGACGGCATGCCGGTGTTCCCGGACGATTTTCTCACGCGCCACTCCCATGCCTACGGGCTCGAGTTCGTGCCCGACATCCCGCCGTGGCGCGAGGCCATCCTCGACCGCCTATCGAAGCGCGTCAGCGTGGATTTCGACGCGCAGAACGGCGTCGAGGCGCTGAATGCGCTCGCCCGCCAGGCCGGCCTCAACCTGGTGATCGACCCGCAGCTCCAGGCTGGCGCCGAACGCACGGTGACGCTCAAGGCCAGCAACATCCAGCTCGATCACGCGCTCAATTGGCTGACCAAGCTGATGGATACCACCTGGTCGATCACCAAGGGAGCCGTGTACATCGGCGGCACCGAGGAGGTCGAGCCCGTGCTCGCCATCCACGACGTATCGGTGATGGTGTTCCAGGGCCAGGATCATCCAGGCAAGATCATCGCCTTCTCGTCCGCCGGCGCGGCCGGCGGCGCCGGGCTCTTCCAGGACGCCGCGACCGACGAGAAGAAGATCACGCCCGAGGACGTCGTCGATCTGATGCAGAAGGCCGTCAGCCCGCTGACCTGGAAGAATCCCGCCTACGGGATCACCATCCGCGGCACCACGCTCTTCGTCACCGCTCCAGCGAACGTCCACAAGCTCATCGACGAATTCATCCGCGCCCAGGAGCACATGCAGAATGTGCTGGTCAAGGTGGATGCGCGCTGGCTCGAGATCGACGACGGCTTCATCGAGGAGATCGGCGTCAACTGGGGCAACCTCGCCAGCATCAGCCAACTGGTCACCCCGCACCAGCCCGCCGGGCTGTTCCGCGAGAACACCGACATCCAGTACAACGGCACCAACACCAACCAGCTGCCGGCCACGCAGGTGTTCATCCAGCCGGCGACTCTCAATAGCGGCCTGACCCTGTCGGGAGCGATGCTGCGCAATACCGAGCTGTCGTCGGTCATCACCGCGGTCGAGCGCAACAGCCGCGGCCGCGTGCTCGCCTCGCCGTCGATCACCACGCTCAACGGCGTCCGCTCGGGCTGCTTCTTCGGCTCGCAGATGGCCTACATCGCCGACTACGACGTCGTCTCGTCGACCCTCGACCCGAAGATCCAGGTCCTGACCGTTGGCGCCAGCCTGACCATCAAGCCGATGGTGAGCGCAGACCGCAAGTACGTGACCATGGATTTCCGTCCCGGCCTCGCGTCGGTCCGCCTGTTCACCGAGATCCTCTCGGCGCCGCGCTTCATCACCGCAGGCAACGCCACCGGCTTCATCGGCATCTTCCAATATCCGATCGAACTGCCGAACATCGAGATCAAGGAATCGTCCACCACCATCCAGGTGCCCGACCAGGGCTCGCTGCTGGTGGGCGGCTTCGGCAAGAACATCGATCAGGAAATGGCCGAACGCGTGCCCTTCCTCGGCAACATCCCTTTCATCGGCAGGCTCTTCGGCAAGCGCGGACGCTATTCAGACCGCGCGAAGCTGTACCTGCTGGCCACCGTGAACATCATCAATTACGACGAACTGGAGACCACGCTGTGAATTCCCACCGAGGGTCCGCCTGCCGCCTGACCACCATGACCCTGGCCATGATGGCCGCCTGCTCCTTCGCTTACGGCGAAGACGGCGGAGGCAAGCCGGCTCCCGCCGGAGGCGAGCTCGACAGCTCCGCCGACCACCGCGGCAAGAACGAGCAGAAGGCCGAAGGCCTGTACGTCCAGGCGATGCGCGCCAAGGATGAGGGCCGCGTTGACGACGCGGTGAGCCTGATGGATCAAGCCGTCGCGCTCCAGCCCAATAGCCAGCGCTACCGCAAGGCCTCGGAAGACATCCGCGCCATGGCGGGCGTCAACAAGGACGCTCGCAGCGTCACCATCGACAGAGCCGCCGACGTCCTCTTCGTCAAGCAGCAGCAGCTGTGGGTCGAGGCCGAGGCCAAGGCCGACGAAGGCCAGAAGCACATGGAGGCCGGCCAGTACGACGAGGCCGAGCGCGATTTCCAGATGGCGGCCACCCGCCTCGAGACCCTGCCCTTCGCCGATGACCGCAAGGAGCCGGAGCTGCGCCGCGTCCAGGGCCTGCGTAACGAGGCGCAGACCCGCCGCGAAGCCGCCGAGCAGCAGACCGCCGCCGACCGCAACCAGGCAGCTTCCAGCCGCCAGCAGGAGCTGCGGGACATGAGCCTGCAGATCGAGCGCGACCGCATCGACGCGATGCTCAATCGTGCCGAGCGCGCGCGCGAACGCCGCGATTTCGACGAGGCGATCCTGCTCTGCGAGCAGGTGCTCAAGATCAACCGCGCCGAGGACCGTGCCAGCAGCCTGCTGGTCAAGTGCCGCCGCGAGCGCCACGTCTACCTGCGCCAGATGACCGCCGACCGCTGGGACGAGGAGCACAAGCTGCTCAGCGAGCAGATCCGCACCGCGATGCTGCCGCAGATGGAGATCCTCCGCTATACCGCCGATTGGGCCGAACTCGACGCGCGGCGCACCGCGCCCACGCGCGGCCTCGAGGAGGAGAACGAGACCTGGCGCAAGACCGTCAACGACCAGCTCGAGCAGGAGGTCACGCTCGACTTCCAGGACAGCGATCTCGCCGATGTCGTGCAGTTCCTGCAGCGCATCACCAGCGTCAACATCGTGCTCGATCCTCAGGTCATCGCCACGAGCCCGCCGCCGGTGACGCTCAAGGTCGACCGCATGAAGTTGCGCTACGTGCTCGACTTCATCATGCGCCTGAGCGGCCTCAACTACGTACTGCGCGACGAGGCCATCTTCATCTCGAACAACGAGGGCGTGCGCGGCGACGTGTACATGAAGCTGTACGACGTGCGCGATCTCACGCACGCCATGCAGAGCTTCCCCGGACCGGATCTCGACATTCCCGAACCGGGCGGCCAGGGCGCCAAGTTGCTGCCCCCGGTCGAGCCAGAGAGCAAGCCCGAGACCGGCGAGTTCATCGACATCATCAAGAAGGTCGTGACTCCGAACCTGTGGACCCGCGAGGGCACCGGCATCGAGGAGTACAACGGTGCGATGGTCATCACCCAGACTGGCGACGTGCACAAGCAGGTCGAAGAACTGCTACGCGCGCTGCGCAACCAGAAGGGCACGCAGATCCATGTGAAGGTGCGGTTCCTCGAGGTCGAGAACGCAGCGCTCGAGGAGATCGGCGTCGACTGGAACAACTACACCGGCCCGCGCGCGGCTGGAGCGCTCGGCCGTCCGCCGCTACCGCAGCAGAACCCGGCCTCGACCAGCACCCTGGGTGCGTACTACGGCGACCGTCCGAACAACGTGATCACCGCCGCCGCGCTGAACAACCAGTTGCAGCCGTACCAGACGGCGAATTCGCTGACGTACCTGAACAACGGCACGCAGGGGATGAACTTCCAGACCCAGACCTGGCAGGTGAATTCGAACTGGTACGCCTCGGCGGTGCTGCACGCCGTCGAGCAGGAGCGCCGCGGCAACGTGGTGTTCGAGCCCGATCTGACGATGTTCAATGGCCAGCAGGGCCACATCGTGCATATGAACCAGCAGTCCTACATCGCCGACTACGACGTCGTCCAGGGCCAGTACGATCCGATCATCACGGTGCTGTCGTACGGCACCGTGCTCGACGTGCAGGCCATTGCCTCGGCGGACAAGAAGTACATCACGCTCACCCTGCGGCCGACCAATGCCCAGGTGGTGCGCTGGCGCCGCTTCGGTCCGCTGAACACCGGCAGCTTTCCAGGCGGCCCGGTGGTGGCCGGCGGCAATCCGCCGGTCGGCGCGAACAACCAGCCCGGCGTGCAGCAGCCGCCCAACCAGGCTGCCCCGGCCGTGGCGAACAACAACCCGCTGCTGATCCCCGAGCTGAAGTACGAATCCGTGCGCACCTCGGTGACCATCCCCGACGGCGGATCGCTGGTGATCGCCGGCATGACCAACGGCGAAAGCGCGCGCTCGCACTCGGGCATCCCGTTCCTGAGCCACATCCCGTTCCTCGGGCGGTTGTTCAGCACCAACGGCCGCCAGGAGACAGAAAAGCGCACGCTCATCATCGTCGAAGCCGACGTGGTGCTGTTCGAGGAGATCGAGAAGAACTTGTAGTTTCAGGGGCTCTGCCCCTACGGTCCGGTGGGCCTACCCCCCGGGCTTTGTCGGAGCTCGATGTGGCCGGCGGCGACGCCGGCCACATCGTCGGCGGATCGGCTCCGCCGATTGTATCCGCCGACCGCCCCTCGGCGCCCGGCTGTTTTCATTCAGGGGCTGTGCCCCTACGGCCCG
>JBBRLJ010000024.1:0-90545 GCA_038231435.1 Planctomycetota bacterium
CCGCGATGGGGCGGGCGCCGAGTGGCGGTGGGCGGATACAATCGGCGTAGCCGATCCGCCCACGTTTTCGCCGGCTCCGGCGAAAACGAGCCACGACAAAGCCCGTGGGGTAGGCCGCAGGCCGTAGGGGCGAAGCCCCTGTGATGATAGCCGATCCGCCCACGTTTTCGCCGGCTCCGGCAAAAACGAGCCACGACAAAGCCCGTGGGGGCCGGGGGCAAAGCCCCCGCATTTCAGATAGGATCGGGAAAGCCCCAGCGCTCGACCCACTCCGGCTTGAAGTAGGGGATGCTGCCGGCGGCGGCGATGGCGAAGCCGAGGACGATGTAGGCGAGGCCCGCGCCGAGGGTGCCGATCACCATCAGCACCATCAGGCCGACGTAGAAGAGGATGGCGCCGATGCCGAGTTCGAGGCCCATGATGGTGCGCAGCAAGTCGCGGTCGTAGATCACGCGATCGACCTTGTTCTTGAGCGTTTCGCGGGGGATGTCGCGGGCGATGTTCATGGACTACCTCTCCATTCGGACCATTCGGTCGTGTGACGGTCGATGACGCCAGGCGTCCTGGCCAACGGGCTGATTGTACCAAGCTTCGCGCCGCACGGCCCTGGGAAATGGGTCGAGGGCTGTACAGAATTGTTATCACAGGGGCTTCGCCCCTACGGCCTGCGGCCTACCCACGGGCTTTGTCGTGGCTCGTTTTCGCCGGAACCGGCGAAAACGTGGGCGGATCGGCTGCGCCGATTGTATTCGTCCACCGCCCCTCGGCGCCCGCCCCATCGCGGAGCGATGGGGCCCCCATCGATCACGCCACGTCTAAACCGCGGCGCTAGCCGCTCGAGCGCCGAGCTCTGGTTTGCGTGAACAATGGGCGCAGCCCATCACGCAAACTTTTTGGCCGCACCGGCCAAAAAGAGGAGCGACAAAGCTCGTGGGGGACCGGGGGCGGAGCCCCCGCATCAACTAAAACAGCTTTTGCTGCGCCACGTCGTCGGGATCGGGCGGCGTCAGGCCGAGGTGCCGGTAGCCGAGCACCGTGAGTTGGCGACCGGTCGGGGTCTTGACCAGGTAGCCGGTCTGGATCAGGAAAGGCTCGTAGATGTCCTCGATGGTGGCCTCGTCCTCGCCCACCGTCACGGCCACGGTCTTGAGGCCGACCGGGCGGCGATTGCGCGCGAGGCAATCGAGGATGCGGCGGTCGAGCTCGGTCAGGCCGGCCTTGTCGATGCCGAGCATGGCCAAGCCTTCCTCGGCGACGGCTCGGCTGATGCGGTTGCCGTAGCGGACCTGGGCCAGATCGCGGATGCGGCGCAGGTGGTTGTTGGCGTAGCGGGCGGTACCGCGGCTGCGCGCGGCGATGGCGGTGAGCCCGTCGGCTTCGTGCTCGACGCCCAGCAGCTGCGCGGAGCGCACTAGGATGATGCCCAACTCCTGCTCGCTATACAGGTCGAGCCGTTCGCGGATGCCGAAGCGCGAGCGGAACGGCGCGGTCAATTGGCCTTCACGCGTGGTCGCTCCGACCAAGGTGAACGGCGGCAGGGTCAGGGTCAGCGCCTGGGTCGTTGCGCCCTCGCCGAGTTGAATGGTGATGCGGAAGTCTTCCATTGCCGAATAGAGGTATTCCTCGACCACGCGCTTGAGGCTGTGGATCTCGTCGATGAACAGCACCGCTCCTGGTTTGAGCGATGAGAGAATGCCGGCGAGGTCGCCGGGCTTCTCGATCATCGGCCCCGAGGTCTCGCGGATCTCGGCCTCCATCTCGGCGGCCATGATGTGCGCCAGGGTGGTCTTGCCGAGACCTGGAGGGCCCGAGAGCAACACGTGATCGAGCTGATCCTTGCGCTGCCGTGCGGCCGATATGGCGAGGCTGAGGTTGCGCGTGACGGCGGTCTGGCCGGCGAAGTCGGCGAGTCGGCGCGGTCGTAGGGCGCGATCGGACGCCTCATCCCTGGCTTCGAAGCTCGGCGGCTGCCCCATGGCTCCTATGTCACCTGGCGCAGACGTGGTGCAAGAGGCAGGAGGTCGCCAGCCTGATGACGGAGCCCGGCCGGAGAGCGTCACTGTCCGGCATTGTCGCTGCGTTCGCCGCCGCCGCTCGGCTCGGACAAGCCGGAGAGGAAGCGAGGGACCCAGGTCATCGCCAGCCACACCACGCCCATGGCGCAGACCGCCATCGCGACGCCGATGAGCGCCCGGCGTATCTTCCTCCGCCGGCCACGCCTGGTCATCGTCCTGACACGGACGCGTTCGGCGGACTGATCGCTCACGTGCTGCGTCGATGGTTCCGTGGATGGCTGCGTCGCGGTCTGTCCCACAGCCTTGACCTTAAGCCCAGACGCTGGCGAGTCCAGGTTGGCCGGCCAGGATGTCGCAAGTCCAGGCCACGGTGCGGCTCCAGCCGGCATTGACACCGCTGCCCGACAGGAAACGTCCATCCCCATGCCCGGAACCATGCGCCCATGGGTGTTGACCGGAGCCGTGGTGGCGTTCGGCCTGGGCTTGTACTGGTTCGACAACGTCTTCTGCGAGACCCTCGGCGATTCATCGCTCAGGCGCCTGCTCAACGGGCTCGAGATCCTGCTCATGGGTCCGGGAATGGGCCTCTTGACCTGGATGGTATTCCTGAATTTCCGCCTCAGGGAGGAGCACAACCGCCGCCGCGTGGAGCAGGAACGGGCGCGGAGATTCCAGGCCCTGGGCAAGCTCGCGGCGAGTGTCGCCCACGAAGTGCGGAATCCGCTGCACAACCTGCGCCTGATCGCCGAGGGACTGGGGGATGGCGCCGATCCCGCTTCGCGCCCATTGCTCGAGCGCATGGAAGCGAACCTGGCGCGCATCGACCAGGCGGTGTCCCTGGCGTACGAGCTGTCGCGGCCGGTGCGCGCCGATGACGGCGGCACCGGCTCGGTGGATGTGGACGCGATGATGGCCTCGCTGGTTGACGAGCTGCGCTCGTACCGCGGTACCCGCAACGAGATCGTCCACGTCCGCTCCACCACTCCATTGCGCGCGCGCGGGCACGACGCTGGATTGCGCTTTGGCCTCGGGAACCTGCTGCGCAACGCCATCGAGGCGGCGGGCGAGGGCGAGATCGTCATCTCGTGCTCATCCAGCAGAGAGAACAAAGAGAGCAAAGACGGGAACCACGGTCGGGAAGGCGATGGCCGCTGCCAGATCACGATCGAGAATTCGGGCGTGCTGCCTCCGGAAGTCCTGGCCGGTTCGGGCGAATATCCCTCGATCAAGCCGGATGGCTTGGGCATCGGCATCGCCATCGCGCGTCAACTGATCGCCAACGCCGGCGGCAGCATCGCCTTCGAGAGCCTGGATGGGCGAGTCGTCACTCGCGTCCTGCTGCGCTGCGCCGATGCTGGGTCTCCGGCCGCGGCCGGCGGAGGCCCGGCCCATGACTAAGCCAGTGATCAGGATCCTGATCGTCGATGACGAAGCGGACGCCCGCGAACTGCTCGTCCATGGGCTCGCGCGCAAGGGCTACGCCGCGGAAGGGGCGTGCGATGGCGAGGAGGCCTGCGCGTTGCTCGACGGCACCTTCGACGCGGTCGTGACCGACCTGGTAATGCCCAGGCTCGATGGCCTGGGGCTGCTCAAGCGCATCCCCGAACTCAATCCGCGCGCCATCAAGATCGTCATCACCAGCTTCGCGGACAAGGAACGTGCGATCGCCGCGCTGAACCTCGGCGCGAACCAGTTGATCGAGAAGCCATTCACCACCCAGAAGCTGGTCGACATCCTCGAGCGCACGCTGGGCGAGCGCGCGCTCGACTCGCCCAGCGAGGCGCTACGCCGCCGCCTCGACGCGCTGCCGGTCACGGTGCGCGAGCGCGAACTGGTGCTGCACCTGCTGAAGGGCTTCTCGAACAAGGAGATCGCCCGGCTGATGGACGTTCGCGAGCAATCGGTGAAGAACTACCTGCACCACATGTACGCGAAGATCGGCATCACCAGCCGCAGCGAGCTGTTCCACATGATGTTCCCGCTGTGAGGATCCAGAGCACTCGTCCAACCAACCTTGACTTTGCCGGTGGCCAGCGATAAACGCGTCCCTCCCAAAGGGATCGGTTCCCTGCATTCCTCGGTAGCTCAGTGGTAGAGCAGGTGACTGTTAATCACCTGGTCGTAGGTTCGAATCCTACCCGGGGAGCCATTTTTGCGGTGCGATCGGCGAATATTCGGCCATTCCGGCGCTCTGGAGCCGACTTGGCGCGGCCCCGTCGGCCACCACGATCAACGTCTTTCGGCCCTTCGATGCCTCCCAGGTGAAACGTACCGTGGAACCGGCACCCCACTGGTCCGTCGATCCCTCGTAGACGGTCCTCGCTCGGGCGACGCATGAGCGATCGCGCGCTCGTCTGCGCATCCGCTTCTGTGCGCGGGTGCGCGATCGGCATCCTCGGCGTGGCGCTCGCGCTGCAGTTCGCGGCCCGCGGATGGGACCAATCGCTGGCGTTCCTGGTGGTCGGCGCCGGGCTCGCAGGCGGGGCCATGGCCTCGGGGCTCGCCGCCTTCGTGGCGGATCACGCCCGACGTGCCTGGCTCGGGATGCTTGGCGCGCTGTCGGCGGCGGGCGTGGCCACCCTGGCGATCTGTCCGGACGTCCACGTGGCGCTGGGTGCGGCCTTCATCGGCATGCTCAATGGCATGGGCAAGGACCGCAGCGCCCAGCAGGTGCTCGAGACCGCGATCCTGCCCGCCACCGCGAGCCACGCCGAACGCACGCTGGTCATCGCCCGCTACACCATGCTCCAGGACATCTCCATCGCTCTCGGCTTCGCGGCGTGCGCGGTGCCGCAGCGCGTGCTCGACCTCCAGCAGGCGCATCCGGCGGCGTTGCTCGGCGTCGCGGCGGCGCTGCTCGCAATGAGCGCGATCCTGCCGGTGTTCATGTCGGCGGCGGTCGAGGTGCCGCGCACGCGGGTCGCGATGCGGCTCTCGCCCAAGAGCCGCGCGGTACTCTGGCGCCTGTGCGGCCTGTTCTCGCTCGACGCGCTCGGCGGCGGATTCCTCACCGGGGCGCTGTTGTCGTGGTTCTTCCTCGAGCAGTTCCATGTCTCCGCGGCGCTGGTCGCCGGGCTGTTTTTCCTCGCGCGCATCGCCAACGCCTTCTCGCACCTGGGAGCGGCGTGGCTCGCGGCGCGTATCGGCCTGGTGAACACCATGGTGTTCACACACATCCCGTCCTCGCTGCTGCTCGCCACCGTGGGCTTCACCGGATCGTTGGGCGTCGCCGCAGCGCTCTTCCTGGTGCGCGAGAGCCTGGTCGAGATGGACGTGCCGACGCGCCAGTCGTACGTGATGGCGGTGGTGCGTCCCGAGGAGCGCACCTTCGTCTCCGCCGTCACCAGCCTTGTGCGCCTCATCGCCTGGGCGCTGTCGGCCTCGATCTCGGGCGTGGTCATCGCCCACTTCGGTCTCGCCGCCCCGCTGCTGGTCGCCGCGACGCTCAAGATCACCTACGACATCCTGCTCTACTGGAGCTTCCGCCACCTCAAGCCACCCGAGGAGGAAGCGTCCGTCGCGCGTGATCCGTCGTCCGTCATCGCGGAGTCGTGATCAGCGTGGCTTCCGCGGGTTTTCGACGACGGACGACGGGACTACGGACGTTGTCCGAGTCACTTGTCCCACGGCTCCGGAGCGCACGCCCGGGGCGGATTCTGCCCATCCTTCACCGCGAAGCAGGTCGCCTTGGTCTCGAGCATCGCTTGGAGGTATGGACCGCATCCGCCGCAGCCCATGCCGCATCCGGTCTCCAAGCTGATCTGCGCGACTGTGGTCCAGCCGCGGCTCTTCGCCATCTCGAGCAGCTCGGCGAAGCTCAGTCGGTAGCAGACGCATCGAGTGACGGCCATCGCCTGACACCCTATCCAGCGCACACGCATTGCCAATATCGCAAGCGGTCGGCTAGACGACGCGGGTCGCCCACCGACTGCGGGGTTAGCCTCGACGGAAGACTTCCGAGGACAGGTAACGATCGCCGCGATCGCAGGCGATGAACACCACCACTCCACGTTCGAGCGTCGCCGCGACCTCGAGCGCCGCCCACGCCGCCCCACCGGAGCTGATACCGACGAACACCCCCGCCTCGCGAGCGAGGCGGCGCGTGGTGTCCTCGGCGTCCTTCTGCGAGATATCCATGATGCGGTCGACCCGGCTCGGCTCGTAGATGGTCGGCAGGTACTCCTTCGACCAGCGGCGGATGCCGGGGATCGAGCTGCCCTCGGTGGGCTGGCAGCCGACGATCTGCACCGCCGCGTTGCGCTCCTTGAGGTAGCGGCTGACGCCCATGATGGTGCCGGTGGTGCCCATGGCCGAGACGAAATGGGTGACCGCGCCGGCGGTGTCGCGCCAGATCTCGGGGCCGCTGGTCTCGTAGTGCGCGAGCGGGTTGTCCGGATTCGCGAACTGGTTGAGCATCAGAAAGGCGTCCGGCCGGCCGGCGCTCGCGCGCACCTGCTCGGCGGCGTAGTCGCGCGCCGGCTCCATGCCGCCGTCGATCAGGTGGACCTTGGCGCCGAACGCCTCCATGGTCTGGGTGCGCTCGACCGTCAGCGTGTCCGGCATCACCAGGTGCATCTCGACACCCACGGCCTTGGCGATCATCGCCAGCGCGATGCCGGTGTTGCCGCTGGTGGCTTCGATCAGGCGCATCCCGGGTTTGAGCTCGCCGCGGCGCTGGGCGCCCAGGATCATGCCCTTGGCGGCGCGGTCCTTCACCGACGAGGCGGGGTTGTTGCCTTCGCATTTGGCCAGCACCTGTACGCCCGGCCGGCCACAGAGGGCGGATATGTCGCATAGCGGCGTATTGCCGACCAGATCCAGGAGCGAGGGCATCGGTTCTCCTGCGCTGAGTCTCGGCCACGGACCGATTGAGCAAGCCCATCCGACGCCTCCCTCGGCAGCGGCACCGGTCCGCGGAGTCAGCCCGGGATGTCCGAGCCGCCCACCAGTGCGAGGGCCTCCCCCGCGAGGTAGAAGCTGCCGGTGATGCACAGGTCGATCCCCGGTGGGGCTGCCGCGATGGCTTGGTTGACGTCGTCGCGCCACGGCCAGGCAGAGGCCGAGTCCGGCCAATCGCCCGACCGTCGCGCGCGCGGCGAGCGGTAGCCACAGCGCGCCACTGACAACCCGCGCGGGATGGCGGCGATCACCTCGTCGACCTCCTTGTCGCGGGCCAGGCCGAGGATCAGCCCCCAGCCCGGGCGCAGGGCGGTTTCCGCCACCGCCAGGGTGGCTGCCACGCTCGGGCCGTTGTGGGCGCCGTCGACGAGCAGGCGGCGTCCGCACCACTCGATCAGCTGGCAGCGCGCGGCGAGCCTGGCACCGGCCATGCCGCGCCGCGCGGTCGCCCCGTCGAGTCTCGGCCGATACAGCCGCGCCGCCGCGAAGGCCGTGGCGGCGTTCGCCTGCTGGTGCTCGCCAGGGAGCGCCAGCGTGAAGCGCAAGCCGGGATCCGGCCGCACCCACTCCGGCTTCGCGCCGACGAGCGGCAGCTGCGATGCGATCGCCTGCTCGGCCTCGGCGGATTGCGGGGCGATCACCAGCGGTTTTCCCGATCGCGCGATCGCCAGCTTCTCACGGGCGATGTGCGCGAGCGTCGGTCCGAGGACATCGCGGTGGTCGTGGGAGAGGTGGGTGACGACCGCGACCTCGCAGTCGAGCGCGTTGGCGCAGTCGAGCCGTCCGCCGAGACCGACTTCGCAGACGAATGCCGTTCCCGGCCGCCGCGCGGCGAGCAGGCAGGCCACGGCGAAGGTGCGCTCGAAGTAGGTCAGGGGATCGCCGCCGCGTTCGAGCGACGCCACCTGCTCGCAGCAGGCGGCGACCGCCTCGGCCGAGGCGACCGCTCCATCGATCCGCCAGCGTTCGAGCACGCTGGTGACGTGCGGACTGGTGAAAGCCACCGTGGGCGAGCCGCCCGCGATCAGCGCCATCTCCGCCAGCCTGGCGACACTGCCCTTGCCCTTGGTTCCGGCGATGGTGAGAGGGGGCGGCGGCGGCGGCAGACGCCTCAGGAACGCGGCGATGCGCTCGAGCTTGATTTCGCGGAAGGTGCCTGAGCGCTCGTGATTGACCGAGGTATCGAGCCAGCTCTGGATGGCGTGCGCATCGGCCGCGATGGTCGCCATGCCGGGATCATGGCTGGCATGGCCGTCGGGACAACGGGCCGCAGGGTCTTGTCGTCCCCGGAGGGGTCCTTGGCAGCCTGTCGCCGCGCCTACACTGCAGGCGATGGTTCGACCGACGTTGCAGCTGCGGATCAACAAGGGCGACACCATCGACGGCAAGTACATCGTGCTGAAGAAGCTCGGCGAGGGTGGCTGCGGCTCGGTATTCCGCTGCCGCCACGTGAAGCGCGCCGAGGTCGAGGTCGCGGTCAAGATCCTCGAGAACGCCGTCGACTTGCCGCGCTTCAAGCGCGAGCAGCGCGTGCTCGGCGGCGTGCGCTCGAACGTCAACGTCATCAAGCTCCTCGACCACGGCGACCACGACCGCCATCCCTACCTGGTGCTCGAGTTCATGGAGGGCGGCAGCCTGCGCGACCTGCTGAACTCGCGCGGCAAGCTGAGCGTCGAGGAAGCGGCCTGGGTGCTCATCCAGGCGGTGCGCGGGCTGCGCGCCTCGCACACCGTGCACCGCGACCTCAAGCCCGAGAACCTGCTGGTCAACAAGGGCCAGAACGGCCGCAACGTCACCTGGGTGATCGGCGATTCGCGCAAGGGCGCGGCGGTCAAGGTCGCCGATTTTGGCTTGGCCAAGAACCGCGATCCCGGTCAGACCAACCTGACCAACACCGGTCAGATCATGGGCACGCCGCTGTACATGAGTCCGGAGCAGTGCCGCAACACCCGCGACGTCACGATCCACAGCGATATCTATTCGCTCGGCGTGATCCTCTACGAACTGGTGGTGGGCAAGCCGCCGTTCGATGCCGACAACGCCTACGACATCATGGCCATGCATTGCAACGAGGAGATGCCGTATCCGCCGCGCATGGATCCGCGCATCCGCAACATCATCGCGCGCTGCTGCGCGAAATCCGCCAAGGACCGCTACCGCTCGCTGATCGCGCTCGAGCGCGACCTGTCGAGCGTGGCCGGACTCGGCGAACCCGCGCCCGACACCTTCCGCATCGGCGCTTTCATGATGCTGTTCCTGACCTTCCTGGTGATCGCCGCGCTGGTCTGGCTGGTCCACGACGATCTGCTGCGCATGGGCAAGGATTGGTGGAATGGCACCGGCGGCGCCAAGCCGCGCGCGGTCCAGCCCGCCGCGCCGATCTCAGCTTCGCCGACGTCATCCGCGCCGGGATCGCCGGTCGCGCCAGCTCCGGCGCACGCGGCCCCGCGCTGAGCCGATCAGCGTTGTGACTTGACCCGCGTCGACAGGCGCATCGACGGTTTGACGGCGCGCTTGCGGATCAGCAGCTCGGGATCCTTGATGGTCACGACGGTATAGGGCTCGACCGAATGGGTCAGCCAGACGTTGCCGCCGATCACGCTGTGATGGCCGATCTTGGTGTCGCCGCCGAGGATGGTGGCGCCCGGGTACACGGTGACCTTGTCTTCGAGATCCGGATGGCGCTTGTTGGTGGCGCCACGCTTGAGATCGCCGTTCTCCTCCTTGGCGCCGGTCGGATTCCACGCGCCGAGCGTGACGCCATGGTAAAGGACGCAGCTCTTGCCGATGGTGCAGGTCTCGCCGATGACGACTCCGGTGCCGTGATCGATGAAGAACGATTCGCCGATGGTGGCGCCGGGGTGGATGTCGATCCCGGTCAGGCTGTGGACGACCTCGGTCATCATGCGCGGCAGGATCGGCACGCCGGCGCGATACAGGCGGTGCGCGAAGCGCTGCACCGCCAGCGCCTCGATCGAGGGATAGCTGAGCACGATGGTCTCACGATCGACGGCGGCGGGATCGTTCTTGAAGGCGGCCTCGACATCGGTGGCGACGAGCTCGCGCACCGCGACCAGGCCCTCGAGCTGGTCGACCACCAGGGCGCGGGTGGTCTCGGCGAGGTGCGCGGGGGTCGCCTTGCCCGTGGCGCGCGCGGCGTAACGCACCGCCCGCGCGGTCTGCTCGAGCAGCAGCGCCTGCAGCTCCATCAGCTGGCTCAGCGTGTGGGTATCGAGCTGCGCGGTAGAGATCGGCTCGGCGGTGAAGAATCCGGGGAACAGCAGCGAGAGGATCTTGGTGCAGGCCTTGCCGACGCTCTCGCGATCGGGCAGGGCGTCCTGGTCGCCGTTGATGCCGGGCCCACGCTCGTAGGTGCCCTTGAGCTTGGCGGTGAGGCGTTCGAGAGGATTGCTCATGGCGAGGCGACCTCGGCGGGAGCCGTGATGGACGAAGCGGAGGATGCCGTGGAAGAGGGCTTGGCGGTATCGCCACTGGCGGGTTCGGCGCCTGAGTCGTGACTGGCAGGCGCGGGCTCTTCTGGAGTCGACTTCGTCTCCGCTTTGAAGTCCGTGCCTGGCTTGCTGTCTGGTTTCAGCTCGGTCTTGGATCCGCGCGGGAGCGAATTCGCATCGGACGTGTCGCCTGATTTCCCAACAGGCTTGCCGTCCGGCGTGGCCGCCTCGACGGGTTTCGGCAAGGCCTCGTCCTCGGTCGGCAGGGAGCGCAAGGGTTCTTCCGAGGCGTGTTGGACAGTGGCGGCATTGGCTGTCGCCGCGGCGAGGCGCTTCTCGTACAATGGCATGACCTCGCGCGCTCCGGCCTCGCGCGATTCGCGCGCCAGGCGCGCCGCGGTGGTGAAGGATTCCTTCGCGCCGGAGAAGTCCTTGTCGGCGAACTGGACGCAGCCGATGGTGTCGAAGATCGCCGGGTCACCCGCTTCAATGGCGGCGCGGCGCAGGCGGGTCACCAATGATTTAGCCAAGGTCTTTTCCTGCTCGCTCGGCACCGCGGTGCCGGTCGCCAGGATGTACGCGACGTCATTGTCGATCAGCGTGTCGATGTGCTCCTCGCCGGTGCCGACGTTGACGAAGGCACGGAAGCGATGGCGGTAGCGGTAAGCGGCGGCCGCGGCGTCGGCGTACGAGGGGTAGTCCCTCGGCCTGATCAGCGCATGCAAGAGCAGGGCGAGGCGTTGACGCGCAATCGGATCGGCGCGGTTGATCCAGGTCGTCAGCTCGCTGACGTCGCCCTTATCGGCCTGCTCGATGGCGCGGCCCAGCACGGCGTCGTGCTGGATCATCACCATCAGGTCGTGCGACGGATCCTTCGGGTCCAACGCCAGGCGCACCGGATCCCGCAGGTAGCTCATCCCGAGCGCCATGAGCAGGAAGGTTACGAGCAGGATGAGGCTGTAGCGCATCGGTCGGCTATCGGTCGGCTGTTAGGTGGGGTATCGGTGGGCTATCGGTGGATCGGTGAAAGGCTTTTTGAGGTGCCGCGACGGTGGCGATCAGGCATCCGCGATCGGCACGCCAGAGAGCGTCATGCTGCCCAGGATCGCGGCCAAGGCCAGGACGATGAGGATCAGCATGAACCCGATCACCCCGACCACGCGGTGGTGGCGTTCCGCCAGCCAGGGATCCTGGGCCACGCGATCGAGGAAGGCGACGCGTTCGGCGATGGTGTAGTGCCGCCAGCTCGGGGCATCCTCCGACTGGCCGGACAGATGCGCGACCGAGCGCAGGGCGGTCTGCATCGAGCTGTCGTCGCCGCAGAGCTCGGCCCCGGCGAGATCCGCCTGGCGCTCGCAGGCACGGCTCAGGTAGCCGAAGATCAGCCGCCATTTCACCGCCAGCAACAGGATGGTGGCGATGCCCTTCTGGACCGAGGGCGACACGGCGTGCATGCCCGGAAGATGACCGATCAGCGCGGTGGCCGGGCCGGCGAGCAGGAACGAGGTCAGCAGGGTTGCGATCGCGAACACCAGGTAGATCAGCAGATGGCGATGGCGCGCGTGGCCGAGCTCATGGCCGAGCACCGCCACCACCTGCGCGCGCGGGAAGTCCTTGAGCAGGTCGTCCGTGAATAGCACGTAGCGGATGCGCGACAGCACGCCGATGACGGCGGCGTTGTAGACGCGTCCACCATCGGTCGGCCAGACGCGGATGCCGGCGACGCCCACGCCCATGCGCTCACAGCATTGGGCGAGCAGATCGCGCATCTCGCCGGGGCCGATCGGCTGCGCGCGCCACAGGCGCACCAGCAGCGACGGCAGCAGCACCAGCACGCTCAGGCTCAGCGCCAGCGAACCGATGATCATCGTCACCTGGAGCCCGACGTGGTCGATGAACCACGGCTGCAGTCCCGAACGCAAGGTCAGGTAGTTGCAGGCATCGAAGAGCGGCAGCACCACCACCATCGGCATCATGCCGAATCGCAGCTGATGCATGACCATGCCGTGGCGCGACCAGGGCGATGTCCCCAGCGAGCGCACGCTGATCGCCATGCACCACCAGTGGGCGATGAGCATCACCAGCCACGGCAGCAGCGCGGGCGTGTAGAAGATCTCGACGCGTCTGGTCCAGCCGAGACCGTAGCAGATGAAGGACAGCCAGCCGAGCATCAGCACGTGCGCGGCCATATCCCAGCGTTCGAGCCAGCGGCGATCACGCACGCGCGACAGCAGGCGCGCCACGCCTTCGCAGACCGCCATCCACACCGGCAGCGAGATTCCGAAGACCAGCGCCCATGAGCGCCACGGCAATGGAGCCTGGTTCACCGAGAGCGAGGTCTCGATGATCGCGAGGGCGAAGAGGAGCGGCAGCAGGCCGGACATGCCTCGCCACCGTACCCGCGGGCGGGAAAACGGCGAGGGCTGTCGGTGGCCGACGCGCCGCTAGACCGGCACAATGCCGTCGTCGCCCGTTGCGGTCCGCTGGTCGCGGTCCTCATAAAGGATGCCGTCCTGGAAGACGGATGCCGGATAGGAGCGGGGGCGTGAGGAACGGAGCGCCACCGGGCCTTGTGCTGCGTCTCGCGCGGGGACATGCTCGGATATGCAGTCGCGCATCTCTACTACCGCCGCCGCGGCCCCCGCCGTCGATACCCCTGCCCATGGCGTACTGCGCGCCCTGGCGGCGCGCTCCGCGGCCACGGGACTCGAGGCGCGGGTTCCCGCCGCCGCGGCCGATGGACTGCGCGCGTGGCTCGCCGCCGAACTCGAGGGCGCCGGCGAGGCCCGTGGTCTGTCCGTTGAGGGTCTAGCCGTAGGTGCCGTCGGCAAGGAGGCCGGTGAGTGGCTCGATGCGCTCGGCTGGGTCGGCGTGCCGCTCGCGCGCTCCGGCGCGTTGACGTGGGGACGCGATCTGCGCCACGAGGCTGGTGCCGAGCGGCCGAGCGAGTCGGCGCCGACCGGCGCGGATCGCGTCCTGCTGCTGCCCGGGCCAGCTCGCCTGCGCGCGCTCGGCAGCCTCGAGCTGAAACCCGTGCGGGCATTCATCGCCGCGCGACTCGGCTGCCGGTTGCAGACCGCATCAGGCGTGCAGGTATTCCTGTGGGATGACCGCGCCCTGCTGGTGTCGTGCGCCGAGGTCCCGGTCGCTGGGTTCTTCCACGGCCCCGTAGCCGGCCAGCGCGCGACCATCGCCATCGATCCCGGTGGTTTCCAGGCGCTGCGCTGGTGAGCGCGTCGGTGCCCACGCCCCCGCCGGGCTCGTCACCGGGCTCACCATCGGCTTCATCACCGGGGTCGGCGCCAGCGCGCAAGGCCGCACTGCGCGCGCGCTACCGACGGCTCCGCCGCGAGCTCGATCCCACGCTCGTCGCGACCGAGACCACGCGCGTCGTCGCGGCCTGCCTCGCCGTGCTGGGCCGCCGCCAGGGCGTGGTGCTCGCGAGCTACCTCGCGCTGGGCAACGAACTCGATGTGGACGCGCTGCACCGCGCCTGGTGGACGGGCGGCGGACAGGTGCTGGTGCCAAGCGTCGCCTCCACCGTTTCATCGCATTCCATCTCCACCTCCACCTCACCGTCAGCCGCCACGCTCACCTGGCACGATCTCACCGGCGACACCGTGTTGCGCCCGGGCGCCTTCGGCATCCGCGAGCCCGATCGCGCGTCCGCCCCGCCGGTGCCGTTGCCTGCCACCGCTGCGGTGATCGTACCCGGGGTGGCCTTCGCCGCCGACGGCCGCCGTCTCGGCCAGGGCGCCGGCTATTACGATCGCGCGCTCGCCGCGCACCGCGGCCCGACCATCGGCGTCGGCTTTGCCTGCCAACGCTGCGAGGACATCCCCATGGAGAGCCACGATCGGGTCCTCGACGCCGTCATCCTCGGCGGCGAGATCCTGCGCGCCCCGGGTGCGCGGCCCTGACCCGGCGTCGACCACGCCGCCATCCAGGCTTGACCCCCGTGCCGCCCGATCTAGCTTCGCCGCCCTAACTACGCTCGATCTGGAGACTTGGGAGAGCGGCTTAATCCAGGACATTGCTAATGTCCCGAGGGAGTAAAATCCCTCCTCCGGTTCGAATCCGGAAGTCTCCGCCATTTATAGAGTTACGCTCGATTAATAGACGCTGGCCACAGGCCGGCGAGCCCGCCTCGCCGATTCAGAACGCGTAGCCCACCACCACCGCCGCGTGCACGCCGTGGCTGTCGAGCGTCAGTCGCGAGTTCTGACCGTTGCCGTAGTCGATGTCGATCTTGGACTGGCGAGCGAGGTAGCCGATCTCGGCGCCGAGCAGCAGGTGGTGCGCTACCCGCGTGTTCACGCCCAGGCGCACGCCTTCCTCGATGAGGTCGCCGCTGCCCTCGCCGCGCACCGCGCCGCCGCTGGTGTCGGGGCTCACCCACGACGCGCGCGCGATGCCCAGGCCGAACAGCGGGGCGATCTCGAGCAGGGTCTCGTGGGCCAGTGGCAGCGCATAGCCGACGCTGAAGAACGCTCCCGCGGTATCGAAGCCGAGGTTGCGGTAGGCTGGATCCGCTGGCGTCTGGTCGGGCTCGATGCGCATCGATGTCCATGCGCCGCCGAGGCTCCAGATCACGCCACCACGGGCGCCGAGCATGCCGCCGACGAACTCGAAGCGGCCGTCCTTGAGGCGTCGACGGGTGAGCGCGGTGGTGTAATCGCCGTCGGGCAGCGCCGAGCTGCCGTCGCTGCTGAAGTCATCGCGTACCTCGCGGGGCGCGGCGTCGGCGCCCAGGACCAGGCGCAGTTCAGCGAGCGGACGGTCGTCGGCTGCGCGCGCCGTCGCGAGGGGAAGCGCGACAGGTAGCGCGATGAGTAGCAGCGCGGCGACGGTGGCGGCAGCCAGGAATCGACGCATGCCGTACGATCGGCGGGCGTCCTTCACAGACCAAGCGCTGTTCCGGGAAACCATCTACGAACGTCGGGAAACGACATCGCCTCCCGTGGTGGCCGCGGGAGGCGATGTCGACGAGCGTTTGGAGGTCGCGATGAGCGACCCCCAAACCTCTGCGCGTTCGAGGCTACTTGGTCGCGGGCTTGGCGATCGGCGCCGAGGTCGGCAGCGCTTTGACGATGTCGGTGGCGGCGGTGTTGGTGGCCGGGTGTCCCCAGCCGCTCGGGCTCTTGCCGTCGACGATGTCGATCACCATGTTGTCGTCGCTGGTCGGGCTCACGCCTGCGGGGACGTGGTCGAGCCCGAGCGCGTGGCGCAGGCGCCAGGCGATGATGTGGTCGGCGACCGAACTGTCGCCGCTGAGTCCCAGTCCGCCGAGCAGCACGCCGTCGGCCGAGTACAGCGCCAAGCCGCCGCCGAAGACGTTCACGCCGCCGATACGCTTGCCGACCATCGGATCCTTGTCGGTGCCGACGTCATCCTGCTTGCCGCCGTAGGCCGCCTGGGTGTCGACCGGATTGCTTTCCTGCAGGCCGAACAGGCTGCCGCCGGGCTGCACGGCGGTATAGAGCTGGGCGGTAGAGAGCGCCAGCTTGGGCAGGCTGAAGGCGTTGGCGGTATTGGCCTTCTGCGCCGAGATCACGCGGCTGCCCGGCCACTGGTCGCCGCGGCTCTCGCCCGAGAAGGCGATGACGCGCACGATGCCGTCGCGGTCGACGAGCGTCGCCCACATGTGCAGGCCGAAGCCGCCGTTCTGCTGCTTCTGCACTTCGCGCAGCGCCTTCTACACGGTGTCGTGATCGGGGAGGGTGGTGCTCGCGGCCCGGGCCGACGGCGAAATGAGGGCGGCGATGGCGAGAAGCGCGATCACGAGGACGAGGCGGATGGACATGCGGTGCTCCAGGAGAGGGGTGTGGACAAGGGTCGGGGCGGAGGATGAAACGCTCGCCGTGGTTGCAAAGCGATTTCGCGGCAGGTTGCGTCGCCGCGACGTGCCCGCCGGTAGGCTCGATGCGCGAGCGGCTCGGAGGTTGCAGGGATAATGGCGGATAGCGGCTAACGAAGAGGAACAGCGGATAGCGGATGGGGGACGGTTTCCGCCCGCCTCCGCCTTGCATAGCACGGGGGCCGCCGTATCCCACGCAGATGCGCGTGGTGTCGTCCCTCCTAGCGGCCCTGGTCCTGCTCGTCGCCTGCGCGGGTTGCGGCGGTGGCACCAAGGATCCGTCGCTCGACCTGACGTTCTTCCTGCAGCCGGTGTCGTCGCCGGCGCTGCCGCTCGATGGCCAGCCCTACACCGTGTCGTGGACGATGTTCAACGCCGACGAGGTGAGCGAGACCGCGGTGAACATCCCGTGGCGGGTCAGCCGCGACGGCATCGACAACTTCGCCAGCGGCACGATCGGCTCGCTGCACAGCCGCGACCGCGTAGACCTGTCGTTCACCGACAGCCAGGCCGGCGGCACCACGCACGTGTACGTGATCACCATCGACCCCGACAACACCATTCCCGAGCTCACCAAGCACAACAACAGCCGGGTGGTGACGGTGGTGGTCGCCGGCATCATCTGATCCCCGGAATGGCAGTCTAAGTCCCTTAAATTCAAGTCCTTGAGTAGTTTTGGAACGGACGAAAGGGGCGCGACCTTGAGAGGGTGGCGGACCATCACGGCCGCTTCAACCCGAGGGTTCGCCCCTCATTCTAGGAGTCTCACATGCGTATCGCCCTCATCCTGGCCCTCACCCTCGCCGGCAGCTCGCTCTTCGCCGAAGCCGCCGCTCCGGGCGCCGCCAAGGAAGCCTCGGCCAAGCCCGCCGTCAACACCAACTGCGTCGCCTGCGGCAAGCCCGTCGATGCGAAGCTCGCGCCGATCGCCGGCAAGACCAAGGAAGGCAAGGAAGTCATGATGGGTTGCTGCAGCGAAGGCTGCGCCACCGAAGTGAAGAAGAATGCCGACCAGTACGCCGACGCCGCCGTCGCGAACAAGGCCTGGAAGAAGGACGAAGCCGCCAAGGCCGGCAAGTAAGCCGCTGCCGATCGTTCACGATCGGTTCGGATTCCGAGACCTCCCCGGCTGTGCCGGGGAGGTCTTTTTTATGGCTCGAGTCGCATCCGAGCGCTGGATTTCGCGGCGCACTCACGGCGGCGCGATTTCAAACGAGCCGAGGAGCCACGGCGCGATAGGTTTCCGCCCTGGAAGGAAGCCCATGGAAGGACCCGTTCCCGACGCCGTGCCCGCCGATAGTCCGTCCACGGGGCCAGGCGTAGGATTTCCAGCCGCGGCGCCAGCGGCGTCGCCGGTTCCGGGCGGCAGAGGCAAGCGCGCCTTGCTGATCATCGGCGGCATCGTCGTGGTGATCGCCGTCATCGCGGCGGTCACCATGGCCAAGGGCCGTGGCCACGTCGGCACCGACGACGCCTTCATCGAAGGCCGTGTGGTGGCGCTCAGCGCGCAGGTCTCTGGCCAGGTGGCGTCGGTCGCGGTCGGTGACAACCAGCGCGTCGAGGCCGGCGCGGTGCTGGTCGAGATCGATCCGCAGCCGTTCGCGGCGAGGCTAGCCGAAGCCGAGGCCCAGTTGGCCTCGGCCGAGGCCAACGCCAAGGCGGCGAGGCTGAATGCCGAGCTCGGACGCGTCACCGTGGTCGCCGAGGCGAAGGAAGCCGCTGCCGCGGTGGATGCAGCCAAGGCCGGAGTGGACAACGCCATCGCCGGCCTGGCGGTGGCGCGCGGCCGCGGCGATCAGGCGGCGGCGCAGCTCACCGGCGTCAAGGCGCGGCAGGAGCTCGCGCGCGCGCAAGCCGCCGCCGCCGAGGCCGAGGCCAAGCAGGCGGGGCTCGACGTCGAACGCATCCGCGGCCTGGTCCCGCAGGGAGCGGCGGCGGCGTCGACGCTCGAGCATGCCGGCACCGCCGAGCGCTCGGCCGGCGCCCAGTACCAGGCGGCGCTGCAGCAGGCCGCGGTCGCGGACGCGGCGATCACCGACGCGCAGGCGGCGGTGAAAGCCGCGGGCGACGACGCTCTGCGCGCCGAAGCCCAGGTGTCGCAGGCGAAGGCGGCGGTAGCCCAGGCCGAGGCGCGCGCCCTCGCGCTCGCCGATACCGTGCGACGCGCTGGGGTGATCGCCGCGCAGGCCGAACTCGCCGACGCCGAGGCCGACCGCGCGCGTGCGGCGGTGGCGCAGGCGCGGCTGCAGCGCTCGTACACCACCCTGGTCGCCCCGGTCGCGGGCTGGGTCACGCGCAAGGCTGTCGAGTCCGGCGCGTACGTGCAGCCCGGGCAGACCCTCCTGGCGGTGGTGCCCGACGAGGTCTGGGTGATCGCGAACTTCAAGGAGACCCAGCTGCGTCGCATGCACCCAGGCCAGAGCGTGCGCATCTCGATCGACGCCTACAAGGATGTCGAGCTCCATGGCAAGATCGACAGCATCCAGGCGGGCACCGGCTCGCGCTTCTCGCTGCTGCCTCCCGAGAATGCCACCGGCAACTACGTGAAGATCCTGCAGCGCGTCCCGGTGAAGATCGTCTTCGATCCCAAGCCCGACCCTGCGCTGCGGCTGGTGCCGGGGATGTCGGTGACGCCCGACGTGACGGTGGAATGATCGCTTCCGGGGCGCAGGCGCCGCCGGCGCGCGCGCGCAATCCTTGGCTGGTGACGATCGCCGTGACGCTCGCCACCTTCATGGAGGTGCTCGACATCTCGGTCGCCAACGTCGCGCTGCCGCACATCGCCGGCAACCTCTCGGCGAGCGTCGAGGACGCGACCTGGATCCTCACCTCGTACCTGGTCTCGAACGCCATCGTGCTGCCGCTGAGCGGCTGGGCGTCGAGCGTGCTCGGCCGCAAGCGCTTCTACCTCGGCTGCGTGGTGGTGTTCAGCGTCAGCTCGCTGTTGTGCGGCCTGGCGCCCAGCCTCGAGACGCTGATCGTCTTCCGCATCCTGCAGGGGCTCGGCGGAGGCGGCCTGCAGCCGACGGCGCAGGCGGTGCTGATCGACGCCTTCCCGCCCGAGCGGCGCGGCCTGGGCATGGCCGCGTACGGCATCACGGTCATCGTCGCGCCGATCATCGGTCCGTTCCTGGGCGGCTGGATCACCGACCACTTCAGCTGGCGCTGGATATTCCTGATCAATGTGCCGGTCGGGGTGCTGGCGTTCTCGCTGGCCTCGGCGCTGGTGAGCGATCCACCCTGGATGAAGCGCAAGCCGCTGCGCGAGAACCACGTCGACGCCATCGGCCTGACCCTGCTGGTGATCGGGATCGGCGCGCTGCAGCTGATGCTCGATACCGGCCAGCGGAACGACTGGTTCTCGTCCACGCGTATCATCGCCTGCGCCGTCATCGCCGGGCTGTGCCTGCCGGGGCTCGTCGCCTGGTGCCTGCGGCGGAAGGATCCGATCGTCGACTTCCGCCTGCTCGGCTATGGCGGATTCGCTTCGGCCACCGTGGCCATGTTCACGCTCGGCTTCGTGCTTTTCGGCAGCACGTTGCTGATGCCGCTGTTCCTGCAGACCATGCTCGGCTACAGCGCCACCGATAGCGGGATGGCGATGTCCCCCGGCGGCATGGTGACGATGGTCACCATGCCGGTGGTCGGGATCCTGCTCTCGAAGGTGCGCGTCGACCCGCGGCTGCTGGTCGTGCTCGGGCTGGCGCTCGGCACGGTCAGCCTCTACCTGATGACGCGCTGGAGCCCCGAGGTCGATTTCCGCACCGCGGTGGACGCGCGCATGGTGCTCGGCGCCGGGCTCGCCTTCCTGTTCATCCCGATCAACACCGCGGCGTATTCGTTCATCCCGAAGGAGCGTTCGAATTACGCGAGCGGCCTGCTGAACCTCGCGCGCAATCTCGGCGGCAGCTGCGGCATCGCCTTCGTGACCACCCTGCTTGAGCGGCATTCGCAGACGCACCAGCAGGTGCTGGTCGCGCACCTGACGCCGTACGACCAGGCGTTCCGGGAGCAGCTCGCGGGGATGACCCGCCTGCTGCACGCCCAGGGCGCATCGCTGGTCGACGCAGGTTCGCAGGCCTATGCCGTGATGTATGGACAGCTGCTGCGCCAGGCGCGATTCCTCGCCTTTGTGGATACCTTCTGGACGCTGACGCTGATCTTCGGCGCGGTCATTCCGCTGGTCTACTTCATGAAGGCCAGGGCCGCCACGACGCCGGCGCCGGTGCCGCCAGCGTCCCCCGTGCCTGCCACGGAGCCTCCCCCGGCTTCTGCCCCGGAGCATTGACGGAGGTCCCTCTCAGGGCTCGATCACGAACCAGTGCGAGCGGTCCCGCGCCGAGAGGGTGATGGTGAACGTCCCGCCCGAGCCGGCCAGCGCGCGCACGTCGCGGGTATTCCCCTCGCCATCGAGCGTCGAGATGCGCAGCGAGGGGGCGTCGTTGGCGAAGGTCACCGAGCCCAGCACCGGTTCGCTGCGCCATGGCCGCTTCCCGCCATCGGCCTCGACGCGCGCGCAGACGCTCACCAAAAGGCGGCGCGAGCGCGCGACCGGCGTCTCATCCAGGCTCTGCAGGCAGACCACGGCACAGCGTGTGGCGATGGCGAAGGTGGCGGTTCCAACCGCGAGTTGACGCCCGCCGATGAGCCCCTGGGCCGCGACCGTGCGCGGCGCGTCGATCGTCTGCCAGGCGGCGAGCCAATCGCGGTGGATCTCGCCGGTGTCGCTGGCGAGCTCGGTCGCGCCGGTCTCGGCATGCGAGGCGTCTTCCGTGCCGGTTCCTTCGATCGGTTCCTGCAGGCCGGAAACCTCGGGCAGGTGCTCGAGGGCCACCACCACGCGATGGCGTTCGATTCCGGACCGTAGCGCGGGCAGCTCCTCGGCACCGGTCCTCGCGGCGTGGATGCGCTCGGCCGCGAGCACGATGCCCACCGTCCGCTTCGCCACGCGCAGGTCGCCGCGCCTGAACATCAGCGCCGCCGCCGGAGCCAGCGCCAGAGCGGCGGGATCGCTCGCGCTCTCGCGCGCGTCAGTCGCGTCTAGCGCGTCCAGCACGTCAGTCGCGTGAGAGGGCGTCGCATCGAATGAGGCGCGCGCATAGTCCTCGACGATGGCCGCGTCCCAGTCCTGGAGCCGCGCCATCGCCGCCACCTGTAGCATCGCGATCGCTCTGCCCTCGGCGCGCGGCGCCTGGCTCCAGGCGAGCGTGAACGGCTTGCCCACCACCCGCGCGAGCGCGGCGCGGGCCAGGAAGCCGGCTCCGTGCGCGGGATCGATGGCCAGCGGATCGTCGTCGGCCTTGCCCCCGGTGGCGAGGAAATCGGCGTCCGCCATCGCCGGGAGATCCCACGCGGCCGCGCACCCGGTGGTGCCGGCTACCGGGATGCGGCAGCCGGCATCACGCATATCGGCGTGCATATCGGCGAAGAACGCGCTCTCGCGCGAGTTCAGGTAGAGCTTCGCCGGTCCGGGTTCGGAGGTGCGCGCGGCGGTGTCGGCGTCGAACGGCCGGTCGGCGCTGAAATGCTGCACGTCGTCGAGGAACAGCTGGCGGTGGTACGGATTACCGCGATCCGCGAGCATGAGATCGCCGTAGTGGCTGGTGAGGTCGTTGTCGTCGCTGATGACGGCGAGCGCGATGCCCGGCTCGTCGCGATAAGCGCGGCCGAGGTAGGGATTCTCGTGGCTCCAGAACGCGCGCTGCCAGGCCTTCATCAAGTCCTGGATGCGCCGGTTGAAGTAGCAGTAGCCCTTGCCTTGGCCATCGCGGTGCCGCGACACGTCGTTCATCTCGGCGAACCCGGGGACATCGTCGCCGGCGCGGAAGGAGCGGTCATCATGCAGGTCGTACTGGACGTAGAGCCCGGCTTTGATGCATGACGCGATGAAGTAGTCCAGCGCATCCAACGCCTCGTCATTGGTCTGCTGGGTATCCGGACTGCCGTCGAGATAGAGGTTCGGATGCACCCGGCTCGCGTCCTGGTGGCGGATGCGCACCAGGTTGAAGCCGAGCTTGGCCAAGCGCTCCGCCTGTTTCGCCATGCGCTCGCGGTCACGCCCGAAGAGCGCATCACCCGCCACTGTGGCGCCCCAGAAGCGCGCCGGCGTGCCGTCGGCGAAGACGAAATGCCCGGCGTAGGTGCCCAGGAAGCCGTGGTCTCCGGGTTTCGCCGGATCCAGGAAGCGCAGATCGACAGGGCTCTCGCGCCGATCGATGTCGCCGCTGAACCACGTGGAGCGATCCGCCTCGACCGACGCGGAACTGCTGGCGGTGATGGCGGGTTCGGATGCCATCGAGAACGTCGCCATGGCGAACAGTCCCACGGATCTGGACCATGCCGTCCGTGCCATGGAGGAAATCCATGCGGTCCAGGGAGTCGAGGCGGTCCGTGACGAGCGCAGCGCAGCGCCATGGGACGGAGTGCGGGGCATGGCAGCGGCGTTTGTAGGCGGCGGGCGCACAGGACCTACCGCGAACTCGCGGCGGTTGCGCGGGCCGGACCGCGCTCACGATGCCGCCAACAGCCGCCCCGCGCGGCCGAGGAGCACCCATGGCCAGGATCGTCACGTCCGAGCACCAGGAACCGCTGGAGATCACCATCGGCGGCGAGAGCAAATGGATCTGCATGTGCGGTCTGTCGAAGGACAAGCCGTTCTGCGACGGCTCGCACAGCCAGTGCGCCGGCGAGGTCGCGGGCAAGCTCTACCGCTACGAGAACGGCAAGCGCATCGAAGTGCCCAAGCCCTGAGCGCTGTCCCGGTGGGGATGCCGGGTGAGCGCGGGGATAGGCACGGGCGCGCCTCGAGCGCTGGCGCCGCGTGGTGCGCATCGTACCGTCCGCGGCTCCTGGGGACCCCGATGATGCGTTCACCGTCGCTGCTTGCCGTGTCCTTGCTGGCGTTGTCGGCTCCAGAGCTGATGGCCGCCAGCTCGGTCATGGTCGCCGACGACTCGATGCGCTTGTCGGTGAGCGCCGAGCTCGCCACGCGCGCCGAGCGCGCAACCGCGCGGGATGCCGGCGGCAACGATTTCGACGCCACGCTCGATCGCCCCGGACGCAGCGACGCGCTCGACTTCAGCGTGCGGCGCGCGCGGCTGTCGGTGATCGGCTCGTTCCAGGGCGCGTACCTGTTCGGCCTGGGTTTCCGCAGCGACGCCGCCGATGTCGCCGGCTACCAGAACGGCCGCGTCACCGATCTCTACAAGGCCTGGGCCGAGCGTTCATTCTCGAACGGCGACCACGTGCACGTCATCCATGCCGGGCTCGACTACGCCTTCTTCAACCGCGCCTACACCGCCACTCCGTACTACCTCTTCCCCCAGGCGCGAGCCACCGCGGGCATGCTCGGCGTGCGCGGCGTGGGGGTGCGCTACCAGTTCTCGGGTTCGCAGTTCGACCTCGGCTTCGACGTCATGAACAGTCTCGACCCGGCTAAGCCGGCCGCCAACGCCGGCCGCTCGGAAGGTCTGTTCTACTCGGCGCGCCTTGAGCTGTCGGTGATCGATGCGCGCAAGCCCGCCTACCGCGAGAGCTATGCGGGCGACAGGGGCGAAGGCCTGCTGTTCGCGGCCGAGATCGGCTTCGACAACGACGACTACGCGGTTGCGGGCATGAAGACCAACACCCTGTGTTATGGCGTCGAGTTGCTGGGGCACGCGGACGGGTTCAGTGGCCTCGCGGAACTGCGCCTGCTCGCCAGCCGCGGCACCTCGCTGACGGCGGCGCCCGACACCGACCTGCACCAGCGCGTGTTCCTGGTACAGGCTGGCTATGCCGTCGCGCTCGACCAGGGCATGGCCATCGAACCCGCGGCGCGCGTCTCGTTCATCGATTTCGACCGCGCCAACGCTGGCGAGCGGGTCGCCTACGACGGCGGACCGCACAACGCCGGGCTCGATGCCGAATGGGGCGACTCCGGCCGCCAGGTCGACCTCGGACTGAACCTCTATCTCAACCGCCACGGGAACAAACTGCAGCTCTCGTTGAGCCATTGGCAGGCGGAAGCAGGGGATGGGAAGGCGGATATTGTTCGCTTGCAGCAGCAGCTGTTTTTCTAGGGGCTTTATCATTCAGGGGCTCCGCCCCTACGGCCTTCGGCCTACCCCTCGGGCTTTGTCGTGGCTCGTTTTCGCCGGGTGCCGGCGAAAACGTGGGCGGATCGGCTACTCCGATTATATCCGCCCACCGCCACTCGGCGCCCGGTCGCTGCGCTCCGGTTGGATCAGGGGCTTTGCCCCTACGGCCGTCGGGCTACCCCACGGGCTTTGTCGTGGCTCGTTTTCGCCGGGTGCTGGCGAAAACGTGGGCGGATCGGCTGCGCCCATTGTATCCGCCGACCGTCACTTGGCGCCTGGTCGCTGCGCTCCGGTTGGATCAGGGACTTCGCTCCTACGGCCTTCGGCCTACCCCGCGCAACTTGCATGTCGGGGGAAAGTGAGGATTGTCCGGGACATGCATAACGGTTTGACGCGTCGCGGACTGCTCATCGGTGGGGCGGTGCTGTTCGTCACGGGATGCACGCGGCAGGCGGGGTCGGCGGCAAACAAGCATTCGCAGCAGCAGTCGGTTCCGCCGTGGGATCTAGGCGGGCGGCCATCGAGCCCGTCGGCCGCCGCGGGTGGAACGTGGTACCAGGTCACGGCGGGCGACACGTTGTCGTCGATCGCGCGGCGCAGCGGTCTCGAGGTCGATGCGATCCTACAGGCGAACGATCTGGCGACGTCGCAGCTGGTGCCGGGAACGCAGCTATGGCTGCCTGGCGTGGTCGCGCTCGGCGAGGATCCGTTGTCGCGTCCGGGCGGGCCGCAAGAAGCCGAGCCCGAAGAGCCGTATGGCGAGACTCCCGTGCGTGGCAGCTACAAACTGGTGCGCCGGTCGGAATGGACATCGGTGCAGGTGAAGGGCAACAACAACGCGATGGACGGCGTGCAGCGCATCACCGTCCATCATACCGGCGAGCACGCCGGACTCGAAGGCGTGCCCGAGGTCGAAGTGCTGCAGCGCATCGAACACTACCACCAGCACGAGCGCGGCTGGGCGGCGATCGGCTATCACTATGTGGTCGGCAAGACTGGCAAGGTCTACGAGGGCCGCCCGGCGCGCTACCAGGGCGCGCACGTCTCGGGCGCCAACGAGCACAACCTCGGCATCTCGGTGGTCGGCGACTTCAACGCGCGGCTGCCCAACTCGCTACAGCTCGCCGCGCTCGACAGCTTCCTCACCGACAGCCGCCTGCGTTTCAAGGTCGGCAAGGCGCGGATCTACGGCCATCGCGAGCTCGGCAAGAGCGAGTGCCCGGGTAACGCGCTGTTTGCCTGGGTCCGGCAATACCGCGCCTGAATCTCTGATCTTGGCTGAATCAGCCAGGATCAGACTCATCAGACAACATCATGGAGAGGGTGCGGCCGGCGGGGCCGGTGGAGCCGCGACCGGCGGTAGGCCGGGCGGTAGATAGAGCTCCGGCCGCGGTGGCCGGGTCAGCGCCCAGACCATCCATGCGAATCCGATCAGGAACACCGGGATGGTGTAGGCCTGTCCCTTGCTCATGAAACCGAGGATGGCGTCGTGGCCGGGCGAACCCGGCTGGCCGCGGTCGGGTTCGCGGAAGCATTCATCGGCGAAGCGTCCGATCGCGTAGCAGCACAGCACGGTTCCACAGGTCAGGCCGGGTCGGCGGTGGCGGGCGTGCAGCGGCAGCGCGATCGCCAGCAGCACGAAGCCCTCGAGGAATGCGGCGTAGAGCTGGCTCGGATGGCGCGGCACGTCGTAGACCCCGACGCGCGTCGCGCCCGGGAATACCACCGCCCACGGCACGTGGCTGGGTCGGCCCCACAGTTCGCCGTTGATGAAGTTCGCGATGCGGCCAAACGCGATGCCCATCGGCGCCGTCGCCGCGACGATGTCGGCGAGCACTCCGAAGCTCAGGCGGTTGCGGCGCGCGTACAGCCAGCAGCCGAGCACCATGCCGATGATGCCGCCGTGGCTGGCCATGCCGCCATTCCACACCTGGAAGAGATAGGGAAACTCGAAGCGCGATCTGATCTCGTGTCCGGCGAGCGGATCCTCGTGGCCGGTGAGGAAGCGATCGTCGGTGCCGTCGAAGCGGCCCATGCGCCCGAAGGGATTGTCCATCAGCAGATCGGGGGCGTAGAACAGGCAGTATCCGAGCCGCCCGCCGATGATCATGCCGAGCCCGCCGAAAAGCACGAAATCCTGGATCTGCTGCGCGCGCAGCGGGGCCCGCCCGACGCGGCTCCAACGCCAGAGCATCCAGAATCCCCACGCGATCCCTGCAAGATAGGCGAGGCCATACCAGCGGATGCCGAAGCCCTGGCTGAATTGGATGGCGAACGGGCTGAGGTGGTGCACCCAGAAATGCTGGTCGCCGGGTTGGACGAACACCGAGGGATCCGCCATGGTCGATGCACTCCTGCCCGGATGTTCCGCTCGATGCTGGCGGCCGTGTCCGGTCGGCGGTTATGGCCCAGCGCCAGCTGAAGGAAAGCGTTGCCCCCGGGATCCACGGTTCGACGAGGTTCGCGCATGGACAGCGGCGCGTCGCGCTTAGAGTGCCGCCCTCCCGCGCCAGTGTTCTCTCCTTGCCGCGGGTACGGCCACCGCCACCGATCGGATTCCCCATGCCCAGCCCAATTCGCGCCATTGCCATGTTCACGGCTTCCCGATTAGCGCTCGCGTGCGCCTTGGTCCTCTTGGTGTGCTCGTCAGGTTCCGCGGCCACCATCGATGAATTCCCGGTGGTGGGGATCCTGCCGGATGGAGTGACTTCGGGTCCGGATGGAGCGTTGTGGTTCGTGGAGAGCGGCCGCTACGCGCGCATGACCACCACCGGCACGCTCGTCGAATTCGCCTTCCCCGTCGGCACGCCGCGCTTGGTGAATGTCGCAACCGGAGCCGATGGCCGGCTGTGGAGCTGCGAGCGCTCGACCGGCAAGCTCGCCGCCATCACCGTTGGCGGCACCATCACCGAATACCCGGTGACCACCGTCGGAGCCGTGCCGTACGGCATCTGCAGCGTCACCGCTGGCGACCTGTGGTTTTGCGAGCAGGGGGCCGACGCCATCGGTTCCAGCACCACCGCGGGCGTGATCACCGAGTATCCGATCGCGACCGGCGCGCAGCCGCGCTACATCTGCGTGGGTTCCGACGGCGCCCTGTGGTTCACCATGACCGGCCTGAACAAGATCGGGCAGATCACCACCGCAGGCGCCGCCACCAGCTTTCCGGCCGGCGCCCTGTCGCAGCCGATCGGCATCTGCGCCGGGCCTGATACGGCGCTATGGTTCACCGAGCCGGGGAGCAACCAGATCGGCCGCATGACCACCGCTGGAGCGCTCACCGAGTACCCGCTCCCCACCGCCGGAGCCACGCCGTACGGCATCTGCGTCGGACCCGATGGAGCCATGTGGTTCTGCGAGAACGGCGCCAACCAGATCGGGCGTATCACCACCGCCGGTGTGATCACCGAAGTCGCGCTGCCCACCGCCAGCGCCGCGCCCACCGACGTGGTTGCGGGCCCGGATGGCAATCTGTGGATCACCGAGGAGGCGGCCGGCAAGCTCGCCCGGCTCAACCCGACCACCGTCGCGGTCACCACCACCACGGGCACGACGACCGCGACCGGCGGCACCACCGGCCCGGTGGTCTATCCCGCTAGCGGCAGCGGCCGTGGTTGCGGCCTGGGCTCGGGAGCGCTCGCCATCCTGGCCATGGTCCTGATGCTCGGCCGGTTGCGCGCGCGCCGCTGACCGGCCTGTACGAGGGCGCATGTCATGGTTCCGCACAGCCGGTTCTGACCGTCGTCCGCTCCCGTGAGGGCCATCGCCGTCAGCTGGTGAGCGCCTGTCCGCTCTCGAGCTCCCACAGGCCGAGGCCGTGCAGGGTGAACATGACGTTGTCGCCGAGCCCGGCCTCGAGCGCCTTGAGCTCGTCAGAGCGCACCAGCACGAACTGCAGGTCGGCGGCATCGACGTAGATCAGGCCGGCCTCGTCGAGCCGGGTGATCAGGCCGCGCACCTGGTAGTCGCCCTGGGGCTCGAGCGGGGTCAGCATCGGCACCATGGTGCCGCGGTGCTTCCAGATGCGCAGATCGCTGATCGCGGCCTGGCTGATCTCGACCTGCAGGTCGGCGCCGACCTTCCATCCGAAGCGCCGGCGCGAGGCCGGCACCAGCACCGCGGTGCCGTCGCCCAGCGCGCAGCCGAAACGCACCACGTAGCCCTTGGTGTCTCCACCGGGAACCGTGACCTCGTCGAGCGAGGGGATGTCCTTGATGACGATCTTCACTCGTGTTTTCGCCGGCTCACGGCTGGGAACTCTCGGCGGCGCCGCGATGCCCGGGATCGCAGAACGAGGCCTCGGCCTCAGGCGCGCGCGCATGCTCCTGGATGAAGGGCACGATGCGCTCGAGCGCGGCCTTGCCGCCGCGATCCATGGGGTTCTCGACGAACTGGTGGCCCAGGCCGCTGAGCACGGCGAGCGCGCTCTCCTCACCGCCCTCGACCACCTTGAGGTGGAAGCGGTGCGCGAGCTTGGCCGGCACCTCGGCATCGGCGTCGCCGTGCAGCAGCAGCAGCGGCGGGAAGGCCTCGGGGCGGATGTGTAGCGGGCTCAGCGCATGGCGCTGGGTACCTGCGAACTGGTCGATGGCCTTGGCCAGGGTCCCCGCCATGCCGTCGCCGTGATCGAGCGAGGGGGTGACGCCGCAGGCGATGGCGCCGCGCACGCGCAGCTTTGGATCCTCGCCGAGCTGGGCCGCGAGCGTCAGCGCGAGCAGGCTGCCCGAGCCGCTGCCGAGCAGGATCAGCGAGCGTCCGTCCATGCCGTTGACCGCGGAATCGTCGAGGATCTTCACGATCGCGCCGCGGATCTCGTCGATCAGGTCCTGTCCGGCGCGAGCGCCATCCGCGAAGGAGCGGAAATCGATCGTCGCGGAGGCGATGCGGCTCTCGGCCAGTGCGAGGCAGAGCAGGCGCAGGTCCTCGTTACGGCCCTGGCTCCACCAACCGCCGTGCAGGCAGATGGTGAGCGCGGATTCCTCGGACCCTTCTGGGATGAAGAGATCGTAGTGGTTACGGGCGTGGGGCCCGTACGGAACCTTGAGGGCGCAGTACATGTGGCCGGCACTATAGGGGTTGGGGTGACGGGGCCAGGGGGTCCCAGCCCCACCTACATACGCTCGGGAGCCTTCAGTCCGAGCAGGCGTAACCCCTCACCGAGCGCGCCGCGCGCGGCGCGGACCAGGGCCAGGCGGGCCGATGCGGTCGCGGCGTCGGGGCAGAGCACCCGCAGGTCCGGGTCGTGGTTGCCGGCGGTCAGCCAGCCGGCGATCGCCGAGGCCAGCGCCAGTAGCGCCTGCGCCAACGCGCTCGGCTCGTCGCTCTCGGCCACGCGCTCGAGCGCCGCGCGCAGGCGCGCGATCGCCAGCAGCACCGACTTCTCGGCCTCGAGCGTCAGCCGGCGCGGATCCGCCGTGACGGGGGCCGGGTGCAGATCGGGGAACTTGCGCTCGATCGAGCACAGCCGCGCGTGCGCGAACTGCAGGTACGGGCCGGTCTCGCCGTCGAATCGCAGCGCTTCCTCGAACTTGAACTTCACATCGTTCATGCGCGAGTTCTTCAGGTCGTTGAAGACCACGGCGCCGACGCCCACGGCGTGGGCGATCGCCTCGCGCTCCTCGCCGACGATCTCGGGATTCTTCTCGGCCACGATCGCGCGCGCGCGGTCGATGCCCTCCTGGAGCACGTCCATGAGCATCATCGGCACGCCCTTGCGGGTCGCGGTCTTCTCCCAGGCCGAGGTCTCCTCGTTCCACATCAGCACCAGGCCATGCGCGACATGGCGCAGGCGGTCGGCGTACGGCCGGCCGAGCAGCTTCGCGACCGCGAACCACTCCTTGAAGTGCAGGTTCTGGCCGACGTCGACCTCGTAGATCGAGCGGTCGAAGCGGTAGCGCGCGAATCGATCGTCGCAGGCCGCGAGATCGCGGGTCGCGTACAGGCTGCCGCCGTCCGAGCGCAGGATCAGGCAGGGCTTCTTCATGCCCACCGAGGTCAAGTCGACGACCTGGGCGCCCTGGTCCTCCTTCAAGAGGCCCTTCTCACGCAGCTCGGCCACGATTGGCCCCATGGCGTTGCGGTAGTGCGCTTCACCGTTCCAGTCGTCGAAGCGCACGCCCAGGATGGCGTAGATCTGCTGGCAGGCGGCTACGCTGACATCCCGGATGGTCTGCCACAGCGCCAGCGCCTCGGCATCGCCGTCCTCGCACTTGCGCGACCACAGCCGCGCCTCCTGCTCGACCGTCGGATCCTCCTTCTCGAGGCGCGAGATGCGCACGTAGAGCTGGTTGAGGAAGCCGACCTTGTCGGGCGAGGCCTCGAGCGCGGCCATGGTCAGACCCTCGCGCTTCCAGCCGGCGATCAGGCGCCCGAAGGCGGTGCCCCAGTCGCCGAGGAAGTTGATGCGCACCACTGTCCAGCCCGCCGCCTCGTAGATGCCGGCGAGGGCGTTGCCGATCATGGTCGAGCGGATGTGGTGGAAGGCCATGTGCTTCGCGATGTTCGGCGACGAGAAGTCGATGCACGCGGTGCGCCCGGCGCCGACCTGCGACCGCAGCGCCTGTCGTGGGTCCGCCAGCTCCGGCAGTAACGTGGCCGCGACCGCAGCAGCCGAGAAGGTGATGTTGAGGAACGGGCCCGAGGCGGCCACGGTCACGCCGAGATCCGCCGCAGCGATGACGCCGGCGAGCTCCGCCGCCATCGCCGGCGGGGCCATGCCCTTGGCCTTGGCCAGCTGGAAGCAGGGCAGCGCGATGTCTGCCGGGACGCCCTTGGCCGGCGGAGCGTAGAGCCCGGCGACCTTTTCGATCGGCAGGCCGACATGCGCGGCGACGCGCGCGCTGATGGGCGTGGTGAGGATGTCCAGCATGTGCTCTCGAGTAGGGCTCGCGGGCGACAGCGCTCGCGGGGCGACAGCTTGCCGCGCGATCGACGTCCGCAAGGACGCACGCCCCACGCGGATTGCGGTGGCGAGCCGCGCGCCTATTTTCCGCCCATGACCGCATCGCGTGTATCGAGGATGGCGCTAGTGACGGCCATGCCGGTGGCGTTGGCGTGGCTGACGGCCTGCGCTGGCGACCAGCCGAGGCCGGAGGCCTCGCCCACGCTCACGCCAGCGTCCACGCCCACCCCCAGCGTCCGCGACCTGTTCAACCAGCGATCCCAAGGGCTGGTGGTGCTTGCGCTCACGGACGACTCGGACGGCGCTTTTCTGCCGCGCCTCGAGGCCATGCGCGAGCTCCGCCGCGCGCGGTTCAGTGGATGCGCATCCGCCCTGGTCGTGCGCGCCGAACGCAGTCGGACCGATATCGAGCAGGCCGAGGCGCTCGACACCCTATTCGCCTGCTATCCGCGCGAGGCCTCGGCCGCGGTGGCGCGTCTCGCCGAGGCGTTCGCAGGCGAGACCGCCGAGGAACGGCGCCTGGCCGACGTCATCCTCACGCACCGCGACGCCGAGCACTACGGCGTCGCCCTGCGCCTGCTCAGGGTCGCGAACGGGCCTGAGCCGCTGTTCCACGTGCGCCACGAGATCGTCGCCTGCGGCGAGCCGATGCTCGACCAGCTGCGGCCGCTGATCGCCGACGGCCCGCTCGGCGCGCTGGCGCGCATGCTCGCCGCCGCGATCAGTGGCGGTGGCGACCTCGACGGTGACCTGTCGGCACTGCGCGCCGCGGGCTTTCCGCACGAGGCGCTGCGGGCATTCGTCGAGCTCCACCACCAGGCTGCGATCCCGGGGCTGCGCGCGGCGCTCGATGCCGATGGCCCCGATCGCGCCGAAGCGGTGCTCGCCCTGGGCGAACTCGGAGACGGGACCTCGTCGGACGCCATCCGCGCCTGCCTGCGCGCGGCCGAGGATGTCGGCACCCGCTGCGCGTGCCTGCTGGCGCTCGGCCAGCTGGGAATCGCCGAGGCCGCGCCCGACCTGATCGCTGCGTGCGACGACGCCACCGAGATTCCGGGCGCCACCTACAAGGCCGGCCGCACCGTGTATGGCGGCCCGACCCGGCCGGTGGCGCAGGCCGCGGTCGCCGGTCTGGCGAAGATGCCCGGCGAAGCCGCGTACGAGGCGTTGACCTCGGCGCTGCGCCGCTCGGACCGTCCGCTGCTCGTCGAGGCCGCCGCCGCCGCGCTATCGATGCGCGGCGACGCGCGCGCGGTGCCCGAGCTCGAGCGCGCCCAGGAAGCGCTTGCGCGCGAGGGCCATGCGGCGGAATTCACCGTGGCCGACGCGATCGCCGCGCTCTCCGGCCATCGCCGCGAGCGCGGCGGCGTGCTGGTCTACGTGGTCTCGTACCGCGACGGCGGCAAGCCCTTCACCATCATCGTCGACCAGCCGCTGCTGCCGGTCGACGGCCCCGGCCAGGTGCTGCTCGGGGCGATGGAGCCGTGCTCGGTCAGCCAGGAATCCTTCACGCTCACCGAGGACGAGATCGCCGCCGCCATCAACATGCGCAACCACCGCACCCTCGACCGGCTCGGGTTCGGCGGGCAGCACGTGGACGACGTGGATCTGTTGGCGCGCTGAACACGGCATTCGAGGTCGATGTCGGCGTTGGCTCACCCTAGCTGTGGAAGCCCACAGCGTCGGGATCGCCGCCTTGGCCTCGGCCTCGACTGCCGTGTTCAGCGTGAATGCGATCAATGCGTGATGAGGCTAAGCCAACCTGTTCCCTGTTTTGTGGGGGCCAGGCCGGCGGCCGTTCCAGGGGAGCGCAGCCCCAGAGGTGCCGCGCTCCGCGGCACCGGACCGCATGTCATCCCTGACCGAGGCGTGTGCGTATCTGCGCGGGAATGTCAGTGGCCGGCAGGCGGACCTGGATGGTGGTGTCGCGGTCGCGCAGCGTGACGGTGTCGTCTACGAGCGACTGGCTATCGACGGTAACGCACCAGGGCGTACCGATCTCGTCGTGCTTGGCGTAACGCTTGCCGATCGCGTGCTTCTCATCGTACTTCGAACGAAGGCCTGCTTTGAGCAGGGCTGCGATGATCTCGCGCGCCACTTCAGGCATGCCGTCCTTCTTCACCAGCGGCAGCACCGCGCAGGTGATCGGCGCGAGGCGCGGGTGCAGGCGCAGCACGGTACGCGTCACCGGCTTGTTCTCGGCGTCGACGCGCTCCTCTTCATGGTAGGCGTCGAGCAGGAAGGCCAGCACCGCGCGCGTCGCGCCCGCGGCGGGCTCGATCACGTACGGCTTGTAGGCCCAGGGCTTCTTGCCGGTCACGGGATCGGCTTTCTCCTGATCGACGTAGCGCAGCTTTTGACCACTGTGGGTCTCGTGTTGGGTGAGGTCGTGGTCGGTGCGCGAGGCGATGCCCTCGAGCTCGCCCCAGCCCCAGGGGTAGTTGTATTCGACGTCGTAGCAGTCGTCGGCGTAGAAGGCCATCTCGTCGGCCGCGTGCTGGCGAAAGCGGAAGTGGGATGGGTAGTTCGCGAAGCGCTGCCACCAGTCCATGCGCGCCTGCTTCCAGTACGTCATCCACTCCTTCTGCGTCCCGGGCTCGCAGAAGAACTCCATCTCCATCTGCTCGAACTCGCAGGAGCGGAAGATGAAGTGCTCGACCGTTACCTCGTTGCGGAAGCTCTTGCCCATCTGCGCGATGCCGAAGGGCGGTTTGAGCGACTGCGAGTCCATGACGTTCTTGAACTGCACGAACATCGCCTGGGCGGTCTCGGGGCGCAGGTAGGCCATGCTCGGGCCGGTGACCAGCTCAATCGCGCCGCGCAGGATCTTGGCGCGGTCGTTGGCGGCGAGCGCCTTGGCGATCGCGCCTTCGTCGGCGTCTTTGCCGAAGCGCGCTTTAACGGCCGCGACCAGGTCCGGTGCTGTGGTCAGGTCGGCCATCAGCTGGGCCACGTCCTGCATCGGATCCACGGCGCCAAGGGCGACGCGGAACATCAGGTTGAACTGGCGCTCGTCGCTCAGGAACGGCGAGCCGAACGATGGCGACACGTAGCCGCGCCACGGGAAGGTCTTCGCCGCGGCGGTGGCGCCTTTGGGGAAGAAACCGATCGTCACCGCATCGATGGCGCGCATGCCGCGCAGCACGTTGCCGTCGCGCTCGAGCGCGACCGCGAAGCGCTTCTCGATCAGCTCGGCCCAGGTCTTGGCCACGCCCTTGTCGGGGCAGGTGATGGGCAGCTCGTCGCCCGGCGCCGGACGGGGAGCCTTGTCGGCGCGGAAGCGCTCCTGCGAGACCAGGTCGTCGACCAGCGGATCGCTGAAGCCGGCGGCGTGGCCGGAGGCGCGCCAGACTTCCGGTCGCATGATGATCGAGGCATCGATGCCGACCACGTTCTCGCGCGTGGTCACCATGTCGCGCCACCACTCGGACATGATGTTGCGCTTGAGCTCGGCGCCGAGCGGACCGTAGTCGTACGCGCTCTTGAGTCCGCCGTAGATCTCGGAGCTCTGGAACACGAAGCCGCGGTTCTTGCACAGCGCCACCAGCTTCTTCATCACATCGTCGGGCCGCTTGCCCTGGAAGGCGGCGGCTGCGGGGGCTGGATCGCTCATGGGGACCTCGGAATGGGGAGACACAGGGTAAATCGCGCGGGTGGGGGGCAAGGGTTTGTGGTTGGTGGTGGATGGTCGGCGTGGGATCGGATGGTGGACGACGGCGACGGCGATGGCGAATGGAGACGGGTTGATGGTCGGGAGCTGACGTGGCGCGGCGGGAGCGCCTACCGCGCGATGCGCGGCGGGCTATGCTCGCGGAATGCTGTTGGCCTTCGAAACCGTGGCGCGGACGGCATCGGCGTGCGTGTGCGCCGATGACGGGACCGTCACGCAATACCGGGATCTCGCCGGCGGCGAGGCAGAGATCGGCCTGGTGCGCATGCTCCAAGAGCTCATCGAGACGCACGGCAGGCCCAGCGCCGTGGCGGTGGCCGCTGGCCCCGGCAGCTTCACCGGCCTGCGCATCGGAGTGACTGCCGCGCGCACGCTGGGCTGGATCGACGCCGTGCCCGTGCACCCCGTCGACAGCCTGCGCGCGCGCGCCTTGCAGCAGGGCGATGGCTTGTGGTGGGTGCTGATGCCGCTCAAGCGCGACACCTTCTTCCATGGCCTCTTCGAGGTCGTGGGCGGCCGCATCGAGGCGCTGGTCGAGACCGTTGCGGTGGATGACGCGGCCGAGCCCGCGCCGCATCCCCGCTTGCGCGAGGCCACCGCCATCGGTGCGCTGGTGGGCGCGCGTCCGCGGACCATCGCACGCTGGTGCCCACAGGCCGTGCTCGGTTCGCCAGCCGGGCTGGACGCGCGCGGCGTCGCGCTCGCCGCCCGCCTGGTGCCCGCGGTGCCCTGGAATCTGGTCCTGCCCGACTACCATCAGGACGCCGCCCCGGTGCTGCAGCGCGCCCGCGCGCTGCTCTCCACTGGGATCCCGGCCACCGCGATCCCGGCATCGCCGACCACGGACCACGGACCACGGACCACGGACACCTGAATGGCCTGGCGCAACCGCGTCGAAGTCAGCTACGGGACCCTCAGGGCCAACATCGCGGCGATCATCGCCGCGGCGGGGGGGCGGCGCGTGATCGCGGTGGTGAAGGCCGACGCCTACGGCCTGGGGCTCGAGCGCTGTGCGCGCATCTACCTCGAATCCGGCGTCTCCGCTCTGGCGGTTGCGGCATTGAGCGAGGCCGATCGCGTGCGCGCCGCGGTGCCGGATGCGCGCGTGATCCTGCTCGGTTCGCCCTTGCCGGAAGAGCGGCCGGCGGTGGTCGCGAGCGGCTACGACGTGTGTTGCTCGACGCTCGACGAGGTCCACGAGTTCGCGAACCTGGCCAGTCCGCGCGCCCCGCACCCGGTGCACATCATGGTCGACACCGGCATGGGCCGCTTCGGATCCGTGCCCGAGGACGCCGAGCGCTTGGTGCGGGTGGTGCTGCAGGCGCCGAGCCTACGACTCGCGGGGATCGCCACCCACTACCCGATGGCGCACCACGAGCTCTTCTCGCTCAGCCAAGAGGACGCCTTCGCGGCGATGATCGCGCGCCTGCCCAAGCTGCCCGCCGACTGCTGGGTGCATTATGCGAACTCCGAAGGCCTGCTGCTACGCCCGCCGGGCGAGACCAACGCGGTACGCGTCGGCATCCTCATCAGCGGGGTGCTGCCAGACGGATGCCCGGATCCGGGCATCGCGCCGGCGGTGCGGTGGGTCTCGAGCCTGAGTCTCACCAAGCGGCTGCCGAAGGGCCACGGCATCAGCTACGACCACCACCGGCTGCTCGCGCGCGACAGCCTGGTCGGGATCGTGCCGGTGGGTTATGCCGACGGATATCCGATCGCGCTCTCCAACAAGGGCAGCATCCTGGTGCAGGGCCGGCGCTGCCCGATCCTCGGCCGGGTGACCATGGATTACCTGATCGTCGACCTCACCGATCTGCCGCATCCGCCCACTCCAGGCGAGCCGGTGGTGTTGTTCGGCGGCCAGGGGGCCGAGACCATCACCGTGTCCGAGCTCGCCCGCCTCGCCGGCACCATCCCCTACGACATTCTGTGCGGGCTGCGTGGACGCTGCGAGGTGGTTGGCGTGCCGTGATACCGGGCTGGGTGACGGTTGTCCCCGACCTCGCGACGATGCCCGTGACGGCCCGATCCTGACCTTCCTAGGTACGTGTGGCACCAGGAGCTACGTTTAGGAGCGGGCTAGGCTGGCCGTGCCCGCCGATGCCGTTACAAAGTGACACTGCATGCCAGGCCCCATGGAGAGTTCGATCCTCAGCGTCTCGCTGGTGGACCTGCCCGGCCTGATCCAGTCCATCGCCTCGCGACGTCGCTCGGGAGTGCTGACGGTACGCCACAAGGACAACAGCCAGGAGCGCCGCGTGCGCTTCGGCGGAGGCATGATCAACGCCGTGACCGGTGGTGATCCCGACGCCTTCGGCAAGGCGCTGGTATGGGCGGGGGTCCTGACCTTGCCGCAGTATCATGCGTCGCTCTTGCGCGTCGGTGACCACTGCCCGCCGGAGAAGCTGCTCAAGGCGCTGGTGAACGCGAAGGTGATCACTCCCGATGGCGTGCTCGATGCGCTCGATTGCTACATCGAGGAGGAGTTCACCACCATCCTCGGCTGGCAGCAGCCGGAGCTGTCGTTCAACGAGGTCATCATCGCCGACGAGTGGGGCGTCGCCCAGGCCAAGACCGGCTTGGCGGTGAATCCCGGATCGATGCTGCTCGAATCGCTACGCCGGCAGGACGAGCTCGGCACCATCGCCGAGCTGATCCCCGACCAGTGGGACGCGCTCTTCCGCGTGCCGTCGGTTGCCTCGCCCGACGATCTGCACGCCGACGCCAAGCATATCCTGAGCGATTGGACGGATGGGACGGCGGTCAACGCCATCCTCGATCATCCGACACTTCCGCCATTCCGTTCGAAGCTCGCGCTCGGCATCCTCTTCCGCCACGGCCTGCTGCGCGTGGCGAACGTCAATGAGCTGGTGGTCGAGGCCGACGCCGCGTACGCGAACGGCTACCATCAGAACGCCTACGGCCTCTATCGCCGCACCCTCGGCTACGGGATGGACAACGCCCGCATCCACATGCATCTCGCCGAACTCGCCGAGCGCTTCGGCGATAATGCGGCCGCGGCGACGTCGTTCATGGCCGCGGCGCAGCAGATGTCCGATCCAAACGCCACGGTGGTGGCGCTGCGCAACGCACTGCGCCTGGGCGCGGATAAAGAGGCGGTGCTGACGCAGATGGTGGCGCTGAACCTGCAGCTCGGCAGCGACGCCGATTCGGTCGCGAGCATGCTCATGCTCGCCGAGTTCTACGGCGAGAAGGGCAGCTACCAGCAGGCCATCCAATCGGTGCGCGAAGCCCAGGGAATCGGCGCCGATCGCGGTACCACTGCCCTGATGATCGCGCGCTTCTCGCGCTCCGACGGCGACACCGAGCAGGCGGCGCTCCAGCTCGAGCTGGCCGCGCGCGCCTTCCACGAGAACGACCGCACTGATCAGGCGATCAACGCCTGGCGCGAGCTGCTGAAGCTGCTGCCTGGACGCTGCGAATACGCCAAGGAATGCGCCGAGCTGCTGGTATGGACTAGTCAGAAGGCCGAGGCGATCGCGGTATTGCGCGCTGCCATAGCGTCGCAGAAGGAGGCCGGAGAGGACATCCTGCTGCAGATCTACGAGTTGCTCAGCCAGCTCGATCCGGCCGATGTCGATGCCCATGACTGGCTTGCCTCGGCCTATGAGCGCCGGCGCGACCGCGACGGCGCCACCAAGCAGCTGCGGCTGTCGGCGCAGGCGCAGGAGAAGGCCAAGGATTTCGCAGAGCTGGCGCAGACCCTCGAGCGCATCGTCGAGCTCGGTGGCGAGAAGATCGAGAACTACGGCTGGCTGGCGCGCACCCGCGTCAAGCTGCGTCAGGAGTCGCTCGCCAGCGACGCCTACTGCAACGCCATCGACGCCGCCCTGGCGCTCGGCTTGCTCAAGGAAGCGCGTCCGATCATCGAGACCGCGCTCGAGAGCCTGCCGGCGAGCATGGGCTTGCGCGTGCGACTGGCGCAGGTCGCGAATCGCGAGGGCGACCGCACCACCGCCATCAAGCAGTTCCTCGCCGCCGCGGAGCTCGCGCGCGGCGCCGGTGCCCTGGAAGTGGCTCGCGACATGCTCGTGCAGGCCTGCCGCCTGCGGCCAGACGATCTGTCTTCTCGCGTGCGCCTCGCCGAAGTCGCCGAGGAGCTCAAGGACCAGAACCTCGACGCCATCCTCTCAGAGGTGGTGAATGTCGCCGTGCGCTCGACCAACCACGGCATCGCCCTCGAGCACGCCCGCAAGCGCATCGTCGCCACCGCGGGTACCGCGTACGAGCCGCGCCTCGAGCTGCTCGAGCTGCTGCGCCTGTGCGGCGACACCACCGGCCAGCTGGCCACCGGCAAGCAGCTGCTGATGGAGCTGCTTGAGCAGGGGGAATTCGAGAAGGCGGTCGAGGTGCTCAGCCGCCTGGTCGCCAGCCATCCCAAGAACTCGGAGCTGGTCCTCCAGCTCGCCGAGGTCTACGCCGCGCTCGGCGACGAACGACAGGCCTTCCGTTTCTACAAGCACGTCATCCCGCTGCTGCAGCTCGACGACAAGGCGGTCGAAGCGCGCGCGGCGCTTGACCTGCTCGAGGGCATGTGCGACGAACACGAGCTGCCGGGCATCGCTCAGGCGCGTGATCGTCTGGACAAGGGCCAGGTCATCGACTGGGACAAGATCCGCCGCGACCTCGAGCTCGGTCAGCGGCGCAAAGCCGTGGGCCGGGTGGTACAGCCGGGGTTGGATTAGGGAGTGTGTGGGGTGTGGTTGGGATGTGGACGTTCACCACGTGCTGTCCACCAAGCACCATACACTATCCAAATAAGCGCGCGACCGTCCTCAGTCCGTCGACCAGGCGATCGACGTCATCACGCGTCGAGTAGACGCCCAGCGAGGCACGCGCGGTGGCCGGCACGCCGAAGCAGCGCATCACCGGCTGGGCGCAGTGGTGGCCGGCGCGGATGGCCACGCCCTCCATGTCGAGGATCGACGAGATGTCCGAGGCGTGCGCCCCGGGCATGACGAATCCCAGCACCGTCGAGCGGTCCGGCGCGGTGCCGATGCGGCGCAAGCCAGGGATCTCGGCGAGCCTGGATTCGGCGTAGGCGAACAGCTCGCGCTCGGCTGCCGCGATCCTGCCCAGGCCGAGCACCATCAGCCATTCCAGCGCGGCGGCCAGGCCGATCGCCTCGGTGATCGGCGGGGTGCCGGCCTCGAAGCGCGCGGGCGCGGGCGCGTAGGTGGTCTTGGCGATGGTCACGGTCTCGATCATCTCGCCGCCGCCACGCCACGGCGGCATCGCCTCGAGCACGTCGAGCTTGCCGTAGAGTACGCCGATGCCGGTGGGGCCGTAGACCTTGTGCCCGGCGAAAGCGAGGAAGTCGCAGTCGAGATCGCGCACGTCCAGCGGCAGGTGCGGAGCCGACTGCGCGGCGTCCACCAGGATGCGCGCGCCCACCGCGTGCGCCTTGCGCGCGAGCTCCTTCACCGGATTGATCGAGCCGAGGCTATTGGCGATGTGCACGACCCCGACCAGCTTGACGCGCTCGTCGAGCAGCTGGTCGAATGCCGCGAGATCGAGCGCGCCCTCGGGCGTGAGCGGGCAGGCGACCAGCTCGGCACCGGTGAGTTCGGCGGTGATCTGCCAGGGCACGATGTTGGCGTGGTGCTCCATGCCGGTGATGAGCACGCGGTCGCCGCGTTTGAGATGCTTGCGCCCCCACGACCATGCCACCAGGTTGATGGCGTCGGTGCAGCCCATGGTGAAGACGATCTCGCGCTCGCTCGCGGCGCCCAGGAAGCGGGCGACGGTGTGGCGCGCCTCCTCGTAGAGCTGGGTCGAGCGCACGCTGCGCTGGTAGAGTCCGCGATGCACGGTGCCGTACTCGTCGCGCAGGAAGCGGTCCATGCGCTCGATCACCGCGAGCGGCTTCTGGCTGGTCGCGGCGCTATCGAGGTAGACGAAGGGCTTGCCGTTCGCCAGGCCCCGCAGGCCGGGAAACTGCGCGCGGATCGCCTGGACATCGAACTCTGGAGACAGGGCCACGTTCCGATGCTACGGACGCGGCCACCAAAACGAGCGCGATTGCCCTATCGAACCAGTCACTAGCGGGCGATGCTTGATCACGATCCCTCTTCGCCGGGCATCGACCACGGACCACCGACTACGGACGTTTCCCTCACCCCGCCAGCGAGCCGAGCACCTCGCGCCCGGCGAGTTCGCGCATGCCTGGTTGGCGCAGCAGCCCGCTGACCTCGGCGGCGAAGCCGCCGGTGAGCAGGGTGCGCGCCTGTTCGGCGCCGATGCCGCGCGCGCGCAGGTAGAACAGTTCGTCGGCGTCGAGCTGACCGACGGTGGCGCCGTGGCTCGCCTTGACGTCATCGGCGAGGATGTCGAGCTGCGGCCGGGTGTCGACGCGCGCCTTCGCCGAGAGCAGCAGGTTGTTGTTCCGCTGCGCGGCCGAGGCCAGATCCGCGCCGTGGTCGATCGCGACCAGGCCATCGAAGCTCGCGATCGCCGAGCCGTCGACGATGTTCTTGAACAGCTGCGTGCTGGTGTTCTGGCCGGAGCGATGCGCGAGGCGCACCACGTCGTGGGCCTGGCGCTGGCCATCGAGGACGCTCAGCGAGCGCAGCTCGAGAGCGCAGCCGACGCCGCCGAGTTCGGCGCGCACCCGCGTGCGTGCCAGCTCGGCGCCGGCGCGCGCGCTTGTCCAAGATACCTGGGCATCGCGCGCGAGATCGAGCCGGTTCGCCGGGAACAGCTGCGCGGCAGCGGCCGCGGGTCCGTACTGCAGCTCGTCAACGCGTAGCGACGAACCCTGTCCGGCCTCGACCTCGATGCCCAGGCACGAGCGCGAGCGGCCGAGCGCGACCTGCGACACCGCCAGATCCAGCGCGGCGCCGGGTGAGAGCTCGATGACGATCCGGCCCGCGCTGGCGCCGCCGGTGGCGAACGACAGCACGTGCACCGGCGCGGTAGCGAGCCCGCGCACGCGCAGTCGGGCGCCGCCGACGCAATCGGCGAACGACCAGCAGATGGCGAGGTCGTCGGTCGCGTCCAGCTCGGCGCGCCAGCGCGCCACCAGGAGCCGGCCATCGCTCTCGGACAGCTGGAGGAGGTCGTCGACGGCGATCTGCGCCGGGATCGAGGCGAGGTTCGAGAGATCGGCGCGGTAAGCGCCGTCGACGAACACGATACAGGCGGGCAGACCGCGCACGCGGTGCGTATCTATCTCGCTCACGGTCACGGCACGCCGTGAGGTGGCGATCGGCTGCTTGAGCGGCGCCAGCTGCACATAGCGCCAATCCTCGAGCGCGGTGGTCGGCGGCCCGAGCACCGCGGCGCGCGCCGTGGCCGCGGCGCGCAGCTCGGCGAAGGCGGTGCCCCAGGCAGCTGGAGCGCTGGGCCCTCCTTGGCTGGACATCAGGCGTCCGCTCCGCGGCCACTCATGGCGCGTTGCGCGGAGAGGGCGCGATGCTCGGGGATGACGCGACGCTCGGCGGACATCTCAGGTGCGATCCAGCCAGTCGTAGCCCTTGGCCTCGAGTTCGATCGCGAGCTCCTTACCGCCACTCGTGACGATGGTTCCGCCAGCGAGCACGTGCACGCGGTCCGGAACCACCAGCTCGAGCAGGCGCTGGTAATGCGTGATCAGCACGATGCCGCGATCGGAACGGCGGTAGGCCTCGATGCCGCGCGCGACCACGCGCAGCGCGTCGATGTCGAGCCCGCTGTCGGTCTCGTCCAGGATCGCGAGCGTCGGCTCGAGCACCACCATCTGCAGGATCTCATTGCGCTTCTTCTGCCCGCCCGAGAAGCCTGCGTTCAGTTGGCGGTCACGCAGCACCTCGTCGAGCTCGACATCTTCCATGCGCTTGTGCAGGATCGGCGCGAAGGCCTTGGCATCGAGCTCGGGTTGGCCGGTGGCCTTGCGCTTGGCGTTCAGGGCCATGCGCAGGAAGTCGGCGTTGTTCACGCCCGGGACCTCGACCGGATACTGGAAGCCGATGAAGATCCCCGAAGTGGCGCGGACCTCGGGCGCGACGCCGGCGAGATCCCTGCCCTGGAAGGTGATCGAGCCCGAGGTGACCTCGTACGCCGGATGCCCGGCGATGACCTTGCTCAGCGTGCTCTTGCCGGAACCGTTCGGGCCCATGATCGCATGCACCTCGCCGGCCTTCACGGTCAACGACAGCTCCTTGAGGATCGGCTGGCCGTTCACACCGGCGCACAGCCTGTCGATCACCAGCATGAAAGTTCCCCGGATGCGGAGTCGCCGCGGTCAGCCAACCGAATTCTCCAGCTTGAGGGTCAGCAGCTTCTGCGCCTCGGCGGCGAACTCCAGGGGCAGCACCGCGAGCACGTCCTTGCAGAAGCCCGAGACGATCGCGCCGACCGCCTCCTCGTGCCCGATGCCGCGCGAACGGAAATAGAAGAGCTGATCCTCGCTGATCTTCGAGGTGGTGGCCTCGTGCTCGATCTGGGCGCCGGGGTTGTTGACGTCGATGTAGGGATAGGTGTGGGCGGTGCAGTCCTTACCGACCAGCATGCTGTCGCACTGGGTGAAGTTGCGCGCGCCCTCGGCCTTTGGATGCACCTTCACCAGGCCACGGTAGACGTTCGAGGAATGGTCGGCGGCGATGCCCTTCGAGATGATCGTCGAGCGGGTGTTCTTGCCGAGATGGATCATTTTGGTGCCGGTGTCGGCTTGCATGCGGCCGTTGGTCAGCGCCACCGAGTAGAACTCGCCCACCGAATCGTCGCCCTGCAGGATGCAGCTCGGATACTTCCAGGTGATGGCCGAGCCGGTCTCGACCTGGGTCCAGCTGATCTTGGATCGCTTGCCGCGGCAGGCGCCGCGCTTGGTGACGAAGTTGTAGACCCCGCCCTCGCCGGTGAGCGGGTCGCCCGCGTACCAGTTCTGCACGGTGGAATACTTGATCTCGGCGTCGTCGAGCGTGACCAGCTCGACCACCGCCGCGTGCAGCTGGTGCTTCGAGGACTTGGGCGCGGTGCAGCCCTCGAGGTAGCTGACATGGGCGCCGACGTCGGCGATGATCAAGGTGCGCTCGAACTGGCCGGCGTCGAGGTTGTTGATGCGGAAGTAGGTCGACAGCTCGAGCGGGCAGCGCGTGAACGGAGGGATGTAGACGAACGAGCCGTCGGAGAACACCGCGCTGTTGAGCGCGGCGAAGTAGTTGTCGGCCGACGGCACCACGGATCCCAGCCAGCGCTCGACCAGCCGCGGGAACTGGTGCACCGCCTCGTTGAAGCTGCAGAAGATCACCCCGGCATCGAACAGCTTGGCCTGGTGGGTGGTGGCGATGGACATGGAATCGAAGACCGCATCGACCGCGACGCCGCTCAGGCGTTTCTGCTCGTCGAGCGGGATGCCGAGCTTGGCGAAGGTGGCGATGATCTCGGGGTCCACCTCGTCGAGCGAGTTGTAGGTTGGTTTATCCGGCTTCTCGTTCTTGGCCTTGGGCGCCGAGAAGTACTGGATCGACTGGTAGTCGATCGGCGGGTAGTCGATGTGCGCCCAGTCGGGCTCCTCCATCTTGGAGAACACCTCGAAGGCCTTCAGCCGGAACTTGAGCAGGAATTCGGGTTCGTGGCGCGCCGCCGAGATCGCCCGCACCACCTCGGCGTTCAGGCCGCGCCCGAACGCCACCGCCTCGACGGCGGTGGAGAAGCCGTACTTGTAGGCTTGGTCGTCGGCCGAGAAGCCCGCTGGTTCGTCGCTCATGGCGCATCCTTCGGCGGCTTCAACGTGGCATCCACGGTCAGGAGCGGGTGGATCCCGCCGCGCAGGGCATCCTCGAGGAACCGGGCCAACGTCGGCACCTGGTCCGCCGCCACCGCGCTGAACTCGATCACCACCCGGAAATCGTCGTGGAGACCGGTGATGGAATAGCTCGGAACCCCGGGCGGGGGCGATCCTCCGGCGGAGGCGGTCATTCCGGGCATGCGCTGGCGGAGGGTGGGCTCCGCCAGCGCATCCACTCTAGCGATCTTCTTCAGCAAGGAGAGCGGCAACCAGGCTTCATCCACCGCCGTCCAATCCTGCTTGCGCTTGCGCTGGTAGACCGGCGTTTCCGCGGGTTTGGTCAGGAGCGTGACCCGTGGTAACTCCGCCTCAGCGAGTATCTGGACCTCGCCGATGAATTCGGCTGCCGCCAGCGCGTCCTCGGCCAAGGCCGGGGTGGCCGGATCGTCGCGCAGTAGCGCCTCGATCTGCTCCACAGTCAGTCGGCAGGCATCGGATACGGTGCGTCCGCGCACCGATTCGGTGAAGACGTCGGCAAGGGCGTGGCTGGCGAGCGAGCCGAAGGCCAGGAAGCGCGAATCCTCGATGACCCGGGTGGCCAGGTCGACCAGCCAGTAGATCCGGCACTGGCCAGCGCCATCGGCCACCGACAGCAGCCCGAGCTGCCGGCGGGCGGCGTCGATGGGCATGAAGGAGCCGCGCGTCCGCGGTTTGCGCAGGCGGGCCTCGGCTTTCGCCGACATTCCGATGACGCCGCTGGCCATGCTGGCACCGTAGACCGGCGATAGGGGGCTGCAATCGGCGCTGCCTTCAGCACCGACGTCGGCACACGGCGTGGCAGCTGCCCGGCGGCGAACTTGTGGGCGCGCCGCCGTCGTCCAGGATCCCATTGGCACTGCGAGGCACTGCGAGGCATGAGGACGGCATGAAGAACCTGGTCACCGGCGCCGCTGGCTTCATCGGCTTCCACGTCTGCCAGCGCCTGCTCGCCCGCGGCGACGAGGTGGTAGGCATCGACAACGTAAACGCCTATTACGATCCGGGGCTGAAGCAGGCCCGTCTGGCCCAGCTCGATGGCAAGCCCGGCTTCCGCTTCCAGCGCCTGGACCTCGCCGATCGCGAAGGCATGGACGCGCTGTTCAAGAACGGGGACTTCAAGCGCGTGGTGCATCTCGGGGCCCAGGCCGGCGTGCGCTACAGCATCGAGAATCCCCGCGCCTACGTCGACAGCAACCTGGTCGGATTCGTCAACGTGCTCGAGCCGTGCCGCCACCACCGCATCGAGCATCTGGTCTACGCGAGCTCGAGCTCGGTGTATGGGCTCAACAGCGCGATGCCGTTCAGCGTCGAGCACAACGTCGATCACCCCGTCAGCCTGTACGCGGCGACCAAGAAGGCCAACGAGCTGATGGCCCACACCTACAGCCATCTCTACCGGCTACCCACCACCGGCCTGCGTTTCTTCACGGTCTACGGCCCGTGGGGGCGTCCGGACATGGCCTATTGGTCGTTCACCGAGGCGATCCTCGCTGGCAAGCCCATCGACGTCTTCAACCACGGCAAGATGCGCCGCGATTTCACCTACATCGACGACATCGTCGAGGGCGTGGTGCGGGTGCTCGATCGCGTGCCGGTGCCCGATCCGGCCTGGAACGCCGCCGCGCCTTCTGCGGCGTCGAGCCCGGCCCCGTACCGGGTCTACAACATCGGCAACAACCAGCCGATCGAGCTCAACCGCTTCATCGCCGCCATCGAGAAGGCCGTCGGGAAGCAAGCCGAGCAGCGCTTCCTGCCCATGCAGCCAGGCGACGTGGTGGCCACCGCCGCCGACGTCAGCGACCTCGCAGAGGCGGTAGGGTTCTCGCCCGACACGCCGATCGAGACCGGGATCGAGCGCTTCGTGGCCTGGTACCGCTCCTACCGCGCTTCCTGAAGAGACTCCCGCGCGATCCGCACGACGCCTAGGCATCTGCGAGGGTCTCGCGAAGGCCCCGGTGCGATTGCCGCAGGCTCCATGAGATACGGGACTTGCGTCTAAAATGACAGGTCCAGACTAGATCCGTTTACCCGCACTCCTCCGGTTCACGGATGATTCGGCGTATCCCGCCCAGGCACCGTCCCAGGTGTCGCGCGCGGAGCGTGCCCCTACCCTATGTGCGAATGGCACAGGACCCATCCAGCATGACCCCCAGCAACGAGCGATCGATCAGATGAGCCTGTGCCTCACCCAGCGCATCGAGGAGATCACGTGCCGCGTGACCGGTCGCGCCCAGTCGTTGTTCCAGGCCGACTGCGACGCGCGCGCCGACCAGATCCGCGAGGCCATCCGCGGGCGGCGCATCCTGGTCGCCGGCGGCGCCGGTTCGATCGGCTCGGCGACCATCATCGAGCTGTTGCGCCACCGCCCGGCGGCACTGGCGGTCCTCGATCCGAGCGAGAACAACCTCGCCGAACTGGTGCGCACCATCCGCGCGGGCGATGGTTTCTCGGGCGAGCTCTCGATCGAACCGCTGCCGTATGGCAGCGCGATCGCGCGCGCGTATCTGGCGTCGCAAAAGCCCTTCGATCTGGTTCTCTCGTTCGCCGCTCTCAAGCACGTGCGCTCGGAACGCGATTCGTTCTCGAGCCTGCGCATGCTCGAGGTGAATCTCCTCGAGGCCGATCACTTCCTCGCGTCATTGCGTCTGCATGGTCATGGCAAGCACGGGGTGTTCTTCGTTTCGACCGACAAGGCGGCGAATCCAGTGAGCTTGATGGGCGCATCGAAGCGCGCGATGGAGCTGCTGCTCCATGCTCACAGCCAGTCCGGTGCTCCAACCAGCCTGATCCCTGGAGATCGACCGCTGCCACCCATGGCGGAATTGAAGAAGATCACGTCCACGCGTTTCGCGAATGTCGCTTTCAGTGATGGAAGTCTGCCGTGGGGATTCCTGCAACGGCTCGAGAAGTCCCAGCCCTTGGCGGCACCGAAGGACATCCGACGCTACTTGGTGTCGCCACGCGAATCCGGTCAGCTGTGTATGCTCGCCGCGCTGTGTTGCGCCCATCAATGCCTGATGATTCCGGATCTCGACCCCGCTCGCGATCTGGTGTCATTCATCGACATCGCTGCCGAGACGCTGCGCGCCCACGGCTTGGAGCCTGCATGGTACGATGATGAGGCGTCGGCGCGCGCGCATCTCGCGACCGACCGCGCGGCCAAGCGCTATCCGGTGCTGCGCACCATATCCGATACCAGCGGCGAGAAGGAGATCGAGGAGTTCGTAGGATCCGGTGAGCAAGCGATCGATATCGGTCTGAAGTCGGTGAGGTCGGTCGCGATACGAGGAGTTGGTCACTCTCGTGTATCGGCGCTGCTCATGTCTCTCGATATGTCTGCTGATTACGAAAAGAAGCATTCGTCCGAGAACAAGCGCGACTTCGTGAAGGAACTCGAATATTTTCTTCCAGGCTTCGCCCACCGCGAGACCGGCCGCTCGCTCGATGGGAAGATGTGATGGGCGCCACCATCCCGCTCTGCGAACCCTGTCTCGACGGCAATGCCGAACGCTACCTGCAGGAGTGCCTGAAGAGCACCTTCGTCAGCTCGGTCGGCCCGTTCGTCGAGCGCTTCGAGCGCGAATTCGCCGCCTATGTCGGATCTCCGCACGCGGTGGCCTGCGCTAGCGGAACCGCCGCGATCCATCTCGCGCTGCGCGCGCTGGGCGTCGGACGCGGCGACCTGGTGCTGTGCGCCGACTTCACGTTCATCGCCACCGCCAACCCCGTCGTCTACCAGGGCGCCATCCCGTGCTTCATCGACAGCGAACCGGCGAGCTGGAACATGGATCCGCGCCTGCTCGCGAATGCCCTCGACGAGCTCGCCGCCGAGAAGCGCCTGCCCAAGGCGGTGATCGCCGTGCACATCCTCGGCCAGCCCGCCGACCTGGGGCCGATCCTCGATGCCTGCGCTCGCCACCGCGTGCCGCTGATCGAGGACGCAGCCGAGGCGCTCGGCGCATCCTACGGCGCGGGATACCCGCATCCCGCCTGCCGCGGCCGCCAGGTGGGCTCCATCGGGCATGTCGGCTGCTACAGCTTCAATGGCAACAAGATCATCACCACCGGCGGCGGTGGCATGATCACCACCGCGGATGGCGACCTGGCCAAACGCATCAAGCACCTGTCGACCCAGGCCAAGCAGCCGGGGCTGGCGTTCGTACACGATCATGTCGGCTACAACTACCGCATGCCCAACCTCAATGCCGCATTGGGCGTGGCGCAGCTCGAGCGCATGCCGGCGTTCCTGGCGCGCAAACGCGCGATCGCCGAGCGCTACCGCAGCGCCTGCTCCGAGCTCGGTTTCGCCTTCCAGCCCGCGCTCGTCGACGTCCAGCCGAGCTGGTGGCTGCCGTCGCTGACGGTCGGATCGATCCGCGACAAGCTGCTCGAGCGCTTGACCGTGGCAGGCATCGGTGCGCGTCCGCTGTGGCTGCCGGTATCCGAGCAGCCGTGCTACGCATCGTTGCCGTCGTCAGCGTCCTCGACGTCGGCTCCGGACGCCGTCGGCCCGGGGAGGCGCATCTGGAGCTCGGGACTCGCGAAGCGGCTGGCACGCGAAGGACTCAGCCTGCCGTGCTCGGTCGGACTCGACGAGGCCACGCAAGAGCGCGTGATCGCTGAACTCGCCAATGCCGCCAGGGCCGTCGCAACCGCGAGCGCCACCCGATGACCCAAGACACGAACGATGTTCGCCGGCAGTGGACGGATCGGAGCTCCGAATGATGCAGCTCGCGGTATTCACCAGCGGTCGGCAGGACGTCGGCATCATCGCGCCGGTCCTGCGCGAGCTCGCCGCGACGGCCGGGGTGCGCACCGAGCTGATCTCGGGCGGCCTGCATATCGGCCGCGGCAAGGCCGGCCGCGGCGCGCCCAAGGATATCGAGGGCTACCGCGTCGCCGCGTCGATTCCGGCTTTTCCCGACGGCGATTCCGATCTCGCGGTCGCGCGCGCGGCGGGCGAGACGACCCTGCAGATGGCAGAGACGCTGGTCACGCTCGGCTCGCAGGCGCTGCTGCTCGCAGGCGACCGCTCAGAGACCCTGGCGGCCGCACTCGCCGCCACCTGCCTGCGCCTGCCGATCGTGCATCTGCATGGCGGCGAGGAATCCGCGGGCGCCATCGACAACGCCTGCCGCCACGCCCTCACCAAGCTCGCACATCTGCACTGCGTCGCCCACGCGGATTTCCGCGCGCGCCTGATCGCCATGGGTGAACGCGAGGACCGCGTGCACGTCACCGGCGCGCCCGCCCTCGACCAGGCCTGGTCCACGCCGCTGGATAACGCCGAGGAGCTCGCGCGCTCCCTCGGCCGTCAGGCGCTGGGGCATCCCCTGATCGTGATGACCCACCATCCGACCACCATCGGCGGGCTCTCGCCCACCATCGAAATCGCGGCGGTCATCGATGGCGTGCGCGCGGCGGTGCGCGATCGCCCGGATGCGCTGGTGGTCATGACCAAGGCCAACCACGACGCCGGCGGCGGCGCCATCAACCACCTGCTCGCGGCGCAGGCTTCGGTGGACAGCCGCTTCATGCTCGTGGATGCGCTCGGCACCCGACGCTACTACAGCCTGCTGGCGCTCGCCGATGCGATGGTCGGCAACAGCTCGAGCGGGATCCTCGAGGCGCCGACATTCTCGCTGCCAGTGGTGAACGTCGGCGAGCGCCAGCGCGGGCGGCTGCGCATAGGCGCGGTCGCCGACGCGCCGACGCAAGGGCCGGCGATCGGCGCCGCGCTGTCCCGCCTGCTCGCCTCGCCGCGCGCAGCGGGTGTCCCGGTGGCCACCGCGTACGGCGATGGCCACGCGGCTGCGCGCGTACGTGCGGCGATCGAGGCCTTCGCCGCCGAGCCTGCGGAAGCGCGTCTCGACAAGACCCCGCGCAAGAAGGGCGCCGCATGACCAGGAATCTGCCGGAGCCGACGCTCGCCTCGTTGGTGGTGCGCCCCGAGGACAGCATCATCGAAGTGATGCGGGCAATCGACCGCAACGGCTTCGAGGTCGCGCTGGTGTGCGATACCGGGCGTCGGCTGCTCGCGGTGGTCACCGATGGCGACATCCGCCGCGCGCTCATCCGCGGCGACGCCCTGACCCGCGCCATCGAAGGCGTCGGAAAGACGGCATTCACCTCGCTGCCCCCGGGTTCCACCCGTGCCGAGGCCCTGCAGCTGATGCTCACCCTCGGGATCAAGTCGGTTCCGGTGATCGACGCGGACAAGCGGCTGGTCGACCTGCATACGGTGCAGTTGGCGCTGAACGCGGCGGCATGCGCATCGTGGGCCGTGGTCATGGCCGGCGGAAAAGGCGAGCGCCTGGGCGAGCTGACCACCGGCATGCCCAAACCCATGCTGCCGATCGGCGACCGCCCGATCCTCGAGCACATCGTCCAGCACCTGGTCAGCCACGGCATCCGCAGGATCTTCCTCTCGGTCAATTACCTCGGCTCGATGATCGAGGATCATTTCGGGGACGGCAGCCGCTTCCACTGCCGCATCGACTACCTGCGCGAGCGCGAACCGCTCGGCACCGGCGGCGCCCTGGGCCTGCTTCCAGAACGGCCGACGGCGCCGGTGCTGGTGATGAACGGAGATCTGCTCACCCGCATCAACGTTGGCAAGCTGCTCGACTTCCATCGCGACGCCAAGGCGGCGGCGACGCTCGCGCTGCGCGACCACGTGGTGAAGGTCCCGTTCGGCGTTGCCGAGATCAGCGGCGATCGCATCACCCGGCTGGTGGAGAAGCCCGAGGTCTCGTACCTGATCAATGCCGGCATCTACGTGCTCGAGCCGCAGCTGCTGGCGCTGATCCCGGCGGGCGTGAACTATCCGATCACCCGCCTGGTGGAGCAGTGCCTGGGCGACGGGAACACAGTGGCCGCGTATCCCATGCAAGAGGTGTGGGCGGACATCGGCGTGCCCGAGGAATACGATTCGGGCACCGCCAAGCGCCGTCCAGCGGGCCGCGGCTCGGCCACGTGAGATATGCGCGTGGGCGCGGGGTTGCGCGCCAGCCGAGCGGCAGGTCCAGGTCGCCGACGTGAGCATCCGCCGCTTCGCCACCGCTAGCGCGTGGATCTCTGGCGGACTGCTCGCTGGGCGTCTCGCGGGCTTCGTGCGCGAGTCGACCGTCGCGGCGACCTTCGGTGCCGGTGAACGCGCGGACGCGGCGGTGCTGGTGCTGACCGTGCCCGACCTGCTGGTGAACATCCTCGCGGGTGGCGCACTGTCGGTGGCGCTGGTGCCGGAGTTCACCCGTCGCGCGCACGCTGATGGGCGCCGGCTGTTCCTGCGCGCGAGCGCGATCGTGGCGCTGGCCTTCGCGGCAGTCGCCATGGTCCTGGCGGTGGTTCCAGGCGTGCTGGTGTCCGCCCTTGCACCCGGGCTTCCCTCCGCCGCCATCGTCGACATCTCGGCACCGATGCGCTGGGTGTTGTGGTCGATCCCGCTGACCGCGCTCGCGGGCGTCAGCACCGCCTATCTGCAGGCCCGAGGACGCTTCGCGGTCGCGGCGCTCGGGACCCTGATCTTCAATACGGTGGTGATCGTCGGGCTGTTCGCGCTGGTGCGCCAGCGCGGTTCGCTCGACCTGCTGGCCCTCGCGATCATCGCCGCGTCGCTGGCGCGCTGGCTCAGCCAGCTCGCCGCCCTGCCCGGGCCGGACCTGTCGCGATCCGCGACTGGCGAGGTCCGGCCAGCGACGGACCTCGCCGCATCGCTCATGGCGCGCTACGGCCAGGCGCTGCTCGCAGGTGGATTCCTGCTGCTGCTGCCGGTGGTGGTGCGCGCGATCGCCTCGTGCGGAGACGCGGGCGGGATCGCCCGGATCAACTACGCGACCAAGCTGGTGGAACTGCCACTCGGCGCCTGCGTCACGGTGCTGTCGGTGGCGCTCTTCCCGAGGCTGTCCGAGCATTTCGGCGCGGATGCGCGCTCTCCCGCCGCCGCCACGCTGCTGCGCGAGGGGGTGCTCGCGGTTCTGGCATTGGCGCTGGCGGCGACGGTGGCCACCACCTGGTTCAGCGCCGAACTCGCGCGACTCGCCTTCGGCTGGGGCGGCATGGGCGACGACGCGATCGCGGCGGTGGGCGCGCTGGCGGCGATCGGGTTCCTGTCGCTGCCTGCGCAGGGCGTGTCGAGCCTGGTGGTGGCCGCCTTCAACGCCAAGCGCGACGTGGCGACGCCGATGTGGATCAACCTCCTGGCCTTGCCCGCGCTCGCTGGGGTGGGCTGGATCGCCTCCGGACGCTGGGGCCTGGTGGGATTGATGGCGGCGCTCACTGGCACCTATTGGCTGGTCGCCATCACCCAGGTGGCGGCGCTGCAGATCCGTCACGGCATCGCGCTCGCGCCGACCCTGTGCGGGTTGCCCGCGGCCCGCTTGCTGGTCGCCTGCGTGCTCGGCTTCGCTCCGGTTGCGGCGTTGTGCCTGGTCTGGCATCCAGGCCGATTCGCCGCCACGGCTCTCGCTGGCGTGGGCTTCCTACTCGCCAACGGGGCGTGCGTGCTGGCCACCCCGCACTGGCGATCGCGCGCCCTGCATCCACGCCTGGCCAAGCCCTCGCCATGAGCCTCCTGTGATCCGCCTGATCCTGATCACCAATAGTCCAGCGCTCGCGGCGCACGGCGCCGCCTGCGGCGTCGGCCGGGTCATGGTCGATCTCGAGATCCTGGGCAAGCACGAGCGCCAGGGCCACCTCGATACGCTGATCAGCGCCCACGCGATGTCCGACGTGCGGCCGGTGCGCGAAGCGGTGGCCGCCGCCAGAGCTGGGGCAGGGGCCGCCGAAGTGATGGTGCGCCTCAATCCGCTCCACGCCGGCAGCGGTGGCGAGATCGACGGCGCGATCGCGTCCGGCGCCGAGCTGCTGATGCTGCCGATGTGGCGCACCGCGTCAGAGGTGCGCGCGTTCTGCTCGCTGGTGCGCTCTCGCGCGCGCGTGGTGCCGCTCGTCGAGACCCCGGAGGCGATGCGCTGCGTGGGCGAGGCGGCGCGCGTGGAGGGGGTCTCCGAGCTCTACATCGGCTTGAACGACCTCCATCTCGGCCTCGGCATGACCTTCATGTTCGAGCCGCTCGCCTCGGGACTGGTCGACGGCATGGCGCGCGATATCCGCGAGGCGGGCAAGCCCTTCGGTTTCGGCGGCATCGCCCGCGTTGGGCAGGGGACGCTGCCGGCGGAACGCATCCTCGGCGAGCACGTGCGGCTCGGGTCCTCGGCGGTGATCCTGTCGCGGGCGTTCCACGGTCAGGCTAAAGGCCTCGATGGCCTGCCAGCTGGCCTCGACCTGGCGAGCGAGATCGCGGCGCTGCGCGCGGCCGAAACCAGGCTGCGGCAGCGCGATGCCGCGGCTGTCGAGGCCGATCGCCTGGCGGTGGGCGCCGGCGTCGCGGAGATCGTCTTCGCCATCCGCGCCCGTCCGGCCAAGGATCCGCAGCGCGCGGGTGGCCGGCCGTGAAACGCGTGTTCGACGTGGTAGTCGCGCTGATCGCGCTGATCGCGCTGTCACCGCTCCTGATCCTCACCGCGCTGGTGGTGGTGTCGACCTCCCGTGGCGGGGTGTTCTTCCGCCAGGACCGCGTCGGCCGGGGCGGCGCCACCTTCCGCATCTTCAAATTCCGCAGCATGGTCGCCGGCGCAGACCGCGTCGGCCCCTATTCGACGGCTCCCGGTGACGCGCGCATCACCCGCGTCGGCCACGTGTTGCGGCGCACCAGCATCGATGAATTGCCGCAGCTCCTGAACGTGATCATGGGCCACATGAGCCTGGTCGGGCCGCGCCCCGATGTGCCCGCGCAGCGCGAGCTGTACAGCGAGGACGAATGGCGCTCCCGCCACGCCGTCAGGCCGGGCATCACCGGGCTGGCCCAGGCCACGCTGCGCTCGGCCGCGACCATGGAGCAGCGCAAGGCGCTCGATCTCGACTACGCGTCGCGGCCATCGCTGTGGTTCGATCTGCGCATCATGGCCATGACCATCAAGCAGGTGCTGTTCAAGGGCGGCAACCACTAGTGCGCAACTTCCGCGGAACGGACGTTTCCCGGATTGAACCCGTCACTCCGGCCGTGTCTGGCGCATGAAGAGCATCCTCGCTATCGCCTACGGTGGCGGACACATCGCCTGCCTGCTGCCGGTCGTCGAGCGCCTGCGCGCGCGCGGAGACCGCGTCGAGCTGCTCGCCCTGACCACCGCGGCCTCGGTCTGCGCCGCGCGCGGCATCGCGCATCGCCGGTTCGCCGACTTCGCCGAGATCCAGGATGCGCGCTCGCGCGTGCACGGAGAACGCCTCGCCGGCGATCAGCCCGCCAACGCGGCGGTGCCGCGCGCTGAGACCGTCGCCTACCTCGGCGCGAACTACCGTGACCTCGAGGACGCGATCGGGGCGGACGCCGCGGCCACGCGCTTCGCTGGCGAGGGCCGTCAGTGCTTCCTGCCGGTCGCCTCACTCACCGCGATCCTGCGTTCGCTGCGCCCCGACGTGGTGCTCGCCACCTCCGCTCCACGCGCCGAGCGCGCTGCGGTGATCGCTGCGCGTTCGCTCGGCATCCCCACCGTGGTGGTGGTCGATCTGTTCGGGATGTGGGAGGACTGGCTGGTGGACGCGGCGTACGGCGACGCGGTCTGCGTACTCTCAACCTCGGTGAAGGAGCGGCTGGTGGCCGCGGGACGGCCCGCCATGCACATCACCGTCACCGGCAACCCCGCATTCGACCGGCTCGGCGATCCCACGCTGCGACTGCGCGGCCTCGAGCTGCGCGCGGCGCGTGGTTGGAGCGATCACCGCGTCGTGACCTGGGCGAGCCAGCCGGAACCCGATGACCCGCGGCTGCCGCGCCGCATCGAGGAGCAGCTGATCGCGGCGCTGCCGTCGCATCCGGACTGGCAGCTGGTGCTGCGCCCGCATCCGAGCGACAGCCATGCTCCGCCCGCCGCCGCCGACCGTCTGGCGATCAGCACCCGCGAAGACGATCTGCATACCCTGCTCGCTGCGAGCGACGCGGTGGTGACCATGACCTCGACCGTGGGCCTGGAGGCGGTCATCGCCGGCAAGCCGCTGGTCACTTGGGACCGCAGCCAGAATACCCGCTACTGTCCTTACAGCGAGATGGGCCTGTCGCGCGGAGTCACCGAGCTGTCGGCCCTGCCTTCCGCAATCGCCGAGGCGCTGGCTGGCGGAATCCCCAAGCCGTCGCTGCCGCCGGTCGGCGGCTCCGGCGAACGTGTCGTCGCCGTGATCGACCGGGTGGCACCATGACCATCCACCCTGACCACCCACGCTCGCGGCCTCGGTCTTGCGCCACCATATCCCATGACCCAACGTCTCCATCCATGACCAATCGCCGACCGACCGTGCGCACCTGCTCCGACGCGGATCATCCATGAGCGGAATCCCCGAACTCGACATCGGCATCCGGCGCATTGGACCGGGACACCCGTGCTTCATCATCGCCGAGGCCGGCGTCAATCACGATGGCGATTACGATCAGGCGCGCCGGCTGATCGACGCCGCCGCCACTGCCGGCGCCGATGCGGTCAAGTTCCAGACCTGGCGCACCGAGCTGATCTGCAAGCCCGGTGCCGCCACCGCCGCGTACCAGCAGGAGGCCACCGGCGCCGCCGACCAGTTCGCCATGCTCAAGGCTCTGGAGCCGCCCCAGGCCTGGCATGCGCCGCTGCGCGATCACGCGCGTGCGCGCGGCATCCTCTTCCTATCAACGCCTGACGAGATCGTCAGCGCGCGCTTCCTGCACGCGCTCGGGCTGCCGCTCCTGAAGATCGGTTCGGCTGAGCTCGACAACCTGCCGTTCCTGCACGCTGTCGGCGGTCTGTGCACGCCGATCCTGCTGTCCACCGGCATGGGCGACCTGGCCGAGGTCGCCGCCGCGCTCGACGCCCTGCGCGCCGGCGGCTGCCCAGGCATCGGCCTGTTCCACTGCGTGAGCGACTATCCAGCGCCATTGGCGCAGATGAACGTGCGCGCGATCGAGACCCTGCGCCGCGCCTTCGGCGTGCCGGTGGGGCTCAGCGACCACTATCCAGGCGTGGAAGCGGCGCTGGCGGCGGTCGGCGTCGGCATGGACATCTGGGAGAAGCACTTCACCACCGATCGCGCGCGCAGCGGCCCGGACCATCGCATGAGTCTCGAGCCCGCCGAGCTGAAGGCGCAGATCCTGGCGGTGCGCGCGGCAGAGACCGCGTTGGGCGACGGCCGCAAGGTACCTCAGGCGTCCGAGCTCGCCACCCGCGCGGTGGTGCGCAAGCGCCTGTGCGCGGCGCGCGCCCTGCCCGCCGGACACGTGCTGGCTGCCGACGATCTCACCGGGCTGCGCGCCGAGCGCGGCCTGCCCATCTCGGCATGGAGCGCGGTGATCGGCCGCCGCCTGGCGCGCGCGGTCGGACATCTCGACGCGCTGGTCGACGAGGATCTCGGCTGATGAAAGCCGAGCCGCTGCGCCTGTGCGTGGTCTCGACCAGCCGCAGTGATCTGGGCCTGCTACTGCCGGTGGTGCGGGCGGCCAGCGCTGATCCGCGCTTCACGGCGCGCTTGGTGGTCACCGGCACGCATCTCGCCGAGGGCACTCCCGACCCGGCCGAGCTTGCCGGCGTGGCCTCCACCCGGCTACCGCGGCCCGCGGATTCGCTCGGCCTCGTGCATCAGCAGGCGTTGCTGACATCGCTCGTGGACACCAAGACCGAGGCCGTGCTGCTGCTGGGCGATCGGTTGGAGCTGCTCGAGGCGTTGCTGCCGCTGGTGCGCGCCCGCGTCGCCATCGCGCACTGCTCGGGCGGAGAGACCACCGCGGGCGCCTGGGACGACCTGGTGCGCGACGCGGTCACCCGCCTCGCGCACCTGCACTATCCCGCGCACGAGCATGCGGGTGCATCGCTGCGCGCGCGTGGCGAGCAGGCGTGGCGGATCGCGGTGGTCGGAGAGCCGGGCCTGGACGCGATCCGCACCGAGCCACGGATGTCCCCCGAGGCCCTGGCTGGGATCTGCGGCCGCGTCCCAACCCGCGACGATCTGCTGGTGGCGGTGCATCCGGTGACCGGGGTTCCGGGCGAGCTCGAGACCATCCTCGAGGCGGTATCCGGATTAGCGGAGACGTGGCCAGGCGCACTGTTCCTGTCGTCTCCGAACGGCGATCCGGGCAGTGACGACATCCGCGCCGCGTGGACGGCGCTCGCTCGCGCGCATTCGCGCGTGGTTGTGCTGGGCAACCACGGCGCCGCGTTCTTCCGTTCGCTGACCGCCGCCTGCGCGGTGGTGGTGGGCAACAGCAGCAGCGGTCTGGTCGAAGCGCCATCCTTGGGTACGCCTACCGTGGACGTCGGTTCGCGGCAGGGAGGGCGCCTGCGTGGTCCGAGCGTGGTGGACTGTCCGGCCGCGAGCGCCGTGGCGTTGTTGGCTGCCACGCGCACGGCGATCGCCAAGCGTACGCTCGCCAGCATGGACACGAATCCGTATGGCGACGGCCGGGCGGTTCCCCGTTTGCTGGACCACCTCTGGGCCACCGCGCGACGTGCCGACGTGTTGATCAAGCCATGAACGATCTGATCGGCGGTAATCCCCCGGTGGCCGAGGCCTGGTTCGAGCCCGCGTCAGGAGAAGGCGCGGTGACCTGGCTTGCCAGCGGACGCGATGGCTATCTGCTCGCGGTGCTCGCCTCGGGCATCCGAGATTGGCTGGTGCCAGACCCGATCTGTCCGGTGGTCATCGAGGTGCTGCGCGCGGCGGGCTGCGCCGTGCGCGCCTACCGGCATGGCGGATTGGCGGATCACAACCGCAATGGCGCGGCCGTGGCGCTGGCCTGGGATGTCGCCGCCAGACCGCACGAGGCGGACATCGCCGCTGCGTCCGCCGCCGCGCTGGTGCTCGAGGATCGCTGCCTGTGGGCGGGCTTGCCTGCCGATCTGACAGCCGAGCCAGCGCACGAGCCAGCGGCAGGTGGTGGTCGGCGATGGGTCGTGGGCTCCGCGCGCAAATGGCTCGGCACCGCCGAGGGCGGCTGGCTGGTGTCGCCACGTTCCCTTGGGCTGCCGCTCGATCCGCCGGACCGGCGCCATGCCGCGCTGCAGCTGGCCGCGGCGGCGGTGCGCGCCGCCAGGCGCGGTGGTGCCACTGCGTCCGATGCCACCGCTGCTGTGGCTGCTGGGTCCGACTCGAGTCCCGACCTCGAACGCGCGTCCCTCGCGCTGGTGCCGCTCGCCGAGGACGCGGTCGGAACTCCGCAGCGCCCGCGCGCGATGTCCCGGCTCGGCCGCGCGCTGCTCGGCCACGGCGCCGCCGAGGTCCGCGCCGAACGCGCCGCCACCACCGCCGCGCTCGCGGCTCGCCTCGGCGCGACCTGGACACCCGGGCCTGGCGCCAGCGCCCTGCGCCTCGCCTTCCCCACCGTCGAGTCGCGCGATGCCTGCAGGCAGGCGCTGAAGACCTCCGGCGTGCTCGCGCCGATCCATTGGCCGGGTGCGGCGTGGTCGGGCGAGGCCTCGGCGCGCGCGGCGATGATGCGAACGCTGACTCTGCCGGTTGCGGTGGGTGATGCCGGTCGCGCGGCCTACGTGAAGCTGATGGCGACCGTGCTCGATGGTTTTCCTGGCGTCCAGCCGGTCGAACGGCCGGCGGAGCCACCGCTCGGTCGCGCATGAGCACGGTGACGGTGATCCCATCGCGCGACGCGCAGGCGTGGCGCGCGGCACTGGGCGTCTTCCCGGACGCCGACGTCTACCACGATCCGTGTTTCGCTGGCGCGGCCGCGCCAGCAGACCTGTGGACGGTCGGCGACGGAGCCGATGCGCTGGCGGTGATCCTCGCGCGTCAAGCGTTGCCGGAATGGCTGGACGAGGCCGGCGGCGATGCCGAGACCCCCAACGGATACGCGGCGCCGTTGGCCATCGGCGCGGGCGAGCGGCTCTGGCCGGCGCTGGCGGCGGCGCTGGCCCAGGCCGGCGTGGTGAACGCCTTCCTTCGCCTGCATCCGTTCCTGCCGCATCGCGTGGATCCGGCCTGGTACCTGGGCGCGCCGCATCCGACGGCGTGGATCCCGCTCGAAGCGGGCCTATCCGGAGCGTTCGCTGGCGGCCGCTGCTCGACGCATCGCTCGCAGGTGTCGCGCGCGGAACGCCTCGGACATGCGGTGCGCCTGACGCTCGCGCCAACCGCGGCCCGGCTGGACGGCTTCCGCTCCCTGTACGATCTGACCATGCAACGCCTGGGTGCCTCGACCGGTTATCGTTTCGAGGATGGATATTTCCATGCCCTCGTCGGCCTCGGCGATCGGCTCGCGCTCGTTGAGGTGACGGATGCGGCGGGCGTCCTGGTGAATGCGGCGCTGTTCATGCGCGGAGCGGCCTGGTGCCACTACCATCTCAGCGCGCGCGGCGAACAGGCGCACAACAGCTCGGGCCATCTCCTGTTCACCGCCGCGGCCGCGTGGGCGGCCGAGCACGGTTGCCGGGGCATCCATCTCGGCGGCGGCACCAGCGCCGAGCCGACGGATCCGCTGCTCGTCTACAAGCGGCGCATCGGCCGCGGCGATGCGGAATTCCGCACCGCCGGCGTCGTCGTGGACGCCGAGCGCCATCAGCGCCTTCGGGCAGAATGGTCGCAGCGCAGCCGTCGGCCGGGACGCTGGTTCCAGGCCTACCGCGAACCGCTGGCATGATTCGGGCCGGCATGACGGGAAATGCGCGTTCCGCCATCGTGCCCGGGTCGCAGCATGCGCTCGACCGCGGCGGACACGTCCGCGGCAGCGAGGTGGCGGTGATGCATCGGCGTTCGATACCTGCGGCCTGGATGGTCACGCCATGAGATGCCTGGTCGTGGGCTTCGGATCCATCGGCCGCCGCCATGCTCGCCTCATCCGGGATGCTGGCCACGAGGTCGAGATCGTGTCGCGCCAGAGCGACAGCGGATTCCGCCGGCACATCGGCATCGCCGAGGCGTTGACGACGCGCTTCGACTACGTGGTCATCGCCAATGCGACCGTGGACCACGCTCCCGCGCTCGATGCGGTGGCGGCGAGCGGACACGCCGGCGTGGTGCTGGTCGAGAAGCCGATCTTCGCCCAGCCGCGCGCGCTCCCCATCCATCGCTTCGCCGCGCTGTGGGTCGGCTACAACCTGCGATTCCATCCCTGCGTGCAGTCGGTCCGCCGCGAGCTCGCCGGCCGCCGCGCCCATTCGGCGAGCGCGTACGTCGGGCAGTGGTTGCCGTCGTGGCGGCCCGACACCGATTACCGCGTGTCGTATTCGGCCGATGCGGCGCAGGGGGGCGGAGTGGCGCGTGACCTGAGCCACGAGATCGATCTGGCCGGTTGGCTGTTCGGGCCCTGGCGCAGGCTCGCAGCGCTCGGAGGGCGGTTCTCGGCGCTCGAGATCCGCAGCGACGATACGCTCTCGATGCTCGCCGAATGCCAGCGCTGCCCTGCGGTGCAGATCCATCTGGATTACCTCGATCGTCGCGGCCGGCGGCACTTGACCGTCAACCACGACGGCGGCACCATCCACGCCGATCTCGTCGCCGGCACGGTGGACGGAGCTCGCAAGGAGCGCCACGCCGTGCATCGCGACGACACCTACAAGGCGATGCACCGTGCGGTCCTCGAGGGCGTTGGCGCCTCGTCGCTGTGTTCGGCCGACGAGGCGATGGCGACCCTGCGCGTGGTGATGGCTGCTGAAACATCCGTGAACGAAAGGACCTGGCGATGGCTGTGAGCCGAATCTGCACGATCTGCGCGCGTGGCGGCTCGAAGGGGCTGAAGAACAAGAACGTCATGCCCTTGAAGGGCAGGCCCCTGATCGCCCACTCGGTCATCCAGGCGCTGGCCACCAAGCTCTTCGACGTCATCGCCGTCAGCAGCGATTCGCCCGAGATCCTCGCGGCCGCCCAGGCCGCCGGGGCCCAGCTGCTGATCAAGCGCCCCGACGAGATGGCCACCGACACCGCGGCGAAGGTCCCGGCCATCAAGCACTGCCTGCTCGAGAGCGAACGTCTGACCAAGCGCACCTTCGACGTGCTGGTCGATCTCGACGCGACCTCGCCGCTGCGCACGCCCCAGGATGTCATCGACGTGGTCGAGATGCTCGAGGCGGGCGACGCGTCGAACGTCATCACCGCCTGTCCGGCCCGGCGCTCACCGTACTTCAATCTCGTCGAGGTCGGCGCCGACAACGTGGTCAGGTTGTCCAAGCCGCCCGCGTCGGCGATCGTGCGCCGCCAGGATTCGCCCGATTGCTACGACATGAACGCCTCGATCTACGCGTGGTGGCGCCAGATCCTGATCGACGAGCCCCGTGTGTTCCTCGACAAGACCAGGCTGCACGTCATGCCCCGCGAGCGCTCGATCGACATCGACGACGACGTGGATTTCCTGGTGGTCGAGACGCTCATGACCAAGGCGATGGCATGACCTCGTACCGCGCGCTGTTCGATCTCTCGGGCAAGGTTGCCATCGTCACCGGCGGCGCCGGCATCCTGGGTACCCGTTTCTGCACCGGTCTCGCCGAATTCGGCGCCGACGTGGTGGTGGCGGACATCGACGCGGGCAAGGGCGCCGAGCTGGCCGCGCGGCTCGCCAGCGCGCACCAGGTGCGCGCGGCGTTCGTCCCGTGCGACGTGGCGGACCCGGCCTCGGTGAGCGAGATGGTGAAGCGCGTGGTCACCGATTTCGGCGGCATCCACGTCCTGCACAACAACGCTGGCGGCAAGTCGAAGGATCTCGAGAAGTACTTCGCGCCGATCGAGTCCTACTCGCTCGAGCAGTGGCGCGAGAGCATGGCGGTGAATCTCGACGGCATGTTCCTGGTCGCGAAGGAAGTCGGCGGTCAGATGATCCGGCAGGGCGGCGGCGGCTCGATCGTGCAGACCGCGTCGATCTACGGCGTGGTCGCGCCAGACCAGCGCATCTATGAGGGCTCGAGCTACCTCGGACGCGCCATCAACACGCCAGCGGTCTATTCCACCTCGAAGGCCGGCGTCGTGGGTCTGACCCGCCACCTGGCGACGGCCTGGGCCCACCACCGCATCCGCGTCAACACGCTTACCCCGGGTGGCGTCCAGAGCGGCCAGAACGAGGAGTTCAAGCGCCGCTACTCGGCGCGCATCCCGCTCGGGCGCATGGCCGAGGGAGAGGAGATGGTCGGCGCGCTGGTATACCTGGCGAGCGACGCCTCGAGCTATGTCACCGGCCACAACCTGATGGTCGATGGAGGGCTGAGCGCGTGGTGAAGCGCGGCGAAGCGTCTCCAGCCGGCCACCAGTGCCTTCGGACTCCGTCCACGAACGCATGACCGCCAGCGGTCCCATCATTCCAGCGAATCCCTCGGCGCCGCGGCGCTCCTGGTTCGACCGCCGCCAGATCGTCCAGGCCGCCTGGATGCTGATGGATGCGCTGATGATGGTCGCGGCTATGGCCACCACCTCGGCGCTGATGGGCCGCGAGCCGCCGTCGGAGTACCTGTCGATCCTCGCGCTGATCATCGCGGCGCGCGCACTGGCGTTCTATTGGCTGGGCCTCTACCACTCGGTGCTGCGCTACTCCGGCATCCATACCGTGCTGGTGACCGTCGCCGGCATCGGCATCGGCTCGGCGGTCGGCATCACGGTGTCGATCTTCAGCGACATCCACACACCGGTGGTCGCCCAGCTCGGCCGCGTGTTCATGGTCATGGAGGGCCTGCTCAGCCTGGTGGCGTGCGGTGGCTCGCGTCTGTTGGTGCGCATGGTGTTCGAACGCCAGGGCGGCGGCGATGCCCAGCGCGTGCTGATCTATGGCGCCGGCTCCTTCGGCGAGCTGGTGCTGCGCGACCTGCGCCGCCTCGGCGGCTATACGCCGATCGGCTTCCTCGACGACGACGCGAAGAAGCGCGGTACCCTCATCCATGGCCGGCGCGTTTTCGGAGGCCTGGCCGAACTCAACGCCATCGTCGAGCGCCGCCACCCGGACCTGGTGATCATCGCCATCAGCGACCTACAGCCGGCGACCGCGCGCACGCTCTTTCAGGCGTGCATGGCGCGCAAGGTGCGCGTGCTGGTGATGGGCGGCGTGGGTTCCGCGCTCGGCACCCAGGGCGGCATCAACCTGCGCGAGTTGGCCCTCGAGGACCTGCTCAGCCGTCCGTCGCGATCGCTCGACGCCTCGCCGGTGATGCGCATGCTGAAGGGCCGGTCGGTGCTGGTCACCGGCGCGGGCGGCTCCATCGGCTCGGAGCTGTGCCGGCAGATCGCCGGGATGGAAGTCTCGAAGCTGGTCATCGTCGACCATGGCGAGCTCAACCTCTACACCATCGACAGCGCGTTGCGCGACCGCTTCCCGAACCTGACGGTGGTGCCGGTGCTGTGCAACCTCCAGCACCGCCCGACCCTCGACCAGCTGTTCGCGGCGCACCGTCCCGAAGTGGTCTTCCACGCCGCGGCCTACAAGCACGTGCCGCTGGTCGAGGAGAATCCGTTCCTCGGTTTCGAGAACAACGTGGGCGGTTTCCGCAACCTGCTCGAGGCCGCGGACGCCGCGGGGGTCGAGCGCCTGGTGCTGATCTCGAGCGACAAGGCGGTGCGCCCGACCAACGTCATGGGCGCGTCCAAGCGCGCGTGCGAGCTGCTGCTGCAGAACTACCCGACTCGCGCGACCAAGCTCTGCGCGGTGCGCTTCGGCAACGTGCTCGGCTCGTCAGGCAGCGTGGTGCCGCGATTCCTCGACCAGATCTCCAGGGGTGGCCCGGTCACCGTCACCCACCCTGACATGACCCGCTACTTCATGCTCATTTCCGAGGCGGTCGCGTTGGTGCTCCAAGCCGGAGCGATGGCCGAACAGGGCGAGATCTTCATCCTCGACATGGGCGAGCCGGTGAAGATCGCCGACATGGCGCGCCAGCTCATCTTCATGTCAGGCAGGCGCCCGGATGAGGACATCCGCATTGTTTTCAGCGGCCTGCGGCCGGGCGAGAAGCTGTTCGAGGAGCTGTGGATCCAGGATTCGGAGCGTGGTACGGCCATCGATGGGATCAGCGTGTCGAAGGTGATCAGGGTTCCGTACGATGAGCTCAAGGGGCGGGTGGAGCGCGTGCTGATCGCCTGTTCCACGCGCGACCGCGATCGATTTACAGCAGGGCTGTGCGAATTGGTACCGGAGTGGTCGCCCAGCGGTGGGTTGTCCAGTCGGGTGGCCGTGACTACTATTGGATCGGTCTGAGTCGTGCACGGTAGGGAAACATCGATCGGAACGGTCGCATGCGCGGGACTGTCCAGGATCGCGATCGTTGGTGTGCGATGAGCGCCGATCTTCTCGTTGGAGCCAGGGTGGCGATCGTTCACGAGTGGCTGGTGAACATCGCGGGGTCGGAGCGGGTGGTGGCCGAGCTGCTGGGCATGTTTCCCGGCGCTGACCTCCATGCGGTCGTGGACCATCTCGATTTCGAGGACCGTGCGGTCATGGGCAATCGGCACGCGCGGACCACATTCATCCAGAAGATGCCGTTCTCGCGTCGGCTATATCGGCACTACCTGCCATTGATGCCGTTGGCAATCGAGCAGCTGGATATGTCGGCGTATGACGTGGTGATATCGAGTTCGCATGCGGTGGCCAAAGGTGTGATCACCGGGCCCGGGCAGATGCACGTCTGCTACTGCCATACTCCCATGCGTTATGTCTGGGATCTCCATCATCAGTACCGGCAGGGTCCGCTGACCCGCGTGCTGATGCATTACTTTCGGCTGTGGGATCAGCGCACAGGTAATGGAGTCGACCACTTCGTCGCCAATTCTCGTTACATCGCGGGACGCATTCAGAAGGTCTATGGTCGTTCCTCCGTGGTGATCCACCCACCGGTGGACGTCGAGGCCTTCGCCGAGGGATCAGAGAGGCGCGACCACTACGTATGCCTGTCGCGGCTCGTACCGTACAAACGCGTCGACCTGGTGGTCGAGGCGTTCCGCTCTCTCCCGGATCGCAAGCTGGTGGTCGTCGGGGACGGTCCCGAGCTCGCGGTGATCCGGCGCAAAGCGGCAGCCAATATCGAAATCATGGGGTACCAGCCGCGAACCCGCGTCGTTGAACTCGTGGCCGGCGCCCGTGCCTTCGTCATGGCGACTGAGGAGGACTTCGGTATCGCTCCGGTCGAGGCCCAGGCCAGTGGCACCCCGGTCATCGCCTTCGGCCGGGGGGGTGTCCTCGATTCGGTGATCGATGGAGAAACGGGAGTACTGTTCGCGGAGCAGTCGGTGTCGTCCCTGGTCAGTGCCGTGCAGCGGTTCGAAGGGCTTGAGAAACGATTGAGCGCCGAGAGATGCAGTCAGAATGCAAGCCGCTTCTCCAGGGCCACTTTCCGCGATCAGATGGGACGATTCCTCGATGAACGATGGACGGATTTCCGCCGGAACGGTCCACCGAAGCGCGCTTAAGGCGAGCGCCCCGGAACTCGAGCGTTTGCGCGAAGCCCGTCCGCGTTCCTTGTTGGCGGTCGCTACCCAGCCATGGTTGTCGACCTTCCTCCTGCTCACAACCGATTTCGCCGCGATGGCCATCGCCAACGTCTCGGCCGTATGGCTACGCTTGGCGTTCGACGGCCATTTCACCCTCAACCTCTACCTCCATCTCTGGCCCCTAATCGGCCTGTTCGTGGTGGTTTTCTATGCGTACAATCTCTACTCGAGCCTGACTCCAACCCCAGCCGAGGAACTCAAGCGCATTGCCCATGCCTGCTCCATATCGTTCCTGCTTCCAGCTGCGGCAACCTTTCTCACGCGGGGGGCAGAGGATTATTCGCGCGGCGTCCTGATCATGGCGTGGCTGATGTCGATCGCCATCGTGCCGATGATGCGGGCATCGCTTCGCCGCATGGTGTGCCGTCGCAATTGGTGGGGGCATCCTGTGGTGGTACTCGGAGCCGGAGATACCGCTGAGTCCGTGGTAGCCATGCTGATCAAGCGCCCTGCATTCGGCCTCAAGCCGATTGCCATGCTCGATGATGATGTCGCCAAGCACGGAAGCCTGATCCACGGAGTGCCTGTTTTAGGCGAGCTGGGATTGGCGACTCGGATCGCCAGTGAATTCAAGGTATCTCATGCGATCCTGGCGATGCCAGGGGCTCCGCTCGCCAGGCTGCGTGAGTTGGAGGTGCAGAATCAACGGCATTTCCCGCATTTGATGGTGGTGCCGAATCTCTGCGGCTTTGCCAGCCTATGGGTGGTTCCGAGAGACCTCGGGGGCATCCTGGGCCTGGAGGTCCGGCGCAACCTGCTGCTCCCTGGCCCACAGTTGCTCAAGCGCACGATGGAGCTGTCGCTGTGCGTGATCGGGGGTGTGCTGGCGCTTCCGCTGGTGATCCTATTCGGATTGGCGATCAAACTGGAATCGCGTGGACCCGTTTTCTTTGCTCAGGAACGGATCGGCCGGGATAACACTCGCTTCCGTGCATGGAAGTTTCGATCTATGGTGCAGGATGCGAATCAGCGTCTAGCCGAATACCTGGAACGACATCCCGAATTGCGCCCGGAGTGGGACAGGGATCACAAGTTGCGTGATGATCCGCGTCTGACTCGGGTCGGACGATTCCTCCGCAAGACCAGTCTGGATGAGTTGCCGCAGATATTGAATGTGCTGCGCGGGGAGATGAGCTTAGTGGGGCCACGGCCTATCGTGGATGCGGAAGTGAAGCGGTATGGAGATGATTTCGACCTCTTCAACCAAGTACGGCCTGGCATCACTGGACTATGGCAGGTGTCCGGACGCAACGATGTGACCTACGAGGAACGGGTGGCTCTCGATTGCTATTATGTGCGGAATTGGTCGGTGTGGCTCGATGTGTTCATCCTAGCGAAGACGGTGCGGGTGGTCGTGGCTGGAAAAGGCGCTTATTAGACGTCTGCCGGGATCCGCTTACACGTTCACCCGGAGGAATCGATCGCGCCTTCGAAAACCGCGTGAGCACAGTTAGGGCCGACAGGGATTACATCAATCTGACACTGAGCGACAGAGAACTACGGGGGAAACGGTGGCGCCGTGTCGCCTTGCTATTCGACATAAGTCCTCATGCTGCCGAGCTACCCTGGATTACGGGTATCTGACCGAGAACTGCACGGAAAACCCATCTGGCTGACGCATGGCAACACGACCTACGCTTCCCCCGGCCATGATCCTCTGTGGTGGACAAGGCACGCGCCTACGGGATGTCACCGAGATCCTGCCGAAGCCGATGGTGCCAGTGGGGCCGCATCCGATTGTCTGGCACATCATGAAGACCTATGCATCTTTCGGAGTGCGCCGGTTCATATTGTGTCTGGGGTATAAACGCGAATCCTTCATCGACTATTTCGTCAACTATCATGCGCGCGCGACAGATGTCACCTTGACCCTCGGACGGCATCCGCAGATCGCCTATCATGGGGAGCACGGAGAAGAGGACTGGGAGGTCACGCTCGCCGATACCGGCGATCGCACCATGACTGGTGGACGAGTCTATCGTGCCGCAAAGTATCTCAAAGACACAGACGAGAGTTTTTTTCTCACCTATGGTGATGGATTGGCGAATGTGGATGTAGGCAAACAATACGCCGTCCATCAGGCACACGCAAAAGCCATCACCGTAACGGCAGTGCATCCGTCTGGTCGGTTCGGAGAGATGAAGGTAGATGGGGACGCGGTAATCGGCTTCCAAGAGAAACCGCAAACAGAAATCGGATTGATCAATGGCGGGTACATGGTGCTCCGCCGTTCATTCATCACGAAATATCTCCATGCCGATCCGAAATTGATCCTGGAGCAGGATCCCATGCGTTCCGCGGTCGCTCATGGGGACATGTCCGCGTTCATGCATGGTGGCTTCTGGCAATGCATGGATACCGCGCGTGAGCATAAGTTCCTCAATGAGCTTTGGGACCAGGGCAACGCCCCGTGGAAGGAACATTGGTGATGTTCGACGGTTTCTACAAGGGAAGGAGGATCCTCGTTACAGGTCACACCGGGTTCAAGGGATCCTGGTTAAGTCAATGGCTGATCCAACTCGGTGCGGAAGTCACGGGGCTGGCTTTGCCGCCCGCGACGACGCCGAGTCTGTTCGCGGAACTCGGTCTCGAACGCTTCCTGACGCATCATACGGCCGATGTGCGCAATGCCGGCGCGATCGCATCGGTCCTCTCCACTGCCCGACCGGAGATCGTCTTCCACCTGGCCGCTCAGCCGCTGGTGCGGGAATCGTACCGCGATCCGAAATCGACCTTCGACATCAATGTCGGAGGAACTGTCAATGTATTGGAGGCGATCCGCGGAACGCCAGGAGTCGCGGTATGCGTCGTGGTCACGACCGATAAGTGCTACGAGAACCGGGAATGGCCATGGGGCTATCGCGAGATCGACCCCATGGGTGGACATGATCCGTACAGTGCCAGTAAGGGCGCTGCGGAACTGGTGGTAGCGAGTTATCGACGTTCATTCTTTGCAAAAAATGGCCTCCGGATTGCCTCCGCCCGAGCCGGCAATGTCATCGGCGGGGGGGATTGGGCGAAGGATCGGATCGTCACCGATTTCATCCGCAGGATCGGTGCTGGTGGTGATCTCGAGTTGCGGAATCCCAAGGCTACCCGTCCTTGGCAGCATGTGCTCGAACCGCTGTCGGGGTATCTGCACTTGGCACGCATGTTGGCCAGCGACCAAGGCGCGAGATTCGCTGAGGCATGGAATTTCGGACCTGATGATGAATCGGTCATTCCCGTCGAGGCCCTCGCACGTCTCCTGGTCAAAGCCTGGGGTGCTGGACGAGTCATTACAGCGGCGGCAAGCCATCAGCCGCACGAGGCGGGGCTGCTGAAGCTCGATTGCAGCAAGGCGGCGCACGAATTGGGTTGGAGGGGCGTTTGGGGGGTCGCACAGGCCGTGAACCAGACCGTGTCCTGGTACCGGCAGCACGCGGAGTCCGGTGATCTGGCGGAAATCACCAGTCGACAGATCAGCATGTATGCCCGCGATGCGGCCGCGCGTGGCCTTCCCTGGGCCGACCATTTGGAGGCGAAAGCGTGAACGACAGATTGTCCCAGCTGAAGCGCGAGATCCTCGAGCGCACGAAAGAGCTCGTCCAGTTGCAGCAGTCGGCGCCAAAGGATCCTTCCCAGGATCCGGTGCCGTATGCGGCGCGGGTCTACGACCATGAGGAAGTCGTCGCCGGTGTGTCGAGCATGCTCGATTTCTGGCTGACATTGGGGCCCGAAGGCGACGCCTTCGAGAAGGAGTTGGCCGCGTATCTCGGTGTGCGCACGAGCCTACTCGTCAACTCCGGATCGTCGGCGAATCTCGTCGCATTCGCAGCGCTGACTTCGCACAAGCTCGGGGATCGTCAGATTCGGCCGGGGGACGAGGTCATCACTCCAGCGGCGGGATTTCCCACCACCGTAGCGCCGATCATCCAGAACGGGGCTGTTCCGGTCTTCATCGACAACGACCCGTTCACTGGCAACGCGCGCGTGGACATGTTGGAGGGCGCGTACGTCAAGGGCCGCACCAAGGCTGTGATGATGGCCCATACGCTGGGCAACCCTTTCGATCTCCGCGAAACCAAGCGCTTCTGCGACGACCACGGCCTGTGGCTGATCGAAGACAACTGCGACGCGCTGGGCAGCCGTTACGATGGGCGTTTGACGGGAACATTCGGCGACATCAGCACCCAGAGCTTTTATCCCCCTCACCACCTCACAATGGGCGAGGGCGGCGCAGTATCGATCGTCAAGAACGCGCAGCTCAAGGTATTGGCCGAATCCTTCCGTGATTGGGGCCGCGACTGCTGGTGTCCGTCCGGCAAGGACAATACCTGCAGGAAGCGATTCGATTGGGAGCTCGGCGAATTGCCGAAAGGGTACGATCACAAGTACATCTACAGTCACCTAGGCTACAATCTCAAGCCCACCGATCCCCAGGCCGCCATCGGCCGCGCCCAGCTGAAGAAACTGCCGTCGTTCGTCGACGCTAGACGCCGCAATTGGGACATCCTGCGCAAGGCGCTGGCTCCGCTCGAGGACGTCGTCGATTTCATGCTCCCGACGCATGCGCGCTCCTGGACTCCGACCGGCCTGGTGTGGCAGGAAGGCGCACCCCGCGTGGACCCCAGTTGGTTCGGGTTCATGATGCTCGTCAAGCCGAGCTCGCCGGTATCCCGCAGGGATCTCGCTCACCACCTGGATCGCGCGCGCATCGGAAACCGCATGCTTTTCGGTGGAAACTTGGTGCGTCAGCCGGCTTTCGTGGCTCTCAAGCGTCAGTTCGACAACGGCGAGCGCCAAGGGTCGTCCGCTCCGTACAGGGTCATGGGGGATCTGGCTGGAGCGGATCGCATCATGAACGAGTCCCTGTTCATCGGCGTGTATCCAGGCCTTCATCGACAGCACATAGATAGGATGTCAACCACCATCACCGCCATCATGCGTCAGCAGCAGAGCGCAACGGGCGTATGATTTCCCGCGAGCTGCCCCGAGATGACCTCGACCGAGTCGCCAGTTGGGGTGGCTCGGATTGGGATCATCTTCGGGGCGCGCGCGTTTTCCTGACCGGTGGTACCGGGTTCATCGGTACATGGATGCTGGGCGCCGCGATCCACGCAACGGAGATACGCGGGCTCGATACTCGGTTCGTCGCGTTGAGTCGCGATCCTGAGCGCTTTCGCGTCCGCTTCCCATCCATCGCCAACCATCCGAGGGTGAGCCTCCTGGCCGGGGATGTGAGGACTTTTCCCATTCCTCAGGAGCGCTTCACGCATGCGATCCATGCCGCCACGGACGCGAGCGCGACGATGAATCTCGAGCGCCCGATGGAGATGATCGATACGATCGTCGGGGGCACTCGGCATGTGCTGGATGCCGCGATCGCGATGGGATGCCAACGTGTCCTGTTCGTGAGCTCCGGAGCGGTGTACGGCAAGCAGCCCTCGTCGATCACTTCGGTGAGCGAAGAGTACATGGGTGGACCGGATCCATTGCATCCGACTTCCGCATACGGTGAAGGAAAGCGATTGGCAGAACAAGTCTGCGCGGCGTTCAGCAGGCTTCATGGCATCGATGTCGCCATAGCGCGGTGCTGGGCCTTCATTGGGCCCTTGCTGCCCCTGGACGCCCACTTCGCCGCCGGGAACCTCATCTCCGATGGGCTGCGCGGAGGGCCTTTGCTCATCAAAGGAGATGGCACGACCGTGCGCTCGTATCTCTATGCTGCGGATCTCGCCGCCTGGCTGTGGCGCATCGCCCTGCGTGGCGCTGTACTCAGAGCCTACAATGTGGGATCAGATGTCGCCGTGACCATACGCGAACTGGCTGAAGCCGTTGGGCGTGCTTGCGGCGGCGCCTTCGATGTGCAGATCGCCCAGTCGGTCAAGCCGGGTTATCATGTGGACAGGTACGTGCCTGACATCACGCGCGCGCGTAATGAATTGGGCCTGGAGATATTCACGCCGTTGGACCGTGCCCTGGCCTCCACCATCGCTTGGCACCGGAACGGTGACGCCGCGTTCCCAGCCCGGGCAGCCGGTACCATGACATGACCATGATGCGCGTCGCGGATTACGTCGCCCAGGCATTGGCGCGTCACGGGATCACCCAGATCTTCCTGGTCACGGGCGGTGGCGCGATGCATCTGAACGATGCTATCGGCCGCTGCAAAGACCTGACTTACATCTGCTGCCATCATGAGCAGGCATGCGCCATGGCTGCCGAGAGCTACTTCCGGCTCAGCGGCCGATTGGCGGCCATCAATGTGACCTCGGGACCAGGAGGCACCAATGCCATCACCGGCGTGTACGGAGCGTTCGTGGATTCCCTCGGCATGGTTGTCATCTCGGGACAGGTGAAATGGGAGACCCTGGTCCGTAGCACAGGTCTGCCTTTGCGCCAGTTAGGCGATCAGGAGTTGGATATCATCCCGATCGTCAAGACGATCACCAAGTACGCCGAGATGGTCACCGATCCGCAATCCATCCGCTACCATGTCGAGCGCGCGCTGCACCTGGCCGTCAGCGGCCGACCTGGACCGGTGTGGCTCGATATTCCGTTGAATGTCCAGGGTGCTATGGTCGATCCAGAAGCCCTGAGCTCCTACGATCCAGCGGAAGACGCTCCGGTATGGGAGACGCCCAACCTCCAGGCTGCCTGTAATGATGTGGTCCAATACCTGCTGAAGGCGAAACGGCCGGTCGTCTACGTTGGAGCGGGAGTCCGCATCTCGGGCATGCAACCAGAACTTCTGCGCTTGCTTGAGCGACTACGGATCCCGGTGGTCACTGCATGGAATTCTCACGATCTGGTGGCCGACGACCATCCGTGCTATGCCGGAAGGCCTGGATCGATTGGAGATCGTCCGGGAAATTTCACGGTCCAGAACTCGGACTTCGTGCTGGTGCTCGGTTGTCGCCTCAACATCCGGCAGGTCAGCTATGCATGGGACAACTTCGCGCGCCATGCGCACGTGGCGATGGTGGACGTGGACGCCGCTGAATTGAAGAAGCCGACGCTGAAAGTCGGAACGCCTATCCATGCGGATCTCAAATCAGCGCTGCCGATGCTGACCGCCGCCGCGCCTGAGAACGGGGACCGCCGTCATGCCGAGTGGCTGGCTTGGTGTAGGGACAAGGTGGTCAGGTACCCGACGGTCCTCCCTGAGTATTGGCAGGCGACCGGCCTGATAAATCCGTACTGTTTCGGACAAGCACTGTTCGAGGCCCTCGATGTCGACGACGCCGTAGTCACCGGCGACGGCACCGCGTGCGTGACCACCTTCCAATCTGCAAGGATCCGCGGATCCCAACGTCTTTACACCAACTCTGGTTGCGCATCCATGGGTTATGATGTTCCGGGTGCGATCGGCGCCTGCCTGGCCCGGGGCCGTAGGCGCACCGTGTGCGTGGCCGGAGACGGCAGCATCCAGATGAACATCCAGGAACTGCAGACGATCGTCGGGGCGAACCTGCCCATTAAGATCTTCGTGCTCAACAATGAGGGATATCACTCCATCCGCCAGACGCAGACGGCGTATTTCCCGGACAGCCTCATCGGCTTCGATGCGGCGAGCGGCGTCTCGTTTCCTGATTTCGAACGCATCGCCTACGGCTACCGTCTGCCATTCGTGAGGTGCTCGACGGTCCAGGCCATGCCAGACGTCATTCGCGCGTTCCTCGCGGCTCCTGGGCCAGGAATCTGTGAGGTGATGCTCGATCCGCACCAACCATTCGCGCCCAAGCTCTCGAGCAAGAAACTCGCGAACGGAAAGATGGTGTCCGCTCCTCTCGAGGACCTCGCCCCATTTCTACCTCGTGACGAATTCATCAAGAACATGATCGTCCCGACCCTTACCGAATCCTGAAACCTCTGGAACAAGGAACCTCATGAACCCCACCGAAAAGAAGATGGTGCAGATCCTCGGAACACTGAAGGAACGTTTCCACGTCACCGGGGTGAAGGCCGAATTCGAGGCCGAGGGCACGCGCATGGAAGAGGCGATGCTCCTCAAGCATGTCGTCGCCGCAGCTGGAGTCAGTCTCAACATCAAGATCGGAGGTTGCGAAGCCATCCGTGACATGTTCGACGCCGTCAGTCTTGGCGCCAATCGCATCATCGCTCCGATGGTCGAGACCCCGTACGCATTGCGGAAATTCCTCGGCGCCGTGAAGATTGCGTTCTTCAACGGCGGGCATGACGATTGCGAATTCCTGGTCAACCTCGAGACGGTCACCTCGTTCGAGAACTTCGACGCCATGCTCGCGATCCCCGAGATCAAGCAGCTGCATGGCATCGTCATCGGCCGGGTGGATCTGACCGGATCGATGGGATTGTCGCGCGAAGACGTGAATGGCGACAAAGTGCTCAAGCTGTCGTGCGAAGCGGCCGCCAAGGCGAAGGCCAGGGGATTGCAGGTCGTGGTGGGAGGTGGCGTCTCCGTCCACTCCATACCATTCTTCACGGCATTCCCAAAAGGGCACCTGGATCGGTTCGAAACCCGCAAGGTGATCTTCAACTGTCCCGGCGCCCTGAACGATCCTGAAGAGGCCTTCCTCCTGGCGGTCGAGTTCGAAATGCTCTGGTTGAAGAACAAGAAAGAGTATTACGGCGCGATCTATCGCGAGGATGACAACCGCATAAAGATGCTCGAGCAGCGGTATGCGAAATCCATCGATGCCATCCACGGGAAAAAGCAGGCCGCGAATTGATGCCGAAGGTAGCGGTGGTGACAGGTGGCTCGCGCGGCATCGGCAAGGCGATCGCCGCCGAACTGGCTCGTCAGGGGATCAACGTGCGCGCGCCGGGACGTGCCGAGCTGGATTTAGCCGATCCGACGCGCATACAGGGCTGGCTGGCCAGCCCTGGCGCGGACAACATCGATATCCTGGTGAACAATGCCGGCATCAACGAGTTGGGGACGGTGAGCGAGATGTCCGATGAGGCATGGAAGTCCATGCTTCAAATCAACCTCACGGCTCCCCTGGCGCTCTGCCGCGGTCTGATGGGGCCGATGATGGAACGCGGCTGGGGCCGTATCGTCAGCGTATCCTCCATCTGGTCGATTCTCGGTCGAGAACGGCGTGGGGGCTACGCGGCCACCAAAGCGGCGATCAATGGTTTGACCCGCGTCGCCGCGGTCGAGGGCGCCCGTTCGGGGGTTCTGGTGAATGCCGTGGCTCCTGGATACATCGCCACCGAACTAACGCGCAGGAACAATTCGCCACAGGACATCCTCGAAATAGAGAAGCGCATTCCCGCGGGTCGCCTCGGTGAACCTGATGAGATTGCTCGAGTGGTCGCCTGGCTCTGCTCCGAAGCCAACACCTATGTCACAGGCCAGACCATCGTCGCCGACGGTGGATTCTCGATCGTCTGATCATGCGCATCGACATCAGCAGTCGTTCGGGTCCATACGCGGTCGAATCCGCCGAGACCATCTCTCAAGCGGTTTCGCGCGCATGCGTCGCCGGCAAGACCTGGGTACTGGCTGACGCTTCGGTGTTCGCCCTGCACGACGAGGCCATCCTCGAATCGGTGTCGCGAGAGCGCATCCTGACGCTGGAGGCGAACGAAGAGGCGAAGTCGTTCGAACGTCTTGCGCCGGTGTTCACTTGGCTCCTGAAGGGTGGATTCAAGCGCGATTGTACTTTGCTTGCGATCGGCGGAGGGGTCATCCAGGATATTTCGGCGTTCGTGGCGACGGTGCTCGTGCGCGGCATCCGCTGGGATTTCATTCCCACGACTCTTTTGGCTCAGTGCGACAGCTGCATCGGAGCGAAGAGTTCGATCAACATAGGATCCTACAAGAACCAGTTGGGGAGCTTCTATCCTCCCGCGGTGATCCACCTAGTCCCAGCGGTGCTCGCCACGCTTCCCCGCGAAGCGGTGTTTTCCGGTCTGGGTGAGGTGATCAAATTCCATCTTCTCGACGGCAAACCCGCTTGGGAAGCCATCCAGCGCGAATTGCTGCCGGAACGCATCCCTGCTCTGGAGCCATTGATCTGGACATCGCTGGGGATCAAGAAGCGATACATCGAAGTCGATGAACTCGATACCGGCATCCGCAATCTGTTGAATTATGGCCACACTTTCGGTCATGCGTTCGAATCCGCCACGGGTTTCGGGATCCCGCATGGCATCGGCGTCGCTCTTGGCATGTCCGCCGCCACCTTCATTTCTGCGCGCCGTCACCTGGTTTCCGCAGAACATTTTCTCGAGGTCGACAGCGTGCTCCGGCGCATCTATCGCCCGTTCGAACAACGCCTGCGCGATGCCGGAATGGAGTCGATCCTTTCGGGAATGCGTGCCGACAAGAAGAACACCCATGGCGCGACCTACGTCATCCTCACGAACGGGCCAGGGGCCATGGTGAAGACCAAGGTTGATCTGGATAAGGAGATCGCTCCGTTGTTGACCGAATTCATCCGCGCCATCCAAGCATAGCGGGACGCACGACGTGAGAGGTGTGGATCGCGCGACGGCATATGCACTGGCCTGCCGCATCATCCAGGGCGCATCCGGTCTCTTGTCGCTGGCGGTCGTCGCCTGGAAACTCGACCCGCAAGCGCAGGGGGCGTACTTCACCATCGGTGCCCTGTTGCAGATGCAGGCAGCCGCCGAGCTGGGGCTCTCGGTGGTCTTGATCCAGGTGGCGAGCCATGAATGCGCGGGCGCCGTCGATCCACACCTCGGCGAGGAACGCCTCGCCCGCCTAGGCTCACTGTTCAGGCAGGCGCTCTCATGGTTCGGAGCGGCGACGGCGTTGTTCTTCATCGTGCTCGCCCCGACCGGCCTATGGCTCTTCGGCTCCGATGCGGGTGGGGCCCAGGTCGGGCCCTGGCTGCTCGCCGTCACGTGCACCGCGGCGAACATGATGCCGATTCCCTTGCTCGCCGTGTCGGAGGGCAGTGGTCGGGTGACCGGGGCATGGAGGATCAGATTGATCCAACAGGCGTCGATGGCGACCGTGCTCATTGGATGCCTGATGGCGGGAGTGGGGACGTGGTCTCTCGGCGTGAGCTCACTGGCCGGACTGGTAGCGGTGCTGATGTCCCTAGCCGGCCAAGAAGCGGCGTTCGCCGCGCGATTGATGAGGGCCGGGCCGTCGGCGGAACCACTTCGCTGGATGACTTCGGTCTGGCCATTCCAATGGCGCATCACCCTCAGTTTTCTGAGTGGCATCTTCATCGTGCTGTTCGCGGTTCCATCGGTCTACCGCATCTGCGGCGCGGTCGAGGCGGGCAAGTTCGGACTGGCATTCTCGGCGTTACGCGGCATCTGCTCAGTCGCTCTGGCGAACATCGGCACGAAGGCGCAATTGCTCGGCTCGCTCGTGGCACAGGGTGAACGGGGCGAACTGGATCGGCAATTCAGCAGGGCATGCCGAGCCTCGATGGCATTGGCTGGAGCAGGCATGACCGCATTCCTGCTCGCGGCTTGGTCCTTGCATGCGCTGTCCCTGCCATGGGAATCGCGCCTACCATCGATGAGCGTGATCCTCATCCTCGCCGTGGCGCTCTGGCTCCAGCACCTCACCCAATGCCAAGCGATCTACCTGAGGGCCCATAGGCGCGAACCCTTCTTGGTGCCATCGCTTATCGGCGCCCTCCTGCTGGGGCTCGGATTCCCCTTATCAGCGGCCAGTGGGGGGGTCCTCGGGGTCAGTCTCTGCTTCCTCGCGGTGACTCTTCTCCTCGGCACCGTGGTCGGGACCTTGCTGTTCCGTAGCCACGGCGGGTCGGCCAACAAGCCATCCGCCGTTGAATAGCAGGGCGGCATGGAATGGCGTCATGAAGCTGCGCAATGGTGGCTCAGCGGTGCCATGCATCGTTGATTCCTGCAGTTGGTCCCATAATCCCATCCTCCATGCCCCACGAACCAACCTCTTCTGCAAGTGTCGCCGTGCCCCCCCTGGGCCGCGTCAATGGCATCGAGACCGATCCAGTAACCCGCAAGACAATCTCGATCGTGATTCCGGCCTACAACGAGGAGGGGTGCGTTCTGGAAATGGCCAAACGACTCCAATCGGTATTCGCCTCGCTGCCCACTTATGATTTTGAGATCATCTACATCGAGAATGGTTCGATCGATCGTACCTTCGAGGAGTTGATGAAAGTGCGGGTTGCGGATTCGAGATTCAAGATCATCAAGCTGGCGCGAAATTTCCGCATGGACGGAGGCATCACCGCGGGGTTGAAATTCGCCACGGGTCATGCGGCCATCATTATGGCTGCGGATCTTCAGGATCCGCCGGAATTCATTCCCAAATTGATCGAGAAGTGGGAAGAAGGATACGAGAACATATATCAGATAGTTTCGAAGCGCCAGGGCACCGGATTGATCAGGCGCATGAACTCGCAGATCTTCTACTGGCTGGTCGGCAAGCTCACCGACAACATGATTCCCAGGAATGTCAGCGATTTCAGGTTGGTCGATCGCAAAGTCTATGCGGTCATCAATTCGATGGAGGAGCGCAACCGTTTCGTACGTGGTCTATTCGCCTGGAGCGGATTCAAGGTAATCGGGATCCCGTGTGAGCGACAGGAACGTTTTTCCGGGGTATCCAACGCCGATACCTTGAAGGTGATGAGCCTCGCCCTCAAGGGTATATTCGCGCACTCGTATGTGCCGTTGAAGTTCATCCTCCTGATGGGCATCTGCGTGTCGGCACTCGCCTTCAGCATGTTGCTGTTTTTTATCGTCCGTACCATCGGGTGGGGAGTTCCCTTTCCGGGCTTCGGGACGATCGTCTGCGTGATGTTGCTGATGTTCGGATTCCTCTTCACGATGCTCGGAGTCATCGGCGAGTATATCGGACTCATATATGAGGAAGTGAAGCAACGGCCGAATTACATCGTCCAAGAGAAGATCGGGTTGTGAGCGAGCCGATCACCGCAAGCGACCGCATCCCAGGCGATGCGGCAGGAGCGCCAGCCCGCGGAATCCGTGCCCAGGCGCTCGCGTACGCGGTCGTAGGGGCCATGAATGCCGTGCTCGGATACACATGCTTTTGCCTTCTTTTCTATCTATTCCGTGACCGATTCCACTACCTCATCATCCTTACGGTTTCCAACGTCATCTACATGGTGGTTGCTTTCTTCACCAACCGGCGACTCGTGTTCCGATCCGCGGGGCCGGTACTTGGCCAATCAATGCGCTTCTATCTCGTATACGCCGTCTGCGTCGCCGCAAACTACGCGGTCATGATCGCATTGGTTGATGGATATGCGATCAGTCCCATGATCGCCCAGGTTCCGGCGACAGTCGTTTCGGTCGCGCTTGGATTCACCGGCAACAGGCTCTTCACATTCAGATGAATCCCTCAAGCGATGAAACATACACGACGGCCAGGTCATGCCCTTCCTGCGGAGCGGATCCAATTGCCTCGACTCGAATAGCCGCCACACCTGCCGAACAATTGGGCATCGAAGACTTGCGCAGATGCTGGAGCGGGTTCTTCAAGGGGAGCGTGTTCTTCAGCTACTCGAGATGCCCGAGCTGCGGATTGCTCTATGCCCCAATGTATTTCAACGGAAGCACGCTCGCATCCATGTACGGCAGCATGTCCGACAATACCAACGGCCAGCCCCTGGGGCTGATGAAGGCGACCCAGGAAGGGTATTTTTCGGCGTGGAAGCCGTTCGGTCCGATGGCGGGCAACTACGCCGAGATCGGTCCGGATATAGGGTTGTTCGCAGAACTCTGCGCACAGAGATGCGGATTCTCCGAATACCATTTCTGGGAGCCCAACCGTACAGTCCATGGACGCCTCGCTGCCTCGGTTCCGGGAAAGCGGCATGTCATCCATGATGACATGTTCTCCCTCGAGGGGGTGCCTGATGGCCATCTCGACGTCATGGTCATGATACATGTCCTGGATCACCTGATCGAACCATCCCGGTTCCTCGCAGATGTGCGTCGCAAGATGAAGAAGACGGGGCGGTTGCTGATCGTAACACATAATGAAGGATCGCTGATGGCCAGGGTGTTGGGCAGAAAATGGCCAGCGTTCTGCCTGCAACACCCGCAGCTCTTCAATCCGACTTCCATGCGCGATGGGCTCAGGCGCCAGGGGTTCAGGGTAGATACGATCACGCGCACGACCAACCATTTCCCAATGACCTATCTGCTACGGCATGCACTGTATGCGGCGGGGATCCGGATCCCGATTCCGCAATGGCGTTTCCCGTCAATGCCATTGAAGCTGGGGAATATCGCCACCGTCGCCAGCATGGCTTCTGATGGAGAGACTTCGTGATTCGCGGGAGCGGCGCCATCATGAAGGAGCTGGAGCGGGAGGGGCTCTCATTCTCGACGTTCGCCTTCGTTCATGAAGGCGATTACCATGTGGATGATGCCGACTGGAATTACAAGGATGTGCCACACCTGCACCACATCCATATGCTCGTCGAGGCGGTTCCGGCGGTGGTCCGGGACGACATCATCACCACCATCAATATGCAGAAGATTCTCGGCATCACGGTTCCCGTCGCCTTGGTGAATTACGAGATATCAAAGGGGCGTCAGCTCTACTTCACGGCCCTGGGCCCGTTCGTCCTGGTGATCGAAACCTCGTGGGAGGAGATCGGAGAGATCCGCACCAGAGTGACCACGACCTACAACATCGGCTGCCGATGGTGGCTCAAGATATGCATTCCTGTCATCAAGTGGATCCTCAGAAGGAATTACGCCAATCTCATGAGCGGAGACATCCCCATGCGTGAACGGCGTGGGCAACTCAGGCGTTGGGGATATTCGTTTTCGAAGCCGGGAGAACGATATGCATTCGATGCGACGATGAATACTTCTGGGGAAAATGTCATCCATCCGAGTGATGTTCCGTTTCCATTTCCGGTTGAAATAAAAGTTTCGGATACGTTCCCCCGCGACGGAAGTGATTATTTCTTCGGAAGGCCGGATCATCTGGGACTGCGATTGCATCGAACTGATGGTCGCATCCTGGTGTTCCCCAGACTGTGTCCTCATGAGGGGGCCGATCTTGACGGATCTTCGTGCAGCTCGAAGACGTTGCGATGCCCTTGGCATGGCAGGGCTTTCAAGCCAATGGCAATTTTGAATGTGGGAACGTCCGAGTTCGCCACGACACCCAACCACGAATTGGCCATGAGGGGCGATATGCTTCACGTGGCCTTGAGGAATTCTAGAGCGTGAACAAAAAAGTCCTGATTCAGGTCTATGCGGCGATCTGCGTTTTGGGGTTCCTGCCCGCGATCTATCCACTGGCGACCATCGCAACGAGTGTGGTTTTTGGGTCGTTTCCAGTCCAGGTGTTTCCCCATGTCCAGCCATTCATGTATGAAGAGAAGCGCATCGAGATTGTGGCATATCTCATCGCTATCCCCGCCATTGCGGTCTACGCGTATCTGATCTATCTACTCTCAAAAAGACAATCCAGGGATACGGTCTATTCCAAAGCGATATCGTCCGCGCTTCTCGCCGTCGCCTTGGTGGCGGATGCTTTGGCATGGAAATACTCGCAAAGAAGCCTAAGTGCCATTTGGGCGATTGCGGCGGCTCTTCCGTTTTTAGATTTGGCTTGGGATCACGCCCTTGAAGCCTATGGGCGCAAAAGCTGGTCCGTCGGCTTGGTGATCGCATCTGTGGCGGTTCTGGTCGCGATGATGGCTCCTTTTCTTTTCCTCAAGCCACACATCGCCTGTGAATATTTGGACATTCCCACGGTGACCATTCTCTCCACGACCAAGGAGGTGGATACTGGCGCATTCTTGGCAGAGAATCGCCAGATCGGCTTCATGAAAGCCGACCCAAGCACTGGAGAGTTCGTTGGAGCCGAGCGATTTCCCTCGGTTCACATCGAGGCAAATCCATTGCTGCAGTCTCTGCTAGCCGATAGGAGCAATCTGCTGCTCGGTGCGGTGATAGAGAAGGTAAAGATAGGCACCGACAGCGTAATCAACAGGGATGATGATGGCGTCACCTCTTACAACATCGAGTCGGTAGTTTACGACAATTCAACGCGCTCGTTGGTGGCTATCGGTAAGATCAGCGACGAGTACAGGTGGCGACTCCTCGAATGCGTCAAGCCTTCCGAGGAGGTCCTGATCAATGAGCTTTGCGCCAGGAGTTCGCATATCGCTGCGACGTTCACTTCGCAGCAGTATACTGCCGAACAGGCCAAGTTCATACTGCAGAACAAGAATGAATTCGAAACAGGGTTTCTCGCGCGACGGATCATCCATCACCATAATTTTTTGCTCGGTTCGATTCAGGAGTTTTCAAGAGGACGACCAGTCTCTGAGATAAATCTCCAGTATGGGTATTTGTTCGTTTGGGGAATGAGTTGGGTCCTGGATAAGGTCGGGGGCGTGTCGTATCAGGCCTACGTGCCGCTCTTATACTCCTTCTATGTCCTGTATTATCTGCTCGCCGTCTGGATCGTTTATCGGATCACGGGAAGCAGGATCTTGGCAGCCATATTCCTCTGTCTGAGCGTCTCAGTTCAAGGGCTCGTCGGATACGAAGCGATGGCAATCGCGCCCGGCATGAATCCCGTGAGGCATATCTTTGACTTCATCATGTTCCTGCTACTCTTCATGCATTTTAAGCGTGGCGGACTCATGCCGGTCATTGGAATTTACGCATTGTGCGTGTTGTCCATCCTGAATAACCGCCAGACGGGACTTTTTCTTTCCCTGGCAGCTTGTTCCGGAATCGCGCTGAATTCATTGTCAATGAAGCGAATCGGATACGTATCGCTGATCATGTCCGGGGCGTTTGGGGCGCTCGCGCTGCTCTTTTCGTTCAAGCTGTCTCCCGGCAAGGATGAACTGAGCGCTTATTACGTGGCCGGACTGTGTGGATTTCCAACGCATCGCATTCTCATGATCTCGGTGTTGGGCCTCTGCGCTGCAGGGGCCTGGCTGTTAATGGCCAAATGGGAGGAATTGCAGCGCGCCTCAAAAATGCTCCTCGTAGTCACCATGGCGTACACCCTGATGATGTTCCTGTACTACGTCTGGGGGGGTAGCAAATACCATTTTTATAATTACGCCCCTATCTACCTTTTTACCGGTTTGGTGCTTATTGATTGCTGGATAAACTCGGAAAAGAGTCTGGAAACGGATGCTTATCACGTCAGGCGATCGCTGGGCCTTCTCGGCATCGCATCATCGATCATCTTGCTCTTCAGCTTCGCTCATTACGAATGGCTGTATTCCCGATATGCATCGGTCTTCAAATCCCATACATCTTACGAATGGGATCTGCCGAAGGCCAATATCGTGTCGACGATGTCACCTGAGCTTTTTAAGCAGTCGGTTCATTTGATCCAGCGGTACTCTCCAGAGCCGGGAATTTTCATTGTTTCGGAATACGATAATTTCCTGCCTTTTCTTGCGGACAAATACAGCGCAATGCCTTTCCCGGACTTGCAGTGGTTCGTGAATTCAGAGACGGAGAAGAAGGCCTGCATCGACTCTATTAAATCTACGCGTCCCAAGTATTTGTTTACTGACGCCGCGATCGGTCGGCAATTCATGTACGAAGTGGTGGACACGCATGTCCCTTTGATTGGGGGAATGCAATCCGAAGCAATTTTACGGGCACATCGCCTTCGCGTGATCCAGGATATATTCAACGCAGTCAAAGACGATTATACCTTCAGGGAGAAGTCGGGCCTGTTAGCAGTCTGGGAGCGCAATCAGTAAAAGGACGTATTTACGCCCGCTCGGCCGTAATTCGCAATTAAGCACCAATAGCAGAGGGTATGTGGATAGATCACTGAATTACGGACGGGAAATAATTGCCAGATATCTCGGTCGGTGCGCTCCTCTCGGAAAAGTTTTGGATCTTGGCGCTGGGCAAGGCGATGACCTACTCGCCGCGCGTAGTGTCGATCCACGGGCCGAGCTTTTCGCAATCGAAGCTTTCGCCCCGAGCGTGGAAATCCTCCAGCAACATAGAATTGCCGTAAGTAACCTCAACATCGAGAATCAACATTTGCCATTCGATGATGAATCCATCGATATTGTTATGTCCAATCAGGTGCTTGAGCACGTGAAAGAAATATTCTGGATTCTCCACGAAGCTTCGAGAGTGCTGAAAACGGGTGGTCACATGATCATAGGCGTCCCAAACTTGGCCTCATTGCACAATCGTCTCCTGCTTATGCTTGGCATCCAACCTTCTCCCATCAAGAATTGGTCTGCTCACGTGAGGGGATATACGAAGGGGGATCTGCTCGATACCTTTTCTCGCTGCTTTCCGGACGGATACCGATTGGTCGATTTCAAGGGTGGTAATTTCTATCCATTTCCTCGGTTCATCGCCATGCCATTGTCAAAATTGTTTCCGTCGTTTTCGTGGGGAATATTTCTGCTTTTACGGAAGCAGGCCGGCTACTCGCGGCAATTCCTCGATTTCCCGCAGCGTATGAAGTTGGAGACTAATTTCTTTCTTGGTGGTACGCAATCCATTGAGCAGAGCGGATAGAGACCCATTGACCTGTGCCCCTCATTTAGTCCGCCGATAGCTGGAGTGGGCAAGTTGTGGTTGTGATGGTTTCGGTGCGAGGTTCAAGGGTGTGGCAGCTTTCGACGGCGCCATTCCCAGCTGATCTTGTAAGTCCTATGGCTCGCATGGACGCGAAGAGGTGCGCATTCGTTCCGGTAGGTCAGCCAATGGTCTTGTGCGTGAAGACGAATGCCCTCATTAGGAAGAATGTGCAGGCGACCACTGGGGGTACGCTCATGGCTTGGGCGAAAATCGGCCGGATGATCAACGATATGGATTCCAGCAGCGACAAATTAATTAGATATGAAATCATATAGACAAGGACGAACCTGAGAAAAAGGCGGTTGTCCTTGTTTTGAAACACGACGGATCTAATGGTCGAGAAATTGAAAATAACACCGATGACCGTGGCAAGCAGCAATGCTACGGACTTCGGCAACCCCACGAAGAAGAATCCGACAAAGAGCGAGTAGCCAAAAGCGGTGTTGAGAACGCCGACAACGAGAAAGCGAATGAACGGGCGGGTCCACTGTCGCTTCGCAAGCTCTAGAATCACGTCGATTCCATGCCGATAGGCTTGGAATCGGGTTCCATCTCCGTGATCGGCTTTCCGAAAGCCATCTTCGGATAAGCGTTCAGGTGGGATTCGATGTGCACATGGAGGAGGAGTGGTTCTTGCGGATTATGCCATAACCAGGACATAGCCCCAGTGACTTCGCCTGGTGCGCTGATCTTTTTCGATGCGATGCCGTAGGCGCGAGCCACCTCGGCGAAGTTCGGGGCGCTATAACCCTGAAGCGTCGAGCGATACCTCTTGTCGAAATAAGTCTCTTGGAACTGCCGGACCATGCCGTGGCAACCATTATCTATTACGACCATTTTCAATGGGAGCTTATTCCTGACCACTGTCTGGAGTTCATGGATGTTACATTGAAATCCACCATCTCCCGCAATCACGACGATGGGATGCGGCGCTGACGCGAACGCCGCTCCGATCGCGGCAGGCAGCGCGAACCCCATCGATCCCATCCCTCCCGAAGTCAAAAAGCGCTGCTCGGCATGCAGGCGGAGAGACTGCGCGGCCCACATTTGGTGCTGTCCGACATCGGCGACGAAAGCGGAGGCATTTACCGACGATTCGGAGATCGCGTGCATCAGGCAATTCGGATTGATGCCGCTGCAGTTCCTGATTTCAGAGGAATCTGGTGACGCATTCTTGAGTTCCTTGATCTTCTCGATCCATTCGCTTGGCGCATCGAAGCCATCCTGAACTTCGGGCAAGGACGCATCCAGGAAGGCCTTGGCGTCAGAACAGATCGCGATGCATCCGCGAATGCGATTATTCACCTCCCCCTGCTCGCAATCAACGTGGATGATCTGGCGGCCGTTGGAGAATGATGAGACGTCGGCTCCGGTCTGGCGAATATCCAAGCGACTGCCGATGACGATGAGTACATCGGATGTCCCGAGTGTTTGATTGGCGTAGCGGTTTCCGTAATTGCCGATCATTCCAACCCGCAGCGGATGCTCATGATCGAGCAGGTCGACCCCCATCAAGGAGTGGACCACGGGAATGCGGGCGTGCTGAAGCAGTAAGCGCAGGCTCTGGGTTGCGTGCGCACTCCGTATCCCACCACCTAGCAGCATGAGCGGCCTATGCGCTGACCTGATGAGTTCCCAGGCAGACCTCACCTCGGCGGAATTCGGAATCAACGCATCGTCCTTGGTGTTTCGTGCCGATCGAGGTTCCAGTTCCACTCGTTGCACGTCCATGGGGATATCTATCAGGACAGGTCCTGGGCGCCCTGATCTGGCGATATGGAAGGCTTCGTCGAGGGAACCCTGGAGCTTGGATGGATCTTGGACGGTCCAAGCTGCCTTGGTCACTGCACGAGCCATGGACACGATGTCGGTTTCCTGGAATCCGAGTTGCCGGATCCCGCGATCCCCCTTCATTTCATGCCTGTTGACTTGGCCGGTGATGAAGACCGAGGGGGTCGAATCGAAATAGCAGCTACCGATGCCCGTTAGAAGATTTGTGGCTCCCGGTCCGCTAGTGGCCATCGCGACGGCGGGGATGCCGGACATGCGCGCATGGCCGTCCACGGCGAATGCCGCCGCCTGTTCGTGATGCACGCTGATTATGTGGGTGACGCCCCTACGATCGATGGAATCGAGTAGGTGGGTGATCATGCCGCCGACCATCTCGTACACATGGGTCACGCCATGCGCGATGAGGGCTTCGGCTATGAGATCCGACGCTTTCAACGTATGGCTTTCTGTACGAGCGTTGGCAGGAGTTTGATGCAGCGAGCCAGGACGTGAATGGCGACGGTAGGATAGGTCTGATAGATTATTCTGAGGGGGTTAGAATGCATGTAGCTGACTCTCATGATGTTTTGATGCTGTAATCTAGAGTTTCACATGGACGCTGGATTTACAAGTGGCGACAGTCATTGAGGGGGCGCTCAGCGGCCTCAATGGTTCGATGTGCTCTGATCCATGATCTCCCACAGCGGAATCAAGTCGGCCTTTACCAAAGGTCGGTCCGGAGCGATGCCATCGATCGTTTTTCCGATATCGAGGAAAAGCCAGGCATCGTCTTGATAAACGATTCTCGTTCCTGGTGATGGAGAAATCGAGTTACTGATTCCGAGTTCGTGTTTATTGCAGAAAACGCAAAATGTTTTTTTGCGGTCATCTGGCATCAGCGATCGATCAAGGCCGTCGGCTCGCCATTGATCGATCACGGTTCGATTTGGGAGCAAGGGCAGGAAATAGAATTCCATGACGCGATCGAGATTCCGCCGCCGTTCCTCTACTTTTCCTCTTTGCCTTGGTAGGTAGAGGAATCGATCCGATAGCAGACATGCGACGGCGGGATCGGTCAGGGTCAGGTATTCCGCGCCGACCCGTGTACAGTTGTCGCCAAATTCGCCGAGATATCGGAATGAGGACCACCCGATCAGCGCGCATGCCGCCACAGCAAGGAAGGGTTTCTGCCGTGAGATCCTTACTCGCCCGAAGGCAGTGGATCCTGGCATGAGGCCAACGAGAAAGGGCGCGGACAAACAGGGGATCATGCTGGCATACACCTTCATGTAGGTGTAGTTGTGTCCTCCAGGGACAGCCAGCCATTTGAATTTGGCGAATCCGATGGCCACTATGGCAATCGGAGCCAGCCAGAACGGCAGATCTGCTCTCAGTCTCTTGAGACCAATATACATGACGGCGACTGTTGCCGCGGTCAGGCTGGTTCTCCAGAGGATCTCTAGGCCTGACCTGCGTAAACGGATAGTGGTCACTTCTGGTGGGGTCCACGTGACGAATTCGGAATACGGGTTTGCTAGGCCGAGGATCTCGCAAGGCATGGCCCATCGTGGCTGCCAATACCCAGGATTGGCCAATGCGGCGATCCTCAGGGGGTCCCCCCACTGGGGCTGCCAGTACTTGGATGGTGCGAGATTCCTATGGCTGAGGTGATCCAGCGTCCGAGCCGAATACGGGAGAACAAGCGTACAACCGCACAAGAGAACGGCGCCGGCGAACGCCAACGTCCTGAATGCGGAGGCGGCCTGTCCACGCACGATATCGCCGCAGACAATGAGGAAGATGAAAAGCATGAGTAGAGGCAGGATCTCGCTGTAGGTCACGAGCAAGCATGAGAAAAACAGTGCTGATATTCCTACGAGTTTGAGGACTTGGGTTCTATTCATCTCTCGCATGAAATTGCGACCCGAGTACAATATGCCTATACAAAGCGTCAAAAGTGGTATCGCCAACGCATGCGCCCATTGACCTTCGAGCATCACGTTCAACAGGGTGCAATTCATAACCAACAGTAATCCCCCAATCATGGCCCACAGCAAGGGCATGTGGCATGACCTTCGGAAGAATATTACCCCAGAGCCGGCGATGAGTCCGTGGACCAAGGCGAGACTCGCAGGAGAAATTGCAAACGGATGCTGTTCTCCGCTCAATATCAAATTGTTGGCGAGAAATAGGGGGTACCCCCATCGCAGATGTAACAGCCATCCATCACCTGCAATGCCGCTCAGAGACTCCCATGATTGTCCCGCGGTTTGTGTCATCACGGAGTACAGAACCCCATCGATGCCCAGTCTTACCGGTAGGAAGATGGAAAAGTGGCTCATGCATTGGCATAAGGGGATAGCAGCGCCGAAAAGGATGACCAAAAGGAGCGCCGCTGTCGTGGATGTCATGCGTCGACGGAACACACTCAACAGGGACGCCAAGCCTTCATGATGCCCTGTCCTGATCCTGACGATGAGCGCAAGGATGACGAGGACCGCGGACAAGGTACCGGAAATGGGAATTGCCCACGAGATCGGTGACCCTATCAGCAACACATACATCCCAATCAACATGCTCGTAGCGATTCCGAGGCACGTAGTGATGACTACAGCAAAGGGAGGAAAGGAAAACAACTGCGGGCAGAGGATGAGGTACGGACCTGTGCCAATGGCGGAATATCCGAGAAAAATCGTCATGAACTGTAGGACAACCGACACCATCATTGGCTTCTAGCCACGCTCTCGGGCAATGCCATGGCTACGTACTTTGCCGGAGTCCAGCTTAGCGAGGCAGGTCATTGTCATCGTGTTCAGATGATTCGCCCTGGGACCACGGATTGACTACTCGTGTGAGGAGCGTACAGGAAAGAGCCTCATCCCGAAATTTGTTGTCCACGTCTGGATAGATCGTCCACGAATGCCCCCTCGACTCACCATCGCCATACCGACATTCAATCGGAATCAGATTCTGGCGGATGCGCTTCGGGCTCTTACGCCACAACTCACTCCAGATGTGCTGGTCCTGATCATCGACAACTGTTCGACGGTTCCGGTCGAGAGCACCTTGGGGGTGATCGATCCGAGAGTACGGATAGTCCGGAATTCAGTCAATCTTGGCGGGAATGGGAATATCCTGCGCTGCGTCGAGCGATGCGAGACGCCATGGATATGGATTCTCGGCGATGACGATCGCCCCGAGCCCAATGCGATCGAGATCGCGCTCGCCGACATCGGGCGCTTTCCAGATGCCGTCTGCCTGAATTATTCCACACGGGGTGAGTTTTCCCGAACGTCAGATTTCTGCTCCAAGGGACGCAGCGAATTCCTGGGGAAAGTGGATTCATTCGGCAATCTGCTGTTCGTGTCGTCCTCGCTGTACCGGACAGCATGTCTTCAGGGGCAGATGTCTTTCGGCCACCATTTCGCGTACAGTTGCGCGCCACATCTGGCCATGCTGCTCATGGCGATGGATCGGGACACGCAGGTGATGTTCTTGCGCGCTTCGCTCGTTTCGTGGGAGCGCACGTCCGTGGAGATCCGCGGATCATTGATAACGATCGCCCTGGGATTGCCCATACTGCTGGATTTGCCGATTCTGGCCTCGGAACGAAGGATCCTCGCCCGATCGCTCAGCCGTTTCCCCCGCACCGCCGCGATCGTGCATCATACGTTGCTGCAGATCATCTATGCCGGCGTCCGCCCGGGCGAAGCACGAAAGACCTTCAAGACGATCATGGGGAGGATCCCGATGCGCCTGGCTCCGATGCGGACGCTGATCGGTCAGGTGTGGTCCGTCATGCTGCTGTTTCCGCGCCCAACGTATTTTCTATTCGTCAAACCGCTTTATCGTCGCATGACTGGTCACGAGAGCGGTCCGAACAAGCTGGGCATCGATCGCTTATAGTCCCCGCCATCCATAGCGATGGCCTCGGAGCTGATCCACTGCATGCCGTTCTTCGTTCTGTCGGGTGTTCTCAAATCGGGAGTTCCGTAGTCGGATTGATCCTCCCCCGTTTCAGTGGACCCATGGTTAAGCGACAGCGGAATGCTGCCGCTCGAATTCCACCGGGCTGACGTAACCGATGGAGGAATGCCGCCGAACGCGATTGTAGAACACCTCAATGTATTCGAATATCTCC
>JBBRLJ010000025.1:0-88094 GCA_038231435.1 Planctomycetota bacterium
CGCGGCCACCGCGGTTCCTCCGCGGCATGGCCTTGACGCCGATGCCGATAGCGACAATCGGCGCTAGGAGACTGAGGATCCAGGGAATCCGGAGATGGATGGATCCGCATGCCGATCTACCGAGATCCGACGTCCGGGATCCGACGTCCGGGATCCGACGTCCGGGATCCGACGTCCGGGATCCGACGTCCGCGATCCGCTGTCCGCCCTCCGCCTTCCGCTGACAACCGACAGCGGACAGCGGACAGCGGACAGCGGACAGCGGACAGCGGACAGCGGACAGCGGACAACTGCGTCGCGCGCACACGTGCCGTCGGCTGTCCCTTCGATCCTTCGATCTTTCTGACCTTCTCGCCTTCCTCCCAGACAAAGAGACCGGAGCTGCGAACGCGGGAAAGATTGAAGGCTCGAAGCTAGAAGGCTCGCAACCTCATCGAGCGCATTTCGCCGCTCCATCATCGATCAGTGAACGGAACCTCGCGCCCCCGAGACCGAGTTCCGCACCCGTCCGCACGTGCAGTCCTTCGAGTCTTCTAGCCTTCTAGGGGCGCTCCCTCGGGCGCACCGCGGGCGTCTCAGCGCGCGGGACGCACGCGCGCGGCTGGCACCACCTCGCGCGCATGGCCGGGCCACGACCACTCGAACTTGGCCATCGCGCCGCCGCCGCCCTGGAAGTACTCGAGCGTGATCTCGTACGACTCTCCAGCCTTCAGCGCCACGCTCGCGGTGCTCTCGGTGGGCGCCTGGTCGCGCCACTGGTCGATCACCTGGTCGCGATCGATGCGCAGGCGCGTGCCGTCGTCGGAAGTCACCGCGAAGGTGTAGGTGGCGGTCTCGGGCGCGGTCAACACCGCCGTCCAGCGCGCCGACCAGCCGCTCTGCCCGACGCCCGGCGCGGGTCCGGCGGCGGACCAGTCGGCATCGATCGCGGTGTCGATGCGTTCGACGGCCGGGCCCGCCATGCCCGGCTGGGCGAAGTAGTGGCCGGCGAAGCCATCGGCATCACCGGCGCGCGCGATCAGCGAGGGCGGCGATAGCGCATCGACGCCGAGCGCCCGCACGCGGTAGCTGGCCTCGGCGGTTCCCTCGGCATCGGTCCAGGCGGTGGCGCCGGTGGCGCGGCCGACCTCGGTGAAGGCGACGCCATCGGCCGAGCGCTCGACCGCGTAGCCGGTCGCGGTGTCGTCGCCTGGTTTCCACGACAGCGCCACGCCCTTCGCTCCGACGGTGGCGATCGCACGCAGCGCGAGCGGACGCGTCGGAGCGGCGGGCGCGATCGAGAACACGTGCGGCACTGGCTTGCGCAAGGCGTCGATGTCGGCCTCCATCGCCACGATCTGCGCGTCGAGGCGCGTCAGCTCGGCGGCACGCTTGGGCTCGATGTCGTCGCCCGCGAGCCACGCCGGCGCTTCGAACAGCTGCACGGCGCGCCAGCGCGCATAGAACACGTTGTTCTTCTCGATCACCTTGGCCAGGATCTTCGCGCACTGCTCGCCGATCGGGCCGGCGGCGGTGGTCAGATTGATGCCGGCCGCGAGCTCGGCCGCCGAATAGCTGCCCACCGGACGATCGTCGATCGCCAGATCGTAGCTGCCCGGCTTGAGCTTGGTGACTGCGAGTTCGTAGCGGCTCAGACGCTGCAGCGGAGCGTAGCCCGGGATCTTCAGCGCCAGCCCAGCCTCAGACGGGATCGGCCACGGCAGGGCGGCATCGACGCGGCGCACCGCGATGCCCTTGGGCGGACCACCAGCGAGCACCTCGGCGTCGCAGCCCTGGTGATCGGTGATCGAGCGGCCGGCGCCATCGATCTCGAGGCGGCTGACCAGCGCCGGAGCGCCGAGACCGTCGAGGATCGCGGCGGCCATCACCAGATGTCCGGCCCAATTGGGATGCACGCCATCCGGAATCAGCCGCGGATTGCCGCCGGTACCGAGCACGCCCGCCGAGCGACCCTTGGCGATGACGTCGAGGAACGGCGCGAACTGGTCGGCGAACCACGCCTGCTTGTCCTTGGCCACGGTCTTGCAGGCGGCCGAGAACTTCTCGAGCATGTGGTTGTAGCCACTGCCGCCTGGCTGGCCGTCCTCGTAGCGCTCCTCGGGGCTGGGGGTGAGTACCGCCACGCGCGAGCCCGCCTCCTGCAGCTGCGCGACCATCTTGGACATGCTCTCGGTGTAGAGCGGCAGGTTGTTGTCGCCGCCACGCGCATCGTTCATGCCGTAATCGATGGTCGCCGCCATCGGCTTGAGCGACAGCAGGTCGCGCTTCATGCCGGTGTCGAAGCCCTTGCGCAGCCCGAGCCACGAGACGTCGCCGCTCCAGCCGACATTGCGGAAGGTCACCTTCCACTCCGGAAAGCGGCTGAGCACGTAGGTCTCGATCAGCGTCGTGTACATGCGCTGTTCGGTGATGCTGTCGCCGATGAGGATGATCGGCCGATCGCCATCGTGGAAGAAGAAGTCCTGCGCCCGCGCGCTCGCGCCACCCAGGAACGACGCTGCGGAAAGCCCAGCCGCGAACGCGACGGAAGCGAAACGGATCGATGCGGTCATCCGCGAAGAGTATGGACCCGAACCAGGAAACCACCGACTTGCCGGGGCAATGGGAAGGGACAGGGAAAGTGACAGGGGAGTGGGATGGGGAGAGGGCTGCGGGGAAGGGAGGGAAGGGAGGGAGGGAAGGGAGGGAAGGGGAAGATCGAAGAGGGAAGGTGGGAAAGTAAGAAGGTGGGAAGGTAAGAATGCTCGAAAACAACCGACGGCGGACGGCCGCAATGATCGAGGACTCCCGCTAACCGCTGTCCGCTTCCCTCTTCGATCTTCCCCCTTCTCACCTTCTTACCTTCTCACCTTCATCCTTTCTCCCTCCCCAATCTCCCCCTCCCTCCCCTCGATCACCTTCGCCTCGCCATGCCCTTTCCCGACGAGCGGAACATTCCCCATCGCGTTGTAGCAGCAGATATAACTCGTCCTCGGCTGGTCAGACGTATTCGGCTCCGATGCATGCAGGGTGTTGCAATGGAAGAACAGCGCCGAGCCCGGCCGCGCCTCGACGTAGCGCACCGGCAGCAGGCGCTCGATCGCGCCGATGCGCGCGGGATCGGCGCCGGTCTGGCGACCGACCGCGCCGTGATCGAGGCGGCCGAGGTGGTGCGATCCGACCAGCACCTTCAGGCAACCGTTGGCACGGGTCGCGCCGTCGAGCGCGATCAGGCACGATACCAGGCGCGGATACGGGCAGCCGTCGTGATACCAGTAGCCGTAGTCCTGATGCCATTCCCAGGCTCCTCCCACCTTGGGTTCCTTGAGCATCACCTTGCTGTGCCAATGGTAGACATCGTCGCGCAGCAGCTGGCGCGCGCCCTCGACCACGCGCGCGCTGGCGCTGACGTCACCGAAGACGTCGTCGCCGAGCTCCATCCTCAGCGCCAGCTTGCTCGATCGCCCATCCGCATCGGGCATGTCGCCGGTCATCCCGCGCACGCGCTCGCCATCGCGGGCGTGCGTGGTCAGGAGGGCGGCCTCGCGCGCGCTGAACAGGTCCTCGACCAGCACGAAGCCGTCGCGGTCGAAGGAATCGAGCTGTTGGGGAGTGAGCATGGGAGGAGATCCTGGGGAGGAGAGAGGGAGAAGAATGAAGGGGGAAGATGGAAGATCGAAGATGCGGAGATGCGGAGATGCGGAGAGCGTCACGGAGGCCGAGTACGCGCGGGTCCACGTTTCTTCAACCCGGAACGCCGCGCAGCGGCGTTGATACAGCGAGGCGAAAGCGGAAAGGCGTGATGGGCTGGATAAATCCGTCAAGAGAAATCCGGCGTCCTCGACCTGAGTCTCCTTCGACCAACATATCCGCATACCCATGAGCCATTCCATGGATCTAAGCCCTTCGGGATGGACTAATCCGATATGCCGATTCCTACGCATGGCGTAGGGCTATCCTTCCACCATGGCCAACCTGCTCTCCATCGGCGCCTTGACCAAGCCGTGGCAGAGCTGCCCGGTCCACCAGCACGACTGCTGGGAGTTCGTGATCTATACCCGCGGCGAGGGCGTGGCGACCATCGGCGAGCAGCCGATCGCCTTCACGCCGGGCACGATCATTTGCATGCCGCCGCGCATCCCGCACCGCGAGCATGCGCCGCGCGGCTACACCAACATCCACATGTCGATCGCGCGCTACGCGGCACGCGGGGCCGAGGTGCCGGTGTTCAACGACGATGCCAACCAGTCGTTCCTGCATGTGGCGCAGCTCCTGCACCGCGAGTTCCACCTGCGGCATGCGCGCTGGCAGCTGATCTGTCAGGACCTCTGCGCTTTGCTGCTGCGCTACCTCGAGCGCTGGTCCGACGCGGGCAGCTCGGCGCCGCTGGTCGATCGCATCAAGAACTTGCTGCTCGGGGGACTGGCCGACGGCGACTTCTCAGTCGGCGATGCGCTCGCCACCCTCCCCTGCAGTGCCGACCATGCGCGACGGATCTTCCTGGCCGCCACCGGCATCACCCCGAAGCGCTACCTCGCCGACCTGCGCGTGCACGAGGCCAAACAGCTGCTCGCCAGCGGCTGCACCGTCGGCGAGGCGGCGGCGCACGTCGGCATGGATGATCCCTACTACTTCTCGCGCATGTTCCGCAAGCACGCCGGAGCCAGTCCGTCACGGTGGCTGGCGGAGCAGGGAGAGTAGGAAGGGGGAGAAGGGAGTTGGAGGGGAGAAGGGAGAAGAGGGAAGGGGGAAGGGGGAAGGGGGAAGCTCGAAGCTCGAAGCTCGAAGCTCGAAGCTCGAAGCGGATAGCGGATTGCTGACCACAGCAAGCAGAGGGCGGGTGGCAGATTTCGGACGGCGGAAAGCCCGCCCGCCTCCCTCTTGCCTCCGTCCCACGTCACCGACCATGCGAGTCCGTTTCCCGCCGTCCGCTGCCCGCTGTCCGCTCTCAGCTTTCCGCTGTCCGCTTCCATCTTCCATCTTCTCACTTCTCACTTCCCCCTTCTCCCTCCCTCCCCCCTTCCCCTCGCCCTAGGACCTCCATGAAAGCCATCATCCACACCCCGCACGGCGACATCAATGTCAGCCTCTTCCCCACCACCGCTCCGAAGACCGTCGAGAACTTCGTGAAGCTGGCGAAGAGCGGCTACTACAATGGCCTCGCCTTCCATCGCGTGGTGCCCAACTTCGTCATCCAGGGCGGCTGCCCCAACACCAAGGAAGGCGCCAAGGGCCGTCCCGGAACCGGTGGCCCCGGCTACACCATCAAGTGCGAACTCGGAGCCACCAACACCGAACGCCATAGCCCCGGCACCCTGAGCATGGCCCACGCCGGCAAGGATTCCGGCGGCAGCCAGTTCTTCGTCACCCACAAGGCCACGCCCCACCTCGATGGCGTGCACACCGTCTTCGGCCGCATCGCCACCCCGAAGGATCTCGACGTCGTCAACAAGGTCCGCGAAGGCGACCGCTTCAGCGTCGACATCATCGAGGAGTGACTGTCGGTTGGGGGGCTACGGCCCCCCAACATCGCGCTCCGCGCTGCCCCCCTCGAAGAAACGGGACGGTTAGGAAAGGGGGCCGGGCTGCGTTCATCGCGCATGTCGTATGGCGCGCTTCCCGCTTTCTGCTTTCTGCTTTCTGCTTTCCGCTTTCCGCTTTCCGCTTTCCGCTTTGAGGAACCCATGCACCCTCTCTCCGCCGCGCAAATGGAATTCCTCGATCTGCTGGTCGAGCGCCAGGCCCTTAAATTCGGCGACTTTACCCTGAAATCCGGGCGCAAGAGTCCCTACTTCGTCAACACCGGCTGCTTCCACCATGGCTCCGACATCGCCAAGCTCGGGCGAGCATACGCGGACGCCATCCGTCGCACCTTCGGCGACTCGGTACAGGTGGTGTTCGGACCTGCGTACAAGGGCATCCCGCTGGCGCTCGGCGCCGCGCAGGCGTACGAGCAGCTGGTCGGCCACGCGGTTGGTTGGGCATATGACCGCAAGGAAGCCAAGGATCATGGCGATGGCGGCTCGTTCGTGGGCGCGCCGCTGAAGGCCGGCACCAGGGTGGTGGTGGTCGACGACGTCATCACTGCCGGCACCGCCGCGCGAGAGACCATGGCCAAGCTGAAGCCGCTCGGCCTGTCCATCGTCGGCATCGTGGTCGCGGTCGATCGCCAGGAAAAAGGCACGGGCGCGGACGGGAAGAGCGCGCTGCAGGAGCTCGCCGCCGAGTTCGGCATCCCCGTGGTCGCGGGCATCACCATCACCGAAGCCGCGGATCAGCTGGTCGCGTCAGGGCGGATGGCTACGGAGCAGCGCGAACGCATCGCCGCCTATCTCGGGGCGAGATAGGCGGAGTCAGTCGTCGACAGCGGAAAGCGGAAAGCGGCCATACCGCATGCCCGTGACCATTGTTGCGCTATCAACGACGGACCGCGGACGACGGACGCTCTCAGGGCAGCATCAGCAGCAGCACCGCCGCCGCGCCCACCGTGTCCGCCTTGTTGGCGGTCTCGTTCCAATAGAAGATCTCGCCGTTGAGCATCACCTGCTTGCGCGGCTTGGTCAGCACGGCGACGGCGAATTCGATCACCTCGTTGCTGCCGGCCGCGAAGCCACGCTCGACGTAGTCGATCATGAATGTGCCGGAGACGCGCGGATCGAAGCGATAGTTGGCCATCGCCAGGGCGACCAGGTCGTTGCCGTAGTGCTCGCCGGCGATGGTGAGCGTCGGATGGCGGTGGACCTGGATCTCGCCGGCGAAGAACCAGCCCTGGCTCTTGAAGGCGGTGATGTCGGCGTTCACGTCGATCGCGAAGGCGTTGTCAGAGGTGTTCGCGCTGCCGTTGTTGACCGCTTTCGGATCGAAGGCCATGCCGAGCTCGAAGCGGCCCACGCCGGGCGGTTTCCACGCCACGCTCGCGCCCACCGCCTTGTCGGCCGGGCGCTGGCCGGGGCCATCGCCGAGCACGTCGTCCACCACGAACACGCCCGCCGTGATCGGCTTGTCGGGCACGCTGAACATCGCGCCGATGCCGTCCGATAGGAATGGCCGCGCCGGGGCGAGACCGTGGTTCTGCACATTCCATTCCCACGCCGCCGAATGGTTGACGCGCCACAGCTCGGGGGTGTGGAAGCCTTCCCAGCCGAGCCAGGTGTTCTGGAATCGTCCGGCACGGATGGTGACCAGGGGGTCGGCCTTCCAATCGATGAAGCACTGCTCGAGCAGGACGTTGTCGCCGTCGTACTGGTCGCGGCTGGCGAAGATCACGTCCGAGCGCAGCACGAAGTCCTCGTAGGCGTAGCCGATCTTCAGGGTCAGATCGCTCGGGAAATCGATGTAGGTCTCATCACGCGCCCCGGGAGTACCGAAGGTGGTGTTGTGCGGATTGTTCGCCTGGCGGTTGCCGACCTCGGTGAACGCCTCGCCATAGCCATTGAGGGTCAACCCCGAACCCGGCGACAGCTCGACCGCCGGCAGCGCCGCGGCGAGCGTCATCGAGGCGATGGTGGCGACAGTAGCGACGATCGGCAGGCGCATGGCGGTTCCTCGAAAAAGGACTGCAGGGCAGAGGGGTTACGTTCATGAACGTCACCCGGATGTACAGTCCCCTGATCCGCCCAGCCAGCAGGCGAGTCAATCTGTTGGGCGGCGGCATGGCGTATGTGCCAGCAGTCCGCTCTCCGCTTTCCGCTTCTCCTCTTCCCTCTTCCCTCTTCCCCCTTCTCCCCTCTCCCCTTCCCTCTACTTCCGATACCTGATCGTCATCTTCCCAAACTCCCCGGGACTGTCTCCCCCTCCCTGGACATACAGCAGCAGTTCGATCGGCGCTCCGGCGATGGGAACGGGTGGGAGTTCGATGCCAGCGACCTCGACGGCCATGGTCTTGCCGATCACGGTGATCGAGAACGGCATCTCCTTGGTCGACGGCGTGGTGCCGGTGCGCTGCGGCGCGCCGTAGGGTTTGTCGCGGGTGCCCGCATCGATCGAGATGCTCGAGGTGGTACCCAGCGATTTCACCGACAGGGCATAGGCACGGCCATCGGCGATCGCCGCGCCGACCGACATCGCCAGGCTCGAACCGGGGCGCAGCACGCCCTCGACCTTCCAGGGCGGCGCCGTGATCGGATGGGTGAGCACGCCGGCCGATCCGCTCACCGCGTCGAGGCTCTCCTCGGACGGCGCGAACTGCCCGCCCTCGAGCGGCGTCCAGCCCTCGAGCATGGTGGTGTGCGCGGTGCCGAAGAGCGGCTGCGCGTCGCCGAAGGCGACGGTGGCGGCAGGGCCTTCCACCGCGGTGGCTCCCGCGGGAGCCGTGGTGCCAGTCGTGGCCGCCGCCGTGGACGGGGTGGGCGATGCCTTCGTGGATGGGCGCGTCAAGGCGAACGCCGCGACCGCGATCAGCGCCGCGGCGCCGACCACGCCGATGACCAGCGGCGTCTTCGACGGCTTCGCCGCGCCGCGCTGGGCGCGGTTCGGATCGGCGGCGATGGCGTCGCAGCGCGCGATCAGATCCTGGTAGCTCTGCGGGCGATGGGTCTTGTCGCGCGCGAGCATGATGCCGACCAGATCGCAGACGCCGCGCGGCAACGATTGGCGCTGCGACTGCGGATTGGGCACGATGCCCGAGACCTTGAGGCTGAGGATCTCGCCGAGCGTGCGGCTGCTGAAGGCCGGCGAGCCGGTGAGCGCGTGGTAGAGCACGCAGCCGAGCCCGTAGATGTCGGCGCGGAAATCGACGTGCTCGGGATCGTCGAACTGCTCTGGCGCCATCGTCGCGGGCGTGCCCATCAGCACGCCCTGCATGGTCAGGTGCATCTCGCCGCCGCCGCTGCCATCCTTGGCGCTCGGGCGCGCGAGGCCGAGATCGACCAGCTTCACCACCCATGGGAATTCGCCGGGCGCGGTCTTCTCACGCGTGGCGAGCAGCACGTTCTCGGGCTTCACGTCGCGATGGATGATGCCGCAGCTATTGGCGTGCTCGAGCGCGCGCGCGAGGTCCCGGATCACCGCGATGCCCTGCTCCGGCGCGAGCGGGCCGTTCTTGGCGACATAGTCGCGCAGGTTCGGCCCGTCGATGAATTCCATCACCAGGTAGGGGTTGGCGTCGGCGGTGACGCCGGCCTGGTAGCACGCGACGATGTGCGGGTGCGACAATCCGGCGAGGATCTTGGCCTCGCGCTGGAAGCGCTTGACGTAGTCCTCGCTGCCACTGCCCTTCTGCAGAAGCAGCAACTTGACCGCGACCCGCCGATCGAGGTAGGGCTGGCGTCCACGGTAGACCACGCCCATGCCGCCACGGCCGATCTCGCCCTCGATCTGTACGTCGGGGATGGTGGGCGGAGTCATCGGCACCGTCGGCTCGCCGCCACCGGAACCGGTGGAAGGCGTGCCGGCCAGGTTCGCCTGCGTCGCCTGGGTCTCGGACATGTGCGCGCGCTCGGCCGGGGTCTGGACGATGGTCTTGTCGTGGCGGGCGGTCATCGCGGAGCGCTCCACGCATCTCTCCGCGCATCTCTCCGCGCATCGTTCAGCGTATCCGCTCGGCGCGTGCACGCGCCCGAGGCGCGCGCGGATGCCGGCTGGCTGAGGCGGGTGGTGTCCATGCCGATCGAGCTCATCTCACGAGTTTGTCGACCTCGTGCAACAGGTCGTCGGCGGACGGGCGGTCGGCGATGGTCTTGCCCACGTAGGCGTAGCGCACCTTGCCCGCTCCATCGAGCACCAGCGAGGTCGGCCGCGAGAGGTTGTCCTCGATGCCGAGCGCCCGCACCAGCAGCAGGCTGACGTCCAGGGCCACCGGCATGGGCGGGGGATCCTTCCGTAGGCTCTGCACCGCCTGCACGAAGGCCGGCGCGGCCTCGGCCGGCCCCGGATAGATCACCACCACCTCGGCGCCGGCCTTGCGGAAGTCGCCGATGCGGTTGCACAGGGCTGCGGTCTGCGCGGCGCAGTACAGGCAGACCTGCCCGGCGAAGCCGCGCAGCACCACCACCACCACCGGCTTCTTGGACTTGGCGTAGGCGCCGAGATCGATGACCGTGCCATCGGCCGACAGGAAGCGCGTCTGCGCCAGCGGCTTGCCGATCAGGTCGGGGCGCTGCGCCGGCACCGTGGCGTCGACGGCGTAGGGATCGTCCGCCGCCTCGGACACCGAGCCGGTGCTGTAACGGTCGATGAACGAGGCGATCTTGCCCTCTTCCGCCTTGGTCCAGAAAGCCGGCAGGATCTGGATCGGCGAGAGTGAAGGCTCCGACGGATCCGGCAGGGCGTTCTCGAATTGCGCGGCGTTGGTCGCGATGGGCGCCGCGACACGAGCCGCCAATGCCAGCGTGGCTGGCGCGGGCGCGCCGGCGGCCTCGGTCACGTCGGGTGCGGTCGCTGCACGCAATCCGCCGGGGGGCAACGCACCGGTCTCGCCAGCCGCATCGCCGGCTTTCGCCGCCTGAGGCTCATCAGCAACGCCGGCGTCCTTTTCCACCGCATCGTGCTGCTTGTCGACCTCGTCGACCGCTTTGCGATCCGCGACCTCAGGCAGGATGGCGGCCAGCGGGCCGTCCGCGCTCGCGCCCGGCGCGAGCCGCAGCTCGGCGAAGCGCCGATCGAGGGTCGCGATGAGCTCACGCGGGCTGGTCTCGGCACCTTCGGCTCCCTCCGAGGCGGCCGGGGCCACTTCGGCGGAGGCGCCAGGCAGGGACGCCTGCCAGACGGTGCCATCGGGTTTGAAGGTGCTCCACGATTGCAGCGCGTCGTCATGGTAGATCGCATCCACCGCAAGCTGGCCGTTGTCGTGCCAGTAGCGCCAGTGCCCGTCCTTGCGGCCGTCGAGGCTGCGCCCGGCGAGCGCGAGCTTGCCGTCGGGATACCAGGCCGCCGCCTGGCCGCGGCTAGCGAGCGCGGTGGCGAAGCGCAGCGCGCCATCCGCGCCAGTGAGGATCACGGTGCCGTCGACGCCGCGCAGCGGGAAGGATGCCAGCTGCGTGGCGTGCGCGCTCGCGGCGGCGCGGCTCATCGCCCAACCGAGCCGCTTGTCGTCGGCAACGACGGTGGTGGCGACGAATCCTTTGGGCACGCCGAGATCGGTGGCCGCGGCGCCCTCGCCGAAGGCGTCGGGCCAGCGGCCAACCTTCAGTCCGAGGAAGTAGTCGGCCTGCGACTTCATCGTGCCGTCGCGGTTCCAGGTGCGCCACAGGCCGGACTTCACGCCGAAATCGAAGAAGCCCTCGGCGAAGGACGCGCCATCCGCGAAGCGGTAGCGCCACAGACCATCCTGGCGATCACGATCGTAATCGCCTTCGCTCGCGAGCTGGCCGTTCTCATGGAACTGCCGCCAGTGGCCGGTGCGCTTGCCGCCAGGGGCGTAGCTGCCGGTCTGCTGGATCTGGCCGTTCGGGAACCACCAGGTCCATTCGCCAAACTGCTTGTCGTTCTGCCAGCCGCCCTTCGCCTGCTTGGCGCCGTCGGCAAACCAGTAGGTCCACTCGCCGCTCTGCATCCCCGACTCGAGCTGGCCCTGGCGCTTCACCTGCCCGGACGGCCAGGTCTCGACCACCGCGCGCGGCGCTCCGCACGACACCAGCAGCAGGGTCGCGCTCAGCACGGCCGCGAGTGCGCACGATCCCGCGGCCCAGGCTGACGCCCTGGACGGGCGGCACGAGGTGCTGTGGCGAGGACTGGCGAGGCGTGCGGTCATGCGGGACTCCCGAGTGATGATGCCGTGAGATACGAGAGGTCGCCGCCTCGCAACCGAGCTGGCGGACGTGGGCGTGCACGCCGCGTGTGATACAGGAATGCCTGGCATGACTTGCCCCATCCGGGTTGCCGCCAACACTCGCACGCCCTGCCGCTGGCGTCGACGGCACGGCGAGCCATGGGGACGGGAGACACATGTCGAACAAGCCATCCGACCCATCCACGGTTCCAGCGGCCGCACCTTCCGCGGACGGCTCTTCCACTGACCGCTCCGAGACCTTCCGGTCGGTGCCAACGGCAGCCATCAACCGCTTCTGCCTCGACCATGGACTGACGATCGCCGCCAATCCGTGCATCAGCCCCGATTTCTGTCTCGATTGGCCGCGACTCGCCAGGCGCCTGGCCGCCACGGACTCGTCAATCAGGCATCACACCGCGGCGGCGTTCTCTACCGCTTCGGGCTCCTGGGAACTGGTCGAGGACGCCGATGGTGATCACGCCTGGCTGCTCGCCGGCGCGGCTTCAGCTGGAAAGTCCTCAGCCGCTGACTCGACGCTCGCGGGCGGCGTCCGTCTGGCCGATGGCCGCTACGCCTTCCCCGCGAGCTGGGCCAATCTGCTCGCGCTGAAGGATCTGGTGCTCGCGCACGATCCGGCCGCGACCATCTTCCCGAGCGCCGCCGGCACGCTCGCGCGGAGTTCGCTCGGCATCGGCGCGCGCTTCACCACCCTGCACTGGCCAGCGGTGCAGTGGGCGATGGCGAGTCTCGGCCTGAGCTTGACCGCCAACCAGAACTCGATCCCACGCGAGCTGGTCTACGACGTCGAAGCGATGCTCGGCGGACGGCTCGACAGCGTGCCGTTCCCGTTCATCGGGGCCAACGTGCCCGAAGGACATCAGGGCCAGAGCGTCGAGGGCATGAGCCACGGCGCGGTGCTCGCGACCCTGAAGAACGGTTTCCACCGTCGCCGCATCCCCTGGGGATTCAACGCCGACCATCAGCCGGTGGGCGGCAAGTTCGACGCGCGAGAGGGCGAGCTGGTGCGCGGCTGCGTGCTCGCCAGCTACATCACCTTCGATCTCTCGCCCGAACTCGCGGCGACCGCCAAGCCCGATGTCGCGGCAGCCGCGGGCTCCATCGCCACCAGCATCGCCACCAACATCGCCGCGAACATCCCCGCCGAGGTCAACGCAGGAGTGCGCGCGCGCCTGGCCGCGTGCTCGGTGGCGATCGACGAGGCCGCCTTCACCCAGCTGCTATGCGCGGTGTGGCCGGCGGTGAGCAAGATGAAGCGGCGCGACGAACTGTACGCCGCGGCCAGGGAGCGGGCGTTCTCGGTGGCCGCGGGCCGCGCCTACTTCCGCGAGCTGTCGATAGACGAGCTGCCCGGCCTGACCACGCCGGAGACCCTGGCGACCATGCTGGCGCTGTGCGAGGCGCTGGGCATGCGCATCCACTTCGTCGCACCCGCCTTCGGCTTCCAGAAGAACTTCCCCTTCGCCGACGACGCCGAGCTCGAACGCCGCGTCGCCGCCGCGTGGGCGATCTGCCAGAGGTTCGGCGTCTCGATCGGCTTCCATTCGGGATCGGGGAAATCGGCGGACAACTACCGCATCTGCGGCCGCGTCACCGGCGGCGCGCTCGAGATCAAGACCAGCGGCCGTTACACCTACGAGATGGGCGTCGCGCTGGCGCGCTCGACCGACGAGCGCGACCAGGCGCTGTGGCGCGACTGGTGGCGCTTCACCCGCGATCTGAGCGCGGCCTCGGCGTTCTCGGCGGATGCCACCGAGCGCGCCATGGCGCGCCAGTTCATCACGCACGCCCTCGAGCGCGAGGGCCGGCCAACCCGGGTCTTCGACGACGCCGACGCGTGCCGTGCGGCACTCTCCGCGCTGTCGCCCAGCACCGAGCACATGTTCTGGTTCGAATACAATTTCCTCTTCGTGCTCGCCCGTGGCGGCGCGCCAGACAAGGCCGGTCTCGGTGACCATTCCCCCGCCGGCTACCGCCAACGCGCGCGCTTCTACGCGATCAGCGACCAGGCCCGCCTCGCCTACGCCCAGGGCGTGGCGAGCTACATCCTGTTCCTCGCCGAGACCACCGGACTGGCGCCGGCCGGGCGCTGCGCCGAGGCCAAGCGCCGTCTCGATGCGTACACACGCCACGATGACCTGATCACGGACATCGCCCCCCCGGCACCATCCGCCTCCCCGCAGGCGCGCCGGGGCGCCGCCGACGCCGCCCTGCTGGCCGCAGGCGGCGCGGCCGCCGCCGCCGTCGCGGCGCCCGCCGGGATGCTGCGCACCTACGCACTGATCGCGCTGGGATCCGCGCTCGGCGGCATGGCGCGCTACGCCATGGCCTTCGCCATCGACGCCCGCGTCGGCGGCTCGTTCCCATGGGGCACCATCGCGGTGAACATCCTCGGCTGCTTCGCCATCGGTCTCGTCGGTGGGCTGAGCGAGCGCGAATGGGTGCGGCATTTCGGCATGGTCGGGGTGCTCGGAGGCTTCACCACCTTCTCGGCGTTCGCGTGGCAGACGCATGGATTGGCGAAGGAGCAGCACATCGGGGCGGCGCTGGCGAATGTCGGAGTGTCGGTTGGAGTGTGTCTGGTTGCGGTGTGGATCGGGTTCGTGGTTGCGAAGTGCGTGAGGACTGGGTGAGGGAAGTGGAGGAGAAGACTGAAGGTTGAAGAGGGAAGAGGGAAGAGGGAAGAGGATATAGGCGCGGTTTTTGTGGGGCTCTCCTCGGAATCGCGATCGTAGCGGACGTGCTCGCTGTCAAGGCCGATCGGCGGGGCGCCGATCGCCGCGGAGGAACCGCGGGTGCCGCCTTGACAGCTGCGCGCGTCCGCTGGGTTTGGGCGAAGGAGAGCACAACCATGGCTCAGTTCGAGAAGCTCATCGTGTGGCAGAAGGCGCAGGATTTCGCGATTGCGATCGATCTGGAGACGCGGTGCATGCGTGCGGATGCGGCGTCGCAGTTGCGGCGATCGGCGGCGTCCATCCCGGACAACATCGCCGAGGGTTCCGAGCGCGGCACGTCCGCTCAATTCGCACACTTCCTTGCGATCGCCAACGGCTCATGCGCCGAAGCGCAGAGCCAACTGCGTCGCGCGCACGCGTGCGGCTACATGCCGCGCGATGCATTCCTCGATCTCATCGATGCATCCCAGCAGATCGGCTGGATGCTCATCGCCCTCCGCCACAGGCACGTCATCGGCACGTGACGCTCACGGCGGTGGCCGCAGCCGCCGCCGCAGATTGCGGATCATGAAGCCGATCGCAATCGCTTCATCGAGCATCGCCACGAAGCGATCACGGGGAACGAAGCCCCCACGATAGGCGACGCGCAGCTGTGCCTGGACCTCGGCGCACGAACCGCCGGCGATCGACAGGAAACGTTGGAAATCGCCATCGCTCGCGCGGCCGTGTCCTTCGGCAATGTTGTACGCGATCGAGGCCGCCGCTGTGCGGACCTGACCGAGCAGACCATCGCCGCTGCGCTGAAGTCCCCTCTCGTCACGAATCCTCTCCACCAATCCCGCCGCCCGCTGCCACACGCTCAGATCCTCGAATCTCGTCATCTCCGTTCTCCTTGCGCCCATCCGCGCGATCGTCCTCGGGGTCAAGGCTGGCCGCCTCGGCCACCGCGGCTCCCGCGGCCCGGCCTTGACGCCGAGGACGATCGCGACAATCGCGCCACAGGGGAGAACGCCACAACGTACTTGCCGTCAGCTGTCACTTCGAGTCTTCGAGCCTTCGAGCTTTCTTACCTTCTTAACTTTCGCGCCTTCTTTTCAACTGGACTGCGAGATGGCAGGAGAAGAAGGAAGATGGAAGGTCGAAGAGGGAAGGGACAGCGGACACGAAAGCTAGAAAGCTAGAAAGCTAGAAAGCTAGAAAGCTAGAAAGCTAGAAAAACTGCGGCCTCTACTCGCACCCGCAATCACCACTCTTCGTCCCGCACCCCCCGCCCTCCGCCTCGATCTCCGTCACCCCATCCGCCATCACCAACCCGTGCCTCGCCGCCGCGGTCTTCCAGAACGCCGGATCGGTGCCGAGCGTGGTGAGATAATTTCCCACCATCACCGCATTGATCCCGGTGGTGAAGACTTCGTGCAGGCGGTCTCCGAGCACCACTTCCTTGCCGCCGGCGACCATCAGGTTGCGGTCGGGGAGCATGAAGCGGAACACCGCGAGCGTGGTCAGCGCCTCGTCGGCGTCGAGCGGCGCGAGATGGCCGAGCTTGGTGCCGGGGATCGGGTTCAGGAAGTTGATCGGCACCATGTCGGGCTCGATCAGGCGAAGCTGTTCGATGAACTCGACGCGCTGCTCGCGGGTCTCGCCCATGCCGACGATGCCGCCCGAGCACAGGCCCATGCCGGCCTTCTTGACGAACCTGATGGTCTCGAGGCGCTCCTCGAACGAGTGCGTCGAGCAGATGTTGTCGAAGAAGCTGCGCGCGGTCTCGAGATTGTGGCCGTAGACCTTGGCTCCGGCTTGTTTGATGCGGTCGGCGCAGCGCTGAGTCTCGAGGATGCCGAGATTGACATCGGCGCGCACCTTGCCGTTCTTGGAGAACGTCTCGATGGCGTCGCACACCATGTCCAGCTGCGCGCCTTCCTTGACCCCCCACCAGGCGGCGACCAGGCCGAGCGCCTGGGCGCCATTTTCGGCCGCGCTCGCGGTCGCGCTGGCGATGTCCTCGTCGGGCAGCCACTTGGTCTTGCGGTAGTCGGCATTGGCGCTGCCCGAGGCCTGCGCGCAGTAGCTGCAGTTCTCGGAGCAGTTGCCGGCCTTGACGTTGAGGATCGAGCAGCAGCGCAGCGTGCGCCCGACGAAGGCGTCGCGGATGCGCTGCGCACCCGCGAACAATGCCGCCGCCGCCGGCGACCCCGGAGCGATCGCGAGCAGCTCGCGCGCCTGCGCCGCCGTGACCTCACCACGCCTGGCGATGACCTCGTCGGCGAGCATCAGGATGGCCGCGGGATCGGTCGACAGGCAGATGGTGGCGCTCATGCGCCACATCTTGGCAAGAGACCTGCGCCCGCAACAGGCACGGGGAGGAGAAGGAGAAGAGGGAAGGGGGAAGATCGAAGCTAGAAGAGGACAGCCCGCCCGCCGCGCTCCGCCGGCCGTCCGCTTCGAGCTTCCAGCTTCTAGCTTCTAGCTTCCCCCTTCGATCTTCCCTCTTCCCTCTTCTACCTTCTCACCTTCTCACCTTCTCACCTTCCCCCCTTCCCGCCTTCTCCCCTTCCCCCCCCTCACCACCAATAATGCGCCGTATACGTCACCACCTGCTCCCCATTCGCCGGGATGGTGACCGGGAACTCGATGGTGCGACTGTCCTTCTTGGTGAAGGGATGCGAATTGCCCTGGACCTCGCAGTTAACCCAGCGGTAGAGGTGCTCGACGATCGTCACCTCGACCGGCTCGGCGCGGTGATTGCGAACGGTGACGGTGAACGATTCGTCGAGTTGGTCGTTGCGGCCGTTGTTGAGGCGGTAATCGGTCTGCCGCCGCTCGCCTACCACGTCGAAGGCATTGCCGGTGTAGATGCGCAGCGTCTCGTCCTTGGGCGTGTGGTCGATGGTGTTCTCTCCGGTGAACTCGAGATGGCCGTCGTCGTCGCGCAGGTAGAAACGGACCTTGCCTGCTGGCAGCGGCATGCCGAGGTGGTTCTCCTCGCTGTTCTTGAATTCGCGCATGACCCACACCTTCGGATTGGACTCGGTGCCGAATTCGCGCTGGTTGCGGATGTTCTCCGAATTCCAGCCATTGTAGCGGCGCGGGTCGACCATGAGCCCGTCGTAGACCAGTCGCTTGGTGGCCTTGACGCCTTTGGCGGCGAGGAATGCCTCCTGCTTGCTCTCGCGATCATGGAACGAGCCGACGCGCGGCAGGGTGTAGAGGTGGTAGTCCGAGAACGCCTTGCTGGTGACCCCGAGATCGATCCCGTCCGACGCCATCGCGGATTTCGCCGCATCGAGATAGCGCTCGTTCTGCTCCTCGTCCTGATGGAGCTTGCTGACATCGCCGGCCACCAGCTTGAGGCGCACCGATTCGAAATCCTTGCCGGTCTCGTTGTCGATGGTCACCCAGCCCGAGAGATCGAGCAGGGACTCTCCGGCATTGTCTGAGATCACATTGTATGCGGCCTCCCATCCCATTCCGCCGGTGACGTACCCGACCTCGGCGTCTACCTTCACGGCTTCCTTGGCACCGATCACCCATTCGAGCGTCGGCTTGAGCACCGTCCCATCGGGGAGCGGTGGGAACAGCGGAGTCCCCGGCAGTCCGAAGCGCAACGCACCGTCGATCTGCACGATCGGCTGGCTCTGGGCCATCTCGTTCTGGTACTGGTACCACTGCTGTTGGTTCCGGCGCGGAGGCGGCGGATAGTAGCCGCTGCGCACCACCGTGCCCTTCACCACGGTTTCCTTGCCATCGCGCATGACCAGGAAATCGATCGTCTTGCCCTCGTTCATCATCAGCAGCAGGCCCTGGGCGATCGGATCGGCGCGGTAGTCCTGCTCGAGCACGGTGAAAGCGACCTTGCCGGCGGGATCGCGGAGGATCACGCTGTCGGTTTCGACGTGCGCAGTGGTGTCTGCGAAACGCACGCGGTTCTCGCCAGGCTTCAGATCCAATGCGAGATGCTCGCGGACCACCGCGAAGCGCTGGTTGTAGACCGTCACCGACATCTCGGCCGCTGGAGCTCTGACGGCCACGGCGACGGCCAGCAGGGCAGGGAAGATGGGGAGGATGGGGAGCGGACGGCGCATGGGTACCTCGGGTGCTTAGACGATAACCAGGCTCGATAGTTCAGGGCCTGATCCCAGCCTGCAACGTCCGAAACAGCATCAGGATTCGGCGTGCAGCCGACCAGACGGGACCTACCATCCCCCGCTGGCCGCACCGATGTTCGACAAATCACCCCCCTCCAGCTCCGGCTCCGCCAAGTCCAAGGCACGTACCCGGTACCATGACCTGGCGCCGCTGGTCGGGAACACCTGGGCAAGCTTCTTCAGCCGCTTCCGCCCCGATGAGACGGATTTCGAGCTCGCGCACTACCGCGAGGAGGCAGCCGCGATCACCGCCGAGCTGGCCAAGATCGGACCGGGCGAGCAACCTGATCCGCAGGTGTGCGTGGATATGCTGAAGATGCTCGACCACTTCGGCCAGACGCGCTTCGACGAGCAGAACCAGCGCATCGACGAATTGATGGACCTGTGCGAGCAGATGCGCTCGCGCCTCGAGGCCAGCGAGCTGGCGCGCAGCCATCAAGAGGACGAGTTGGGCCACTGCACCGCGATCGCGAATGCCGCGCTCGAGGAGCACGACCTCGGCCCGCCCGAGGGCCTGCCGCATCCGCCGCGCCTGCACAATCTCTTCAACCACCTGCTCGCGCACCTCGAGCCGTCCGCGAATCGCATGGACACGGCGACCTATCGCCGACGCTCGCCGCTCACGCCCAAGCCCGAGGATCCGCCATCGCTGTTCGATTACGACCGCTTACGCAGGCTGTTCCGTAAAGGCTGAGCCCGAGCGGGTTCATTCACGATCCGTGGTGGAACCGATGCGCGGAGGCGCTGCGACTCGAAGCCACTTTCCACGTGGCGCTCGACGCGGCTGAAGATCCGGGTCATCAACGGATCGTCCGGATTGTAGTCGGGCGGGATCTCGAGCGCGGTGAAGCGACCGTGGGCGACCGCGATTTCAGACATCTCCACGACCCGGAAGAGCTTCCAACCATGGCGAGATCCGGCACGCGGCGGACCGGTGAGTTGCCAGGCGCGCAGCAATTCGCCATCGGCGCTGCCCAGGCCGTAGACCAGGGGGATCACGAGCCGCTGTACGCCGTGGTAGCGGAAGCGGATCAGCTGGCGCGCGCGGATCGCAGAGGCGATGGTCGGGTGGAGCATCGTCCCACAGTATATCCATGCACACCGAGTCATGCACGGCGATCGGCCTCCCCTGCCACAGCCGCCTCCGCCTTTCCCAGCTCTGAGCCGCAGTGGATCAGGATCGTGCAAGATGAGGGAGCGGGAGCTATGGAGCGTGCACGTCGGCGAACAGCAGCATGCGACCGAGCCGTTCCTCCTTGTCGGGATCGAATCCGCAGGTTGCGGTGAACACGCGCGGATTCTCATAGGTGCCGAAGAGCATGTCCCACCACACGATGTCCCCGTAATTGTTGCGGTGCAGGCCGTGCTGGTGATGGATCCGGTGCATCTCGGGACGCTGGAAGAACCAGCCCACCCAGCGCGGCGTGGTCACGCTGGTGTGGTAGAAGAATTCCCCGAGCGCACAGCACGCGGTGTAGCAGGCGGCCCCTTCGACGCCGAGGCCGAGCACCACGTAGGTCAGCACGCTGCCGATCAGCGAATTCACCACCATCTCGAGCGGGTGCTTGTAGAACGACGTGATCAGTTCGATGCGCCGCGGGCTGTGATGGATCTGATGGAACCCGCGCCACAGGAAGTCCACTTCGTGACGCCAACGGTGCCACCAATAGAAGACGAAGGTGCCGATGACATAGGCGAGGAAACCGCCGACCAGCCACGGCACCGTGCCGCCGAGATGAAACAGCGACCAACGAGAAAACCAGCGGTCCCAGGTGACGCCAGCGAGCAGGACCACCGCCACCTGCACGAGATTGACCGCCACCACCCGTAGCGGCCAGGAACGCACGCTCGGCAGTCGCCAGCCTGGTCGCAATCGCTCGAGCACCATGCAGGCGAGCCCGATGGCGATGAGGTAGGGCAGCATGACAATAAGATAGCTAACGATTACTTTAATCGAGTATAACTTCTAAGTAACTGTCATACAGTAACTTGGGATTCAGGGGATGGGGCGTGGAGTGGAATGCCCCATGCCAAGACGGCAAAATCGTGGTAGTATCATGCTATGGGCTTCCGTCGAACCATCTCCCCGATCCTCGTCTGTGCGCTGTGTGCTATCGGTGGTGCCGCCGAGACGCCCCCCGATGCCAAGCACCAGGCGGACATGGCTCGGCTCGCCAAGCAGCTCGATCAAGGCACCGCGTACCAGAAGTCCCAGGCGGCCCAGATGCTGCAGCGTGAAGGCGCGGGCGCGGCCGGCACCGCCGACAGCGTGGTCGCCACCACCGTGGCCGCCATCGATGCCCGCGATTGGTGGCTGGCAGCGTTGGGCATCGACACCATCTCGGTGATCAAACCCACCGCCCTCGCCGGATGCCTGCCCAGCGTCGACAAGGCCCTCGCCGCGAGCGGCGATGCGCGTCGCGAGGCGGCGCGCCTGGCGGCGTCGCTCGGTCCAGCGAGCGCCCCGCTGGCCCCCACCCTGGCCACCCTCGCGGGTGACCGCGATTGCGCCGTCGACGCCCTGCACGCGCTCGCCGGGATTGGCACATCGTCCAGCTTCGTGATGCCGGCGCTGCGAGCGGCGGCCCAGAACAAAGATGCCGGCATCGCGACCGCCGCGATCGAGGGCCTCGAGCGCATCGGTCCGACCGCCAAGGACGCCATCCCGACGCTCTGCGCGGCTCTGGCGCGCCCCGACATCGGGCTGCGGGCCTTGTCAGCGCTGTCCAGCTTCGGACACGCGGCGGCCGACGTGGTGCCCCAGGTGATCGACGCGGAAGGCAAGGCTCCGGCCGATCAGCGCGCGGCCTTCGTGCGCGCGCTGCAGAAGATCGAGACCAGCGATGGGCCGCCAGTCGCGAAGGATGCGCTGGCTGCCTGTCACGAAGGCGAGCTCATCGAGTTCGATCTGCAGGTCGACGATGCCGACGATATGCCCGCGTCGCTCTCCGTCGTCTTTACCGGCAGCGCAGCCCATGGACAACTCAAGGCCGCCGGCGGCGTTCATGCTATGTACCGCGCCGATTGGGGTTTCGTCGGTGACGAAGCCGTGGCATGGCACGCAAACGATCGTCGCGCCGATGGCAAGCCGGCGATGCTGACCATCACGATCACGCCCGATACGGCTCCGGCCACGCCTGCATCGGTGATGCTTCCGCCCGATCAGCGCGAGAATCTGAACATCACCTTCGACAAGCCCCTCGAGAGGACCTCCGCCGAGAAGGCCGAGAATTACGCCATCGATCGGGACGTCAAAGTCATCTCCGCAGCGCTCTCGGACGACGGACTGTCGGTGGTGCTGCGCACCTCGGGACTGGAGATCGGCGCAACCTACGCTCTCGCCATCCACGGCGTAGCTGATCGCGCCCATACCCCGGTCACGACCGAATCGGATCACATCGCCTTCACCGCGAGCCAGTACGTGCCCGGACTCACCGGAGAGCTCTTCGCCAACATCAAGCTCGAGGGCAAGCCGGTCGAGACCAAGAACTGGCCGGGCATCGCCGCTCCCGGCGGACCCTATCCCGATAGACAGGATTACTCGCTGCGCTGGACCGGATTCGTCGAGGCCATGGAAACCGCGACCTACACCTTCTCGGTGACCTGCGATGATGGCGGCAGGCTGTGGGTGGATGGCAAACCACTCGTCGATTCCTGGAAGGGCCAGGGCGCGACCGAATACACCGGGACCATCGAACTCGCGGCGCACAGCCTCCATCCCATCACTCTGGAATATTTCCAGGGCGGTGGCGCGCAGGCGCTGACTCTGGCATGGTCGACGCCGACCATGCCGAAGCAGCCCATCCCGGCCTCGGCATTGCACACGCTCCCGTCGGCCGCACCAGTGCCGTCGACCATGCTGCCCACGAAAATACCTGCGAAAACGCCTGCGAAGAAGGCGAAATAGGGCACCCGCAAAGCCGGCTCGCCCAGGCTACGCTTCGCGGGGAGCGCGCCGATACGCCCGAGGACTGATGCCGAACGCGCGGCGGAACTGCGCGTGGAAATGCGAGCGGTTCCCGAAACCGCTCTGCGCGGCGATCTCATCGAGCGCCAGCCCGGTGTGACGGAGCAATCCGGCCGCGGTGCGCAGGCGCGCCTCGGTGATCATCTCCATGAAGGTCCGGCCGCAGGCTTCGCGCACCGCGTGGCCAGTCCGGCTATCGCTCAGTCCGAGCGCTCGCGCGAGTTCGCCGAGCGAAACCCGTGGATCGGCATGCCGGCGGATGATGAAATGGCGGATGGTGGTGGCTCGGGGCAACGGCATCCGTCGTTCGTGCGGGCCATGTTCGCGGCTCCAGGCGGCGATGCGCTCGCCGAGCTGACGCAGCGATTCCAGGATCCACGCCGCTTCCTCGTCGTCGACGGCTGGCAGAGCGGCGACGCGCGCGCTCCATGGCCCCGCCCGCGGCAGGGGAGAAGGATCGGCGAGGACCTTGTCCAGGCGCGCTCCGGGGCGCCTGACTCCGGCGAAGATGATCGATTGCAGGCTCCCCCCGCTGATCAGCGGCACCACCCATTCCACCAAGCCGGCGTGGCAGACCTTGACCAGTCCGGCCGGCGCGGCGCCGGCGCGCTGGTGCACAAGCTCGGCATCGAAGGCACTGCAAGCCGGCTGGCGCAGGGTCTTGATCGAACGGCACAGGGGATTGAGGTGTTCGAAGCGGTCTGGCGACAGGAAAGGCCACAAGCTTCGGCTGTGATCATGGATACAAACATGGAGTTTCGTCAGCCTTTCGAAGGCTTCGATAGCTATCGCGGGCACGGCTCCATCGTCCATTGCAGCAGAATACCATACAAAGACGACCGATGAAGCCTCATCACCAGGATTGCCGGAGTGGCGCCCGGATGCGATGGTGGCGAGCATGCCCACCTCCTATCAGCCGCTCCTCTCCCGCACCTTCGATGTCGCCATCTTCGGAGGCGGTTACGCCGGATTCGCCGCGGTCACGCGGGTGCGCGTGGCCGGACTCTCGTGCCTGTGGGTCGATCGCGCCGCGGCGCTGCTGTGGGAGGGCGGTTGGGCCGGTCACGTCGAGGCCGGCTCGAATGACCTGCCAGGATGGCAGGCCTGGCAGACGCGGCTCGCCGCCAACGGCGGCTGGCAGCGGGGGCTCATCGATGGCGCCATCGCCGAGGTCGCCGCCGCCTGCGTGGTCCGCGAGCAAGGGTGGGATGTGCTCGCCTACGCCACGCCGATGGCGGTCGAACGGCGCGATGACCAGGTGGTGGGCGTGATCGTCGGCAGCAAGTCCGGACTCCAACGCATCGCCGCGCGTCGGTGGCTCGATGCGACCGAGGATGGCGAACTGATCCGCCTGCTCGGAGTGAAGCCCACGCAGCCTGACACGCGCACGGTGGCCGTGACGTTGCGCCATGTGGCCTGGGACGCGGATGCGCCCGGCATTCCCGGAGTGTGGCCGGATGAGCGGCGCGTGATCGCGACGCTCGATCCTGGCGAAAGCGCGCAGGCGGGATGGCTGCGGGTGCTGCCCGCCGCATTGGGACGAGCGGTGGTAACCCACGCCGCCGTGGTGCCGTTCAACACCTGGAAGGGCTCCGCGGCGCCGCGCCTGCCGGCCAACGTCCGCGCGGCGGTACCAGCCTTCGCACCGTCGCCGCTCGCCACGCTCGCCGATCGCTACGCGTTCGGCCATGAGGTGGCCGAAGATCTGCTGTCGGCGGCGGCGGCGAAGCCCATGGCGGTCGACGCGCCCATGCCCGAGATCGAAGCCCGTGACCTGCCGGCGGTGGATGTGGCAGTGGCCGGCACCGGCACCGGTGGCGCCGTGGCGGCGCTCGCCGCCGCCGACTCCGGCGCGACGGTCACCGCCTTCGATCCACTGCCCTTCGCCGGCGGCATCGGCGCTGGCGGTGGCATCCACTGGTACTACTTCGGCATGAAGGGCGGCCTGCAGGAGCGGGTCGACGATCGGGTCCGCGCGCTGATGCCACGTTTCGCAGCGAGCGGACAGATCCAGGGCTTCCATCCGGATGCAAAGAAGGCCGCCCTCGACCATCTCCTCGGCGCGGCCGGGGTGCGTCCGTTCATCGGCACCCTGGTCAGCGTGCGCCGCACCGGACGCGTCATCCGCGATGCGCTGATCGCCACGCCCGAAGGCCCGGTGCGGCTCACCGCCAAGGCTTGGATCGACGCCACCGGTGATGGCGACCTGTGCGCGCGCGCCGGCTGCGAATCGCGCTTCGGCCGCGCCGGCGATGGCCTGCCGCATGCCTTCAGCCAATCCTCGGGCAGCGCCTGGGAGAAGGATGGCGTGGTGCGCATGGGCGTGGTCAACTTCGATCAGGGCTTCGTCGACGCGACCGACATCGCCGACCTGACTCGCGCGCGGCTGCTGGGCATCGCGCAGCATCGGCGCGAATGCTACGAGGGCGGCGGCCGGCCCAACTACATCGCTCCGGCTATCGGCCTGCGCCAATCGCGGCACATCGTCACCCGCACCACCCTGGAGCTCACCGACCTGATCGAACGCCGCACCTTCGCCGATGCGATCGGCTACACCGGCTGCCACTACGACAACCACGCCAGCGACTACGAGTTCGAATCCGACGAAGGCCTGTTCTGGGTGTGGGCATGCCGAGCCTGGAGCGCCCGCACCGCCTGCGAGATCCCCTACGGCATCCTGGTGCCGAAGGACGTCGACAACGCCTGGATCGCCTGCCGAGCCCTGGGCGTGAGCCAGGACGCCCACCACAGCTTGCGCATGCAGCGCGACATGCAGCGCATCGGCGAGGTCGCGGGACGCGCGGCGAGCCAGCATGCACGCGCGGGCGTCGTCGACCTGGCGCGCCTGCGCGCCGAGCTCACCGCCTCTGGAGCCCTGGAGCTGCGCAAGGCCGACGACAGCTTCGGCCCCGATACCGATCCGGCGTGGTTCGCGAAGTCAGTCGACGAATTGCGCGACGCGGACTGGAGCAAGGCCGGCTACGCCATGTGGCGGCTCTACCAGGCGCGCGACGCGGCCGCGCTGCGTCCGCTCCTGGATGACGCGGCGGTGTCGTGGCGCGCGGCGGCGGTCCTGGCGCTGCTCGGCGACGCCAGCGCGCGCCCCAGGCTGTGGCAGGCGATCGCCACGCGCGAGGACGGCTTCGCCGACCAGCCCGAACAGCAGCGTCCGGCGGCGTGCAATCGCGCGGTGCCGGTGTGGCGCCAGGCGCTCGGACTGATGCGCTGCTGCGGCGAAACCGCCGACATCATCCGCTTGGAATCCGAGCTGCGCGATCAGGAGCTCAGCTGGGGCCTCGCGACCCAGATCGCCACCACCGTCGAGCGCCTGGCCCGGCGCGGGGGAGCCATGGCGGCGCGCGAACCAGGCGCCGCGCTGCTCCACCGCTGCTTGACCGCCACCCGCGGCGCCCAGCGCGACCCGCAGGAAAACCACAACCGCGCTGCCGCTCCGGTGGGCAAGGTGGAGCCCACTGATCGTGCGCCGGTACGCGACGATGCCACCTGGCAGCTGGTATTCGCGGTGGCACGCGCGCGCCAGGCCCTGGGCCTGGCGCTGCCGCTGCCCGCTGAATTGGCCAACGACGACCGCGCCGTGGTGCGCCGCGCCTTCGCCAAGCTCGGAGCCGGCTCGATGGCGGCCGCCGCTCGGTGAAGACCAGGGGCTCCGCGATCCTGGTGATTTCGCCCCTTGCGAATCGCATTTGGCCCTGTCAGTAACCTAGCGAGGCGGGTATTATTTTTTGGCTTTAAGGGCGTCGAGTTCCTGAGACTTTTCCGCAAGAGCATTTTTCACTGTAGTTAGCTCCGCGTTAAGCTTCTGCATCGCCGCCCGTGCCACTTCGGGGTCATGATCCATGCGCCATTCTTTTTCGTGCACCGCGTTTACCCACATCGCATGTATACATTCGGATATTTGATCCAAGTTTACTGAATGTTGTTTAACCCATGCCTTTATTTCGTCTTTGCGCTTATCCACGGGTAAGGCCTCGAGCTGCGCGAAGAGCTTGCTCGCTTCAGTAGGTTCCGACTTAGGGAATGTCTGACCCGGCTTGATCTCCTCGGAAAATACGCTCGCTCCCAGAAAACCTATGAGACAGACAATGCTCAGATATTTCATGATAATTTCCTTCGTAATGTGTACGAGATTATTGATGTACTAAAACATTCAGAACAAGCAGGTTGTTGTTAACTGATGGCATTGAACGCTCCCAAGCCCGTGACCGTTTGCTACGAGGCTAATCCTGAGTCTAACCGCCCGCCAACCGGCACAGCAGCTCGGCCCCCGCCTTCAGCGTGTCGTCCGGCACCGAGTAGCAGATGTGGAAGCACGTGTTTCCGCTCGCTGAACTCGCTGCCGGGAATGATCAGGCACGTGTTGGCACGCCTTGTCGACGCACTGGTCACAGGTCCTGCCCTTCGGAATGCTCGTCACTGTCACTCTACGCTGGCCCGCTCCGCCCCTATCGCACTACGATCCCATCCGGGACGGAATATTGCACCGGCGACCCGAGCGCATCCCGCGCGATCCGTAGCGGCCCGAACGGCGTCGGCACGGTCGCCTGGTAAGCCCACGCCACTGGCGCGGGCGGGTGCAGCGCGACCTCGGCGAAGCCGGGAGCAAGCGGCTCGACACCGAGCAGCCAGCGGGTGGTCAGCGGCACCAGACCGGATCCCCAGCCATGGCAGAGGCTCTTGGGGAAGCCGTGCAACCCCCAGCGCGCGAAGCCGGTGACGTCGGGCTCGAAGGATTCCCACACCGTTGCGCCGTCGTTCGGGACCAGCATCGCCTCGAGGTACGCGCCCATGCGCGAGAGCGCGCCAAGCGGATCGCCGCAAGCCGCGCGCCCCCACTGCTCGTAGAACTGGTAGAAGGGCGTGATGATGCCCGGCACCGTGGGGTCATCGAAGACCGCCAGCGACGCGGCGCGCATGGATGCATCGAGCACGCCTGCGAGCGCCGCACGCGCCGCGGCATGGCGTGACGGCCGGCTCGGGCCGAAGCGCTGCGACTCGAGGTAGCTGAGGCGATGGTGGAGGCCCGGCGAGTGCGGCATCGCCCAGATCTCCTCCGCGGTCGCCCTTTCGAGCGTGTGCGGGAAGCCCCCCGGTCGCCACAGCTCGCGCGCGATCAGCGGCGCGAGCGTCTCGCGCGCCGCCGACCACGCCGAGGCGTCCTCGTCATGTCCGAGCCAGCACGCGACCTGCGCCGCGTGGCCGAGCGCCTCGCACCACGCGCACTGCAGCCACGGCAGCTCCTCGAAGCGACCGCCAAGCGGCTGCGGCGACCAGTCGATGAAACCGATGCCGAAGAAATACTCGACGCCCTCGCGATGGACGAGGCGCAGCCGGGAATCGACCTGGGTGCCCAGCACCCATCCGAGGAACGCCCGCATGCGCCGGTAGATCTCGGGGATGGCGGGACGCGCGCTGCCGTGCGCCACCAGCAGCTGGCGCAGCATCGCGCAGGCGTCGAACGAGAACGCCGGGATGCCGTTCGCCCACTTGTGCTCCGGCCACTCGAGCAGCATGCCCTCGGCGGATCCTGGCGCTGCGAATCCGGCGTCGAGGCTGGCCTGGGTGATCCGCGCGTCCCCGTACCAGCCGTGGCGGTCGCGCTTGATGCCGTCCCAGAACGCGCGCGGCCGCGTGCACGCGCGCGCGGTGTACAGCGACGTCTGCCACAGGCGCTGGAACAGCGGATCGCCGCAGCGGAAATCGCCGACGCGCGCGCCTCCCGCCAGCCGCACGATCGCGCAGACGCGCACCGCGACGGCGCCGTCGAAGGCGTCGACGCGCACGTAGCGGAAACCTCGAGCGGCGAACACCCGCTTCGCGGATCCCACGGCGAGCGGCCACGATTCCTTCGCGGGCGGGAATCCGTTGCTCGGGGACGGCGGCAGACCCCAGCCGCAGGCCTCGGGCAGGCTTTCGCCCCAGGAGACGAACAGCGCCGCCGGCGATGCGGCCTCGACGGTGAGCTCGAGCTCGGCATCGAGCTCGGTGCCGAAGTCGATCACCACCCCAACGCCGCGGGACGGATGAGGCGTCAGCCGGATCGGCGACTGAGCCGCGAAGGGATCGAGGTCCTCGGCCGACGCGAGGCGCTCGGGCGCGAGGCCATCGGCGACGCGCCATGGGCCCATGCGGAACACCTGCAGGCCGGCGTCGGCCCCCTCGGCGATGAGCGGCGCGGCGTCATCGCGACCGTACAACGGATCGGGGCTGAGGCTGGCGGGATGCAGTCGCGGCATCGGTTATCCTGATCAGTGCGGCGCAGAGACGGGACGACCCCGTCATCGGGGCGCAGGTCGCGACCTTCACCGCCGCGGCGCCGCCTGCAAGTCGGCAGCCCGCGCGGAGCAGGCGCCTTGTGCCACCAGCGCCGGGGATCCTCGGTGCGCTAGTGGGTGTCAGCCCCTTTCGCCAACCGGCACAACAGCTCCGCCCCCTGCTTCAGTTTGTCGTCCGGCACCGTGTAGCAGATCCTGAAGTGCGTGTTGCGCTCGCTGAACACGCTGCCGGGGATGATCAGACAGTTGTTGGCGATCGCCTTGTCGACGAACTGGTCGCCCGTCATGCCCGTCGGCGCCTTCGCCCACAGGTAGAATGCGCCGTCGGGCGAGCCGATCTCGAAGGTCGGGCGCAGGATCGAGAGCATCAGGTCGCGCTTGTGGCGGTACGAATCCAGGTTCGCGGTGTTGTCGACCTGCGGACAGGCGAGCGCCGCCCACTGCACCACCGACGGGGCGCATACGAAGCTGTACTGCTGCACTTTCGTCATCGCCGAGATGATCTCGGCCGGGCCGCAGGCGTAGCCGAGGCGCCAGCCGGTCATGGCGAAGGTCTTGCTGTGGCCGACCAGCACCACGGTGTTGTCGTAGACCTCGGCCATCGAGGTCATCGGCGCGTAGGCGAAGAGCCGGTAGATCTCGTCGGAGATGACGGTGATGCCGTGCTTGCCGCAGACCTTGGCAATGCCCTCGAGCTCGGCCTTGGGCAGGATGCGCCCGGTCGGGTTCGCCGGCGAATTCACCAGCAGCAGCTTGGTCTTGGGCGTGATCAGCTTCTCGAGCCGCGCCGGATCGATGCCGAAGCCGCTGTCGTAGGTGTCCAGGTACACCGGCTTGCCGCCGAACAGGTTGACCAGGTGCTTGTACATCACGAAATAGGGATCGGGGATGATCACCTCGTCGCCGTCGTCGACGAGCGCCAGCAGCGCCAGGAACAATCCGCCCGAGACCCCGCTGGTGATCAGCACCTGGTCTGCCGCGTACGCGCGCTTGGTGAAAGCCTGCTCGTCGCGCACCAGCAGCTCGCGCAGCTCGGGGATGCCCTGGGTCTGGGTATACGAGTTGCGGTTCTCCGAGATCGCGGCGATGGCCGCGGCCTTGACCTTGCCGTCGACCGGGAAATCCGGTTGGCCGATCGACAGGTTGATCGGATCCTTCAGGCTGCGCGCGAGATCGAAGATGCGGCGGATGCCGCTCGAATCGATGCGCGACACCCGGGCTGCGAGACGTGGCTTGCTCATGGCGCGGAAGTCTGCGACTGGGAAGGCCGAGGCAATCCGTCGTCAGGTGGAGACCACCGATCGGACCGGTCAGCGGTTCTTGACCAGCACCAGGCGGTTCTTGAGACCGGCCTCGTAGCGGTAGTCGACCACGTCCATGATCTTGCGCATCAGGAACACACCCAGCCCGCCGGACTTGCCGGTGGCGGCATGCTCGACGATGTCGACATCGCTGAGCACGCTCGGATCGAAGGTGACGCCGTTGTCGGCGATCTCGATGCGGAAGCGGTCGTGCGACACGTCGAGGGTGATCCAGATCGAGCCCTTGCCGCGCTGCTGCCCGGCGTAGCCGTGCTCGACGATGTTGGTGACCGCTTCGTCCACCGCGATCTGCAGGCGATTGACGTACTGCGTGGGGAAGGTCCCCTCGCGCACGCCGCGGCTGACCAGCTCGCGCACCTGCGACAGGTAGGCGAGATCGTTGGAGATGGTGAGCTCGTGATGGAAGTCCGGCACGGGCCTCAGGCCTTCCGGACCGCGATCAGGGTCAGGTCGTCGGACTGCTCGGCTTCGCCGCGGTGCTTGGCGATGGCGTTGACCAGGCGGTCGATCAGCGAGCGCGCATCGAAGTGCCCGCACTGGCCGACCAGCTCGTAGAAGCGCTCGTCGCCGAACTCCTGGTTCTCGGCGTTCATGGCCTCGGGGAAGCCGTCGGTGTAGAGCACGATCGCATCGCCCGGCTGGAGGACAGTGCGGTGCTCCTCGATGGTCTTGTCGAAGATGGGACCTTCGTTGAAGCCGAGGGCGATGCCCTTGCCGGTGGCGAGTTCGTACGCGCGCTTCGCGGCGCGGTAGATGACCATCGGATTGTGGCCCGCTGACGCGTAGGTGAGGTTGCCGGTGCGCTCGTCGAGGATCGCGTAGAACGAGGTGACGAACATGCCGCGCTTGATCTGCTTCGCGATCAGGCGGTTGGTCTCCTTCAGCGTCTCGGCCGCGTGGCTCTGGTGACGAAGCGCGATCAGCCGCACGATCGTGCGCGTCACCGCCATCACCATCGAGCCGGGGATGCCCTTTCCAGAGACGTCGGCGACGATGAAGCCCCACAGGCCGTTGCCGAGCGGGATGAAATCGTAGTAGTCGCCCGAGACCGCCTTGGCGCCCTTGTAGTAGTCCGCGCACTCGAAGCCGGTGATCAGCGGCGGCTCCGCCGGCAGCAGCTGCTTCTGGACCTCGCGAGCGATGGAAAGCTCGTATTCGGCCTTCTCTTGCTCGACCAGCGCCGATTGCGCCTCCTTGAGGTTGGTGGTCATCTTGTTGAATTCGTGAGCGAGCACGCCGATCTCGTCGGAGGAGTGCGGCTTGGTCAGATGGTCGAGATCGCCGCGCGCCACTACCTGCATGTCCTTGAGCAGGATCTGCACCGGGCGGGTGATGTTGCCGGCCAGCCAGTTGGCCACGCCGATGACCACGCCGATGGCGAGCAGCACGGCGAAGGCGATGGCGACGGAGAGGTTGTAGCGGACGTTGTCCACGCCGCTGGCGTCGACATCGACGCGCACGTTCGAATCCGGTCCGAACTTCGGATCGAGCGCCACCTTGAAACGGTACACCGGCACGTCGCCGTTCTTGGTCTTCTTGGTGCCAACGAAGACCTTGATGTTGTCAGGCAGCAGAATGGTGCTGCCGTTCTTCGGGATGAACAATTCAGGGAAGCGGTTGCCCATCGGCGTGCCCGAGGTCTCCTGCGGGCCATAACCGAGATTGCTCAATTCGGTGAAGCGGTCGCCATGGATGTCGAACGCGACCGCGAGGATGTCGCTGGGCTCGCCGTTGACGCCTTCCCAGGTCACCGCGCTCTTGAGGTAGTTCTCGACCGACTTGAGGATCTCCTTCCTCTTCTTCTGGAACATGTCGGTGTTCTTGTCGTCGGTGGCGACCAGGCTGTCGAGGATCTTGAGCTGATCCGCCACCGCGCTGGCGACCTGGGTCGCCATCTTCGCGACCTCGATGCCGTCATGCTGCTTCTGGCTGAACAGGTACCGGCTCGCCTTCGTCGACATGGTCAAGCCGAGCACGACCATCGCGGCGCCGGTGACGAGCGAGAGCACGAGCATGAACTTTGCGCGCAGGCCCATGCCGCGTGGACGCCGGCTGCCGGCGCCCTTCACCGCGGTCAGGTTGCTGCGTGTGGCGCTGACCTCGCCGCCGCCTTTGCTGCCACCCTGGCGATCACTGACCGTGCGCCGGCCCGGGCTGGCGGTGACCGACCGCCCTGGGGTGGTGGCGGTGGCGGCGCGGGTGGTGGTGGCGGCGCGACCAGGCGTGGTGGATCCGGGTAGGCGGGTGCGGTCGGACACCCCACGCTTGTTCACGGAACCACTGTCCCGCCTGGTTGGCTTCGCCATGGAGTCTCCGGCTAGTGCAGAGCCGCTGCGGTGAGCATTCCGGCCAGGAGGCCAGCCGCAAGATCGTCGGCCAGGATGCCCAGTGCCCCCGGCAGATGCTCCAACCAACTGAGTGGCCAAGGCTTGGCAATGTCAAACACTCGGAACAGCCCGAACCCGAGTGCCAGGCACAGCACTGGTTGGGCAAGCAGCTGCGAGGGCGGCAGCACGGCCAGGGCGAGCCACGCGCCAGCCACCTCGTCGATCACCACCTGCTTGGGGTCTCCGACCCCGAAATGACGGATCGCGGCGCCACAGGTCAGCAGCCCGGCGAGGATCGCGACCACAACCCCGATCCACAGCCCGGGCCACACCATCGCCTCAGGCGCCAGATGGATCCAGGCTGCCGCGACCAGCGTCGCGCCCAGGGTGCCCCAGGTACCAGGAGCAGGTCTCAGGTGGCCCAGGCCGAATGCCGTGGCGACGAGCACGCCCGAACGGCTGGCCACGGTCATGTCGATCGCTCGGCCAGGGCTTCAGGCGTCGACGTCGAGCTCGCCGAAGCGGCCCTCGACCAGGTCCGCCAAGGCCTTGACCGCAGCTTTCGCGTCATCGCCAGTGGCGGTGATGGTCAGCTGCGAACCACACTCGGCGGCGAGCATCAGCAGCTCGAGCACGCTCTTGGCGTCGACGACCATGTCGTCTTTGGCGATCTGCACGTCCGAGGCGAAGCGACTCGCCGTCGTGGCTATCTGCGTCGACGGACGGGCGTGGAGGCCCATCTTGTTCGTCAACACCACCTTGGCCTCGGCCTGTGCCATGCCCATCCTTCTATGCGCCGGCTCGGCGCCAGGGCTGGAGGTTGTAGCGGCGATGGCGTGGGATGCAAACCGGGCGCGACCCGGGGCCCGGGGGCCGGTGCAGCCGGTCGATCGGACTCACTCGCCGCGGTACAGCCGCTCGGCGAAGCGCTGGTCCAGGGGCTCGACCTCCTTGAAGCGCGCGGCGGTGTCGTCGATGCTGTAAGTGACGCGACGCCAATAGACCGCGTCGCCAGAGAAGAGCGCATAACAGGCCCGCGGATCGTGGTCGCGGGGCTGGCCGACCGAGCCGATGTTGACCAGGTAGCGGCCATCCGAGATGTCGAAGCCATCGGGGAGATCGGCCGCAGGCAGGAAGCAGCGGTCCTCGGTGAAGACCCCTGGACGGTGGGTATGGCCGACGAAGCACAGGCGCTTGAAGCCGGCGAAGATCTGCTCCATCTTCTCGGAATCGGAGCCTTCCCAGAGGTCGCTCTCGAGCACGTATTCCATGACCGGGTCGCGCGGCGAGCCGTGTACCAGCAGGATCTCGCCGATCTCCTGCTTGAGCGGCAGGTTCTCGAGCAACTGCCAGAGCGCCTTGCGCCGCGCCGAGGGCGAGACCTTCTGCAGCGCCTCGCGGGTCCAGTCGATCGCGCGTTTCGCCGCCGAGTGGAAGCCGAAGGCGCCAAAGAGCACCGCGTGCTCGTGGTTGCCCATGAGGATGAGCTTGCATCGCGACGCCACCAGATCGAGGCACTCGACCGGTTGCGGGCCGTAGCCGATCACGTCACCCAGGCAGTAGATCTTCTCGACCTTGCCCGTCGAGTCGATGTCCTTGAGCACGGCGGTGAGCGCCGGCAGGTTCGCATGGATGTCTGAGATGAAGGCGATCATGGCGTGATGGGGCGGGAATCGTGGACCGGTGGCGGGTGCTGTCCAGGCCGGAGTGCCAGATCGACGAACTGCCGGCTAGCAGGTTGTCGCAGCGGTAGGGGCGACGACGCGGTCAAGGTGCCCTCGGCCTGGGGAGAGGCCTGCTAGACCGTCCGAGAGATGCGGGTGTCCGAGATCCGGCGGTAGGCCGTGCTGCCCTCGGCCTTGGCGCTCGAGTTGCGCGTCCCGCCGATGGCGACGCGGTAGAGTTCGACCATGGCCTGGCCGACCAGCGCGAGATCGTAGCGCTCGGCCGCCAAGACCCGTCCGGCCTCGCCGAGCATGCGCCGGCGTTCCGGATCGGTGAGTTGGATCAGCGCTGCCGCGAGCGCCTCGGGCAGGTTCGGGGGCACCAGCAACGCGGTCTGGCCATCGCGCACCAATTCGGGCATGCCGCCCACCGCCAGGGCCAGCACCGGGCGGGCGCAAGCCATCGCCTCGAGCATAGGCACCGAGACGTGGTCGTCAGTCCCGGTATCGGCGAACACGTCGATGCGCGCAGTGAATTCCGCCGATGACGATGGCCCGACGTCGGTCAGGGGGATGGCGCGATCGGGGAGCAGATCGGCGACCAGTTCGATGAACCGCGTCGCATCCGCCGGCGACGAGGGACGGTACAGTCCGCGCACCTGATGCGTCGCCTCGACCTGTTTCAAAGCTGCGACCAGGCCCTGGATGCCGGAGGTGTGATCGCAGGGCCCGGTGAACCCCACGATCGTGCAGCCGTCGGCAGTCCGGTACGGGATCGTGCCGGCCGCCGTGACATCGATTCCTGGCGGTAGGAAACTGACGCGATCGCGGCCGAGCCCGACCTTGCCGAGATAATGCGCGCGATGGCTCTCGGTTGGGATCAGCACCCAGGCGACTCTCGGATCGCGCAGCAGCCGCGTGGCATGGGCATCCTCGCGGCCAGTCACGCTGACCACCACCGGCAAGCCGACCCGCCTGGCGAAATCGAGCGCCGCCTGCAATGCGTCGACGTCATGGACGTGGATGATGTCGGGTGTCCAGTCGGCCATGCGCTTGGCAGCGTCCGAGCGCGCACCGAACAGCGAAGCCACCAAGCCCGCACCGTAGGTGATCACCTCGGTCCCCGGGATGGACGGGGCCGATCCGGTGGCGGGTACGGCGAGGGCGGCGGCATGCCCGTTGCGGGCGAGCCAGCCGATGAGCGCGCGCGGCGCATCGTCGGCCAGGCCGCGATCGTCTCCCATCACGTGCAGGACCCGCAAGGGGATCATCGGGGATCGAGGTCCGCGTCATCGGCGTACGGATCATTCTCGGACGACAGCGTCCGCCCGGCGATGGTGTAGCCGCCGTCGATCCAGCGCCCGAAATCCCGATTACGGCAGCGGTTCGAGCAGAAGGGGTAGCCCTCTGGCTTACGGCCGTCGGCGAGCGGCAGATTCTTCCCGCACGTCGGGCAGGCCTGTGTCTCGGGCATCCTTCCAGTGTCGCACGATCCCTCCCAGGGCAAGGAGTCGATGCGTAAGCATGCCCCGCAGAGGCTGCCGGGACTTGGGCGATGACGCGGCAAAGGCCCTGGCTACGCTGCCGTTGATGCGCCTGGGGACCTGGTTGCCGATCGCCGCTCCGGTCTCAGCGATACTCGTCGCGATACTCGCCGGGGCATCGCCCACCTGCCTCGGTTCCGACCTATCAGTCCGTCTCGACAAGGCATTGCAAAGCATCCCCGAGGGCGGCGAAGCCGGCGTGGCGGTCTATGATTTGGGTGCGGACAGCTGGCTGTACCTGTCCAACTCCAGCCAGCCCCTGTCCCTGGCATCGACCACCAAGCTGCTGGTCAGTGCTGCCGCCTACCACGAGCTGGGTCCACGCTTCCAGTTCATCACGCGCATGGCCGCGCTCGGCCCCCTGAAGGCCGGCAGCCTGCCGGGTATCGGCATCGTCGGCGGCGGCGATCCCTGCTTCGATGGCCATTTCTACGACGACGACCCGGACCAGGCTTTCCTGCAATGGGCGAACCACTGCAAGGACATAGGCGTCACGCGCATCGACGGCGATGTGGTCGTCGACAACCACCTCTTCGCGGGCCCGATCCGTCCCGCGACCTATCCGCAGGACGCCGAGAACCTGCAGCGCTGGTACAGCGCACCCGCGAGCGCATTCGCGTGGAACGACAACTGCATCGAGGTGCGGATCCTGCCCACCGTCTCCGGCCATCCCGCCGATGTGCAGACCCGCCCGCAGTGCGGCCTGGTGCCAGTACGCAACCTCACCCGCACGGTCACCGGAAAAGGCGACAGCCACACCTCGATCACCCGCGACATCGCCGCCAACACCGTCACCGTCTCGGGCACCTGCGCGAAGCCCGGTGCCTGGTTCCCGTTGGCGATCGCCACCGATCCGGACCTGCTCGCCGGCGAGCACCTGAAGCATCTCTTCGAGCAGGCCGGGATCGCCATCAGCGGCTCGGTCAGACTGGGGGCGGTCGACCTCAATGCCGGTCCGCTGCTGGTCGATCTCCACCACGACCTCCAGCCCGCGCTCACGCTGATGAACCAGCACAGTCAGAATTTCTATGCCGAGCAGATGCTGCGCCTGGTGGGCGCGCACCATGCGGGGGAGGGTTCGATCGACGCCGGACGCAAATCGGTGACCGAGATCCTGACCAAGCTGCTGGGCAAGGACGCCGATTCCATCGCGCTGCTCGACGGTTCGGGCCTGAGCTACGAGAACCGCGCTTCGGCCTCGACCATGGCGAGGCTGCTCATCGCGATGGCGCGCGGGCCGTATGGCGACCTGTTTCCGGCAACGCTCAAGAGCAAGGACTCCGGCAAGGCGCGCGGCGCGGTGAAGACCGGGACCCACGCCATGGCCTATTGCCTGGTCGGGTACATCGAATTGCCCGGTGGACGCCGCCTGGTGTTCGCCGAATTGCTCAACCGCGGAACCGCGAAAGACATCGGTTGGGCGAGCAAGCTGCGCGAGACGCTGTTCAAGATCATCTGCGATGATGGGTGATGGAGAGCAGAAGGGAAAGAAGTAGGGAAGAGGGAAGCGGAGAGCGCAGCGTGTGGCTGAAGTCCCGCTTCGGCTCCATCAATCACCCTGCACCATGCCTCCTGGGGGCAGGCCGGAGGCCGATGTTGGGGGGCCGTAGTCCCCCAACAAAAAGTTAGGCGGGCAGTCCTTTCCTGAACGCGGATGGCGAGATGCCGGTGTGGGCGCGGAAGCGGGCCGAGAACAGGAAGGGGTCGGCGAATCCGACGGCGTGGGCGACCTCGCTCACCGAGAGCGCGGGGTCGAGCAGCAGTTCGCGCGCGCGGTCGATGCGTCGGCGCATGCGGTAGCGCGCCGGAGATTGCGCGATGGCGCGTTGGAACAGCTTGCGGAAACGCTCGTAGCCACAGCCGAGATCGCGCGCCACGAGCCGTGGCGAGAGTGCGCCGTCGAGATCGGCGCCAAGCCGCGCGCAGGCCGCGCGCACCAGTCCGGCATCGCCATCGCTGGGCCCGGCGAGCGGCGCCAGCAGATCGCCCAGCGTCGCCAGCAGGCGGCCCAGTTCGCGAGGCAGGTCGGCGTCGACGGCTTCACGTAGCGTGGTGATGCCCGAGCAGACGCGCCCGGCGAGATAGGGATCGAGCCCGCGCTCGACCACCGGCCGCCGCTCGTCGATCAGCCCGGCGGCGATCAGCGCGTCGCACAGTCGCGGACCCACGGCGACGTAGCATTCGCTCCAGGCGCTCGCGGGATCGATCTCGGTGCTGTGGGCGCGCCCGGGAATGCGTTGGAAGACGCTGCCCGGAGCCAGCTCCCGATCGATCCCCGCGCCACGGTAGCGCCCGCGCCCACGCAGGACATAGACCGCGGAATAGACCGGCGGGTCGTAATCGCGGTGGTCGACGCGGATGCCCGGCTTGTGCAGCAGGCCGTAGCCGGCGAAACCCTCACGCGCGGAGCCGCCGACGGTGCGCCAGGTATGGATCGAACGCGGCCACGAGGCGAGCAGGCGATTGAGGGGAATGCTCATACCATTTCACACAGGTTGTCGTCCAGTGCGCTCATGGCAAGCGATGAACAGCGGATATTATCGGTTTTCACGGAGACCAGAACCATGAGCACCGCCACCGCATCGGCACTTCCAGCATCCTCGGCATTGAGCACCAACCCCGCCCGCTTCGCCGAGGATGGCTACTGCGTCTTCCGCGGCCTGCTCGAGCCCAGCGAGATCGCCGACTGCCGGACCGCGCTCGACCGCACCATCGCAGAGCGCTCCGACGTGCGTTGGGAAAGGCTGACCGAGCCGCACATCAAGGACGAGTTCTGGCTCCGCCAGTGCTGCCATCCGCGCGTGCTCGACGCGGTCAGTTCGGTGCTCGGCGATGATCTGGTGCTGCTGATGTCGCACCTGATCGTCAAGCCACCGCGCGACGGCCTGTCGGTCGCCTGGCACCAGGACAACTCCTATTGGGAGTCGGTGGTCGGCACCGACATCGTCACCGTCTGGCTGGCGATCGACGACGCCGACCGCGACAATGGCTGCATGGAGGTGCTGCCGCGCACCCAAGCGGGACGCCTCGAGCTGCCGATGATCAAGACCGACGGCACGGATCTGCTCGGCGTGCGCGTCGAGGTCGATCCGGCGGTCGAGGCCTCGCGCCTCTGCATCGAGCTGCGGGCCGGCGACGCCTCGATCCACGACTCGCACATCATCCACGGCAGCCGCGCCAATCCCAGCCCCCGCCGCCGCGCCGGCTACACCATGCGCTACGGCAGCGCCAGAACCACCCAGGTCGACGTGGCCAAGCACTGGGTCCCGGTGTGGTTGGTGAAGGGCGAGGCGCCGAGTTGGGCGGGATGGAAGGATGGGAGAGGAATCGGGAAGTAGGCAGGGGACGGCGGAGAAGATTGAAGAGAGCGGGAAGAGGGAAGAGGGAAGAGGACCGCGACGGCTCTTATCGAGAGCTGAGAGCTGAGAGTTGGAACCGACTGTCGGTCGCAGCCGGCAAACGAAGAACCCCACCCGTTGTGAAGGTGGGGTTCGCTGAGATCGGCTGCCGTCCAGAGGGACCGGCGAGCGTGATCAGGTCATCTTGATGTTGCGGACCTTGGGCAGATTGAAGATCGAATTCGTGTCCTTGGCCCAGCGGCCATCGGCCTTGAGGCGCTCGATGCGCTCGGCGCGGGAAAGCACGTTGCGATGCTTGCTGAAGCCACCCTTGCCGACGAACGTTCCGTGAATGCTCATGATGACCTCGAATGGGGGGTCGCACAGGATAGGGCGATCGATACGGGCGCAAGTCCCCAGGGGACAGGCTCCCGAGGCCGGAAACGCCACGCTCGTCAGGCCCCCGAAGACTCAGGAGGCAGTCCGGGACTCGAGCGGAGCTCTCCTCAACGGAGTTCTCCTCAGGGGAGCGCTCGGAAAGCTAGTGGGCGTCGGTGGAGGCGGCGGCCTGGGCCGCCGCCTCGGGCCGCGGGGTGCGCAGACCGATGGCGGGCTGCCGGCTCGCCTCCTGCATGCGGCCGCGCACGCTGGTCTCGAGATGCTCCTGGATCCAGGTGACCAGGCGCATGACCGGGTTCGCGGGATCCGGCGTGAGCGTGCCCTTGAGCGTGGCCACCGCCTGGCTCAGTGGCACGTTGCGGTCGTGGTACAGGACGCGGTAGGCGTCGCGCAGGGCGCGGATGTGGTCCTCGCTCCAGCCGTCGCGGCGCAGCCCGACCTGGTTGACGTTGCGCGGCTCGGCGGGATTGCCCTCGGCGACCATGAAGGGCGGGATGTCGAAACGCACGCCGCTCATCGCGCCGACGAACGACAGTTCGCCGATCGACGCGAAATGGTGGACGGCGACCATGCCGCTGATGATCGCCTTGCGCCCCACCTGCACGTGCCCGGCAAGTTGCGTATTGTTCGCGATCACCACGTGATCGGCCAGGATGCAGTCGTGCGCGACGTGTGCGTAGGCCATGATCAGGCAGTGATCGCCCACCACGGTCTTCATGCCGCCGCCAGCCGTACCCTTGCTGATGGTGACGAATTCATGGATGCGGCAATCCGAGCCGACGATCGTCTCGCTGTCCTCGCCGCGGAATTTCAGATCCTGAGGATCCCCGCCGATGACGCAGCCGGGGAAGAGGATGGTGCGCGGGCCGATGGTCGCACGGCCATAGACGCTGACATGGTTGCGCAATTCGGCGCCGGCGGCGATGGTGACCTTGCCCTGCACGACGCAGAACGGACCGATCGTGGCCTCGGGATGGACGTCCGCCTGCTTGTCGACCACTGCCATCGGATGGATGGGCATGGGCTCCCTTCGCTGGTGCCTATGGGCGAGAACGATAGGCGTATGATCCACCACGGTCAAGCTGGTTAATTCATTGTGTGACATCGAATTCAGGTAGTTTGGCATCGTGCTCGACCGCGCTGCAATCATATCCGCACCGGGCGTTTACTATGTTAACACCACCTCCACCCTCGCTCATCCAGTGTTCGGCCTAACCGAGGATCGCGAACGTTTCCTCACGCTCCTCGAGAGCGTCAGGGCAGTGTTCGATGCACGCATCTTCGCGTACGTGCTCACCCGCACCGATGTGCATCTGATCGTCCATCAGCGCGACGAATCCAATGAAGCCGACAGCGTCCTGCGCGCCCGCTGGCGTCGACTCGGCGCCAGGGCTCTGCCCACCGCCGCGCGCCTGCGCGCACGCTTCTGCTCGCTCGGCGGATTCATGCAGACGCTGCTGCAGCGGTTCAGCCGTGAATGGAACCAGCGTCATCGCTCGCGTGGCCGCATCTGGGCGTCGCGCTTCCGTTCGGCGCTGCTCGCCGACGACCGCGCCCTGCTCGCCGCGACCGGCTGGCTCGAACATGAACTCGGTGGCGCCACCGAGTCGACCTCGAGCCGCGGGATGCGGTCGATCCGCGAAGCGCGCGTGAACCTCGCGCCGCCGCCGCTGCGCATCGGCCCGGGCGAGCACATGTTTCCCACCGACGAGTCTCCGCCCGGCTGCTCGCCGCCGATGTCGCGCGACCACGACCAGTGGCTCGAGCGTTTCGCCACCGCAGTCTCGACAGAGGCGCGTGCGGCGCATGGCCGGGCGTTGCGTTCGGGCTGGGCGCTCGGCCGTCCCGAAAGCCTCGCCTCGGTACTGACGCGGCTGACGCGCGGCGGCGGACGTGGGCGCGGACGCAAGCTGCGCGAACTCGACGACGAGTTGGGACTCTGCGGAGTCTGGGGATGAGCACGCTAAGACGGACGGCGTATGTCTGACACCGTGTCGTTTACCGAGATTTCGGGACATTGCCGCGCCGAGGGCCTGACCGCTCTCGCGGTCATCGCGCCGCCTGCTGGGCTCGATCCCGCCGGACTCGACCAGATGCTCGCCGATGGCGTGGGGGACATGCGCTACCTCGAGGAGCACCGCGATCTCCGTTTGGATCCAGTCGGCTTGATGCCCACCGCCATCCGCATCGTCGCCGTCGCGCTCGCCTATTCGCCGAATCGCGACTCGCCGGATCGTGACGCGGCGTCGTATGCATCGCCTCTGGTGCGTGCGCGCTACGCCGCGGGCAAGGACTACCATCAGTTGCTGCGCGGCAAGCTCGCGCGCGTCGGCGACGCCATCAACCGCGCGCGCGATGCGCATTGGCGGCACCGTGCTGTCGCGGATTCCGCGCCACTGAATGAACGCACCCTCGCGCGCATCGCGGGGCTGGGCTGGATCGGGCGCAATGCGCTGCTGATCGCGCCCGATGCCGGCAGCTATCGCTTCCTCGGCTTCCTGCTCAGCGAAGCGCCGCTCGAAACTCGCACAGGATCCGCGGGCGCGGATCGCTGCGGCACCTGCACCGCGTGCGAGAAGCGGTGCCCCACCGCCGCGCTGGTCGGACGCCGCGTGATCTCGGAACGTTGCATCAGCTACCTCACCATCGAGCACCACGGCGTGATCCCGAAGCATCTCGCCGAACGCTTCGAGGGGTGGTGGTTCGGCTGCGATCTCTGCCAGGAGGTCTGCCCGTGGAACCGCTTCGCTACGGCCGCGGCCGATCCCAGACTGACCGGCGGCGACGGCGACGCGGCGCTGCTCGCAGTAGGACCAGACTCCTTCGACCAGGTGTTCGCGGGCCGGGCGGTGCGGCGGATCGGCTACGAACGCTTCCGGCGCAACCTGCTGGTAGCCCTGCTGAGCCTGGGGCGGCGCGACGAGGCCCTGGCCATCCTCAGCGAAGGCCTGCCCTTGGTGCGGGCCCAGGCGCAAGAATTGTCGCTATCGTAACGGTTGTTCCCTTCGCGTTCCCGGCCACAATCCATCCATGCAGGTGCGAGTGAACGACCAGGAGGTAGAGCTGCCGGAGCGGTGCACCGTTCTCAAGCTCTTGGAGCACTTGGCGTTACCATCGACCCGAGTGGCGGTCGAGGTCAATCGTGAGATCGTGCGCCGCGCCGAGCATCCGGTGCGAGCCCTGTGCCCCGGCGATCAGGTAGAGGTCGTGACCCTGGTGGGCGGAGGCTAGCCAATGACGTACGTTTCCTCTTCCCCTGTCTGGTCCGCCGTGACCGACGCGTCTTGATAGCAGGTATGAACCGGGATTCCCAACTGATCCAACGCCTGGTCGACGGGCTGCTCGCCCCGCATGAGGCCGACGCCGTCGAGCGGTCCCTCACTGATCGTGGGGCGCTCGCCGATCTGCAGGCCGCCCGCGGCCTCCACCAGCTCCTGTCGATGCAGGCGCATCCGCTCTCCGCCGACGAGCATCACGCGCTGATGGCGCGCATGATCGAGCATCTCCCGCGCGCGCTGCCGCAGAGCTATGCGAAGTTCAGACCGGTCGATCTCGTGCTCGCCTGCGCGGCGATCTGCCTGATCTCGGTCTCGTTCGGCGCCGTCGGCAGCTTCATGCACGGCAGCGTCGTGCTGGTCACGATCGCGTGCATCAGCGTGGTCAGCGGCTGTGCGCTGGTGGTGCTCGCGGGCATGCTCCGCCGCGCCGAAGCCGGCTTGATGCGGCATGTGCTGCGCCGTCCGGTCACCGTGGGGCCATCGGACCTGCTGGTCTACCGCGCTGTCGGCATCGGCATGGCGCTCGGCGGCATGTACCTCGCTCACGCTTCGTGATCATTCAGGGGCTCCGCCCCTACGGCGCTGCGCGCCTACCCCTCGGGCTTTGTCGTGGCTCGTTTTCGCCGTGCCGGCGAAAACGTGGGCGGATGGCCTGCGGCCATTGTATCCGCCCACCGCCACTCGGCGCCCGCCCCTTCGCGGGGCGATGGGGCCCCCGGCCAGAATGTTTCATGCAGGGGCTCCGCCCCTACGGCGCTGCGCGCCTACCCCACGGGCTTTGTCGTGGCTCGTTTTCGCCGTGCCGGCGAAAACGTGGGCGGATGGCCTGCGGCCATTGTATCCGCCCACCGCTACTCGGCGCCCGGTCGCTTCGCTCCGGTGGAACCGGGCGATTCGAGGGGACAGAGGGCGTCTGCCGTCCTTCTAGCCTTCCCACGTTCCGACCTTCCGGCCGTCCCCCTTCACGCCTCATCCTCCCTCCCTCCATCATTCCATCTTGATGGATCGATGGATCCAGCCATCATGGAGCCATGCGTCTAGATCGGCTCTTCGAACAACGTGCCCGCACCTTGTCGTTCGAATTCTTCCCGCCGAAGAACGACCGCGGCTGGCACACCCTCGAGGACACCATCGATCAGCTGGTGCCGCTCGGTCCCGACTTCGTCTCGGTCACCTACGGCGCCGGCGGCGGTACGCGCGCCAAGACGCGCGAAGTGGTTGAGCACATCCAGGCGAAGACCGGCGTCACCGCGATGGCGCACCTGACCTGCGTGAACGCCACCAAGACCGAGCTGCGCGCGCTGTTCGACGAATACCACCAGGCCGGGATCGAGAACCTGCTCGCGCTGCGCGGCGACCCGCCGAAAGGCGAAGCGCGCTTCACGCCGACCGATGGCGGCTGCGCCTACGCCGCCGATCTGATCGATCTGATCGCTGGCGATGGCCGGTTCGCGACGGTATGCGCGGCCTTTCCCGAGGGCCATCCCGACAATCCCAGCCGCACCGGCAACTGGGACCACCTAGCCACCAAGCTCGCCAAGGGCGCGACGGCCGCGATCACGCAATGCTTCTTCGACGCCTCCCCGTACGTCGAGCACGTGGATTATCTCGCCAAGAAGCTCGGTGTGCGGCCGCGCATCATCCCCGGCATCCTGCCGATCGTCGACTTCCATGCCCTCGAACGCTTCTGCGCGCGCTGCGGTGCGTCGGTGCCGGCATCGGTGCGCGATCGCCTGGCCCCTCTGGCTGATGATCCCATTGCGGTGCGCAAGGCCGGCATCGCGTACACCGTCGATTTCTGCAAGCAGCTGCTCGCGCTCGGCGCGCCAGGGCTGCATATCTACGCATTGAACCGCTCGACGGCGACGGCGGAGATCGTCACCGCGTTGAGGATTGCCGGAGTATTGGAATAGCGGAGCAGGGGAAGGTTGAAGAGGAAAGATCGAAGACAAAAGTGGGAAGAAGGAAAGCAGAGGGCATCGAGGCTCGACATGGATGATGGCACTGACGCTGAACAACGACTGTTGTCGCCGCCCTGATCCCACGATTCGAGCCTTCGAGCTCTCTTACCTTCGCGCCTTCTAGCCTTCCCCCTTCGCGCCTCAAAGCCTCAATGCCTCCTCATGCTATTTCTCCGCGAACGTCCCGCCTGCCTTCACCTGGAGATGCGGACCCGCCAGTGTGACGGCTACCGCCATCTCCTGACCCACGCGGCAATGCACGCGGCCCACGTACCAGCGCTGATCGCCGATCGTGGTGCTGATGTCGACGTCGCAGTCCGCAGGCAGCGGTGACTCGAATCGGTTCTCACCGACGTCCAGGCGCTTGACCACGATGGGCTCGGTGCCGCCGACCGGAATCGCGATCAGGGAGATCGGATACGCATCGCTATTGCTCGAACCAGAGAGGTTAAAGCTTCCTCCACCGCCACCGCCACCGCCGCCGCCGCCGCCGCACGCAGCGGCGACGATTATGATCGCCACCACCACGACCACCGCGACGCCGACCGCAACCGCTTCACCCTGTCGCCGACCGGGATGCTCGAAGTCTTCGAGCTTCCTCAACAGATCGACATGCTGCTGGATGAACGCCGCGTGCTCGCGCGCGTAGTCCTGGTCGAGCGTCACCGTCCATGCCACCGGGGCGGTCGGCGGCGCCAGCGGCCGCGAGCCGCAGCCCGCGGCGAGCATCGGGACGAGGGCCAGGCACAGGCAGGAACGCGGGGATATCAACGGCATCGCAGGCTCCTTGGTGAGAGTCGGCGATATGTTAACGATTGTTACTTATAAGGCAAGGCCGCGATCACTCGCCGGGGACACTGCCGGTCGCGTGCGCGCTGCCCGCGATCAGTCCACTGGTCGGCGAACTCGCGTTCGCGTACAGGCGCTTCTCGATGCGACCCGCTCCCGCGGCCCAGTAACCGGCCTCGAGCGCGTGCTTCATCGCGCGCGCCATGCGCACCGGATCCTTGGCGCCGGCGATGCCGGTGTTCAACAGCACGCCCGAGGCCCCGAGTTCCATCGCGATGGCCACGTCCGACGCCGTGCCCACGCCAGCATCGATGATGATCGGCACGGTCGCGCGCTCGAGGATGATGCGCATGTTGTTCGCGTTCAGGATCCCCTGCCCGCTGCCGATCGGCGCACCCGCTGGCATCACCGCCGCTGCTCCCGCCGACTGCAATTCCAGCGCCAGCACCGGATCGTCACTGGTGTAGACCAGCACCGTGAAGCCCTCGGCGGCGAGCACGCGTGTCGCTTCGAGCGTCTGCGTCGGATGCGGCAGCAGCGTCTTCTGGTCGGCGAGCACCTCGAGCTTGACCATGTCCGAGATCCCGAGCTCGCGCCCCAGCCGCGCCGTGCGCAGCGCATCCTCGACCGTGAAGCAGCCGGCGGTGTTGGGTAGCAGCTGGTATTCAGGACCGATGTGATCGAGCAGACTGCCACCATTCGCCTGGCCGCGGGCGGCAAGGTTCGCGCGGCGGACGGCGACGGTCACCACATCCGCGCCGGATTCCTTCAGCGCCAGCTTCATGGTCTCGTTGTCGGAGTATTTACCGGTGCCGACGAGAAGGCGGCTTGCGAAGGTGTAAGGACCGACTCGGAGGGGCGGGATTTGCGGGGGCATGGATGTGTTTTAGGGGGGCGGGGGGAGAGGACAGCGGAGAAGTTGGGAAGAGGGAAGAGGGAAGAGGGAAGAGGGAAGAGATAAGGCGCGTTCTTGTGGGGCTCTGCTCGGGAGCGCGATCGTAGCGGACGTGCTCGCAGTCCTTCGAACCTTCGTACTTTCTACCTTCCTTACTTCGAGCCTTCTCCATTCGAGCGACGCAGCCAGACACCAGGGAAAGCCCGAAGGTGAGAAGGTGAGAATGCGAGAAGGCTAGAATGCTAGCAGGAGAACCCCCGCGCCATCCGCTGTCCTCGAGCCTGCTCACCCACTTACCTTCTCACCTGCGAGTCCTCCCCCTCCGAGGCCCGTCCTTACGCCTTGAACAGCGCCGCCGGACTCTTCCCCAACAACACCGCCGCCGCGGCCAACGTCGCGGTCAAGAACAGCATCGCCCACGTCGCGAACGCGCACGCGATCGCCGGGCCCGGTCCCAAGACGTTCACCAGGTCGTAGATCACCCGTGTGATCGGCCAGTACTCGCGTTTCTGCGCGAGGATCAGCGAGTCCGAGACCTCGAGCATCGACAGGCTGAATACCATCAGCCCGCCAGCGGCCAGGCTGCCGGCGATCAGCGGCAGGGTGATGCGGCGCAGACGCGTCCAGCGGTTGGCGCCGAGCGCGGCGGCGGCTTCCTCGAAGACCACTGGCGCCTGGCTCAGACCCGACGACGCGGCGCGCACCACGAACGGCAGCCGGCGCACGGCGTAGGCGATGATCAGTAGCGCGGTGGGATTCTTGTAGGGATCGATCATCGCGCGCAGGCGCGGATCGATCTGGCCGAGCGCGAAGCCCAGGCCGATATAGCCGAAGGCGAAGATGATCCCAGGTACCGCGAGCGGCACCATCGCCGCGATGTCCAGCACTTGCCAGCCGGCGGGCTTCCAGCGCACGCCGGCCCAGGCGATGAAGGTGCCGATGCCCAGGCCGAGCAGGGTCGCGGCCGCGGCGTAGCTGACGCTGTTGATGATGCCCGGCACCACGTTCTCGTTCGACAGCGCATCGCGCGCGTGCGCGAGCGTCCAGCCGTGCGGCAACACGGTGTGGTACCAGTCGCGCGACAGGCCGCTGAGCATCACCGTCAGGTGCGGCAGCATCGCCACGACGATCAGCGCGAGGTAGGGCAGCCAGGCGACCAGCGCGCGCCGGCCGCGCAGCGTGATGGCGTCTGCACCCATCCCGCCCGCGCCCGCGCCGCGCGCGGCGACGGCGTCGTAGCGGCCGGCGAAGGCGAGCCGCGAGAGCCCGTAGAGCGCCAGCGCGATCCCCAGCATCACCACCACCAGCGCGTAGGGCAGGCGGTTCTTCTCGATGTCCGCCATCGAGGCGAATATCTGCACCGGGGTGACGCGGTCGTAGCCGAGCATCAGCGGCGTGCCGAGTTCGGTGAAGCTCCACACGAAGACGATGATGCCGCCGCCGAAGAGTGCGGGCCGTACCAGCGGCAGCACCACGCGGCGGAACACCGTCCATGGCGAGGCGCCGAGATTGCGCGCGGCCTCGATCAGCGCCGGATCCAGGCGCGCGAACGAAGTGGTCAGCAGCAGGTACAGGATCGGGTACAGGCCGAGCGATTCGACGCCGCACACCACCGCGAAGCGGTGATCGCCTAGCCAATCGGGACCGAGGCCCGGCGCGCACCAGCCGACGCGCTCGAGCAGCGTGTTCACCACACCGTATTGGCCGAGGATCTGGTAGACGCCGAGCGCGCCGACGAAAGGCGGAAGCACCAGCGGCGCGAGCAGCAGCGCCTCGGCGAGACCCTTGCCGGCGAAACGGCGGCGCGCGCCGAACCACGCCAGCGGCACGGTGAACGACAGCGTCGCGGCGGTGGTGACCAGGGCGATGGTGAGCGCGTTCAGCAGCCCCTGGCGGTACACGGGATTGGCGAACACCTCGATCAGGTAGCTGGCCTTCAGACCGCTGCCCATGGCGATCGCCAGCGGCGCGACCAGGAACACCGCGAGGAACAGCGCGACCGCGCCATAGGCGATCCAGCCGGCGATGGGGACGCGGCGCGCGTTCATCGCGCGCTTCCGTTGGAGCTAGCGCGCGCGGCGACGCGGCTCGCGCGCGCGAGGCGGGCGGCCTCACGGTAGTGGCCCTGCGCGGCGGTGGTCCAGGAGCGCATCAGCGTCAGGCTCGCCGGCGGTCCCTGGTTGATGAGATCGAGGTTGGCCTTCGCGTCGGCGTAGCCGAACGGCATCCAGGTGAACTCCGCCCACGCGGCGGGGACCGCCTCGGGTCCGCCCGCGGCGATGATCGCGCTCCAGGCATCGATCAGCTCCTCGCGCGGGTCGAGGATTGCCGCCCGGGTCAGCGGCCCGATCAGCCTGTAGAGCTTCGAGGTCCATTCGGGATGGTAGGTGAAGCTGGCGGCGAGCGCGAATGGATCGACGTCGGGATCGCTCATGCGCGCGCGGTCGGCAGAGGTATACACGTCCCTGCGCACCGCCATGCGCCGCATGGCGTAGCGGATCGGTCCGCCCGGTTCGCCGACCTTGTAGTCCCACAGCCGCTGTCCCTCGGGCGACAGCACGAAGCGGATGAAGGCCTTGGCGAGATCCGCATGCGGTGCGCCGCGCAGCATCGAGATGGGGTCTGCCGAGATCGAGGTGCCGCCTGTAGGCGCCGCGAATACCAGGCGCTCGGTGCCGCCACTCTGCTCACCCGAATACTCGGCCTCGGCCTTGGCGTGGAAATCGATGCAGATGGCGGCGGTGGCGTCGCCGCGCACCACGTCGCGCACTGCCTTCGAGGCGCCGTCGCTGAGCGCGCGCGCATTGCCGGCGATGCGCTTGATCAGCACGAACGCGTCAGCCCAGCCCTGCGCCAGTCTCGCCGGCGTCGGCTCGCCGGCCGAGGCCTCGGCCATGCGCTGCTGGATCAGCCGCTCGAGCGCCGAGACGATCGCCGCCGAGCGGGTCGGATCGACCATGGTGATCTGTCCGAGGAAACGCGCTTCGCCGAGATCCGCCCAGGCACGCGGCTGGTCTGGCGGCGTCAGCAGCGCCAGGCGATCGGGGCTCGAGCAGATGCCGAAGGCGCTGAAGCACGCGCCATAGTAGCGGCCCTGCTTGTCGTAGACGGTCTCCCCGCTGAGCTTCTGCGGGATGACCTCATCCGTGAACCATTCCGGCTTCTCGCGCAGCATCCCGGCGTCGACCAGGAAACCCTTGTCGGCGAAATCCGCGTGCGGGAGCAGGCCGCCCCCCCACCACAGATCCATGCCGACGCTGGTCTCGGAGGCGAGGAAGGTCATGCGCCCCAGCTTCTGCTCGTCGCTGGCGGTCGATCCTGGAGCGTCGACCTTGGCGTCATTGAACGCCGCGAGCGCCTCGGTCGACAGCTCGTGGTGCGCCTGCCGGAAATTGCCGCGGTAGGTCTCCTCGAGCAGTCTGGTGATATCGCTGGTGCCGCCGGGCGTGCGCCAATCGATCTCGACCGAGAAGCCCAGCTCCTTCGACGCCCAGATGCCGAAGGCGCGGCCGAATTCCGAGCGCGTCGATTCGCCATGCGGCGAGATGATCACCAGCGTACGCGCGACGCCCTGGGGCGGATGCGGGCGGAGCACGATCGGCGCCACCAGCAGCAGGACGATCGCGGCGACTGCGGCGACGGCTTTCACGCGAGAGCCTTCATGCCGGCAGCACCACCACGTCGTCGGGCGACACCGTCAACGAGAGGCGGTCGCCGACCGCGCGCGCCGGCGGCGACGGCTCGTTCACCGTCAGCGGCGTGCCATCGTCGGTGACCAGGCGCCATTGACCGTACGCGCCGAGATAGCTGCTCTCGACAATGGTGGCGCTTATGCGGTTGGCGGCCGCGCCCGGATCGATGCGCAGGCGCTCGGGACGGATGCACACCGTCACGTGGTCGTCCTGCTTGAGCCCCGGGGGCATCGCCGCCGCCGTGAGCGTCGCCATGGCGAAGCGCACGCGGCCAGGGCCGCCGATGAAGCCCGACAGCAGATTGGCTTCGCCGACGAACTGCGCGACCGCGCGCGTGGCCGGCCGTTCATAGAGGTCGCGCGGGGTGCCGACTTGAGCGACCGCGCCGTTCACCAGCAGCGCGATGCGATCCGCGGTCGACAACGCCTCGGATTGGTCGTGAGTGACGTAGAGCGCGGTGACGCCAGCGGCCTTGCACACCCGCCTGATCTCGGCGCGCATCGCCACGCGCAGGCGCGCGTCGAGATTCGAGAGCGGCTCGTCCAGCAGCAGCACCTGCGGCTTGATGACGATGGCGCGCGCCAGCGCCACGCGCTGCTGCTGCCCGCCCGACAATTCTGCGATGCGGCGCTCGCCGTAGTCCGGCAGCTCGACCAGGGCCAGGGCCTCCTCGACGCGCGCGCGCTTCTCGGGAGCCGGCACGCGGCGCACATCGAGCCCGAAGGCCACGTTCTCGGCGACGGTCAGGTGCGGCCACAGGGCGTAGTTCTGGAAGACCATGCCGATGCCGCGTTCCTCGGCGGGCAGCCGGGTGACGTCGCGGTCGCCGAAATGCACGGTTCCCGAATCCGGGGTCAGGAAGCCCGCGACCAGTCGCAGCAGGGTGGTCTTGCCGCAGCCACTTGCCCCGAGCAGGAAGAACATCTCCCCCTGCTGGACGTCGAGATCGACGCGGTCGAGCACCAACGTCTTACCATCATAGCTCTTGGATACCGACTTGATGCCGACCGCGATCATGGCGGGGAGCTTGAGAGAGGGATGGAAGGGTCAATGCGGGGGATGGAGGCAGGAGAAGGAAGAAGAGGGAAGAGTAACGGAAGTGTCGGACTCTCCGGCGTCAGCCGTCAAAACCCCCTGCTCCCCGCCTCCCAGGGGGTCAGGTCGGCAGGCCGTTAGAAGGGGGGCCGTAGCCCCCCTTGATGAAGCCCCTTGATGAAGCGTAGCCCCCCTTGATGGAGCGTGCCGACCCGCTACGGTTCCGCCCTCTACGACGCGGAGCAGCGACAACGCAACGCCCTCCGGGTCTCTCCCAGCAACCCCTCACAGGAACGCGTGCCATGACCATGAACAAAGAACGCAAGGGCTCCCTCATCAAGGAGTTCGGCGGAAGCGACAAGAACACGGGCTCGGCGGCGGTGCAGATCGCGCTGCTCAGCGAGCGCATCAACCACCTCACCGAGCATCTCAAGGGCCACCAGAAGGACTTCCACAGCCGGCGCGGCCTGCTGATGATGGTCGCCAAGCGCCAGAAGTTGCTCAAGTTCATCAACAAGACCAACGTCGAAGAATACCGCAAACTGACCGAGAAGCTCGGCATCCGCCAAAAACTCTGATTTTCAACCGGCCGGCGCGCAAGCGCCGGCCGGATTCTTTTACAACATCAACGGATCTCACACTCAACCAACCGCCGTTTCCCCGCCCCTTTCCAGACAGCCGCCGAGCCGCTTGGCTTCCCAAGCCCGCGATCGACCGCCCTCTGGACAGGCACATGGGAAGCGGCCTTCGGGCCCATCGCTGGGCCCTGCCCGAGGCGCCACGCCGCGGGCGAAACAGGACCCCATGGATCGCGAAGCCTCTCTCCAAGCCCTCAACATGCGTCGGCACACCATCGAGATCGATCTCGGCGGAAAGATCATCTCCATCGAGACCGGCTACCTGGCCAAGCAGGCCGCCGGTTCGGTCATCGTGCGCTCGGGCGAGACCATGGTGCTCTCGACCGCCTGCGATGGCGACCCGCGCCCTGGTCTCGACTTCTTCCCCCTCACCGTCGACTACCGCGAGAAGCACTACGCCGCGGGCCGCATTCCCGGCAACTTCTTCAAGCGTGAAGCGCGCATGTCGGACCACGAGACCCTGATCTCGCGCCTGACCGACCGCCCGATCCGCCCGCTCTTCCCCAACGGCTACAAGCGCGACACCAACTGCCAGTCGCTGGTGCTGTCGTTCGACCAAGAGAACGAGTCCGATGTACTGAGCATGATCGGCGTCTCCTCGGCGCTCACCATCAGCCAGATCCCGTTCAACGGCCCGCTCGGCGCCGTGCGCATCGGCATGGTCGAAGGCGCGTTCGTGATCATGCCCACCGCCAGCCAGCGCGCTGGGTCGGCGCTCGACCTGGTCGTCGCCGGCACCGCCGACGCGATCATGATGGTCGAATGCGGCGCTCATCAGATCCCAGAAGCCAAGATGGTCGAGGCCCTCGAGCTCGCCCACAGCATGATCAAGAAGGTCTGCGCCGGCATCTCCGAGCTGCGGGCCAAGGCCGGCAAGCCCAAGAACGCCTACACCGAGCCCACGCCGAGCCCGTGGATCGAGAAGATCCTCTCGGCCCACCGCAACGACATCCGCGGCGCACTGCTGACCACCAACAAGCACGAGCGTTCGGCCAAGGTCAAGGCCATGCGCGACGCCACCGTCGCCGCGCTCGCGGCGACACTCCCCGGCGAGCAGGCCGAAAAGGACAAGGGCGCGCTCGAGATCAAGTCAGCCTTCGGCGAAGCCAAGGACGCGGTCTTCCGCGACCTCATCCTCGAAGGCAAGCGCGTCGACACGCGCGACCTCAAGACCGTCCGCCCGATCGTCATCGACCTCGACGTGCTCCCGCGCGCCCACGGCTCGGCGATCTTCACCCGCGGCGAGACCCAGGGCCTGCTGGTCTGCACCCTGGGTACCAGCGAGGACGAGCAGCTCATCGACGGCCTCAAGCCGAAGTTCAACGAGCGCTTCCTGCTGCACTACAACTTCCCCGGCTTCTCGGTCGGCGAAGTCGAGAAGCGTGGCGGACCCGGTCGCCGCGAGATCGGCCACGGCGCGCTCGCGCGTCGTGCGCTGCTCGCCGTCCTGCCTCCGCAGGACGAGTTCCCCTACGTCATCCGCCTGGTCGGCGAGATCACCGAGTCCAATGGCTCGTCCTCGATGGCGACCGTGTGCGGCGGTTCGATGGCGATGATGGCGGCAGGCGTGCCGCTCAAGGCACCGGTCGCGGGCATCGCGATGGGCCTGGTGATGGAAGGCAAGCGCTACGCCATCCTCACCGACATCCTCGGCGATGAGGACCACTACGGCGACATGGACTTCAAGGTCTGCGGCACCGACAAGGGCATCACTGCCCTGCAGATGGACATCAAGATCGGCGGCATCAGCGCGCAGCTGATGAGCGAAGCGCTCGAGCAGGCCCGCCAGGGCCGTCTGCACATCCTCGAGAAGATGAACGCCGCGATCTCCACCCACCGTGACCAGCTGAGCAAGTACGCTCCGCAGATCATCCAGGTGCAGATCGATCCCGAGCTCATCGGCAAGATCATCGGCAAGGGCGGCGAGACCATCCGCCGCATCCAAGAGGAGACCGGCGCCAAGATCAACGTCGACGACGATGGCATCATCACCATCGCCTCGCCGGACATGGCTTCGATCGAAAAGGCCAAAGGCTGGATCTCCGACCTCACCGAGGCCCCGGAACCCGGCAAGACGTACACCGCGACCATCAAGGCGATCAAGGACTTCGGCGCGTTCGTCGAATTCATCCCTGGCACCGAGGGCCTGGTGCACATCAGCGAATGGGACTGGATGCACGTCGCCAATCTCAGCAGCGTCGCCCGCGAAGGCGACCAGGTGCAGGTCAAGCTGATCGAGATCGACCAGCGCACCGGCAAGTTCCGCCTCAGCCGCAAGGCTCTGATCGCTGAACCCGTGGGCGCGGCGCGCAGCGCCGGCGGCGGCGAAGGCGATGCCGGCGCGCCGCGCGGTGAACGCCGCGAAGGCGGCGGCGAGCGTCGCGAAGGCGGCCGCGATGGTGGCTTCCGCGGAGATCGCGGCGGAGATCGCGGCCCGCGCCGCTAGCATCGAAGCGGCACGGCGGCAACGCCGGGCCAGTACCAGGTTCTCGAGCGGGGTCGGCAATCGCCGACCCCGCTTTCTGTTTTTTTTTGGGGGGGGGCTTCGGCCCCCAACATCGGCATCCGGCCTGCCCCCAGAAGACGGGGAGCTGGGCTGAAAAACGTGGCCATGCCTTCGGCTCCCCGTGCGCCTTGCGCTACGGCATCGACTTTCCTCTACCCGCCACGTGCAGCGCGTACCACTCCTCGCGGCTGAGTTCGACTCCATCCCCCGCGCATGCCGCGGTGATGCGCGCGGGATCGGTCGAACCCACGATCGGCTGGATACGGGCTGGATGGCGCAACAGCCAGGCGATGACGATCGCCTCGGCCGGCACGCCTTTCCGCGCGGCGATGGCGCCGACCACGCGCGCGAGTTCAAGATCGCGTGCGCTCGCGCCCGCGCCGGTGGCGCCGAGCGCGCGTCCGCGGCCGAGCGGGCTCCAGGCCTGGATGGCGATGCCATGGAGCCGGCAATAGTCGAGCGTGCCATCGGCGCCGAAGGAATGGGCGGACTGGTTCGCCACCACGCCGGCATCGATCAGGTGCGCGTGCACCAGGCTGAGCTCGAGCTGGTTGACCACCAACGGCTGGCGCAGGTGGCGGCGTAGCAGCTCGATCTGCAGCGGCGAATGGTTGCTGACGCCGAACTGGCGGACCTTGCCTGACTTGGTCAGGTCGTCGAACGCGCGCGCGACTTCCTCGGGCTCGACCAGGGCGTCTGGGCGATGCAGCAGGTAGACGTCGAGATACGAGGTGCCCAGGCGGCGCAGGGTGCCCTCGCACGAGGCGACGATATGGCCGTGGCTGAAATCGTAGCGTGCGGTGGCTTCGGCGTTCGGATCGCCGGCGAAGCGGATGCCGCACTTCGACTGGATGATCAGCGCCTCGCGCTTGGCGCCGATCTCGGCGATGGCCGCAGCGAACACCGACTCCGATTTGCCACGGCAATAGATGTCGGCGTGGTCGAAGAAATCCACGCCGGCGTCGATGGCCGCGCGCAGCGCCGCGACCGCGCGGGTCCGCTCGGCGGCTCCGGGAACCTCGGAACCCCAGCCACCGCCCAACGGCATGCAGCCGTAAGCGATGCGCGAGGTGGTGGCCGATCCGATGGCGAGGGTCTTCATGCCACACGGCATAGCGGATCCTCCGCGCTGGGAAGCGCGGTGCGTAAAACCGGGAGCGCAGGGCCGGGCATGCCATTACGCACGCGCTCCTCGCTTCTCCCTTCGATCTTCCCTATTCGATCCTCTAACTTCTCATTTCCTGCTCTCCGCTATCCGTTCCCCAGCCTCAGGGCTTCTTACCCCTCCTCTGCTCGGTGCGATGCGAAGGCTCGCCGCGCGGCGCGACCATGCCCTGGTGCTTCAGTCGGCGGCGATCGAAGCCGGGATGATGCGCCGCGAGCGTGCGACGCGTCAGGCGGTTGTGCTCGCGCTCGAGCGGCGGGGACCACGGATGCACCTGCGGACGCGCGCGTTCGAGCAGATCCGCGATCGATAGCGATCCCACCGCCGTCACCGGCTGCGAGGGTGCGGCGGTCGCCGGTGCCTCAGCGTCGCGTGGCGCTCCGCCCCTGACTTCGCGCGCGAGCGGCGCGACCGCGGAGAGGCCGGCCGATGATTGGCCGCGCTTCAGGGCTTTCACCGGCTTCTTGGCCGGCTTGGAAACCCTGGCAGAAACCGCGCGTGCCGGCTTCTTCGCTTTCGACGCGAGCTTGGCCTTGGCCCTGGCTTTGACCGGTTTCTTGGCCGGCTTCGGGGCGGATTTCCGCGACACCGGCTTGGTCTTGTTGGACTTGGCCTTGGACTTGCTGCCGACGGTCTTGGTTGACGATTTTGCCTTCGCTGTCGACGCTGCGGACGGACGACGGGCGCGCGATGTATATGCCATGGGGTCTCCTGAGGGGTCAGGCGCAGGGTAACCACCGGGACAAGCGTTCCCAAGTCCCGAATCCCAGAGCCTGACGTCAGTGGCTCACCCCGCGGCCTGGATGAGGTCAGAGGGAGCAGCGGCAGCGAAGTCGCAACCGCCTGCATCCACAGGAGGTCATACCTGCGTCGGGGGATGCCGCTGGGGCGACATGGTGGTAATCTACCAGCATTGGATGTCGTGGGCAATTGTCGACAGAACGCCGAATGGATACGAATCCACCAGCACCGAGCACCGCGTCCATCGCCATCACCCGCGCCATCACCGCAATCACCGCGCACACGCCACGCACGAAGAAGGAATCCCCATGATCACCCCCCAGCAGAAAGCCTTCTTCGACACCTTCGGCTACCTCGCGCTGCCGGGTATCCTCGCTCAGGACATCGGCTGGATCATCGATCATTTCGAGGCGGTGTGGCGCGCGCGCCCGGACATCGTCCATGACGGCAGCCAGCGCACCATCTTCCCCGAGATCTTCATCTCCGCCGACGAACGGCTATCGACGCTGGTCGAGGATCCACGCATCGTCGACATCTGCACCTCCCTGCTCGGTGACGGTTACACCCTCGCTGGTGGTGACGGCAATTACTACTCGGGCGACACCTCGTGGCATTCGGACGTCATGGACGGTACCTGGGATTCCAAGAGCCGCGTCCGCCACCTGAAGATCGCTTTCTACCTCGATCACGTCACCCGCGACACCGGCGCACTGCGTGTCATCCCCGGCAGCCATCTGCACGGCGACGCCTACAGCCGGATGCTCAACGAGCAGGTGTGGAACCCGGAGCGGGACCTGGGGGTAGGACAGCGCGACCTCCCCTGCGTGGCGCTCGACAGCGTCCCCGGCGACCTGGTGCTCTTCGACCACCGCACCAAGCACGCGGCATACGGCGGCGGCAACCGCCGGCGCATGTTCACCACCAACTGGTTCGCGCCGACGCCCACCGCCGAGGACCGCGAGATCGCGAAGCAGGTGATCCGCTGGTACTGGGACAAGGAGAACGTGCGCGCGCCGTTCCGCGCCGGCTGGGTGGAGTCCTCGCCACCCGAGCGCCAGCGGCGCTGCCGCAACAACATCGAGTTGTTTGCCGAGGTCGCGGCCGAAAAAACCGCGCTCACCGAGTCGGCCCGCGAACCAGCGCTCGCGCGCTGAAAACGACGCGGCCCACCGCGCCAAGCAAGGGCGTGATGGGCCGGTCGAGGCCTTGGAAGGCCAGTGATTACGACTTGAGATCCAGGAACCCCTCGAGCCGCCGCGCCCGTGTCGGGTGCTGCAGGCGCTTGATCGCCTTGGCCTCGATCTGGCGCACGCGCTCGCGGGTGACGTTGAAGCGCCGGCCCACCTCCTCGAGCGTGTAGGTGTAGCCGTCGCCGCCGAAGCCGAAGCGCAGGCTCAGGATCTCGCGCTCGCGCTCGCTCAGGGTCTCGAGCACTTCGGCGACACGCGCTTTCAGCAATTCGCTGTTCGGCAGCTCGGCCGGATCCGCGGCGCCGCGGTCGGCGATGAAGTCCATCACTTGCGCGTCGCCTTCGCCGACCGGACGGTCGAGACTGAGCGTGGCGCGGCTGGCCGCCAGCACGCGCCGGCATTCGGAGGCCGACACCTTCGCTCGCTCGGCGAGTTCCTCGACGGTGGCCGCGCGGCCGGTCTCGTTGAGCACGTCGTTCTGGATGCGACGGAACTTGGCCATGGTCTCGGTGAGGTGCACCGGAACACGGATGGTGCGGGCGTGGTCGGCGATGGCCCGCGTCACGCTCTGCCGGATCCACCAGGTCGCGTAGGTCGAGAACTTGTAGCCGCGCTTGTACTCGTACTTCTCCACCGCCTTCATCAGGCCGGCGTTGCCCTCCTGGATGAGGTCGGCGAACGGCAGTCCACGGTTGCGCCAGCGCTTGGCGATCGAAACCACCAGGCGCAGGTTTCCGCTCGCCATCTTCTGCTTGGCTTCCTCGTAGCGACGGAACCGTCGCGACAGGCGCACGCAGCGCTCGAGGAACCCATCGGCGGTCTCTCCGAGCCCGGCCTCGAGAGCGGCGAAATCCTTGCGCTTGCGCTCGGCGCGCAGGCGCAGCAGGCGTCGGCGGGTGTCCAACAGCTCCTCGCGGACACGGTTGATCACGTCATGGGTGACGCCGAGCTCCTGGACCAGGCGCCAGCCGCGTTCGACGCGGCGATGGATCAGCTGGTACGCCCGCGCGCGTTCCAGCGCGTCCGGCGACGGGGACGCGATCATCAGGCGGATGCTCTCCTCGAGCGGACGCAGGGTCGCCAGGTGATGGAGGACCAGGTCGTGGTGGGCATCGGGATCACGGGGGCTGCCATGCTCGATCGCCTCGCGCTCGAGACGCTCGACCTCCTCGCGCTGCTCTTCGGCCCACTGCAGCCCCTGGCGCAGGCCCTCGGGGGTGGCCATGGCCACGCGCTGGAAGCCGGTGCGGAACACCTCGACAGCCCGGGCGGATTCGACCTCCTCGTCGCGGGTCAACAGCGGGATCGAACCCATCTGCGTGAGGTAGAGACGGACCGGATCGTCGTCGCCCCGGCCGCCCTGCTCCTCGATGGTGCCGGCCGCTGGCTCGACCGCGGGCGCCTCGTCCGTGGGGACGCGGGTGGTCTCGACTTCCTCGTCATCGGCTTCGACGGGAGGGATGTCCAAACCATGCCGGCGCAACCGAGCGATCACCGCCTGGAGCGCGTCCGCATCGTCAGCGACGGCGGGCCACGCTGCGGCGATGCGCTCGGCGTTCAGCTCGATGCCACGTGCGGCCTCGGCGACCAGCAGGGCGACGGCTTCGTCGACGCTACGCGGCGTGGAGGCGAGATGTTCCGGCGAGGCCGGGGTTGCGAGACGGATCATGGCGAGGCTCCAGGTGCTCCCACGCGTCTCCGGGGCGCGTTGTGGGAGAGACGAACGATACGGGGCTATGCTTACGAAGCTAAATGATGACCGAAGCTACATGCAGACCGAGGCCTGGTGGAGGCGACCCCCCTCTCGGAGAGGGAAGCCGCTGGGCCGTGGTCTGGTCAGGAATGCTCGAGCACGAATCGGCGCAGCGCCGGCTCGGGCTGGAATCCGACGGCCTTGGCCACCACCTTGCCGCCCTTGAAGAGCAGCATGGTGGGAATGCTCTGGACGCCGAACTGCTGGGCGAGCGCTGGTTCCTCGTCGACATTGACCTTGGCCACCACATGGGTGCCGGCCAGTTCGGCGGCGAGCTTCTCGACCACCGGGCCGACCATGCGGCACGGTCCGCACCACGGGGCCCAGAAGTCGACCAGCACTGGTTTCTCGCCGGCGACGGTCGTTTCGAAGGTTGATTCGGTCAGGGCGGTGGTCATGGCTGCCTCCATGGATCGTGTTGAAAGGGGAGAGTCGTGGACTCCGAGCACACCGCGTGCCTAAGTCCATACGGCGTAGATGGGTCGGCGGATGTGCGTAGGGGCGTCGTGTCGGACCTGCGAAGCGGGCGCGAGCAGGCCCGATGAGGGCCCTCGGGGGCCGGGATCAGTGTAAAGATGGATAGATGATCATCTATGCCTACCGGAGTCCGCTTGGACAGGCTCAGCGGACAGGTTTCAGGCTAAGCCCGCGCGAGGAATCCCAGAGGGTGCGTCACTTCGCCTTGGTCGTAGCGGCCCGTTTCCTGGGGGCCGCGAGGTGCATCCGGCGGTTGAGGTCCGCGACGTACCCGGCCATGGTCTCGGGGCGGAAACGGAAGTAGGCGAATTGGCCATCCTTGCGTCTCGAGATGAGCTCCGCCGAGACCAGCTCCTTGAGATGATGCGAGATCGTTGCCTGGGTCAGCTCGAACCTGCCGCAGACCTCCGAGCAGCACAGTTCTCCCGCCTCGGCGATCTCCTCGAGGATGCGGCAGCGCTGCGCGTCCGCCAATGCCTTGGATACGCGCGATACCTCGGATGGAGAGAGCGCGGATAGCAGTGAGGACGCGGGCATGGCGGAAGGATATATAGATATCCTTCGATGCGTTCCGGTCAACCGATTCCGTCCGATGCCGCTCTCCGGCCGGCCAGGCACCGTCACGGCGAGGGCGGCTGCTTGCTCAGCGCCTCGAGCTGGTCGAGCAGCTGGACGAGTTCCGCGCGTGCGGTCGCGGCCTTGGCGCGCAGCGATGCGTATTCGGCGGTATTGTGGTCGATCCGGGCCTGCATGTCGTCGACCTGCTTGCGCGTCGCTTCGGCGATGGCATTGGCCTTGGCCCAGGCGGGCGAACCCTTGTCGAGCGCTGACAATGCCTGCAGCTCGTCGAGGTAGCGGTCGCGCAGGCCTTGTCGCTTCTCGGCGTCGCCTGGCTTGCTGCCGAACAGCGCCGAGCTGGTCGACGCGATGTCGCCGGAGAGCGTCTTCATGCGTTCCGCCAACTCGTCGCTCTCCTTGCCGAGCTTTTCGATGCCACGGGTAATCTCGGGCAATGAGGCGCTGTCCGCTGGTTCTGGTTGCGGGCCGGTTTCGTCCTGCGCCCGGCAGCACGAGCACGCCGCGATCAACGCCACCACCAGACCGAGGAACTGGTTCATGGCTGCTCCTGCGCCGGACGCGCCGGCGCGCGCAGCAGGGTCGCCAGGCCGAATCCCACCAGTGCGGCGCCGACCACGCCTGCGCCCGCGATCATCCAGCGCAGGCCGAGTGGGCCGACCGGGAGCGGCTTGCCGAGATACTCGACGCGCGCCTCGGCGTGGTCTGCGGCCAACTCCGCCGCGTTCACGCGATAGGCATGGAAGGCGATGCCCAGCACCGCGAATCCGCTCACCACGCGCAGTACCCCTGAGATCGCGCGCATTCCCGCCCCCTCTTCCATCGTTCGTCTTTCATCTTCCGCCGGTCTTCCGTCGTCTATCTCGCCGTGGCGCCGACCACCCGACCACACCAGCTTCACCGCCTGGCTCAGCGCGATGGTGCCTTGGCGCCGACGGTTGTGAACCGCCAGGTCTTGGTCCACGGGGTCCCGGCGGCATCGACCTGGAGCATCGCCTGGTAGGTCGAACCCTCGGCGAGCGGCTCCTTGGCGATCAGGCCCACCACGCACTGGTAGCCGTTGAACGTGGGATCGCCTCCGCTGGTGCCGTCGAACGCGTAGCAGTCGATCGGCGCCTTCGCCGCGGCGGCGGCCGTGCCGCCCGAGGCCGGGCCAGCCACCAGCGTCAGGCTCGACTTCACGAGCTTCAGCTTGCCGGAAGCGAAATACGCGGTGATCGGGTAGCCGGCCGAGCGGTCGCCCGCGATGGGATCCGGCATCTCGGGATTGAATCGCAGTGGCACGTCCACCTGCTCGGGCACCGGACACAGGACCGGCCACTCCACCTTCTGCGACGAGAGATCGCGGCGCCCGTCGATGCCACCGAAGGCCCCCTCGTAGCCCACGCCGAATCCGCGCGTGAGCGGACGGATCACGTCCTGACGGTGGTAGAATGTGCCCATCATCATGGCCGCGATGTCTGGGGCGGCGGAGCCCTGGCTGAGGATGCTGTTCATGCCCGACTCGTTGCCGTCGGCCGAGTAGCCCGTGGCTCCGGCGTCCTCGGGATGGGTCAGCTTGCGGTTCGCGGCCATGTAGCGGCAGTGCTTCTGCAGACTGGCGCTCAGACCCGTGTTCTCGGGGCGCGGGGTCAGCCCGACAGTGGAACGCGCCTGCTCGATCCCCTGCAGGACACCCAGCGCATCGGGCACGGTGGTCGCGAGCGGCCTGCCCTCTACCTTGGGGTTCTCGCCCAAGGCTCCGATCGAGAATCCGGTGAGATCGAGCGACGGCGTGCACCAGCGTTCGTCGGGGGCGGGCAGCGGAAACAGGTACGACTGGCCGAGCCAGCACATGCCGTCGACGCCGGGCTCATTGAAGGTGCCATCTCCATCAACATCGACGAGCGCGACCTGGTCGGGCCCGATCTGCAAGGTCAGCTGCGTGACATCGCGGTAGGTCCACGCGCCGCCGCCGCCTTTCTCGAAGTAGATGCTCGCCTTGAGATGCGCCTTGGTGGCCGGGTCCTCGAGTGCGATCGTCTGCACGCCTTTGCCCACGGATTTGAATGTTCCGTCCTTCTTGAGGTCGAGCTTCAGCTCCTGCTTGCCCTCGGGCCCCTCGAGGTGCGTCGGGATGCTCAGGCCATGCAAGACGATGGCCTCGCCAACGGGATGGTCGACGTCGCCCATCAGCTGGGTACGGTATCTCGCCTGGGCGGTATCGACGCGCACCTTTACCGCGATCGGCTTGTCGCCGTCGTGCGCGGGCAGTGCGGGCTTGGTCGCATCGGCCGCCGCAGCCACGGCGGCGCAGCCCAGGAGCACGATCGGCAGGACACCAGTCGGGATACGCATCCCTTCAGCGGAGCGCGGAGCCATCCCATGTCCATATGCGGCGCGCGAGGCCTGGGCTGGCGTGTCAGCACGTCGCTGGCGTGGTGTTACCGGGCCCAGCCCAGACCGGTTCACTTGAGCCAACCGCTCCGTCGCTGATGGTCGTGGGCGTAGCCGTAGATGATCTGCTGTTTATCCAAGGGCAGCTTCGCCACGCGTTTCGCCAGGTCGTAGCCCTTCGGATACAGCCTGGTGATGCCGAACCTGCTGGGGGCCTTCATGCGCCGTTCCATGATGCCATCGTGATCGTCGTCACACTCCGCGGCCACGCTCGAATAGACCGTGCGCTTGGTGGAGTCGGCCAGGCTGTCGTAGAACTTCTCGGCTTCGGCGACCGTGGGATCCATGACCGTGGTGTCCACGGGAGCCGCCCCCTCGCCTGCCGGCTTCGTCGCTGTCGTGGGAGTGGCCTCGGCGACCGGGCTGACCCCGACGGCCTCGGCGGCGCGCACTTCCCCCTGGGTGAACGCGAGCGACGCGATCACCAGGGCGCCGGCGGCCGCGGCACGCATGACGGCACTGATCATGGATGGGATCACGGCACGGCTCACGCAGTCATCGTAGCCATCCGGGCTTCCACGCACCAGCCAAGACTCCGCGCCGGATCGATAGCAACGCCCAGGGTTTGCAGCGAAGACCGGGGGAATCAATGCTCCTGGCGGCCTCAGCTCAGTTGATAGATGGTCTTGTAGGCGCTCGTCGCCCCCGGAGGCGCCTCGTCGAGTTGCTGGAAGCCCATCCCGGCATGACGCGACAGGCCTTCGCGGAATTTGCCGGTCACCAGGATCTCGCCTGCCTTGGCGGTATCCTCGCCGAGCTTGCTGGCGGCGTTGACCTCGGCGCCGAACACGTCCTCGTCGCCGATGCGCAGCATCTCGCCAAATCCGAGGCCGACGCACAGCAGGATCTGTTCCTCGGGCAGGATGCCGGCGTTGTACTGCTTGAGCACCTGCTGCATCGCGATCGCGCATTCCAGGGCCCGGTCTGGCCGGCGGAAGATCACCATCATCGAGTCGGCCTCGACCTTGAGCAGGATGCCATCGTGGCGCTCGAGCACCGGCGACAGCACGCGCAGCGACTCGTAGATGGTCTGCAGGAAGTGGATGATGCCGAACTGCGCGACCCGGCGCGAGAAGCCAGAGAGATCGGTGAACATCACCGCGTACGTCTCGCCGAAGAGATCCCAGATGCGCTTGTCGATCGTCGCCTTGTCAGCGCTCGGCTGGGCACGCTCCTCGATCAGCTTCTGGATGCGATCGGCCGACGCCGAGTTCGCGAGGGAGCGCACGTAGGGCATGAACATGGCGATAGCGTGGGCTCTCGAGGGCGGGAGTCCATGGAGGAAGGAGAGGTGGGAATGGGAGGATGGGGGAAGGCTCGAAATTCGCTGCGAGCGCGTTGGTGCAACCCCGAAGTCCGTCCGAGGACCGAGTCAGCGGTTCTAGCCTCCAGGTTTCTCTGCCTCGGGCTGCCTCGGGCGCATTCCCTGGATTCACGCCTCGGGCGACTTGGCCGCCTCGGCTTTCATGAAATCCTCTACTGTCGGCAGCCGATCCCGCTTCACTCCCAGGCGCGGCCGGCACGCGAGCAGGCCCTTGGTGTAGGGATGCTGCGGGTTGGCGAAGATCTCGGCGACGGGGCCTTCCTCGACCTTTTCGCCATTGCGCATCAGCACTACGCGGTCGGCGAGTTCGGCGACCACGCCCAGATCGTGGGTGATGAACAGCACCGCCATGCCCTGGTCCTTCTGCAAGCGCTTGATCAGTTCGAGGATCTGCGCCTGGATGGTGACATCGAGCGCGGTGGTGGGCTCGTCGGCGATCAGCAGACGAGGCGAGCACGCGAGCGCCATGCTGATGCAGACGCGCTGGCGCATGCCACCGGACATCTCGTGCGGATAGCTGTCGATGCGCGATTCCGGCTGCGGGATTCCGACCAGGCGGAAGAGCTCGATGACGCGTTCACGCCGCGCGTCGGCGCCGAGGTCGGTATGCAACGCGAGCGCCTCATCGACCTGATCGCCGCAGGTCCAGGTCGGATTGAGCGAGGTCATCGGCTCCTGGAAGACCATGCCCACCTCGCCGCCGCGCAACCGGCGTAGGCGCCGGGCATCCATCTTCAGGACATCCTCGTCGTTCCACCAGATGTGCCCACCGGGATAGGTCGCCGGGGGCTCCTGCAGGAGACGCAGGATCGACATCGCCGAGACGCTCTTGCCCGAGCCCGATTCGCCGACCAGGGCCACCACCTGCCCAGGCTCGATCGCGAACGATAGCCCCTTCACCGCGTCGAGCGTGCGTTCGCGCATACGGAAGGTGACGCGCAGGTCGTCGAAGCGCAGCAAGGGCTTCACTGCTGTCCCGGATCCCGATGCATTCGCGCTCATGTGGTGCTCTTGGGGTCGAGGGCCTCGCGCAGGCCGTTGCCGAGGAGGTTGAGGGCAGTCACCAGCAGGAAGACGGCCAGCCCCGGCGCATAGATCAGCCAACCATAGCGGATGTTCTCGCGCCCCTGTTCGAGCAGCCCACCCCAGCTCGGAGCAGTGGGGTCGCCGAGACCCAGGAAGGACAGCCCGCTCTCGCTGAGCACGGCGCCAGCGATGCCGAAGGTCGCGGTGATGATCAGCGGCGTCAACGCGTTCGGGAGGATGTGGCGGAACATGATGCGCCAACGAGACAGGCCCATCGACTCGCCAGCGGCCACGTAGTCGCGCACCGATTGCGCGAGGAATTCGCCGCGCACCAGGCGCGCGGTGCCGGCCCATCCGGTGAGACCGATGACCATCATGATCTTGAAGATGTCGCGATCGAGCATCGCCACCACCGTCAGGATGAGCAGAAAAGTCGGGAAGCACATCATGATCTCGACGATGCGCTGCAGGATCATGTCGACCCAGCCTCCGAAATAGCCGCTCACCCCGCCGATGAGCGTGCCGATCAGCAGCGACAATCCGCTCGCCACGAATCCGATGGTGAGGCTGATGCGGGCGCCGAAGAGCATCTGCGACAGCACATCCTTGCCGCCGGTGTCGGTGCCGAGCCAGAAACGATGGCCGGTCTCCTGATTGCGGTCGAGCGGCGCGGCCAACACGGCGCCGACGTAGGTGGCGTCGAAGCGGTGGGGAATTGGCGGGAACACGGCCCAAGCGTGGGTATCGGGCGGGAGGGCCTGGTAATCCTGGATGGTGGCGTGTGCCTGCGCCCGCTTGTCCCAGAACGAACGCCAGTCGTCGCCCTGCTTGCGCAGCGGCAACATGCAGGCGATCCAGGATAGGATGACGATCGCGCTCGACCAGGCTATCAGACGTCCGATTTTCATGCGCCGACCTAGCACCAGGCAGGCGACGACCAGGAATGGCGCCTCCAACGCGAGAACATTGAACAACAGATCATGCCGCTTGGTGTAACTCCAGCGGTTGAAGAGGTCGGTAAAGAGCGGGTAGCGCCAGCCGTGCTCGTCGTGCCAGACGTAGGCGACCTCGCTGCTGATGAACGGCGCATAGGTCCCCAGCAGCAGCAGCAGCGCGAGGACTGCGATGCCGAAGCGGGCTCCGCCGGTACGCGCTAAACGCAGGAGCGCCAAGCGCATCGGGGACGCGGCCTCCAGCGTGGCCGTCGAACCCGGTTTCGCCGAAGCTGTTTCAGGCGCATTCAGAGCTGGCTCAACCATACTTGCTCCGGATGCGCGGATCGACCACCGCGTAGAGCAGGTCCGCCACCAGGATGCCGACCAGCAGCAGGCCAACCGAGATCACCGTCGAAGCCATGATCAGCGGCGCGTCCTGCTGCCGCGCCGCGTCGAGCAGCAAGGTCCCCAGACCCTGGATCGAGAAGATCGATTCCACGATCACGAAGCCGCCGAAAAGCTCGGACAACAGGCCGGCGCCAAGTGTGATCATGGTAAGCATGCTGTTTTTCACAGCGTGGCCGTAGATCACCGCATCCTCGGAGGCGCCTTTGGCGCGCGCGGTGCGGGTATAGTCGGCGTTGAGCTGGTCGAGGAGATTGCCGCGCATGTAGCGCGATAGCGACGTGAAGCTGCCGTAGCAGAGCACGATCAGCGGCAGCGTGGCGTGCCAGAGCAGGTCGAGCAGGTAGGCCGGCGTCGAATACCACATCGAGTCGTCGCTCGAGAGGCCGCGGTTGGGGAACAGCGCCGCTCCGTGCGAGGTGTCGGTGCATAGGTGGTGCAGCAGCAGCGTGCCGACGAAGAACGACGGGAGGGACCAGAGCAGGAACAGACTGTTGGTGGTCGCGCGATCCTCGAGCGTGCCGACCCGCCGTGCCGAGCGGATGCCGAGCGGGATCGAGATGCCCCAGGCGATGATGATAGAGAGGAAATTCAGGCCGAAGCTGATGTACCAGCGCTCGCCGATGAGCGTGAAGGCGTATTCCTTGTGGGTCTCCGAATAGAGGCGTCCGGTGAACAGCTTGACCATGAGATCGGTGAAACCGGTCTCGACGAACAGCGCTTTCCATGCCTTCCCTTTGGAATGGGCGAAGGCGGTTCGGTTCAGCGGATCCTCGTAGACCGACATCAGCACCTTGCGCTTCGCCGCATACGCGGGATCGGCGATGGAGTCGAAGCGGTTGTTGCGCAAGGTCTCATTGAGCGACTGGATGCGGTTGAGCTCGACGCTCGAGAGCTCGCGGACGTTGCCAGGATCGACCGAGGCATATGCGCACAGCGCGAACGCGGTCGCGGCCGCAGGATGCAGTTCCTTCAAGGCATCGTCCGCCAACACCTGATAGAGTGGCTCGACGGCAAAATGCCCGGCCAGCCACAGCTGCTTCTCAGCCCGGCTGCCGGAATTGGATCTGACGCCATGTGCCGGTGCCGCGACCTGCAATGTCGAGACCACGTCCGCCTTGGTCCAGAAGCCCCGCGTATTGATCAGCGCGGGCAGATCGTTACCGGCGCGGCGGAAGCGGTCGATGTAGTTCTCGACGTTCTTCGATGCCCCCTGCACCTTGCGTTCGGAGGCGACCCCTTCGCTGCCCTTGCCGGACTCCACCTTCATCTGTTCGGCGAGGGTGAAGCCTTGCAGACGCATAACGGCGAAATTGATCACCAGGATCCCCAGGAAGGTGGGGATCATCAGCAGGAGCCGACGGACGACGTAGGCGAGCATCGGCCGCGATCAGTTGCGGAAATGCCAGAACAGGCGCGAGCGGTTCACCAGCGGATTGAGTTGATCGAGCCCTTGAGATATCCCGTCGAGGTAGCGGTCCTTCGCGGGCGCGCCCTGGTTCTGCCAGCAGAAGATGCCTTCGCCGCTGCGGAAAAAGGTGTACGGCTGTTCCTCGGCGATGATCGCCTGGATGCGTTTGGCGATCGCCACGCGCTCAGCGGTGTCGAACGTGGTGCGCAGTTTGTCGGCGAGTTCGTCCACCTCCTTGTTGGCGAAGCCACAGTGGTTGCTCGAACCCTGAAGGTCAACCTGGCTCGAATGCCAGAGCTGGAAGTAGTCGATGTCCCAGTCCATTTGCCATGCGCCCACCACAGCATCGAAGTCCTTGTCTTCGAGTACGCGCATCAGTTCCTTCCACTCGAACGGGCTGGGCTTCATCTCGATGCCGATCTTGCGCAACTCGTTACTGAAGATCATCAGGGTGTTGTCGTATTCGGGGCGGTTTGCGATGTACTTGATGGTGAAGCTGAAAGACTTCTTCACTCCATCGGTGGTCTTGTCGAGGATGCCGTCGCCATCGCTGTCCGTCCAACCTGCCTCCGCCAGCAGGGTCTTGGCCTTGGCGAGATCGAAGGTGAACGGCTTGAGATCCTTATTGCAGTACTGGCTATCCGGGTGCACATCGCTGAGGACCGGCTGGCCCAGACCGTAGAAAACCTCCTTGATGATGCGGTCCTTCGGAAAGGCGAAGCTCATGGCCTGGCGAACGCGCTTGTCGTTGAACGGCGCATGGCGCATGTTCCAGCCAAGATAGCTGAAGCTCATGGACTTGACTCGCTCCCAGCCGAGCTGGCCCTGGCGTCCGGCCTTAGGATTGGCGGGGTCGAATGCGGCGAATCTCGGTTCGTTATGATCGAGGATCTCGCTCTTGTACTTGAGGGGCGCCAATCCATCGACATGCACTTGGCCATTCTTGAAACCAACCAGCTGGGCGTCGTCCTGCTTCACATCGAGGATCCATTCGATGGCCTCGAAATGGAATGAGACTCCCCAATAATCCGGATTGCGCCGGAATCGCATGATCTTGTCGGGCTGATAGTCGTCGAGCAGGTAGGCGCCGACGCCGACCACTCCTCGCAACTCGTCGAACCAGTGCTTGTTGAAGGTGACGCCAAGTTGCTCGGCCGGTATCGGTGTGCCGTCGCGATTGCGGCCGTAGATATGGCGCGGCAGCGGCGAGACGCCCAGGCTCGCCGATAGGCTGGTGTAGACCTTGCGCTTCCAGCTGATGCGTAGCGTCTGCGGATCGAGGACTTCTACCTTATCGAGGTCCTCATAGTAGTTGCGCAGGCTCGGGCAGTCGACGGCAGGGTTCATAATCAGGTCGAGAGTGAATTTGAAATCATCAGCGGTGAGCTCGACGTCAGTGTCCAGCCATTTGAATTCAGCGCGCTTGGCGATGGCCGGCCGCTGCCAGCGGATGCCCTTGCGGATGTTGAACGTGTAGACCTTGAAATCGTCGCTGATTACCGCCGACTCAGCCAGGCACGAACTCCACTGCTCAGGATGGGTGGGAGGACGCTCGCACAGGGAATCGTTGACCAGCGCATGCACCGACTGAGTGGTTGCTGAATTGTCGGTGAGCGGATTGAGCTGCTTGGGCGTAGCATCGAACACCTTGAGCGTGCCGCCGACCCATTCGGGATGGAAGAACGACCGGTCGTACGGGATGAGGAAATTCACGCCGAGCTTCGGGTTGCCGTCGCGATCCTTGTCCACCGCCGGCTGCGTCGCGGTGGGATTCTTCGGATCTGCGATGGTGAGCTTCGGGTCTACGCTTGGCGCCGACCCGGTCCCGGAAGAAACTTGCGCAGGGTGAGCCTCGACAGCTTGGCGCAGCGCGTGCAGTTCCTGGATCTGTTGCTGGCTCGCCTCGTTCAGCTGCACGAGAGACTTGTTGATCTCGCGCAGCGGCGCCGCCTCGCGCGCGCGGTCGACGATGAACACTAGCAGCAGCACCGCGACCACGATGAGCAGGCCGATCTTGAGCGCATTCATGGGCGAAACCTCGGGCCGGAAGCCTAGGCCATGGGTCGGCAAGGCAATGCGGTAGCCCCCTGGGCCCGCTCGCCTGTCCCCGGGCTATTTCCCGTCTATTTCCCGCCCTCGACGCGCGCCACCACCACCTGGAAGCGGTAGCGCGCGACCTGCTCGAGCCAGTCCACGCGTTCGCGGGCGCAGGCGAGCAGGCGATCGAAGTCCTTCTTGCCGGGCAGGGTGAGGAATTTCTGGGCGGGGGCGTTGGGCAGGGCGGCGAGCTCGGCGCACGAGACATCGAGCTGCGACAGCGCGACGCGAGCGAGGTGCTCATCGGCCATCAGCCGGGAATCGGGTTCGCCGAGGCGGAAATCGCTGTGCGCGGCCTCCGAGAACACGGTTTCGCAGGTGCCGGCCAGCTGGGTCAGCTCGGCGGCGAGACGCGCCACCGTCTGGACGTTGGTCTCGCGTTTGGGCTTTTCTACCCTGACCACGTTCTCGCCGCGGGCCTCGAGCAGGGTACGGAAGTAGAGCGCCACGCACTCCTCGAGGATCGGTGCCAGGTCCGAGGCCGGCAGGGCCGCCTTGGCCCGGCGCTTGAGGATGGTGTCGAGGTCGGCCGCGACGATCGCGGGCAGGGCCAGGATGCCGCTGCCCGCATCCATGCGGATGGTCAAGCTCACCGGCGGCGGATCGCCAAGCTTCTCGCGCCAATCGGCGACCAGGCCGACCAGCTCCTTGAATACCGCGCGCAGCTTGGGCACCTGGCGCGCGAGCACGGTGACGCCCGCGGCCCAGCGCGCCCGCTCGATGAAGGCGAGCACGTCGCGTCCAGCGTCGCGCGTCGCCTGGGCGAGGCTGGGCAAGGCCTTGAAATCGTATTTCGCGCCCATGCCGAACAGGCGCGGGCGGAAGCGCTTCGGATCGTCGCACAGCGGCGAGATGCGACGCAGCTCATCCAGGCTGCGCGTCAGCTCGCCGAGCTGGCGGTCGAGGATCTTGACCGCGGTGTCGCTGTCGGCGAGCGGCAGCGAGATCACGCGCTCGAGCATGCGCACCTTCTCGACGGTGGTCTTCCAGTCCTTGCCGGCTTCGAACTCGGCGAAGGCCTGGCGGTAGTACTTGAGGCGCTCGTCAAGGTCCTTGCCATCGCCACCGATGTCGCCGGCGTCGAGGCGCTCGAGGCGGCGATCGCGGCTGGCGACCTCTTCCATCAGCTCGCGGCGCTGAGCCTCGAGCGAGGCCATCTGCGTGCGCAGGTCGCGCACGGTGGTCTCGAGCTCGCGGCGCGCGCCGTCGAGCTTGCGCACGTCCTCGACCACGGCCATGGCCTCAGGCGGCAGAGGCGGCGGCTGCTGATTCAGCGCCACCGCGCGGATCGCAGCGATGAACGTCCCGAGTGCGGCGATGGTCTCTTGCATGCGCTTGCGGTTCGCGAGCAGATCGTGGCGGTAGCGCGCGAGCAGGCGCTGCACCTGGCTCGCCAGCGGCTCGCCCGGCTGCGGCGGCACGTGCGCCTCCTTCAATGCGACCTCGATCACCGCCACTGCGCGACTGATCTCGTCGCTCGAATGGGCGGTCTCGAGCTGCGCCGAGCCGAGCTGCGCCTGATGGGTGGAGAGATCCTTGATCAGGTGGTCGATGCGCTCGTTGATGGTCTGGTGGCGATCGTGCCAGAGCTCGGCGAGCGCCGCCATCAGTTCGGCGGCGAGGGCGAGATCCGGCACCTCTCCGGGCGCGAGCGTGGCAATACGGTCGTCGAGTGCGCGCGCCTTGTCGCGGAACTTGACCGCCTCGAAGGCGGCCTCGTCGGGACGGAAGCAGGCGAAGAAGGTGTGCCAGAGCTCGAGCGACGATTCGCCCACCTGGCGGCCCGTCGCCGGAGGCAGCATCAGGTCGCCGATCGCGCCCAGCGGATCGCCGCCGAGGTAGCCGCGCAGCCGCGCGGCGCGCAGCACCGCCTCGGCCAGCGACTCGTACTGCTGGTGCAGCGCGGTCAGCGCGCGGGCGTTCTCCTGCTGGATCTGCCGCTCGAGACGCAGGACCGTCGACTGGATGCCTGACATGTCCTGGTTATGCGCGAGTGGGGCCGCGCGGCAATGCGGAGTCGCCCTCCGGCGCGCGCGTGTGGCAGTGAGAAAAACCCCGAGATGCGCGGTGAAGATGCATGGACAGCACTCCTCGGGAGACCACACTCCGCGTGCTCCGCCACCACCTGTCGGCTGCATGGCCCGCGCGCTCCGACATCGTCGTCCCCGAACCGGACCCCACCACGACCATGCCTTCCCTGCTCATCGACATGCCCTCGGGAATCGCCGGCGACATGCTGCTCGGCGCCTTGGTCGGCTGCGGCGGCGACGTCGCGCGCATGCGCGAGGACTTGCTGGTGCTGGGGCTCGGGCCGATCGGCGTGACCGCCACGCGGGTGCAGGTCGGCGGCCTCGCGGCCTGGCGCGTCGAGGTCGAGGCCGAGCAGGGCGCGCGCTGGTCGCAGGGCGACGACGCCGCGCACGCTCATTCTCACGCTCACGTCCATGGCGATGGCGATGGCGGACACCACCACCACCACCACGAAGACCTGCCGAAGCTCTCGCTCAAGCCGCCGTCGGCCGCGAGCACGCCGCCGGTGCCGGCCTCGACCTCTCACCACGTGCACCGGCCCTACCGCGCGATCCGCGAGCTGATCGCCGCCGCCGCGCTGGCGCCGCGGGTCAAGGAGCGCTCGCAGCGCGTGTTCAGGCTGCTCGCCGAGGCCGAGGGCGCGGTGCATGGCGTGGCCGCCGACGAGGTCGAATTCCACGAGGTCGGCGCCATCGACGCGATCGCCGACGTGGTCGGCTGCTGCCTGCTGCTCGAGCAGCTCGCGATCGACGAGGTCGTCGCATCCTCGATCGTGCCGGGCCACGGCACGGTGCGCTGCGCGCACGGCCTGATGCCGGTGCCGGTGCCGGCGGTGGCGGCGATGCTCGCCTCGACCGGCGCGCCGATGCGAGCGCTGTCGTGGGAGACGGGCGAACTGACCACGCCCACCGGCTGCGCGCTGGTGTGCGGCTTGGCGACGCGCTTCATCGGCATCGGCATCGGCGATGTCGCGACCCCTGACGGCAAAGCCCCCTCACTCTCGACCGAGGTCGGAACCTGGCGCGTGCTGGCCTCCGGCTTCGGCGCTGGCGGCAAACGCATCCCCGGGCTCGTGAACGCCGTGCGCTGCACGCTCGTCGCAGCCTCGACCATTGCGTCAGCCGACCAGCATACCTCGGATTGCGTGGTCGAGATCGTCTGCCAGGTGGACGACGCCACTGGCGAGCAACTCGCCGCGCTGGTCGACGAGATGCTCTCGGCCGGGGCGCTCGACGCCTTTCTCACCCCGGTGGTGATGAAGAAGGGGCGGCCTGGCCACCTGATCACGCTGATCGCGCCTCCTGCCGAGCGGGAACGCCTGAGCGCGCTGCTGCTATCGCGCTCGAGTTCGATCGGCGTGCGCTTCCACGTGATGGCGCGCCAGACCCTTCCGCGCCATGCGGCATCGGTGATGGTCGCAGGCCACGTCATCGCGCTGAAGGTCGTCACCCTGCCCGATGGCGGCGAGCGCGCGAAGCCCGAGGCCGACGATGTCGGCGCCGCCGCGCGCGCCTTGTCGTGGAGCTTCGCACGCGTGCAGGAGGAGGCCCTGCGTGCATGGTCGGCGGGCAATGGGACCGAGCCGGGATGACGAGTGCGGACGACGGTCAGGAAGATGTAAGCCAAGACGTAAGCCAAGACGTAAGGAAGATACCATGCTGAAAGACTTGCCCCTGACCTCGTGCGGACCTCGCTCGGCGTCGTTCCAGAGCGCCAAGCCGGTGTGGCTGGCGGGCAAGAAGACCGAGAAGAACTGCACCGCTGGATTCCGCGCGCTGTTCCCCGCGCCCACCCAGCCGGGGTGCCATGTAGCCATCGCCGCGTCCTCGCTCTACCGCGTGTTCTTGAACGGCGAGTTCGTCGGGCATGGCCCGGCGCGCGGCCCGCACGGCCACTACCGCGTCGACATCTGGTCGCTCGACGCGCGCATCAAGCCAGGTGAGAACCTGATCGCCATCGAGGTAGCCGGCTACAACGTCAACAGCTACTACCTGCTCGACCAGCCGAGCTTCCTCCAGGCCGAGCTGGTCGCCGACGGCGCAGTGGTGGCGGCGACCATGGGCCACGGCAGTGCCTTCGTCGCCCGCCAGATCAAGGAACGCGTGCAGAAGGTGGTGCGCTACAGCTTCCAGCGCCCGTTCACCGAGGCCTACAAGATGCGCGCCGGCCACGACGCCTGGCGCCGCTCGGCCAAGGACAAGTTCATCGCCGAGGAGGTCAGCGAGCAATCCGAGCGTTGGCTGATCCCGCGCCGCGTCCCGCACGCGCGCTTCGAGCGCCGCCAGCCCAGCGCCATCGTCTCGTCGGGCAAGCTGCAGACCGGCGCCGCGGTGGAGCGCATCTGGAAGGACCGTTCGCGCACGGATGTCGGCCCCAAGCTCGAGGGCTTCCCCGACGGCGAGATCGAGACCGATCCGTCGCTCGAGTGGCAGCAGGTCCTACCGCTGCGTGGTGGCGGCGGTTCCAGGCCCTTCCGCGCTGGCGAGGCGATGCCGAGCGAGGAGAAGTCCTACCGGGTCTTCGACTTCGGCACCAACCTCACCGGCTTCATCGGCGCGCGCCTGAGCGTGAAGACCGCGGCCAAGGTGTTCATGGTGTTCGACGAGATCCTCAGCGGGCCGCGCGGCGGGCTGATCGAGTTCAACCGCGGCGGCTGCGTCGACATTGTCGCCTACGAGCTGTCGCCCGGCGAATACGAGCTCGAGAGCTTCGAGCCGTACACCTTGCGCTACCTGCAGATCGCGGTGCTCGCTGGCGAATGCACCTTCACCGGCGTGCATCTGCGCGAATACGCCAACGACTCGGTGTGGGAAGCCGCCTTCGCCTGCGATGATCGGCGCCTCAACGAGGTCTTCGCGGCCGGCCGCGAGACCTTCCGCCAGAACGCCATCGACATCTTCATGGACTGTCCGTCCCGGGAACGGGCGGGCTGGCTGTGCGACAGCTTCTTCACCGCGCGCGTCGCCTTCGACCTGTGTGGCGACGCGTCGATCGAGGCCTCGTTCATCGAGAATTTCCTGCTGCCCGAGCGCTTCGAGCACCTGCCCGACGGCATGCTGCCGATGTGCTACCCCGCCGACCACAACGACGGCATCTTCATCCCCAACTGGGCGCTGTGGTTCGTGGTCGAGCTCGAGGAATACCTCGCGCGCTCGAACGACCGCGCGCTGATCGACGCGTTGAAGCCCAAGGTGATGGCGCTGTTCGCCTACTTCGAGCGCCTGGTCAATGCCGACGGCCTGCTCGAGAAGCTCGAGAGCTGGGTGTTCCTCGAATGGTCGAAGGCGAACGAGTTCACCCAGGACGTGAACTACCCGAGCAACATGCTGTTCGCGCGCGCGCTGGAAGTGGCTGGGAAGCTGTATCACGACGAGGGCTTGCGCCAGCGCGCCGAGCGCGTGCGTGAAACCATCCGCGCGCAGTCCTACGATGGCTCCTGGTTCGTCGACAATGCCGTGCGCACCGACGGCAAGCTGGTCCGCACCGCCAACCGCTCCGAAGTCTGCCAGTACTACGCCTTCTTCCTGGGCACCGCGTCGCCCGAGACGCATCCGGCGCTGTGGAAGACCCTCGCCAGCGAGTTCGGCCCAGACCGCATCCAGCGCGGCGCGCACACCGACATCCATCCGGTGAACGCCTTCATCGGGACGTATCTGCGCCTCGAGTTGCTTTCGACCCACGGCCGCGGGCAGCAGCTGCTCGATGAAGCGATCGGCTGGTTCCACGAGATGGCCAAGCGCACGGGCACCCTGTGGGAGAACCTCTCGTCCAACGCCAGCTGCAACCACGGCTTCGCCTCGCACATCGTGCACGCGCTCTACCGCGACGCGCTCGGCGTGCGCGCGGTCGACCCGATCGGCAAGACCGTGCGCATCCGGCTGGGTGGCTCGACGCTCGGCTGGTGCGAGGGGCGCATCCCCTGCCCCGGCGGCGCGATCTCGGTGACATGGTGGAAGGATGGCAAGACGGTGCGCTACCGCGCCGACGCGCCATCGGGCTATCGCGTCGAGGTCACCAGCGAGCAGGGTGCCGAGATCGTCGCCGATTCCTGAGGCCGAACATGGCCACTTGGGCGGCGACCGCGCCGTGGCCCGTTCAGCGGCTGGCGGTCAGCGGCGTGGACGACGACGCCTCGACCTCGGCGAGGATGCCGAGCAGCTCTTGCGAACACACGAAGCAGCCGGAACCGCAGCAGCGTAGACGCGCGCGATCCTCGCGACCATCCAACAGACGTTCGATGCGTTCGCGCAGGGCCGGGCTGTAATTGCGCCGCGCCAAGGCGGCGTCGATGAGGGCCCCACGATCCATACTTCATTCTGACACTCCTTGCGCTCATCCGCAACCCGAATGCGCTTATTTTTCGTGGGCTTCGCTCCCGGGCCCCCACGGCCTTTGTCGTCCTTCTTGGTGTCCCTACGGGCCACAAAGTTTGCGTGATGGGCTGCACCCATTATTCACGCAAACCAGGACTCGGCGGCCGGTCGCTTCGCTCCGGCTTGAGCGGAGGCTTCGCACCCGCACCGGGAAGGCATCAACCCCGGGGGCCCCATCGCCCAGACAGGCGCACCTAGGACGTAAAAACGGTCTGGACCAGCGTAAGGCGTGGTCTGCCGGCTCCGTTGACCCCCCTCCGCCACGGCTACCCTGATGGTCCCTGGAGCTTACATGGTCCTCAGCCTCGATTGCATGCCCGTCTTCACCCCCACCACCTTGCGGGCGAAGGACATCCCGGTCTTCCAGTGCCAGACCACACTGCTGCAGGAACTCGCAGACAAGGCGATCACCAAGGCCGAGGCGATCTCGCTGTACGACCAGATGTGCGCGGTGCGCGCCCTCGAGGAGATGATCTACCAGCTGCGCTCAGGCGCCTACGCACCGCTCGCCGGGAAGTACGAGTACCAGGGGCCGACCCACCTCTCGATCGGCCAAGAGGCCGCTTCGGTCGGCGCCTGCGCAGTGCTGAACTGGGACGATTACATCACCTCGACGCATCGTGGCCATGGCGACTCGATGGCCAAGGGCTACGCGGCGCTGCTGGCGATGAATCGCGCGCAGATGCAGGAGCGCATCGGCTACTACAAGATCCAGGTCACGGCGGGCGACGACGAGGGCGTGCGCAAGCAGCTGGTCGCCGACCACATCTACCGCTCGATCTGCGAACTCTTCGGCAAGGAAGACGGCTACTGCAAGGGCCGCGGCGGCTCGATGCACATCGCCGACTTCTCGCTCGGGCACTTGGGCGCGAACGCCATCGTCGGCGGCGGAACGCCGATCGCGACCGGCGCGGCCTACGCCAGCCGCTACCTCAACGACGGCAAGGTCGCGGTGTGCTTCGTCGGCGACGGCGCGTTCTCCAACGGCATCACCCTCGAGTCGCTGCAGATGGCGACCATGCCGCAGTTCGAGAACGGGCTGCACAAGCGCACCGGCGGCGTGCCGGTGATCTTCGCCATCCTCAACAACCTCTATGCCATGACCGGCCAGACCCACGGCGAGCTCTGCGACGTGCCGTACCTGTCGTGCCGCGGTTGGGGCTTCGCGCAGGACGCGATGCACGCCGAGGTCATCAACGGCATGGACGTGCTGTCGGTGCGCAAGGCCATGAAGAAGGCCGTGTCCGAGGCACGCAACGGCCAGGGCGCGATGCTCAAGGAGCTGATCACCTACCGTTATTACGGCCACTCGCTGTCCGACCCGCGCAAGGCCTACCGCAAGAAGGAGGAGGAGCAGGCCTGGCGCGACATCGATCCGCTGCTCACCTACTCGCGCCAGCTGATCGAGGCCAATCTCGCCAGCCAGGCCGAGCTCGACGCGATGTTCCAGCGCGCCGTCGAGCGCAACGCCGAGCAGGCGGTGCGGGCCGCCGCCAGCGCCGATCCCTCTCCGCAGGAGCTCTACAAGTACCTCTACGCCGACTCCACCAGCGCGGTCGTGCCGGCTAAGTACGCCAAGGGCACTACCGTCGGCAAGGCCGAGAAGACCAAGCGTGACGAGAAGGGCCTGCTCACCTACAAGGACGCGATCAAGGAGGCCATGGTCGAGGAGATGCTCCGTGACGAGCGCGTGGTGCTCTACGGCGAGGATCTCGCGGATTACGGCGGCGCCTTCTTCGTGACCGCGGGCATGCTCGAGACCTTCGGCCGCGACCGCGTGTTCAACACCTCGATCTCCGAGTCCGCGATCTGCGGCACTGCGGTGGGCGCGGCCATGGCGGGGCTGCGGCCGATCGTCGAGCTGATGTACTTCGACTTCGCGCTGCAGTCGTCCGACCAGATCTCGAACCAGGCCGCGAAGTGGCACTACATGTCGGGCGGCATGCGCACCGTGCCGATGGTCATCCGCGCCTCGGCCGGCGGCGGCAAGGGCTACGGCGGCCAGCATTCGCAGTCGATCGAGTCGATCTTCTGTCACACCCCCGGCATCAAGGTGGTGGTGCCGTCGAATCCGCGCGACGCCAAGGGCCTGCTCAAGACCGCGATCCGCGACGACAATCCGGTGATGTTCGTCGAAGGCCAGCTGCTCTACGGCATGAAGGGCGAGGTTCCCGAGGACGATTACCTGATCCCCTTCGGCCAGGCCGCGATCAAGCGCGTCGGCAAGGACGCCAGCTTCATCGGCTGGTCGTACCTGGTGAACGAGGCGATGAAGGCCGCCGACATCCTCGAGAAGGAGCACGGCATCTCGCTCGAGGTCATCGACGCGCGCACGCTGGTGCCGTTCGACTGGGACACCGTCATCGCGTCGGTGAAGAAGACCGGCAAGGCCGTGGTCGGCAGTCAGGCGGTCAAGACCTGCTCGTTCACGGCGGAAGTCGCCGATACCATCTCGCGCCGTGCTTTCGACTGGCTCGATGCGCCGGTCGAGCGCCTGGGCGCCGCGGCGTCGATCTCGCCGCAGGCGAAGGGCATGGAGAAGGCGTATCTGCCGTGGGCCGAAGATGTGGTGAAGGCAGTGCTCGGCATGGTGAAGCTTTCGGTTGGAGGGCTACGGCCCCCCAACAACGGCCTCCGGCCTGCCCCCTAGGAAACGGGGAGCAGGGGGTTCTGGGCGAGCGGCCTGCGGCGCTTCGCACAAGGGCCCGTGGGTGCGGACTGTGCGCCGGTTTTTGTGGCTCGGGCACAGGGCGCACGCGGCGCCGATGACGGCGCCGACGATGTGCGCCAGCGGCACCGGCACCATGGCGGTATCGTGCACGAACACCGTGCCGCCGGTGGCGAACTCCCAGCAGCTCTTCGCGACCGTCCCGGCCATCACCGCCAGTGCGAACCACGCCAGCGGCCGATCGCGGTGCCAGTCGTCGCGCGCGGCCGCGATGCCCAGCTGCACGACCAAGGCGGTGGCGATGCCCGACAGGCCGCGAAATGTCGTCAGCGTGGGATCCATCCACGCCACCCCCAGCGGGATCAGGGCCAAGCTGGCAAGCAGGCACCCGCGGGTGCGCCAGGGATATCGCCATTCGCACCAGCAGCCGACCAGCAGCACCGTGGCCGTGTCCCACGCCAGGTGCGGCCACGACCAGTGCGACAGCTGGCAGGTCATGACGCGCCACCACGGCTCGTTGATTCCCCGCGCCCATTGCAAGTCGGCTGCGATGGAGGAACCGCAGGCAGAGGCCACGCCGATCCCGACGGCCAACGCCACCAGGAGCAGCGTGGCCATCGGGAATGTCGAATCGAGGGAGGTCGACACCGTCGGGCCTAGACGCGCGAGCTCAGGCGCGCACGCAGGTACGAGCGCAGGCGCGGCCACGCGGCGATCAGCGCGGCCAGGATCGCCAGGGCGGCGCCGATCGGATCGATGGCTCCGCCACCCCCTCCGCCGCCGCCGAACGAGACGTCGCGGCGCGGTTGCGGTTGGTTCATGGCGATGGACGGGTCGGCCGCCTGGTTCGCGACCCGGTTGGCGGCGACCGCCGTCGGCATCGCCGGTCCCGCATCCTCATGCACGGGTCCGAGGGGCGCGGATCCTCCGTTGTCGCCGCCGCCCTTCGATCGCAGGCGGTCGAGTTCGTCGCGCAGCTTCTGCTGGGCGACGCGGTCGCGCCCGAAGCGCTGTTCGTTGCGCCGCGCGATCGACCAGCGCTGGTACTCGGCATCGTTCTCGAGCACCAGGAAGGACGTGTACTCGCTGGCGATCGAGTAGCCCTCGCCGAGGCGCACGATCTCGGGGATGACCGGCTCACGGCTGCCCGCGCGGTCGGCATCGCGCAGCAGCGCGTCGATGCGGTGCGATGCCCACATGCGCTCGATCTCGCCGTTCGCGGCGTCGCGCGCTGGGAAGCGCAGGTCGAACACCTGATTCAGCGGCTTGCCGAGCACCGCGCCGGTCACCGTCGCTTTGGCCGCTGCATCGCCACTCCCTTTCAGGCGGTAGCGCCCGTAGACGCGCACCGGCGCGCCATGGAAGAGGTTGGGAAGCTTGGCCGGGACCACGTCGTAGGTCTCGGCGCCACTGATCGCGATGGCCAGATCGGTGGCCGCCGGGCGCACCAGCTTGCGCCGGAAGGCCTTGGCCTGGCGCTGGAAATCATCCCCGCGCGACAGGAAGGCGCTCAAACCGCCAGACTCGTCCGCCATCTGCGACAGCAGCGGACGGTTGACGTCGTTGCCCACGCCGATGCAGAATACCCGCGCGCTCTTGGGCCGGGCGCCGATCAGGCGCAGGAGTTCCGCGCGCTCGCCCTGGTCGGTCATGCCATCGCTGAGGATCACGACGTTCAAGGTGCGGTCGGAATCGACATAGCGGTAGGCCTGGTTCATCGCCGGCGCCAGCACCGTGCCACCACGCGCCTGCTGGCCGGCAAGGAAGTCCGCCGCCTTGGCGCGCGCGGCATCATCCATCGTCGTCAGTTTGGAGAACAGCGCGTGGGGCTGGATGTTGAAGGTCATGACTTCGCAGCGGTCGTTGGCGCCGAGCACGTTGATGAATTCGCGGATCGAGCCCTCGGACAGCGCCAGCTTGCCGTCGTCTGCCATGCTGCCCGAGATGTCGAGCACGAACACGAAGTCCTGCCCGGCATCGTCGATGGCGAGCTCGTCGCCAGCGGTCAAGGTCAAGTAGAAGTAGCCATCCTGATCGGCGCGCCGCGACGCGACCAGATCGAGGCCGGTCTGCGGCTTCGCCAAGCGGTACGACACCACCACGTCGCGCGACAGGTCGCCGTCCTTGAGCTCGAGGCTGGCCTCGCTGGTGTGCTCGTCGATGGTGGCGAAGACGAAATCCTTCGCGTGGCTCGGGCTGTCCATCGCCGCGATCGGGATAGGCGAGCGCACATCCATGGTCAGGGCGAAAGTGCCAGCGCGTGAGGCCGCCACCGCTCGGCCTTGGGCATCGCCGGCCGAGGTGGCGAGCGGGTAGACGTATGTGCCCTGATCGTGGTCGATGTCGAGCTCCTGATAATAGGTGATCTCGACCTTCTGCTGCGCGCGCGCCGCGATTGGGAAGACGCGCATCTCGAAGGTCTTGTAGTCCGCCTGCTCAAGCAGGCCGGGATCCTGGCGCTTGCGCTTGTAACTATCGTAGATCTCGCGCGCGTGCTTCTTCTCGACCACCTCGCCGACCATCTCGCGGCCGCCGATCCACATGCTGAAACCGGCCACCGACGCTCCGCGCGGGACCGGGAAGCTGTAGAGACCTTCGACGATGCGATCCTCGGAGTTGCGGAACACCTGGGTGACGGTGGTGACGGCGATGCCGTGATTGAGGACCACATGCACGCGGTGCTCGTCGATCGCCATCGCGCCGCCGAAGCCGCCGTCGGCGACCATCGCCCCGGCGCCGTTGGCGTTCGCGGCGAAGGAAAGCGCGAGCGTGGCGAGCACGGTGCAGGCGAGCCAGCGTGGATCGGTAAATAGCATGGGACCTCCAGTGTTGTTATCGAACGAGTACCAAGCGTACGACGTGCCATTCCAACTCCTTATCTCAACTACTTGCCTACAAATGATTTAGAAAACATAACCGCATCGAATTCGCGCCCTCAATACACTGGATGTATGTTCGACATCATTTAATGTCGTTCATGCTGTACGATGCTCGCCACCTCACCTTGGCCGAAGCCATCCGCCGCCTAGCCCACGCCAATCCCTTCAGCCGCGAGCGGCGCGTCGCCGAGCGCGCTCTCGCGGGCGACGGGATCGGCGGCGATGACGAGGTCTGGCATCGCAGCGACGACGACGAGCCACCGTGGATCCGGCACATCGGGGCCCTCGCCGAAGAGGTGGCAGAGTACGCGCGCCGGCGGCTGGTGGCGGGCGTGAAGCCCAGTGACGGCGAAGCCGAGCTGCATGCCGACGTCGCTGCATACGTTCTCTACCATCGCCACCGCGTGGGATTGCTCGCGCACGCCATCTCGGGTGCGAGCGGCCCGGTCGCATGGTTCGACACCTTTGCGGAGGACGCGCGCGCGCTGCTGGCGCTGCCTGGCCTCCCTCCGCTCGCCAGCGCTGACATCGGCGGGCTATTCGCGTTCCTGTTCCAGGTGCGGCGCGCCTTCCATCACATCTTCGAGCACCTCGTCGGCGGCTCCGCCCCGATGGCCCGCCTGCGCGCGGCGGCGTGGCAATCCACCTTCACCCACGACCTGCCGCGTTATCGCCGCGGCCTGTTCATGCGCATGGGCGACATCGCCACCCTGATCACCGGCGAGTCCGGCACCGGCAAGGAGCTGGTGGCGCGCGCGATCGCGCAATCGCGCCACATGCCGTTCGATCCTGTGCGGAGGGCCTTCACCGGCGACACAGCGTCGGCGTTCCTGCCCCTGCACCTGGCGGCACTGTCGCCCACGCTGGTGGAATCAGAGCTGTTCGGGCACCGCCGCGGCGCCTTCACCGGGGCGACCTCCGATCGCGCCGGCTGGCTCGAGACCTGTCCCGAGCACGGCGCGGTCTTCCTCGACGAGGTCGGCGAGGTCGACGCCATGCTGCAGGTCAAGCTGCTACGCGCCCTGCACGAGCGTACCTTCCAGCGCCTCGGCGACACCGCGTCGCGGCGCTTCCGCGGCAAGATCATCGCCGCGACCAATCGCGACCTGTCCCAGGCGATCGCCCAGGGCGGCTTCCGCGAGGATTTCTATTACCGCCTGTGCGCCGATCGCATCCGCACTCCGAGCCTACGCGAACAGCTCGCCGACCGCCCCCAGGATCTGCCGGCGCTGGTGCGGCACATCGCCGGCCGGGTCGCGGGCGACGGCGAGGCCGAGGGTCTCGCCGCCGAGACGCTCGCGTGGATCGGACGCGGCCTGCCGGCGGGATATCCGTGGCCCGGCAACGTCCGCGAACTCGAGCAATGCGTGCGCAATGTCCTGGTGCGAGGCTCGTACAGCCCCGAGGCGCGGCCAGCTATAGACGCCACCGCCGACCTGTCGCGGGCCGTGGCGGCTGGTGAACTGGCTGCCGATGCCCTGCTCGACCGCTATTGCGCGCTGGTCGGCGCGCGCGCGGGATCCTGGCGCGAAGCCGGACGTCGGCTCGGCATCGATTGGCGAACGGCGAAGGTGCGCGCCGGACGTGTCGGAGCGATCGTGTCCGGGGATTGAGCAGCGGGCGATCAGCCTGCCCGTGACCACGTCATTCCACGCCGTCCAGCCCCGTTGCGACTGGCACGTCGATGGCTACGACCACATAGGAGCATCCATGCCCAACGTCTGGATCCGGTCCGCCACCCTCGTCCTCGCCGCCGTCGGCGCATGCCAGGCGGAGGACATCAGCGACACGCCGACCATCCGCACCGGCGAGCGCTCCACCGCCTCAAGCGAGACGTCTGGCACCCATTCGTGGGAAATGCCGGCGCTGACCGTGCAAGGACATCGCGAGCGCACGCTGCGCGAGGAGGACCGCATCGGCGGCTATGGTCAGCCGCGCTGGACCGCGCGCCGGCGCTTCGCCGAGACCCGCGTCTACGTGATCCCCGAAGGCCAGTTCGAATTCGAATACTGGTTGGTGGTCGAGACGCCGAAGAAGCCCGACGCCCTCGGCAAGCGCTCGCCCAAGATCCAGCAGGTCTACGAGGCCGAGATCGGCCTGCCCTACCGCTTCCAGCTCGACCTCTACCAGATCTACGAAAAAACCGGCAACAGCCACGGCACCACCACCGGACCCGAGCAGAAGTTCGAACTGCGCTGGGCACTCGCTGACTGGGGCGTCATCCCGTTCAACCCGACGCTCTATGCCGAATGGGCCCAGGAGCCGGCCTCTCCCGACCACGTCGAATGCAAGCTGCTGCTCGGCGACGAACTGAAGCCCCGCGTGCACTGGGCTACCAACTTCGTCTTCGAGCACGAGACAGGGGCGCTCCAGGAGAACAGCTGGGAGATGACCAACGCGCTGAGCTACACCCTGCGCGACGAGCGCTTCTCGGTCGGGCTCGAGGACAAGTTCGCGTGGATCAACACCATCGATCCGCTCGACAACGGCAGACGCACCGGCTTCGCGCGCGAGATCCTGCTCGGCCCCAGCATCCAGTACCGCCCCCTGCCGCAGATGCACATCAACCTCTCGGTCCTTGCCGGCCTGACCGACGACTCCCCCCAATCCAAGACGGTCATGGTCGCCGGGTGGGAGTTCTGAGCGCTTTATCGGGGGGCTCCGCCCCCGGTCCCCCACGGCCTTGGTCGTAGCTCGATGGGTCCAGCAGAGCTGGACACATCGTGGGCGGATCGCCTGCGCCACGACATAATATGTTGAAACGAATTAATTCAGAATTTTTTTGGAATTTGATGAACCACGCTCGTCGGCTGACGTTGGCCTCGTTGACGTCCTAGACCCGCGTAGGAGGCTCCATGCGCTCGTTCGTCGCCTCGGTGATGACTGGGATCCGGCAGGCGATGGTCGCCTGCGCTCTGTGCGCCTGCCTGCACTCGTCCATCGCTGCAGTCGAGGATCAAGGGAAGGACGCGGCCAAGGAAGCCAGGAGATCGGCCAAGGCTGACGACGTCGCCAAGGCCGCGCGGCAGAAGATCATGCGCGAAGTGCTGCTCGACCACTTCTGCATCGGCATCGAGGCTCCGCCCGAATGGCACGACGACGTGCGCAAGACCAACGGCGCGCGCCTCGACTTCAATGTCTGCTACCTCTCGGGCGGAGCAGCGAAGGACACGCCCTGGTGGATCAAGTACAGCGACTTCGTCGGCGTCAGCATCCAGCGCTGCAAGGCGCGCGGCCAGGGCATGTGGTTCACGTTCTACATGCTCGCGGAATCCAATCCGGCGGACTACAAGCCTGGCCCCGCTCAGGCCACGCCCACCAACGCCAAGGTGGCGGGGACGATGAAGTCGTACTTCGAACTGTTCAAACATTTCTGCGAGACCTGCGCCGCCTATCCGGACGTTCCCGTGGTCGCGCAGATCGAGCCCGACGAATGGTGCCACCTGCTCTTGTCGGCCAAGATGGATCCGGCGGCCGTCGACATCAAGGTCGGCACCTGCGGGATGGAGGAGCTGAAGGGCCTGCCTGACAACCTCTTCGGCTACGCCGCCGCCCTGAAGCTGCTGCGCGACCGCTATGCGCCGATGGTGCTGCTCGGCTGCAATCCGTCGGGCTGGGACTACGGCGGCAGCATGAGCGGGACGAAGATGGGCGCACTCATGAAGGCGGTGTGCCCGGGATACGATCTGGCGGTGTTCGAGACCGGGGATCGCGACAAGGGCATGTCCGGCCAGCAGCCGCCGTTCGGCGACAAAAGCGGGGTTTGCGGCACCTTTCCGAACCACATCCAGTGGATCAAGGAATTCCACGAGCAGTCGGGCTTGTGGGTCTGCGTCTGGCAGGCTGCGGTCGGCAACACCTACTTCGCGACCTGCGACAACAAGCCCGGCCACTACTGCGACAACCTCGCGCAGTTCCTCTTCGAGGACTACCCGCGCAACGATGGCATCGCCAAGTACGTAGCCGCGGGCTGCTGCGGTTGGATGTTCAACGCGGGCCAGAGCGACTGCACGCACGTCTTCGACGAGCGCAAGGATGGCATCACCAATCCGCCGGCCGGCTCGTGGAACAAAGGCAAGAAGTCCATCTATGCGGACGACGATGGCGGCTTCATGCGGCTGATGTGCGGCGAGTATTACAAGCACCCGTATCCGATCCTCGGCAAGGCTAGGAGGCCGAAGGTGGGTGGCGATGGTGACGTCCCGGGCGCCGAGGCGGGATCGGGGGGGACGAAGTCGGACGCTGAGAAGACCAAGACCAAGGCCATCCTCTCCGACAAGGATGCGTTGAAGACCTACACCGCGAAACTGAGGGATCGCGTCCAAGAGGAGCTCGCGACCGGCCGCCATCCCGCGTTCGTGTACAGCGCGCTGAGGTCCAAGGCGGTCATCGAAGCGATCGACCAGGAGACGCTGCGCGTAGCGCTGGCCGACGGCGGGGCGATGGACCTGCCGTGGTCCATGCTGAAGCAGCCGGATCTCCTACAGCTCTCCTTGGCGGTCGAGCGCGACTCCAAGCCCGAAGACCACGCCATCGCCGGCTTCTTCCTGCTCGCCGACGGGCAGATCGACAAGGCGGACGAGCACCTGCGCCAAGCGATCGGCTGCGACGAGCTGGTTCGACGGGCCTTTACCGCGCAATGAGTGGCCGTTCGAGCCCGGGATGGCGGTCAGGGATGTGTGCCAACATCGCTGGATCGACGTTGCTACAGCCCTGTCCAGGGGTTGCGCAATGCACACCGGTACCCGGCCATGGCCAGTGGACCTTGCGCTAAACCCCTCCCCCATCCAGCATGGGCGCCGATGAGCGCGACGTTCGCCTGTCCCCATTGCGGCGCTACGTACCCCGTCAAGCCCGTCCTCGTCGGACGCGCCGTCCGCTGCACCAAATGTAAGAACGCCTTCAAGCTCCGCGACGACGGCATCGCCGACAAGGTCGAGATGGAGGCCCCGGCCTTTCCCGCGGCCGCCTCGGTTCCCGCGGCGGCCGCTCCGCCCGCCGTGGCCGATACTCCCGCTCGCCCCGTCGCACCGGCGCGCCCGGCGACCGCCCCCCAGCCAGCGGAACGCGCCCCGGAACCCAGGCCTGCCGCTCCCGCTACGAAACCGGCTTCGGCGTCACCCGCTTCACCACCCGCGCCTCCATCCGCGCCAGGGCGGCAGCCCGAGAAACCTCCGGCCGCGGCTCCGTCGTCCTCGACGTCCGGTCCGATGCAGGCCGGCGAATCTCGGGGCGCGCGCCTGACCAAGCAGCAGGAGGAGGCACGCCGCGCCATGGCCGGCACGCTCTCGACCGCGGCATCGCTGGCCCTGCAGGCCGATGCGGTCAAACGCGAAGCCACCAAGGACGAGAAGAAGGGCCCTAAAGGTCCAAAGAGCAAGGACGGCACGGTCGGCAAGATCGGCCCGGTGCTGGTGGTGGGCGAGGGCGAGCGGGAATCGAAGAACCGCAAGGCGTGGCTAGGCGGCACCCTGGCGATCGTCGCGGTCATCGTGCTGCTGGGATGGCTGTTCAGCCTGCGCTCGCCCGCGCGCAGGGCGCTCGACGCGTTCGCCGCGCCGGTCGAAGCGCAGTACGCCCGCTATCCGCAGCGGCTTCCGCACATGCAGGCCCGCGCATGGCTGTCGAACAGCCGCGCCCTGATCGATCTCGGCAGCCTGCACATCGGCAAGACCACCCGCTTCGAACTCGCCGCGGCCAAGCCGCTCATCGCCGAGATCGCCAAGGACCAGACCTATCTGCAGGAATACGAGATCTGGGTGCACAACGCCGATACCGCGAAGGTGACCAAGACCTGGAACCCGAAGAAGGAACGCAAGGCGAACATCGACGTGCTCAACGGCAGCGAAGCGACCGTGGTCACGCGCGAGGATTTCGAGGCCAAGCTGCTAGCCGGCGGATTGTCGGCCGATGGCGTCGCGGTGGTGATGACGCTGCTGCTGCCGAGCCAGGGCGCGCCCCAGGGCGGAGCCCAACGCGTGCGCGCCGGCGAGTGTCCCGACGCCATCGAAGTCACGCAGTTCACCGGCCACAAGGGCATCGCCCTGCAGGATGCGGGCAACAAATACGCCTTCCCGGTCGGCGACTACTCGGGCACCACGCTGCGCTTCATCGGCGCGGGCTGGCCAACCGAATGGCGCGTGCTCAACGTCGGCTTCAACAGGTAGGGGCTCCGCCCCTACGGCCCTGCCGGGCCTACCCCACGGGCTTTGTCAGGGCTCGATGTCTCCGCTGCGCTGCGACATCGTCGGCGGATCGGCTACGCCGATTGTATCCGCCGACCGCCCCTCGGCGCCCGCTGTTTAGTCAGGGGCTCCGCCCCTACGGCCCTGCGGGCCTACCCCACGGGCTTTGTCGGGGCTCGATGTCTCCGCTGCGCTGCGACATCGTCGGCGGATCGGCTACGCCGATTGTATCCGCCGACCGCCCCTCGGC
>JBBRLJ010000026.1:0-86564 GCA_038231435.1 Planctomycetota bacterium
CAGGAGATATTCGAATACATTGAGGTGTTCTACAATCGCGTTCGGCGGCATTCCTCCATCGGTTACGTCAGCCCGGTGGAATTCGAGCGGCAGCATTCCGCTGTCGCTTAACCATGGGTCCACTGAAACGGGGGAGGATCAGAATGCAGGCCCACTCCGCGATGGATTTGATCAAGAAGGGCATGATCTTCAGCCCACAGCACGGGGACACGGCCTTCACAGTACCGATGTTTGACGAATTCATGAAACGCATCATGCCGGAGTGGAGCCCTTCACCGGCCAGGGGGCGAAGAAAATGCAGCATTGAAGTCGGCCGCCCACCTGGCGCCGCAGCCGTGGGCGAGCATGTGCGATCCGGCGACCATGCCGATGCCGAACGGCCCCGCCCCTGGAGAAATCGACAGATGCTCGCCCCGGTGCGCCGGGCGCCGACCCAGAACGCCGATAGGGATGCTCGGGGCCCCTGCCGCTCGACGCACGTACCGTGGCGATGTTGGCTAATGTCCGCACCGTTCACATGTCGACGATCGCTCATCACTGGCATAGGACCCGCAACGCCGCCATTCCGTGTTCGGAACCAAGCGAGTAATCCTGTCTCCGGAGTCGGCTGTCCCTAACCTACGGCCCTATGCCGGCAGACGAGCACACACCAGCGGATTCACGCCAGGAGAAGACCCCTCCGATCGATTGGACCTCCGCGAGCATCGCTGACTTGATCGCGCACATCACCACGGTCCATCATGCGCGATCACGGAGGCTGTTACTGCAAGCAGCTCTGCAGGTCAGGGCACTGACGTCGTCTCGAACTACGCCTGGCGTGCCGATGTTGTTGTTGGCGTATCAGGATTTCGAGCGGGATATGCTCGCCCACCTCCATAACGAGGAGGCGGTGCTCTTTCCCGCGTGCTTGGCGCTCGATCGCGCAAGTCACCCCGGAGAGACGCCCGGCGGCGATATCGACGTGAGCCACGCCATACGCGAGATGTCCACAGGTCACGGAACCGTGCACGAGAACATCGCTCGACTGCTCGGATTGGCCCGCAACGAGCCTGGAGAGGACGAGCGCCTGGAAGCCATGGCATTTCGCCAATCCCTCATCGATCTCGAGGAAGATCTGGTCGAGCATGGTCGGCTCGAGGAAGAGATCCTCCTCCCCGCGACAATGTTCCAGCAAGAGCTGTCACAATCGAGGCCGGCTCCGTCGACGGAGAACCAACCACACGGCAAAATCCTCTAGGGCCAAACCAAGGCACTCCGCATGTTCATTTCAACGATACTTGGGGAATCAGCACCGCGACGCCACTGCTTGACGACCGATCGCGACACCAGTTCGACCCACGCGCGACACCAGCACGACACCAGGATACCCACATGACCGAATCCCGACCCTATCCGTCAGCGTACATCATCGCCGGAGCCTTGCGGGATGGCACCAAGCTGACGCTCCGCCCGGTGCGTCCTGATGACGAAGCCGCCATGGTCCGCTTCCATGAGCGACTGTCCGAGGCGTCGGTGCGATCCCGGTATTTCGACCAGATCTCCCTTGCCGGCCGGACCGAGCACCCACGGCTCGCGCGGATATGCGGTACCGACTACGACCACGAAATGACCCTGGTAGCGATTCGCGCCACTCCCGAAGGAAACGAGATTCTCGGCGTTGGGCGACTGAGTCGCGATCCTCAGCGCAACCAGGCGGAATTGGCGGTGGTCGTCGCCGATGACGTCCAGCATCAGGGCATCGGCACCGAGATCGTCTGCGCGCTCATTTCCATCGGTCGCCAGGAAGGATACCAGCGCCTGATCACGCATATGCTGCCTGAGAATCTGGCGATCAGGCGACTGCTCACCGAGCATGGCTTCGTGCTCCGCAGCGATGCCGATGACCTGGCGATGGTGGGCGAGTTGACGTATCCGGATATCGCGCGACCCGCGAATGCCGGCTGACGGATGGACCGCGGACATACTCGCCCCGATCATCACCTATCATCACCGAGAGGCAGAATTCCATGCGAGCAGCGGATCTCGCGTCCCTCGGGGGCCCTTCCCCGGTCGTGATCGTCACCCACCGGGACATGCTCGAGCATCGTCCCAGCGATCACGATGACGCCTCTGAGCGCCTGCTCTGGGCGTGGGAAGGCATCGAGGCCGCTGCTCACGATGGCATACCCTTGATCAGGCGCCTTTCGCAAGGCGCCGCCCCGGAATTACTGGCTCGCGTCCATACCGCTACCTACCTGGAGGCCTTGAAAACCGCGTGCGATCGTGGATCGGGTTGGATCGGCACTCGCGACAATCCCCTCACCTCCGGAACCTGGATGTCGACGCTCTTGGCAGCTGGATCCGGCTGCGTAGCCCTGGATGTGTTCGCCGAGCAGGACCTGACGCATCGCGCGCTGTGCGCGATCCGGCCTCCGGGACATCATGCCCACGCGGGTAGGCCGGGCGGATTCTGCTATCTCAACAACGTGGTCATCACCGCCAGGGCCATCTTGGACCGCTCACCGGGGGCGCGAATCCTCGTCGTCGATCTGGACTTCCACCACGGCGACGGCACGGAAGCCTTGCTCCGAGACATGCCGCGCTGCGCCTACGTTTCGGTCCACGCCGATCCCCGTCGGCATTTTCCAGGAACAGGTCATTCCACGCAGGATGGACGCATCATCGATATCCCGGTTCCTGAACTGGTCGGCGATGTGGAATGGTTGCATGCGCTGGCTGGCGGCCTCGATCGCCTGCACCTGCAGGATCCAACGGCGATCCTCGTGTCGTTCGGGACCGACCCCCTCGCTGGCGATCCTGTCGGCGATCTAGGGCTGACCCCGAAGGGCTTGGCAAAGGGAACAGCTGCCATCATCGCCCGCTGGCCCTCGATCCCACTCATCAGCTTTCTCGAGGGCGGCTACGACCCCGAAGGACTGCGCGAAGGTGTACGGCAGCACATCCATGCGCTGGCCGACGTGCTGTGATCACCCGCTCTTGCATCATGGCGCGATGGCGACCTTCAGCACGCCGTCGCGCTGATGGGCGAACAATTCGTAGGCCTTCTCGATGTCGTCGAGGGCGAAGCGATGGGTGACCATCGGCGAGAGATCGACCCGACCCGACTGCACGACCGACATCAGTCGGCGCATGCGTTCCTTGCCGCCCGGGCACAGGCTCGTGACGATGGTGTGGTCACCCAGTCCAGAAGCGAAGGCGCCCAGCGGTATCGTCACATCGCGTGAATAGACTCCGAGGCTCGAGAGCGTCCCGCCTGGCCGCAACACCCTCAAGCAGCTCTCGAAGGTAGATTGAGTGCCTAACGCTTCGATGGCGACATCCACGCCGCGGCCCGCGGTGAGGCGCATGATCTCATCGACCGGGTCCAGGGTGCTGCTGTCGATGACATGATCGGCGCCCATGCGCCGTGCCATCTCGAGGCGATTGGCCAGGCGATCGACGCCGATCACCATGGTCGCGCCACTGAGCTTCGCGCCGATCGTGGCGCACAGGCCTATCGGCCCCTGCGCGAACACCGCGACCGCGTCGCCGATGCGGATTCCAGCGCGCTCGGCTCCGCTGAGTCCGGTCGACATGATATCGGGGCACATCAGCACCTGCTCGTCGGTGAGCCCATCCGGCACGGCGGCGAGGTTGGTCATGGCATCGGGGACGAGCACGTACTCGGCCTGGCAGCCATCGATGGTGTTTCCGAATCGCCAGCCACCCAGCGGCTTCCAACCGTGGACGGTTCCAGCGCCGTCCTGCGAGCCATAGCCGCACTGGCACGCATTGCTCCAGCCGCTTGGCGTGATCGCCCCAGCGATGACACGCTGCCCTTCGCTATACCCCTGGACCGCAGAGCCGAGCTGATGGATGACTCCGACGGGCTCATGTCCGATCGTCAGGCCACGCGCGACCGGATACTCTCCTTTCAGGATATGGATGTCCGTGCCACAGATCGTGGTCGTGGTGATCCTCAGCAGCGCGTCGAGCGGCCCGATGTCGGGAATCCGCTTGTCTTGCAACGCAATGCGTCCGGGCTCGATGAATACGGCCGCCTTCATCATCGTCATCGGTCGGCTCGATTCATGGAGACGTGATCGGTGCTGGCGACGAGGACACTCCGTGGACGACCAGGCACGGTCATTGCCGGAATTCCACGTCGTGCTTGGTGCACGATCGCATCGCCGTCTCCTTGGTCGGGAACAGACCCAAGTCGCCGTGCATCGAATGATCCGCTCGCCAGGTATCCCCCTCTGAATTGGTGACCCGGTACCAACCCATGCCATTGAGCGCGGGAGCTCTCGAGGAATCGCTGACGCCGTGATCGTTGAAGATCAGGCGGTCGGAATGGAGAGTCATGGCTACCTCCGCGAATAGGGATCGTTAACACGCCGTCGGAATCGAGGATGGCTCACATCATCGGCATCGGCACCGCGCCGGCACCGTCACCAGCGCTAGGATCAGTGGGGCCTCCGCTGCTAATAGCGGAGCACGGCCGTGACGTCGTCGCCGCCGATGCCCGCAGCAGGAACGGCGAAGACCTGGGCTCCCATCCGTAAGGCGGTGACCGCCGCGAGGTTGATCAACTCCTCATCGCCTGCTTGGCGGGATGCATGCTGCACCACCTGCGACATGTCGCCGGAGCAGGTGCCCCAATGGTCACGGTCGTTGGCGATCAGCAGCGATTCGACCCGCCCCGCGGCCGCGAGGACCAGCACGTCGGCAAGGATCTCCGCGGATCTGCCGGTCCCTCGCAAGGCCGCATGCCGCTCCTCGGTCTGTCGCTGCCTCTGGGCGAACGTCGGCCGCACGATCGACCACGCCCGGCGGTGCAGTTCGTGCACCTCGAGCGCCGCCGTATCGATGGGCACGCCGTGATCGATCAGATGCGGGTAGCGGTTGGCCTGCAGGTACAAGGGGATGAGCCACTCGAGCCCAGCGAGAACGAGAGGGGAATTGCCCCCATGCAGCTGCTCGAGCACCGCCGTGTCGACCACCCTGAAGTAGCGCTCGGCCCGCTCCTTGGTTCCCTCCTCGTGCGCGCCGCCGAACCAGATGGTGCCGCCACCGCCATGGCTCGCCGTTCTGCCTTCGACATCGCGCCGGTCCCCGCTGTTGTGACCGAGCTCCGATGCAGATGCGGGCACCACATGCAGGGGAATCTCTCTGAGTCCGAATCTGGATCCCTGATGCAGCCGGACTCCGCCCTGATGGAGTTCCAGGACGTAAAACGATCCATCGCCAGCGAGCAGCGGAAGCAGCGGCTTGATATGGCGCGTACGGCCGACGATGGCGATCTCGGGCATGGGCTCGGGGACCCAGTACCTGCGCACGCCACCATGATCGCCGAGGAGCACCAATCCTTCTGCGGGATGGGCCCAGAACGCCGGGACCGCGGCCAACCCCGTCATCGCCTGGAGTTGGGATTCCACCTCGGGCGCTTGGGCCGAAGCCTGGGCGATCAGATTCTTCAGCAGGATATGATCCTGTCGGGCATCCGGGCCACCACGATGGGTCGGCAGATACATGGAGACCGCGAGACCATGGATGGGTGCCACCAGGGCGGTCAGATTGTCGAGCGTCAAGGCGGAATCATGGGGAGCCGCGATGGCTCGCGCCTTCGCGATGGTCGATCGTTCGCCGTGGTCAGACGCTCTGGCAGTGCGCGTATCGGGCTTGGAACTCATGATGACATACTCCCTGTGAGATGAGATGAGATGAGATGAAGAGCGTGTCGGCCTGGAGATGCCGGTCAGTAACTCCACACCGTGTCCATGGGGATGGACCCGATGGGCATGGAGTCCTGGGCCGCATCGTAGGCCAGGATCGCGGCGATGGCGTGATAGACATGGATCGACGTCAGCATGCGCCCGGCCGCATCCAGATCCGTCATCGACGACCCGGTGACCGAGGTGCGTACCAGATCGAGGTAGGCGAGATCGGCGGCCACGGCGAATGACGACCTGCCATCCAGTGGAGAATCGAGCGCCACCAACCAGCCATGGTAATCGAGGCAGCGACGAGCGATCGCGTCGGGCGCGTGATCGAGCAGGGTCAGCAAGGCGATCGGCTCATAGTTCTCGGGAAACAACGCGATTCCCAGTGGCGCGAGCGCCGAGGCGATGGCCTCGAACCGTTTCGCTGCCAGGGCCCCCGGCAACCCGGTGAAGACCAGCAGACAGGTGGCGGATTGCAGGCGCTCACCGGCGAGCTGCGCATCCCGCTCCAAGGTGCGGTAGGCGATCTCGGCCTCGGCGACCATGGCTTCGGCGGTCTCGTGATGGAAGGACATCAGCGCGCATGCGGGAAGATCGTCGGGACCAGTCAGCCACCAGTGGTAGCGCTTCATCTGGTGGTGGATGGCCACTATGCGCTCGGCGTGCAGCGCCCCGAGCGGTCGGCCCCGGTTCATCACGTGGATGATGACGGCGGCGATGACATCGTATCCGCTGCGGCTGCGGAGACCGGCCTCTTTCAAGGTGGCCGCCGTGCGCTGGACTTCATGGCAGAAGGTCGCCGCCTCTCCGCCCGACTGCAGCAGCATGGCGGCGATCACGAATCGCATGGGAGAATTCAGGGCACTGAACCAAGGCGCATGGACGGCGAGCTGCTCGGCGGTGGCGAGCACGGCTGCCCCTATCGCCTGTGGCTGCCCGCTGCGGAGCACGACGGCGAGCGCGGCGAATCGCAGCCAGACCTCGGTATCGCCCATCTGCATCGGATCCTGGAGCGCACCATGAATCGCCTGGAAGCGGTCGAACAGGTCGCGCGAGGGGTTTGTCGGTTGGTGCACCATGGTGATCTCCACGAAGCGATGGGATGAGGATGAGCAAGACGAAGAGCGCAGGTACGGCCAGAATGGCGGATGGATCGACACGTCTCCCCGACTCGACGCGCGGTTCGCGCATCGCACCAGGGTCGAGTAGTTGCACACGTCTCGGTAGAATTTCCGGTCAGCCAGATCAGCGATTCGATAACGAGCAGATGGTAGATATCCGACCCGCGAGTAAGCCACCTCAATCCCTCAAGGCTCCACAGGCACGCTCGCCCTCGCCGTCAGCGAATCTGGAGCTCAAGATCGCTTCAGCGCAAGGGTCCATCGAAATTGGAGTGCTTCCGGCCATCGTCGCCGATCCAGTGCTGATGGCGCAACTCCTGCAGAATCTGTTCAGCAATGCCATAAAATTCAAGAGCGATACACGCATATTGGTGATTTCGATCGCCGCGAACGAAGCGGATCGGGAGTGGGTATTCTCAGTAGCCGACAACGGAATCGGCATCCGCGCCGAAGATACCGAACGTATCTTCAAGCTGTTCCAGCGCGTCCATTCAGCGGTGCAATATCCCGGCACCGGAATCGGACTGGCGACCTGCAAGAAGATCACCGACCGCCATGGCGGGCGACTGTGGGTGGAGTCGACGCTCGATGTCGGCACCACCTTCTTCTTCAGCATGCCCAAGCCGTGAGGATGGATTGAGCGTGGATTGGCCCGTCCAAGGCTGAGACCTTCCGATCCAGGCTTCCGATCCCGACTCTCTAGTATGCGCGAAAATCCCGAACCTCTCGACCAGGCATCCAGCATCACGGCCGAGTTCAATGCCGTTCGAATCGGCCAGGAGCACTCAATGAAGATCGCAGCCATGGTCCTCATCTTCATGTCGGCGCTCGCTACTGAAGGTGCCGATCAGCCGTTTCCGCTGCGAGAGATGCCGGACAATCGCGCCATCATCGCCACGATCACCATACCAGACGCGGCACGCTTCATCGAACACGCCAGCGCCACTCCGTGGGCGCTCAAGCTGGGAGCGATGCCGCTGCCACGACAGTTCCTGCAGGTGTTCGACGGCGTCGGACTCGCCGACCTCGACCCGAAACTGCCGATAATCCTGGCGATGATCGCTCCTGACGAGCATGGAAACCCCGGGTTTTCGGCGTGCATTCCCGCCACGGTCACCGCCCGATACGTGGACAAGGCCCACGCCGCTGGATTTTCATCCGTCGCGGTCGACCACATCGTCATCCTGGGCAGTGATGACCGGGCCCTGTTCCACGCCCGGAGCCTGATCGACCACTGCCTTCGGCCCCTGGACACCTCGCGCTCGGATGCCATTTTCAGATTCTCATGCACACGCGCGCTCCTGGGCTACGGCGATGGGCTGCGGGATCAGAACTGGCTCGCGCGCATGAAGCTGTCGGCTCTGTCACGACCCGCCGGAGCGCCAGATTTTTCCCCGATCATGAGGATGGCGATGGCCGGCCTCACGGCCGTCGGACAGGACTCGCAAGACCTCCAGGTCGAAGCGGTGTTCTCCTCGTCATCGGTCGACGCGGACATCACCCTCATCGCTCGGCCATCCACTGACCTGGCCATGGCATTGGTAGCGCCCGCCGCCACGACCGCGCTCGCGCCGGCTCTCCCGGGCACCTCGGCGCTCACCACTGTCGAAGGAAGGATCGACCCCATCGCCACGGGCCGATTCGTATCGACGCTGATGAGTCGAATCGCCTTGGAATTGGATCTGAAGATTCCTCGCGAAGCCTTCGCCGCGTTCAACGTCATCGCCCACGATGCCACGGGGGGCTTCGCGTTTCGCGCTCGGCGCGATAGCGACCACGGCGTCTCCTGCTCCTATGTCCAGGGAATGTCATCGATCGAAGCCGGCAAGACGCTGGGGTCGACGATCGTCGACCTATTCACGCCACCAGGCGCATGGAGCCGGGCCAGCGCGCTGCTCGGCGCCCCGATGGGCTTGAAGAGGTTGGTCGGGCAACGCATGGAACAGGATGTGTCGATCGATGGCATTGCGCTGTCGCTCGACGAAGGATCCATGACTGCCGAGCAACGGGCCGCGACGCTGGCATTCATGCGCGATGGCGAATTGGCCTACACCGACCACGCCCTGCTGTACGCCCAATCGTCGTCCGATCTCGATGCGATGATCCATGATGCCCAGAGCTCGAGCCCAGGCATCCGCGTGAAGAGCACGGCGGAATCGCTGTTCGGTAGCGGCCACGGTTTCTATGCCGAATGCGATCTCGCCGGCGACTTGTCCGCCAGCTGGGCGATCGCCGCCAAGGGATCCCAGGAAAAGCCGAGTCCTCTGGTTGCCCTCCATGAGGGCGAGAACCTGCTGCTCGCGGGCGACTTCGCTGCCGGTGGCGCGCGGTGGCGGATCCGCATCCCACTCGCTCCCATCGCCGACATCGTCAGGGCGGCCAGCATGGCCGAGCTGCTCGAATGGCTGGCGACTCCGGCGACCGTGCCGTAGTTAGCTTCCTCGGCTGCGACATGGGAGTCGGATGCCTGGAGCCCGGCCAACGATGGCCTGCCGCCGGCTCAGCGAGCCCTGGTTGCTGAACGCCGCTCTCGCATGAATCGAAAGCCCCTCCCTGCATCAGCAAGGAGGGGCGCGAAGCTTACGGCATCCGGACTGTCAGCCGAGCTGATTACTTCTTCTCTTCGTACTTCTTGTTGGCGACGGCGGCGTCACCGTACGCCTCGGGGTTCTTCTTGATGGCCGCGGGGCACTTCTCGCAGCAGACGCCGACCAAGACGGTCTTGCCATCCTTGGTCTTGGCTTCGACGGGAGCGATCTTGGGATCGACCTTCTCGCCGCTCACGGGGCAGATGGTATTGACGGCCTTGGCATCCTTGGCGACGGTCTTGCCGGCATCCTCGGCGTAGGATGAGACTCCGAGGCCGAGGGCGAGGGCAGCGATGATAGCGAAACGCATGGCGATACTCCTGTGTTAAGTGACGGATGGTCACCGTGGTGATGGCAAAGGTCGACGGAAGGCCCGATGTTTCATGCGGGCTCGTCGTTCACATCACTACCTCATCGCGCGTCTACAAAACCGCCGGCCCGAGCTGCCTGAGCATGCCAAATCGCTATTGATATTCATTATCATGTAATAGCGTTCGGTCTCTCCGCTCCGACATCCCGAACCAAGGCCCACATGCAGCCCCCCACCTACACCAAGTTCCTCGTCCTCGGCCTCTTCGCCGCTGGCAGCACGACCTGGGCGGAGGATGCGGCCGGCACGGCTGCGCCCGCGGGTGACGGCACCTCCGACGCCGCGGCGCTGCAGGCTCGCGTCGAGGCGCTCGAAGCGCATGTCCGCAATTTGGAGCGCGCCTTGGAGCGCCCCGTGGCGAATGGCCAGAGCGGAGAGAGCGCCCCGAAGCGATCACCGTCTCCGAGCGCGGATGCCCTGTCGATCGGCGCCTACGGCGAAGTGAAGTACGGCGCGGTCCAGAATCCCGACGCCAATGGTGCGTGGCAGAATGGTTTCGATGGAGGCCGCTTCACCCTGCAGCCGGCCTACCAGTTTTCGGACCGCATCGTCCTCAAGGCGGAGATCGAATTCGAACACGGCGGCATCGCGCTCGACGATGATGACAAGCTCGGCGGGTCGGCGGAGATCGAGCAGGCATACCTCGACTTCACCGTGAATGAGCATCTGCACTGGCGCGCGCCCGGCATCGATCTGGTACCGTTCGGATACACCAACCTCTATCACGAGCCGACGCTCTTCTATAGCGTCGATCGACCAGAGCTGGCCCAGGGCTTGGTTCCGACCACCTGGTTCGAGGGCAGCACCAGCATCCATGGTGAACTCGCCGGCCCGGTGAGCTACCAGATCCAGGTCAGCACCAGCATCGTCGACGACGGTGGCAACACGCGCAACGCCACCGACGCGGGGACTCCGCCCGCAGGAGGCTACCCCGCAGGCATCGATGGGCATTCCGCGTTCGGACTGTCTCGCGCCACGGTCGGCGATTTCCACCAGGAGAGCGATCAGCTCGGCTACGCCCTCCGGCTCGCGTATTCCATTCCCGCCATCCCCGGGCTCCAGGGCAGCTCGAGCGCGTATTGGACTCCGAACGTCGAGCCCCGCGGAGCGTATGCGACGGACGCGCTCGGCACGCCTCTCGGATCGCTCGGACGATGCGCCGTCACGCTGGTGGACACCGAGCTGCGCTACCGCCCGAACCATGACGGCATCGAGTTGCGCGGTGAAGCCGTGGGAGCGCATTTTTCGAGGCCCTCAGAACTGCGAGCGAACAACGACGGGGACGACACCGACAACGTCGGCCGGACCATGTGGGGCGTATCCGGCGAGGCCGCGTATCATTGCGCGTGTCCGCTCACGGCGTGGGAGCTGGTTCCATTCTATCGCTACACGGTGCAGGACCTGCAGATGCCCGGCGTCGCTGGACGTGACGCGAATGCGCCAGACGGCACCGGCCGGCAGCAGTTCCACACCTTCGGCGTCGCGGCGTTCCCCACGCCGCAGATCGTGCTCAAGGTGGATTGCCGCATCGCCCGTGATGGCTCGTCGAGCACGCCGAAGGATGACCATGTGCTCGGAGGCGTTGGTTTCTTCTTCTGACCACGACAGGCTGACCGCCGGCCGCCGCCCGCGGTCGGCACCCGGGGGCAGGCTGGGCGCGGGGAGCAACCATGACCCGCGGCATCCGCTGTCCACGATTGTGCTCACCAGACGAGCAGACCTGCTCCACCGTGACTGCCGCGGCTCCATGTAGTCGCTCGCACGGGGCCGGATCCTGGCACGGGACGTGCTGGGGTAGTTCAACCAAGGAGCCTCCATGACGTCGGTCTCGCCACGCGCCTTCCCCCGTCTCTGCCCACTCGGTCTCATCGCCGGATGCTCGATCTCATTGGCGACGGCGGCGGATCTGACCACTCAGCCGTCCACGCACGCTGGCGGATCAACGACGGCTACCGACGAAAGCATCGATGCGCATTCGTGGGAAGCTCCAGCCCTGACGGTTCGTGGTAAACGCGATAGCGTCCTGCGGGAGGAGGATCGCATTGGCGACTATGAACAGCCGCGATGGACGGCGACACGCCGCTTCACCGAGGTTCGCGTCTATGTCATCCCGAAGAACCAGATCGAATTCGAGTATTGGCTGTTCGCCGACACCCCGACGCGGCACGAGATCGATGATGCCAGGGCATCCGGCGCTCCGCGACCCAAGGCGTCGATCAAGCAGGTCTACGAAGTGGAAATGGGTCTCGGGTATCGGATGCAGCTCGATCTCTATCAGGTCTTCGTCAAGGACGGCGGCAACGGCGACAACCAGCTGGATGAGACGAAGGCTGAGCTTCGATACGCGTTGGCCGATTGGGGTCGGCTCTGGGGCAACCCGACGCTCTATGGCGAATGGACCCAGGCCGCGCACGGATCGGACTTGGCCGAGTTCAAGCTGCTGCTTGGCGACGAGTGGTCGCCGAAATGGCACTGGGCGACCAATCTCGTCTACGAGGCGGAGCTCACCCAGTCGAAGGAGCATTCACACGAATGGAACAGCGCCATCAGCTATACCGTCATCGACGGGAGGTTCAGCATCGGACTCGAGGACAAGATCGGCTACGTGACATCGCACGATCCGGACAGCACTGGCGGCTTCGGAGATGCCAAGTCGCACCACTGGGAGATATCCGCGGGTCCATGCCTCCAGGTGAGGACCGTGCCCCGCATGCACCTCGACGTGTCTGAGTTCATCGGCATCAACAAGGACGCGCCCGAGTCCCGCACCGTGGCGATCATCGGTTGGGAATTCTAGGTCGGATCCCGCGTCTGACCGACTTTCGGAGGAGCGGAGGGATGAAGCGACCACACATCGCCACTTCCTCCGCTTGCTCCGGATCCGGAGGACCCATGTCCCGCGACATCCCTTCACCGCCATGCGGACCTCGGTTTGCGTCGCCGGTCATGCGCTGGCGATCACGGCTGCGGCCATCCAGCCGGTCTACAGGCCAGCTATCAGGCCGGCCATCAGTCCTGCCGTGGATCGGCGGCCTTCCGTCACTCATCATCCACGGTCTCGTCCTCGGCGCATGCCTCCTCGGCTGGCGCATCCCGGTCGCGCCGTGCGAGTTGTCCTTGGGACGCACGCCGCTCGGATTCTCGCTCCCCATTCCCATGCAGGCCGCGTCGGATGCGCCTCCGGCAGAACCGGCACGGCTCGACGGATCGATCCCAGACGATTCCGCCCTGCCCGTTCCCCTCATCGAGGCGGTCGACCTTCCCGATGATCCCGCGCTAGACGATCCAGCGCCATGCACGCCCGTCATCGAACCGTTGGATGCGGGCCCCATCCTCGCTGCGGTCATCCTTCATCCACGTCGTGTCACGCGTGACGCGGCAGACCCCGACGCGACGCCGCCCAGACGAGCGATGGCTCGCCCAGCCGCGGATAGCACGCCGGCATCTCCTGCGGCCAGTGCGTCCACGAGCCCATCGAGGATCCTCAAGCGAGTAGATCCAGCCTATCCGCGTACAGCTCTGCGTCTCGGACGCCAAGGGACTGTCTATGTCCGCATGGCCGTGGCTGAGGATGGCCGGGTCATCACCGCTGTTGCGGAACGATCATCGGGGCGCGCCGACATGGATCAGGCGGCATTGGCCGCGGTGCGCCAATGGCTGTTCGACGCGGCGACCCCAGAGGATCCTCATCCGCGCATCGTGACGATCGACATTCGATTCGTACTGGGGTCGTGACCGTGAGCGGATCCGCTATCTCCTGACAGCGCCATTCCTCATTCCCGCCATGCCAAGGCACGGCATCCATCCGGGTTGCGCTTGCGCGAGACGGATATCAGATGCGCGAGGCGGAGCTGCGGCACCCGTCAGTTCCCGCCTCGCCGCCGCCTCTGGATCCATAAGCGCCTCCCACGCCCGCGCATGGCACCGGCGCACCGCGCGAGGAGATCGAGGAACGCCGAGACAGCATGTCGACCTCGTCCGAACGACCAGCCACTCGCGCGGCGGCATCGCCCGTCGCGCCCGTCGCGCCGAGTCATGGCGTCTCCTTCGCCGAGGGCATGCGCACCTGGGCCAAGATCGGCATGCTGAGTTTCGGCGGTCCCGCCGGCCAGATCGCGGTGATGCACCGCATCCTGGTCGATGAGAAGCGCTGGATCAGCGAAGACCGCTTTCTGCACGCGCTCAACTACTGCATGCTCCTGCCTGGTCCCGAGGCGCAGCAGCTGGCGTGCTACATCGGCTGGCTGCTCCATCGCACCCTCGGCGGCATCGTCGCCGGGGCGTTCTTCGTCCTCCCCGGTTTCATCTCCATCCTCGGCCTGAGCCTCGCCTATGTCGCCTACAGCGACACCGCGGTCGAGCGCGCGCTGCTCTATGGACTGAAACCGGCGATCATCGCCATCGTGGCGGCCGCGGTCATGCGCGTGGGCAGACGGGCGCTCAAGAACCGCATCATGATCGTGATCGCCGTCGTAGCGTTCATGGCCGTGTTCGTCCTCGGCGTGCCGTTTCCGCTGATCATCGGCGGCGCCGCGGCGATCGGCCTGCTCGGTGGACGCCTGCGCCCGGACCTGTTCGTCGTGAGCAAGGGCCATGGCGCGGCATCAGCGTCGACCGCTGCCGCGCAGCCGGTCATTGCCGATGACGCCCTGGCGCATGCGAAGCCCTCGTGGGGTCACGCGCTGCGCACCCTGACGCTGTGGCTGGTGCTGTGGTGGGCGCCGGTGCTGGCGTTGCTGGCGATCCTCGGGCCGCACAACGTGTTCACGCGCGAGGGACTGTTCTTCAGCGAGGCCGCCGTCGTCACCTTCGGCGGCGCGTACGCCGTGCTCGCCTTCCTGGCGCAGCAGGCGGTGCAGGTCTACCACTGGGTGTCGGTGCACGAAATGATGGATGGCCTGGGCATGGCCGAGACGACGCCGGGGCCGCTCATCATGGTGACCCAGTTCGTGGGATTCATGGGCGCCTACCGCGAACCGGGCGGACTGAATCCGTACGCCGCCGCGACCATGGCGTCGGTGCTGGTGACCTGGGTGACGTTCATGCCCTCGTACCTCTACATCTTCCTGGGCGCGCCGTGGATTGAACACCTGCGCGGAAACCAACGCCTGAATGCCATGCTGTCGGCCATCACCGCCGCGGTCGTCGGCGTGATCCTCAATCTCGCCTGCTGGTTCGCGCTGCGCACGCTCTTCGCCGAGGTCATCGATCATCAGGTCGGCCCCCTGCACATGTCGGTACCGACGTGGTCCACGATCGACTGGGGCGCACTGGTGCTCTCGGCGGGCGCCTGCGTGGCGATGCTCCGCTTCGGTGTCGGCATGATCTGGACGCTCGCCGTCTGCCTCGCCCTGGGCATGGGCTGGTCGCTCGTGGCGCGATGACGAGATGATCCCGATTTGAGTGTTGGCGTCGCGTTGTAGCGCTCCAAAATCCGTCATGGCCGAAAGCCCAGACCTAGAGACCGCTGTCAATTCCCGCATTGCCAGACTCACGGGTTGGGCATCCATCGCGACCGGCGTGTGCGTCCTGGTGGGCTGGGCGCTGGGCATCCCGACGCTGGTGAGCGTGCTGCCGGGACTCGTCGCCATGAAGGTCAACACCGCTATCGGGCTCATCGCGGCCGGAACGTCCTTGATCACCCTGACGGCTCAACGCCTCGATGCTTCCCATGCCTTCGGCAAGTTCTGCGCCACGATCGCAGCGAGCATCGGCTTCGCCACCTTGGCGGAATACATCCTGGGCGTCGATCTCAGGATCGATGACCTATTCACCAGAGAGGCCGCTGACGCGTTCGGCACGCTGTTACCGGGTAGAATGGCGCCGACGACAGCGACGTGCTTCGCATTCATAGGCTGCTCCCTGGCCTGTCTGCATCGGGACTCCAAGCGCCGATTCCAGCCATCAGAATATGCAGCGCTGGCCGTGTTGCTGATAAGTTTTCCGACCTTCCTCGCGTACGTCTATGGCATCAAGATATTCCCCGGTCTCGCCTACTATACCCAGATGGCCATCCATACAGCCTTGTGCCTCTCCATGTTGGCGATCGGAGTCCTCGCCGCCCGGCCTGACCGGAAGATCACCTCCGTCATTTGTGGACCGCTGCTCGGCGGACGGATGGCCAGGCATTTGATGTGGTCTTCGATCCTGGCCCCGGTCTGCATTGGTGGAATCGTGCTGCACGGCATCAGGAAGGGATTCCTTTCACCAGATTTCGCGCTCTCGCTCACGGTGACACTCAGCGTCCTGGTGTTCCTCGGGACCATCTGGGCCGCTGCCAGAAAGGTCAATCAGCTCGATCAGGAACGCCTGAAAGCGGAAGAGGAGCTACAACAGAGCGCGATGCTGCTCGAAGAGCGCGTCACAGCCCGTACGCAGGAATTGGAGGACGCTAACCAGCGCTTGCTGAAACAGACCGAGCAACGCGATCAGGCTCTGAGGGATCTCAAGGAAACCGAGGAACGGTTCCGCTCCGTGGTCGAATCGGCGAACGCAGCCATCGTCATCGCCGACCAGGACGGAATCATCAATTCCTGGAATCACGGCGCATCGATCATCTTCGGATACGCTCCCGAAGAGATGCTCGGGCAACCCTTGACGCGCCTGATGCCCGAGCGGCTCCGGTCGCTGCATATCCAGGGCCTCGAACGACTGCGTCACGGAGGACCAGCTCGGGTCGTCGGAAAGACCGTGGAACTGGTGGGAGTACGCAAGAACGGACGAGAATTTCCACTGGAGCTGTCGCTCGCCGCCTGGAAGAGCCGGGATGACACCTTCTTCAGCGGCATCATCCTCGATATCAGCGAACGAAAGCGCGCGGAGCTGGAGCTGACCAATCTCTTCAATCTCTCGCCGGACGTCATCGGCATCGCCTCGGCCGAGGGATTCTTCACCCGGGTGAACCCTTCCTTCAAGAATGTCCTGGGCTGGGGCAATGATGAACTGGTGACGAAGCCATTCGTCTCCTTCGTCCATCCAGACGATGTGGCCGCAACGGTCGCAGAGGTGGTAAAGCTGGCTGCTGGCCAAACCACCTTGGCCTTCGAAAATCGGTATCGTTGCCGGGACGGTACCTACCGATCGCTGTCCTGGTCGGCCCAAGCGCAACCCGACGGCACGATCCACGCCTTCGGCCGAGATGTCACCGAGATGCGCGCCGCCGAATCGGAACGCTCACGGGCGGCCGGGGCCTTGAAAACGGCGATGGAAGCCGCGCAGGCTGCCAATCGCGCCAAGAGCGATTTCCTGGCGACCATGAGCCACGAGATCCGCACGCCGATGAATGGCATCATCGGCATGACCAATCTCCTCTTGAAGACTCCGCTCGGAAAGGATCAGCGCGAATTCGCCAATGACGCCCGAACCTCTGCCGAGCATCTCATGGTGATCATCAATGGGATTCTCGACTTTTCGAAGTTAGGTTCCGGCAAGGTCACGGTCGAGTCCGCGACGTTCAGCCTGCGTGATCTGGTCGAGGACGTCTGCGCGCTGCTGAGCGAACAGGCGCACGCCAAAGGCGTCGAGCTGAACTGCGTCACGGATCCCGCTGTTCCTGGGCTGGTCATCGGCGACGAGGCGAAGGTGCGCCAGATACTCCTCAATCTCATCGGCAATGGGGTGAAGTTCACGCCCACAGGCAGCGTCTCGGTGACCGTCGACGCTGCGGATGATCGCCGCCAGGGAGGCGCGCCCTCAGTGCGCTTCCAGGTCCGGGACTCCGGCATCGGCATGGATCTCGAAACCCGATCACGGGTGTTCGAAGCCTTTACCCAAGGCGACAGCTCCATGAACCGGAGGTTCGGGGGCACTGGCCTGGGCTTGGCGATCAGCAAGGGCTTGGCGGAGACCATGAACGGCACCATCGTGGTCGATAGCACCCCTGGCCAGGGCAGCACGTTCACGGTCACCGTGCCGTTCCTGCGTACCGACGAGATACCGCGAGTCGATTCCGTGCCACCCTCTTTGTCGGGCCTGAGGATCCTGTGCATCGATGATAATCCCGACGCCCTCCGGTCTTTGGCGGCGAATCTGTCGTTTCTGGGCAACGCTCCCGTCTGCGTTTCGGACGCGGAACACGCAATCGCCGAGACTCGAGCCGCGGCCGCGGCCGGCGATCCATTCGACGTCGTCTTCCTCGACGAGCATATCCCACCTATGCAAGGCCCGGCACTGGCTCGCACCCTGACACTGCTCGCCGGTCAGAGCCCTCCGAAATTCGTGCTGCTGACCTGCGGACAAGGCACCCACCGATCCGACAGCGAGTCCTTGCTCCTCCCTCTGTTTCTGCACAAGCCACTTCGGCTCCGGCATGTCCGTCGATGCATCGCAGCGATCTGCGGACCCTCCGCCGATGCCACCCAGCCGGAACCTGCGCCCATCTCCCGATCGGAAAACACTTCGTATGCGGGCAGGCGGGTGCTGATCGCCGAGGACAACCCCATCAACCAGCGGCTCGCTACACACCTGCTGCGGAATCTCGGCTTCGTCGTCGAGGTGGTATCGAACGGCAGGGAGGCCCTTCATGCCGCGCAGGCCAAGCGCTATGACGTGATCTTGATGGATTGCCAGATGCCCGACATGGATGGCTATGAAGCCACGGCAGCGATCAGGGCGATCCTTCCCCGGGTGGAAGCACCCATCATCGCCCTGACCGCGAATGTGATGCAAACCGAAAAGGACAAGTGCTTCGCCGCTGGAATGAACCACTACTTGTCGAAACCCCTATCGGCGTCCGCCTTGCTCGAGGTGCTCGCTGCCTGTTTGCCTGCAATCCCCGCTCCGCCTGCCACGAGTGGCGAGGATGTCGCTCCCCAGCGGGGCGAGCCAGCGGGTCGTGCGCATGCTGCCATAGACCGTGAGGTCTTGTCAGCCCTGGCTGCATCGATGCCCGAGGGTGATGCGACCGTCCGCGAGCTGATCACCTTGTTCAAGCAGGACGCGCCAGAGCAGATTCGCCGCCTACGCGAGGCCGCAAGTCGTGGCGATGGAGAAGCCCTCGCTCGCGCGGCGCATCGCATGAAGAGCGGATGCCGGACCCTCGGTTTCACCATCATGGAAGCGCTCTGCGTGGGCCTTGAACGCAGCGGCATGGCTCGACAGCAGGATGGGGTGATGGAAACATGCGCGCGGCTCGAAGAGGCCTACGCCGTCGTGCTGTCCCAACTCTAGGAATCCGACGCCATCCTACACTTTCCCCAGCACACTCGACCAACGGACCGCAGATATCCATGATCCCCGACATCGCCGCTCCCATCAGGATACTCCTCATCGAGGACAACCCCGTCGACGCCAAGCTCGTCAGCGTCTACCTGAAGCACGGATTGCGCGTCCCGCACGAGGTATCCCAGTGTACCGAGCTGGCGCCGGCGCTCACGCTTCTGAAGAACCAGCCTGTCGAGGTGATCCTGCTCGATCTGTCGCTGCCGGATTGCAGCGGATACACCACCTTCACCATGGTCCGCGATGCCGCTCCCGACGCCCCCATCGTGGTGTTGACCGGATCGGAGGACGAAGCCCTCGCGGTCCAGGCGATCCAGGAAGGAGCGCAGGACTACCTACTCAAGAGCAGTCTCACAGCAGCCATGCTCGGCCGCACCATCCGCTACGGCATCGAGCGTCGACGCTTGCAAGATGGCCTCCGGCAGCGCGATCGCCAATTGCACACTGCGCACAAGCTGGAAGCCGTGGGACAGCTCGCTGCTGGAGTCGCTCACGAGATCAACACGCCGCTGCAGTTCATCGGGGACAATTTACGCTTCACCATGGATCAGATCACCGCGCTGGTCCGCGCCCTGGATACCTGCTCAGCCGTCATGGATGCGGAACGCCCCTCGCATCCACGCTCGCCACACATCACGGCATTCGATACGTTTGTGAAGGAGTGCGATCTCGGCTTCCTGCGCGAAGAATTGCCGCGTGCGCTGAGCGAATCCGCCTCGGGCCTCGATCACATCAAGGAGATCGTCCAGGCACTCAAGCGCGTTGCCATGACCGATGGCGCGCTTCCAGTATCCGTGAGCGTGAATCAGCTGATTGCCGACGCGATGGCCGTGGCGCAGGGAATCGTCAAGCACTGTGCGCGGATCGATCACATTCCCGATCCGGCCTCTTCGTCGATCCGTGGCTTTCCCGCATCGTTGATCCAGGTGCTTCTCGACATCGTGAGCAATGCCGCTCAAGCCATCCAATCGCTCCGGACGCCCGCGCACGTCGGCGTGATCACGATCACGAGCGCGACGACCGGGTCATCCATCGAGCTGCGCATCCATGACAATGGACCTGGCATTCCGCCGGCCGTGGCGCACCGGATCTTCGAGCCCTTCTTCACGACGAAACCCGTGGGGCAGGGATCAGGGCAGAGCCTGGCCATCGCCAGGGCGATCATCGTCAATGATCACGGAGGTGATCTGACGTTCGAGTCGGATGACACCGGCACGACATTCATCGTTCGATTGCCGCTCTGGACCTCGCAACCGCCATGAGGATCCGCTCAGGCCGCCCCCGTGCCGCACACATGATGAAACGATTGAATGATACCTGAACCTGCATCGGCGTTCGGACTCGACCGAGCATCCTTGCGCGATGGCCAAGTCGCGAAACCATGTGCTCATGGACGTCGCTGATCACCTGTACCGGGTCCTGCTGGCCGAGGACAGTGACTTCGACGCCACATTACTCGAAGCCCAACTCAGAGCCGCGGCTGGGGATACCTTCCTGATCGAGCGAGTACGCTCGGTGGCCGATCTCGAGACCGCCGCTGCGCAGGGGAGCTTTCCGCACGCGATGATCCTGGATCTCGGCATGCCTGATTCCGATGGCATGGATACGTTCCTGCGCGCCTCGGCGGCCATGCCCGATACCGCGATCCTCGTTTTGACCGGCACCGATGACAGCGGACTGGCCTTGGCCGCCGTGGCGGCGGGGGCCCAGGATTATCTGGTGAAGGGGACGATGGATGGACCCGGTCTCGCCAAGGCCCTCTCCTTCGCCATCGAGCGCAAGGCGCTCGACCGTCACGCGCGCGCGGGCGAGGCGGCCATCGGTATAAGACGTCGCGTGATCTCGGTATCCCAACTGGCGGCGGGCACGGCGGCGGAGCTGCAGCCCGCCATCGAATTGGGGGTGGAAAACAGCCTCAAGGCGGGGAAGGCGATCGCCGCGCTGCAAGAAGCCCTGTCGGCATCCCTGAACACGGTCAACCCTCCATCATCCTCAGCAGCAGGCTCGGCAGCATCAGCAGCTTCCGTGATGACAGCCCAGGCCGACGCCGCACAGGCGATGAAAGGCGTTCTCGACTCCCTATCCCTCATCCAAGAGACCGCTCGCTCGCTGCGCCTGCTCGGCGCATCCGCTGCCACCGAGAAGACCCTGGTCGATCTGCACCGGATCCTCAGGCGTGTCCTCGTGCTCAATGACAGCGGATGGCGCTCGCATGCGAAGTTGAGAACTCGGATCGGCTTCGATACCCCCTACGTGCTGTGCGATGCGCAGGCCCTCGAGTCGACGGTGACGAGCGTGATCCAGAATGCGATCGAGGCTCTCCTGCGCACAGATCGCAGCGATGGCCTCATCACGATCAGCACGGGTTGCCACGGCGCCTGGGTGTGGCTGCGCATCTCTGACAACGGTCCTGGGATCGCGCCGGAGTTGCGACCGAGATTATTCGAAGCATTCAATTCATCGAAGCCTCTTGGCACCGGCGGCATCGGCTTGGCGCGCGCACGAGTCGCCATCGAATCAGCGGGGGGCCACATCACCATCGAGCACCGCGAACCCGGCACCGATGTCACCATCACCCTTCCCATGTCCGGGTAGCTGGGTGTCGATGGCTGGCCTAGCCAGCATGGCGCAAGGAAGGGCGATTCATCCCCGTCCACCACCAACGCACACCACTTCCAGGAAAACCTCAAGTCATTATAATAACAGATGTTACACCGCATTATTCCATGCCTCTTCGCATGGCCGTCGTGCACAGAGTATGGCCATCTCGATCTTGCGCTCTCCTGCAGGTCATGATTCTGAATGGTCATGCTCACCTCTCCTGATGCAGAGCCCGCGGCGGATCCACGTGCCGAACTCCATCGGTTGAGAGCCGAGCTCGAGGCAGTGAAGCAACGCTCGGAGCTGGCTTTCGATTTCATCGAAAATGGTTCCATCGGGCTGCATGGGGTCGGGCCTGATGGCACCATCCTCTGGGCCAACCAGACCGAGCTCACGCTCCTCGGCTACTCGCGCGAGGAATACATCGGCAAGAGCATCGTCAAGTTCCACGCTGAACGCAGCGTCATCGATGAAATCCTCACCCGGCTGAGCCGAAACGAGACGCTCTGCGATTACGAGGCGAAGCTGCGCTGCAAGAACGGCGACATCAAGACGGTGCTGATCAATTCATCCGTCCTCTGGAAGGATGGGGAATTCATCCAGACCCGGTGCTTCACCCGGGACATCACGGATTACAAGCTTCAACACCTGGCGTTGATGGAGTCTGAGGAACGCTATCGGACCCTCATTGCCCAGGCCAACGACGCGATCTTCGTCGCTGACGCCGAAAGCGGGACCATCCTCGATGCCAACCGCAGCGCCGAGCAGCTGCTCGGGATCTCCCTCGACCGCATCAAGGGAATGCATCAGAGCGCTCTGCACCCGCCCGAGATGATCGAGGAATACAAGACGATGTTCCGGGAACATGCCCGCAAAGGCGGCGGTGAGCTCGTCCGGAATGTCTACGTCCGCCACTCGTCGGGGCGGCAGGTTCCCGTCGAGATCAGCGCGAACGTGATCAAGCTCGGCGGCAAGCCAGCCCTCCAGGGCATCTTCCGTGACGTGACCGAACGCAAGCTCGCCGAGGCCGAGATCACCGCCAAAGCCGCCGAGCTGGCGAGATCGAACGCGGAGCTGTCGCAGTTCGCATCGATCGCCTCGCATGACCTGCAAGAGCCCTTGCGCATGATCTCCAGCTACATCTCGCTGCTCGAACGGCGGCTCCGGGGCACCCTCGACGACAAGTCCAAGGAATACATGGCGTACATCGGTGACGGCGCCGCGCGGCTCCGTTCGATGATCAAATCGATCCTCTCATATGCGTCCGTCGGCACCAAGCTGAACATCGATGATGTCCCGAGCATCGCCATCCTCCGCGAGGCGTTGGACAACCTCGAGGAGAAGATCACCTCCACACAGGCCGTGATCTCCTTCGATGAGCTGCCTCGGATCAGGGCCGACCGCATGCTGCTCGTCGTCCTGTTCCAGAATCTCATCAGCAATGCCATCAAGTTCTGCCGCGGACGCACGCCGGCTATCCGGATAACTGCCCGCAGCGAAGACAAGGAAACGATATTCACCATCAGCGACAACGGCATCGGAATCAGACCCGAGGACCGATCCAGGCTGTTCGCCCTGTTCACCCGCCTGCACATGCAGGACGAGTTTCCCGGCACTGGGATCGGATTGGCCACTTGCCTGAAGATCGTCGAGCGCCATGGGGGACGCATCTGGGTCGAATCGACACCCGATGTCGGCTCGATGTTCTCCTTCAGCCTGCCGCGATAGCCTGCCGCGATAGACGACCAGCGACACGCGCGATACATGGCGCGTGATTGGTGAAGCGGCGATCGGCCCTGCTGCGGATCGGTAGACGGTAAAGATCGAAAGACAGCGTCCGCATGGCTGACTGCCGCTCCTGGCTCACTGGGGCGGACGCGTAGGGTCACGGGCATGCGATTCCCAGGACGCGGGCATGCGGCGATCGGCTTCGGACCATGGCTCACGATGATCGCCATATCCCTCAGCTTCCTCGGCTGCGGCAGCGATCGAGGCGGTTGGTATGTCCTGAGATGGATCGAGCAGCCGAATGCGCACGGGCCATCGGCGACGGCGAAGCCCGAGGATGTGTGCGCGTTCGTGCCCTGCGGATGCCATGATCGTGACGCCGGCGCTGTCGCGCGTGATGAGGCCATGGGCGCGCTGCGGGAAGGAGACGTGATCGCGTACCGCAAGCCGACGTCCGAAGCGCGGCGCGAGATCGCCACCGTGCATCTCAATTCGGTCGGCTACCGCATGCTGAAATACGGCCACCTCGCGATCGTGGTCAGGGATCCGGACAGGCCCGAGCGACTGTGCCTGTTCTCCAGCGAGAGCTTCAAGGGCCCGAACATCGACGAGGATCTGCCGACGCTGAACGATCACGACGGGGACGCGTACCGCCTCGACCGGTGGGATCGCGTGGACAAAGGACGCATCGCGGATTTTGTCCGCCTCGCGCACGCGAAAGCCGGGCATTGGTACGGCTATGATTTCTCCGGCATGCTCGGTCTGTGGAACTCGAATCTCACTCCCGAGAAGCCCGACGAGATCGGACACGACTACATCTGCTCCACGGTGGTCGTGGCGTGCCTGTGGTACGCGGGCGTGCGGCTCGACGCGGTGCGCAGCCAAGTCGGGGATGTGTGTTCGCCGTATCAGGTGGTGCTGAGCCGTGGGGCGCTGATGCCTCTGCCGCAAGTCGAGTTGGTGGTGGAGAAGACGGTGGGGCGGTGAGGGGCCTGATCATGCTCAGCCGCGATGGTCGCATTCCGCATCCCACGGACCTCGGCCCCGCATGGTCCCTCCGCCGCCATCTCGCGCTCGGTTGACCAATGCTCCGCAGATACGCCCTCTATGCATGGATCGTGCTGTGGGCACTCCTGTCCGGACTCGTGCTCTATCCCATCTCCATCAGCCTCATCCGCGCCTTGATCGTCGTCTGCGTAGTCGCGCTCGCGATACTTCCGATCCTTCTGGCGTGGCCCTCGCGCCACTGGCGTTACGCAGCGTTCCTGCCTCTGCTGGCGGTCGCGCTGATCGCGGCCTGGCCCGCCGGGTCGGGACCGCGCGCAGCGAGCTACGCGCGAGCGCTGCGCGCCTACCTGGGCGTGCGCTACCTGTGGGGCGGGGAGAACGGCTTTGGCATCGATTGTTCAGGGCTGCTGCGGCGAGCCTATATCCGAGCGGCTATCCTCGAAGGGATCCGTGGGTGCGATCCGGGCGAGATCCACAGCGGCTTGGCCGTGTGGTGGCACGACTGCTCGGCACGCGAACTACGTGATGGCTATGGCGGCCGCACCTCGATGACCGGCGTTTCCGGACGCATCGATGCGTTCGCGGATGCCGATCTAAGCGTCGGTGACCTCGCCATCACCGCCGATGGCCGACACTGTCTCGCCTATCTCGGCGATCGCGAATGGATCGAAGCGGATCCGGATGTCAGCCATGTGGTGATCTGCCGCCCCCCGGATGCGACCGTGCGCTGGCTCTCCGTTCCGGTAACCATGGTGAGATGGACAGGCCTGATTCCGGCGAAGTGAGGACCAGGAAGTCTTGGGCGCGGACCCTGCAATCGCCACGCTGACGCAGCAGCGTCTTCGAGACGCTGAAGGCCGTGGCGCTGTCCGATGCGGGCGGGATCGCGGGATTTGCTCATGTCCCGAAGCGGTTGAAGACTCCGTCAGTGCCCCACGGGCCACGCATGGAGGATCCGCACGATCCTGTGCATCCGCACGGGAGTCGATGCGTCCCGTCACCCATCCACCAGCCGCCCCGCCTCCTGCCCTCGGAACCATGCGGCCTCAGGCGAACGCGGATCGATCAGAGTGAAATCCGCGAAGTCGAACCCCGGCGCCACCGTGCATCCGACCAGCACGTGCGATGAGATTGGGCGCGCGGCCTGCCACCAGCCGGCCTTCACCACCGCCTGGGGCGTCATGCCCCGAGCTGCCGGGCCCAGGCGATGACGAATGAACGGCGCACCGAAGCGTTCGCAGGCGAGCAACTCGAGCTCGCCGCCGTCGTACCAGTGCCAGACCTCGTCGGAGCGCACGCGGTGCCAGCGGCTGACCTCGCCCGCGTCGAGCAGGAACAGGATCGCCGTCGATGCCGACCTCATCCCGCCGTGCGCGGCCACCATCGACGATGAGCGGAAGGTCTCGATGAAGTGCCCGCCCTCGGGATGCGGACGCAGACCGAGACGGGTGATGAGCGCCTTTGCGTCGGACATGCTGGGCTCCGGCCCTACCGCAGATCCGCCTTCGCCCAGCCCGCGACCTCGGCGTCCTCCGATGCTGAAAGCGCGGTGAACTCGGCGCGCGCGGCCGACGGATCAGCGACCATCCCGAGGCCGTCGCGCTGCATCTCGGCCAGGCGCAGGCGCGCGGCCAGATCGCCGCCCTTTGCCGCGGCCCGATACCAGCGTGCCGCCGATGGCTGGTCGATGCTCGCGCCCTGGCCGAGCTCATCCATGCGTCCGAGCACGTGGCTGGCATGCACGGCGTCGGGTGTATTGCAGGCGACGATAGCGCGATACCAGCACCGCGCGCCGAGCAGATCGACGGGGCCGCCGAAGCCTCCCTCGAGCGCCTCGGCGTAGCGCAGCATGTAGATCGATGGAGCGTTGGCGCGCACGGCATTGTAGAGCAGATCGCGGCCAGAGCTGGCACCGCTGGGCACGAGCCCGAACACCATCAGGCACCCGAGAGCCGCCTGGGCCTCGGCTTCGCCCTTGTTGCTCCAACGCGTGATGATCTGGATAGCGTCTTTCGCCTCGGGCGATCCCACCTCTGCTGCATCGATGGTCTTCAACGCCAGCTTGAACGCCCGGTAATCGCGCGTGTCGATCTGGCTCATCTCGCGATGGATGCGTTCGCTGTCGATCTGCTCCCTCGCTGCCCGATCAGACTCGGCTCGACGTTCAGCCTCGGCGCGCTCGTGCTGCTCCTGCCGGTACAACTGCTCCGCCTCCTCGGCGCGCTGGGCGCGCGAACGTTCCGCCGCTTCCTTGTTGCGACTCATCCGGGCGACGTCCTCGTCGCTCAGGCCGTTGCTCGTCATCGGGGCGTTCGGCGTGTTCGGCCGGGCGATGGCATCGCGGGTCGCCTCGTACTGACGATCGCGCTGCCTCTGCTCGTACTCGCGACTGGTCTCGGCGGCGAGCGGGGCGGACGCGGCGAGCGAGGCGACGAGGATGCAGGCGATCGGACCCGAGTGGAAGAGCGGCATCCCTCAACCCTGCCTGACGACTCGCCGTGGACAACTCGCGAACGGATGAACGATGCAATCGTTGCCCAGCTTGCCGAGACGCCACGCGCCGGGTAGCGTCGGTGCATGCATCGAGTCCCTCTTCTCGTCCTCGTCCTGGTGATGGGTCTGCACGCGGGCGGTTGCGGGCGCGATCTGTCACGCATCCATGATCCGCTCGAGCGCGCCGATGTCTTCGTCGAGCGCGACCACAACGCGGACGCCTACTACGAGCGCGCGGTGATCCGCAACGAACGCGGCATGAAGGATGGCGCCCTGGCCGATAGCGATGCGGCCCTCACCGCCCTGTCTCCGATGGTGCGCAACCCCTGCTACGATCTCTACAAACTGCGCGCCGACATCCACAAGGAGCGCGGCGACTTCGCGGCCGCGCTCGCGGATGCGGACGGAATGAGGAGCGAGACACGTGACAGCTCCGGCTGGCAAGCCACCGAGATCGGCCTGCTGCGCATCGATCTGCTGATCGCGCTCGGGCGATCCCAGGAAGCCGAGGACATCATCGCGCCGATGCTCGCCTGCGGCCCAGCCAGCCTCAACTTCGGCCTCGGCATGGGGCGATTGGAGAAACTCTATTCCGCGCGCAAGTGAGGCGGGAAAATCCGTTTCCCTGGTTGGCGTAAGGAACCGCGGTGGAACGGCATGCTGGCGAAACTGCTGGCAGGTGGTGGCTCCTGCGAGCATGTAGTCACACGGGATCAAAGGATCGTGAAGAGGAAGCCCTCGCGGCTCACGGCGCGAAGACCAGGCTCCGCACATGCTCATTCACCGTGAACCTGCCTAAAGCGGTGTCACCGATCGTGTTCCCGTTGAACGTGAGGTGCCTGATCAGGATGTCCTCGACCAGATGGGTGGGATCCGCGCCGGTCAGCTCGGATGCAGGCATCGTAGCGCCCGTCACCGCGATGTCGCTGAACACCACGCCGCGCACGTGCCCGCGCTCGGCATCCTTGCCGAAGACATTCTTGCCGATCCACACCTTGATCAGCTGGTGGCGCACGTCATCGAGCCGTATCCCCTCGAAGCGGATGTCGCTGATGGTCCCGGAATCGGCCACGAAGACCACCAGCGACGCGACGCCCCAGTCGTGGATCATGTCGCAGTCGGTGAAGCGCACGCCGCTCGCGTCGGCCTGGGTCTCGTAGGTGACGCCGATGCCGAAATTGCGTTCGTTCCAGATCACGCAGTCCTTCACCAGCACGTTCCCCGCCGCTTGCCTGCCCTTGAAGCATTTGACGCAGATCTCGTCGTCGTTGGTGCGCATGAAGCAGTGCTCGACCAGCACATCCTGGACGTTCACCAGATTCAGGCCGTCGCTGTTCTCGCGGTGGCCGATGGCCTTGACGTTGTCGATGTGCGCATGCGTGCTGTTCAGCTGCGGCATGCACCAGCTCGGCGAGTCCTTGATGATGATGCCTTCCACCTCGACATGGGTGCAATTGACGAATGCGATCGGCGATTTCGACTGCCACGGCAGCCGGCTGCAATCGAGGATGCCCCGCCCGCGCACCGTCGCCTTGTCGGCGTTCTTGAACACCAGCAGGTTGGCGTAGACCGGATTGCCCGCCCAATTGTGCTCGACGATCGGCTTTTCGCCTGCGCCGAGCCTGGCGCGCACCACAGCGCCCCCGGCGATATAGATGGTCTTGCCGCTACCGAAGTCGGGCATGACGCTCAGGTCGTGGATGCCGGGACCGAAATACAGCACATCGGGGTCGTCCTGGCGGGGCGGATCCACCTCGGGAGGACTCGCGAACAGCAGCAGGGGCCGCTCGGCCCCGTTTATCTCGACGCTCAGGTTTCCCGGCTTGGACAGCGTGAACGTCACCATCCCGCCGGCCACCCTCGCAACGATGCCGGAGGACGACGGACGCACAGAGACGCTCTGGATCGCTGCCTTGGGCGTGACCTCGACGGTGACTGAACCCGAGACATCGAAATACGCGAACGACGCCGGCCCACCATTCAGCACATCGGCCGAATACACGAACACCGGCTTCCCGTCGACGGTGACGGAGTAGTCCGACGATCCGGGTTCGCCCTCGGGACCTGGATAGGTGGTGACCGCGGCGTCAGCGGCTCCGTGACCGAGCCATCCGCATACGACGATCAGCAGGATGAGCGGAGCGGTGCGGGACATGGGCGCCTCCGTGGATCGCGCATGAACGGTCGGATCCCACGACGCGCGATCAAGGGCGGCTCCATCGGCTGATCGACCTGTCGGGACATCGGCAGCCCGTGAACGGCTTCCACGCTCACGAGTTTGCCGTTTCACGTCCCGGGCAGGTCCATCCTGCGCGCCACCTCCATGACGATGCCGTGCATGGTTCCTTCCAACGAACGCTCGACGGGCGAGGTGGCCGCGGCATGGAAGGTGAAGCGCGGCGGCGGATGCTTGCCCAGCTTGATGAGGGCGTCCATGCCGACGCTCGCATCGTACGTCGCATGGATGGGATTGCCGTCGACCACCCAGATGGATGCGAGGGTGGGTCCACCGAGAAAATCCAGCCGTCCGCTCTTCTTGCCCACCTTGAAGAACTGCAGCAGCTCGATGAAACCGTCTCCCGGCACCTCGCCCGAGAAGGTCCCCCCGCCGCTGGCGACGTCCTGCAGTCGCGGCGCGTGACCGCGGGTCTCGATCGCGCCGAGCTGCGGCGCGACCTCGCCAAGCGTCGACGGATCCACGCCTGGCGGCAACAGGTGGAGCCGGAAGACGTGGCCGCCGATCTGTAGCTGGAAACCATCATCCAGCTGCATCGGGCCAGAGATCCGCGCGCTGTTGACGAAGACCCCGTTGCGGCTGCCGAGATCGTGGATCTCCCAGAACGCGTCGGGATTCCACCGCAGCTCGGCGTGCCGCCGCGATACCAGCGCGTCCGGGAGCACGATGTCGACGCCTTCGTCGCGACCGAACACGTACAGACGCTCGGGGCGGAGGCGATGAGCGCGCAGCGCGGCAGAGATGAGGTAGTAGTCGATGGTCATCGGTAGCGGTACGTCATTGGTCATTGGTTGATGAACCCGATCGTCGTTCTCCATCGGCTACAGGGAAGCACATCCCTGGCGCGGACGCCCACCCCTTCGATAACGTCGCTCGGCCCGCGGGCGCCAATCCCGACTTTCACGACTCCGCTGTTCGAGTCGGAGCCGTCAAATTCCCAACCTGTCGGGATTGGTCGAGCCGCCCCGCCGTCGGACGCGTCAGATCATTCGACCCGGTTTGTAGAAGGTTCGATAACCGAAGTCGGACTCCCATGGCTGTCTATGGTCGCCATTCCTAGGATTGAGCTACCACCACGTGACGAACACCATCCGACCAACGCCCAGCTACGCGCATCGCGCTTGGTATCCCTTCAGGAAGCACTAGCGACGCAATCCCCGCTAGATGACTCCTCACAAGCGCGCCCTCGAGATCCACATGCCTACTGATATGCCCCCGCAACCGTCACTCTCCGATGCATCACCAGCTCGCGATGACCAACGCTGCGGCACCGGCATCGGCCTGGCCACGTGCACGAAGATCATCGATTTCCACGGCGGCCGCATCTGGGTGGAGTCGACCGAATCGCTCGGCTCGATCTTCTTCTTCTCGCTCCCGAAATAGCCGCCGTTCAGGTCTGCACGCAGCTGTCCGGTACCTGCTCGAACATCGAGAAAGACTTGCCGACCTCGCGGGTGAAGGCGGTGAACAGCGCGCGCGCATCGAACTCCGCGCCCGGGATGGCCTCGCGCACCACCTTCTCGAGAACGCGACGCATGTCGGGGGCGAGGTGGTCGATGATCTTTTCCGGGTTGACGCGCGCCATGTGGGCTCCGATCTGGGCAGGTGCGGGTTGGCTGGAACCCGGATCATCGGTGGGGTTCCCAGGCATGCACGTCACTCGGTCGGCAGGGCTGCCGACCCGACAACCTGCGACCAGTAGCACGGGGGGCTCCTCGAATTGAGGAGCGATTGAGATGCAACGAGCCCTCGCATTACCGCCCAAAGGAGAGTCGCCGGTGCTGAAATCGTCCTAAAGCCCGAATTGCCCCGCACGCACACCACATTGGCATGGCGTGAGTCGCTCGGCGTTCGCTAGCCTGCCGATCCTCGGAGACCCCATGCACATCCGTTTCCTGTTGGCGGCTTCGCCCACGGATCTCTTCTCTGCCCCGAGCCTGGCAGTCGAGGACCGCGAGCGCATACCAGAGGTTGGCGATGCCTACGACGACGACGCCGGCAGCTATCGAGCGGTCAAGGTGCTTCAGGATGTCGATCCCGCCCACGGCAGCACCCTACGCGGAGCGGTGGTCTACATGGTGCGCGTAGACCAGGGGCCATCCGCGGCGCTGCGTGGGAAGATTCCACTTTCGGTCCTGCTCAACACCGCGAGTGCCCTGCGCGCCTGCATGGAGCGCGCCGAAGCCGCACGTCGCGGTGGACGTTCGGAGCAGTATCGCCGCCATATCGAGGAATTCCTCTTTCTCAGCAACACGGTGGCGCGGCTCATCGGGCCGAGATCGGCGCCCGATCCCTTGCCCTATGTGCCGGTGTACAGCGAGAACACCGGCCTCGTCCGCCTCCTGCGCGAGGGTCTGATCGAAACAAGCTTCGCAGCGCAGGTCGAGGCCGTTCATTCCCTTCCCACGCTGGCTTGGGTGCTTCAGCGCATGGATCCATCGCGTCCGTCACTGTTCATCGTCACCGAACCGGTCACCCTCCATCGTGGAATAGCGGCGATTCGCGCCATCCGCGAGCACGCGCACGGCGCCGACTGCCCGATCCTGGTCCTCGCCCATCAGCAGCGCGCGAGCGATGAGCGATTGGCTCGCGTTGCCGGGGCCAATGCCTATGCCGAGTTCCCCGCCGCGATCGACCAGTTCCCGAGGCTCGCCGAGCGCATCGTGGCGCTGATCCGTCCGGGCTCGGAGCGGTCGGAAACGCGGATGGCCTAGAAGCTGTCCAGGCGTGGCGATCCGGCTTCCGTCTCCGATTGGGCAGACCGTGATCCCGACGGGCTTTGCGCAGCGGACACCCCGCTTCCCCGATTCGCCACCTGAGCCTGCTCGTAGGCAACGTTCCACAAGCCTGCGTAGCGAGCTGGATCGAGCGGCTTCGCTGGGTTATCGCTGGGATATCGCATCGAACCTGCATTCGCCAACGCGGTGACGTGTGGTAGTGGTCGTCCCACGATGTACCGTTTGGGATGGCGGAGGCCCCCAGATGAGCACCTCGATCACCGACGGCACCGATGACGTCTCCGACATCGCGGATCCCACGGGATTCAACTGCACGCAGATCCTGCTCGCCGACGACAACGCTGGAGACTGCGCGCTGCTCCAGGAAGCCTTCAGCGAGGCCGGGATCGCCGCGCGCTTCGTCGTGGCCCGCAATGGCATCGAGGCGATGGAGCTTCTGGCCCGAGGCGCTGGAGGCTTCCACTTGCTGATCCTGGACATAAAGTTGCCGGGCATGAATGGCGCGAACATCCTCGACCATGTGAAGCAGCGCGCGGACCTCGGAGGCCTGGTAACGTACATGATGACGCAATCGGATTCGCCCGCCCACCGCGCGCGCTGCAGCGCGGCCGATGGGTACTTCACCAAGGCTCACGATTGGTCCGGGTGCGTCGCGACCGCGCGCGCCATCGCTGCTCGCTTTAAATCCGGCATGACAGGCCTCACTCCTTGACCAACACCACCAACACCCACATCCCCACCATCGTCTACGTCGAGGACAACGTCGGCGACGCGCTGCTGCTCGAGGAGGCGCTGCGCGAACGCGGGCATGCCACCCAGCTGCTGGTGATCGAGAAGGGCGACAAGGCGCTGCATTACTTCCAGATCAAGGAGAGCGCGCGCGATCTGCCGCCGCCGCACTGCATCCTGCTCGACGCGCACCTGCCGATCGTCACCGGCGCGCAGCTGCTGCGTTTCATCCGCGGCTCGCGGGTCTACGACGACACCCCGGTGTACATCTTCGCGGCCGAGAAGGAGTACCAAGACATCGTCGCTTCGAGAGTGGTCTCGAAGGAGAGCTTCATCACCAAATCCAAGTCCTGGGCAGGCTTCCTCGAATTGGCGGATCTGCTCATGCGCAGCGCGACGGCAAAGCAGAAAGACGTGGCCGCGTCCCCCACCGACTCCAAGCCCGAGGTGCATGCGGAAGGCGACCTCCGCCGCCACGACACCAAGGAGCAGCGCCAGCGGGCCGATACGCCGCCGTCTCCGCAGACCTGAACGGCGTTATGCCGGGTCCAACCCGAGCAAGAGAGAGACGATCGCGCCGCATTGCGGTGCAGACGATGCGCGCAGTGGCACATTAAACCACTCTGTCTAAGAGTTTTTCGAAAAGATACGTGGGCGGGATGCCGATCCCAATAACCCATGGGAACCCCTAGGGACCCATGAACACAAACCGTCGTTTCAACCAACTCTCAAGCCACGCCTCGCGGTGGACATTCCTCCATCTCGCCTTGCTCATGCTGGTCGCATCGGCCCCGCTGTCCGCGGCGGCCACGGTCACCTGGGGCGGCACCACCGGCGCCGGCTCGAACACGTTGTGGAGCAACAATCTCAATTGGGATGGCGCGGTGCTTCCCGCCACCGGGGACATCGTGGTCTTCCCCGCCATGCCGACCATTCCCGGCGCGTACACGGTGACCTACGACGTCGCCCTCGGACTGTCGCTCGCGCAGATCAACATCTACACCCCGGCGTCAGGCTCGTGGACGGTGACCGTCACCGGCTCGCCCAGCCCGCTGGTGCCGCTCGCGCTCAACATCCACGGTCCCACCATCGCCAACGTCTCGGCGCCGATGGACATCGTGACCGGAACCACCCTGGCTGTCGCGGTGGACAATCTCAGCACGCTCAACCTGCTCGGCGTCATCTCCGGCCCCGCGGGCGGATTCCTGCTCTTCTCTGGACCATTCGATTCCACCATGGCCGGCTCCCTGCCCAACACCTTCCTGGGGACCACCACCGTCCAGGCCGGCATGCTGAACCTCAGCAAGACTGGCGGCGCGACCTCGATCGCCGGACCGCTGATGATCAACAACGGTGCGGCCAACGTCGTCACCCTCGCCGGCGCCGCCAACGCGATCGCCAACTCGGTCGAAGTCACGGTCGCCTCGGGCGCCACGCTCGACCTCACCAATGCCGCCGGCACCGATCAGACGCCGAACAACGAAACCATCGGCGCGCTCCTCGGCGCTGGCAACGTCGTCCTCGGCGCGCAGACCCTCGGCGTCGCGCTCAGCAACACTCCGACCACCTTCAGCGGCGTCGTCTCAGGCACCGGCGGTCTGCGCAAGAGCGGCACCGGCACCCAGCGCCTCTCGGGCGCGAACAGCTATACCGGCGCCACCACCGTCACCAACGGCGCGCTGACCGTGGTCGGCCTGCAGGCCGCATCGGCGGTCGCCCTCAACCTGGGCACCTTGAAGATCGCCGACAACGGCCTGGTCGGCGCGCTCAGTTCGACCAGCGCCACCGGCCTGAACGCCCTGGTGATCGGCAACGAGCCCGCCTCCACCAATACCGCGCGCAGCGGCGACCTGAACCTCAGCGGCGCGGGTGCGAACACCTCGCGGCTCGATGTCTTCACCGGGCCGGCCGCCGCCAATTCGACCCTGACCGTGACCGGCACCGTGAACCTCACCGGTGCGACTCTGCGCGTGAACACCGCCTCCTTCACCCCGGCCGTGAGCTCGGTGTGGACGATCATCGACAACGACCTGGCCGATCCGGTCGTCGGCACCTTCCTTGGTCTCGCCGAGGGAGCGACGGTGACCTCGGTCACCAACACCGGCACCACCTTCACCATCAGCTATCTCGGCAATCCCGCGGGCTCCGGTAACGACGTCACCCTTACGGTGGTGATGGTCGCGGCGGACAGCACGCCGCCGACGGTCACCTCGGTCGCCCCGGGCGGAGTCACCGCCACCGGCGCCAACGTCTCCTGGACGACCAACGAACCCAGCGACAGCCAGGTCGAATACGGCACCACCACCGCCTACGGCAGCAGCACCACGCTCGCGACCGCGCTGGTCACCTCGCACACGGTGGCGGTGAGCGGCCTGTCGCCGAGCACCGTGTACCACTACCGCGTGCTCAGCTCGGACGCCTCGGGCAACCTCACCACCAGCGCCGACAGCACCTTCACCACCCCGGCCGGCAGCGGCTCGGGCAGTGCGACCGCCGGCAGCACCACCGCCGGCACCACCGGAGCGGCCACCACGCCGGTGTCGACCCATCACAGCTCGTGCGGCTTCGGCGGCGGCGGTCTCGCCATCCTGCTGACGCTCGGGCTGTTCGCCGCGCGCCGCAAGACCTGAAGCATCTCTGTACGATTTCTCTCCGACATGGACCACCCGGGCGTATGCCCGGGTGGTCTTTTCTTGTCCTGTATCTGAATCTGACGACTGATCGAAATCTGACGTGAAGATGATGGGAGGATGATGGGGCGCCAGGTGCGTGGGCGCTGGGAGATGCTGCGTACGGCGGGGCGTTGGCGGCGTGGACGTCGATGGAAAGGCGTTTCCTGACGTGGGGGCGGCCGGCAGTAGGTATGATGATCGAATAGAACGGAGGTGCGTCGTGCACACCCTTCATCCCATCAATCCCAGCAAGAACGTCTCAGAGGACACCTCACCCGCAGAACGCACCCGCCGCAACATCGTCATGGCTGGGTGGTGGCTCGCTGCCGCGCTGGTAAGCGGAGGAATCGGCTGGGCCGTAGCGCATTGGACACCGATCCCGCTGGCCATGGCGCCAGTGTTCGCCGTGGTGGCCCTGGGCTATGCGATCATGGCAGGCGCCTCCAACCGCCAGTAGCGTCCGGAGCCCGGGAATTGTCGGGAGTTCCGTGTGCGCTGGGCATAATGTAGGGCCCGGGAAATCCGCCACGCCAGCGCTCGAACGAGCGGAAGAGGTGTCCGTGCTCTACCAGACCAGCTCCAGCGCATCGATCCACCCGAGCATCGAAGGCCTCGTGGCCATGATCGCCGGCGGAACCACGAACTCGTCCGAGCAGAACGCCAAGCTCCGTGACCTGTGCGTGCGCAAGATGCGCAGCTACCGCGAAGACGTCTACCTGAAGCGCTACACCACACCGATCGACCTGGCCTCGGCCAGGGATCGCTGGCAGACGGTCAGCGCCTTCGCCAACAGCGCGCCCGCAAAGGTGCTGCCGATGGTCATGCCGAAAGTACTATCGCCAAAGGCAATGTTGCCGAAAGCACTGATGCCCAAAGCACTGATGAAAGTGCAGCCGACTCCCAAGTCGCGCTGACCACTGACGCCAGAAGCCCCAAGGCTTCCGCTGCCGCTCACCTGCTCCTCGAAGCTGCCTGGGCCGCTAGGGCTTCGGAATGCTGAAGTGGAAGGCAGTGCCGATGTCGATGGTCGATTCGACCCATAGACGGCCGCCATGGCGCTCGACGATCTTCTTGCAGGTCGCCAGACCGATGCCGGCGCCGGGATACTCGGACACGGCATGGACGCGCTGGAAGAGTCCGAAGATGCGCTCGGTGTCCTCGGCGCGGATGCCGATGCCGTTGTCGGCGACCGTGAACACCCACTCGCGCTCGTCCTCGCGGGCGGAGAGGGCGACCACCACCGTGCGATCCTTGTGCTTGAACTTCACCGCGTTGCTCACCAGGTTCTGGATCAGCTGGGCGAACAGCGTCGGATCGGCGACCACCTGCGGCAGTGGGCCGATCTCGATCACCGCGGATGCCTCGACAATTTTCTTCTCGAGGTTGCCGAGCGCTGCGCGCGCCACCGCTCCCGCGTCGATGGCCCTCGCTTCGACGCCATTGTGGCCGACCTTGGAATAATCGAGGATGGCGCGGATCAGCGCCTGCAAGCGGCTGGTGGCGTCGCCCACGAAATCCATGTACTGACGACCCTTGTCATCGAGCTTCTCACCGTAGCGGCGCTGCAGCAGATCGGTGTAGCTGCGGATGGTGCGCAGCGGCTCCTGCAGGTCATGCGAGGCCACCGAGGCGAACTGCGCGAGCTCGGAGTTCGAGCGCTGCAGCTCGGCGGATGAACTCGCGAGCTCGTCGGCCACGCGCTTCCGCTCGGTGATGTCGGCGATCGCCAGCACGATCTTGCGCGTGCCGTCGTCGGAGCCCTCGAGCAGGCGCGCGTTCAGCAGCATGGTGCGCCGCCCCAGATCCTTGAACTCGTGGGTGACCTCGAAGTTCTCTAGCGCGCCGCCGCCATCCAGGATGAGGTCGAGCAGCCGCTTGAGCTCAGGGATGTCCCACTCGCCGTCGCCGAGGCGGTAGATGCACTGCTTCAATACGTTCTCAGGCAACAGGCCGAAAACCCGGAAGAACGCGCGATTGGCGGTCTGGACCAGCAGGTCGGCATCGAGCACCAGCAGCGGATCGCGCACCGTCTCGACGATCGCCTTGGCGGTGGCGCCGGATTTGCGCAGGGTCTCTTGGATGCGCTTGCTGGCTTCGATGTCGATGTAGGTGGCCACTGCGCCGGCAATGCCGCCACCCTCGGTGAGGTAGGGCGTGATGCGCAGCGAGAACCAATGCCCAGCGCGGTTGCGCACCTCGACGGCCTTGGCCATGCGCGTGCGCATCACCTCGTCGACGACCTGATCCATGCCTGGTCCGCTGAAGCCGAGATCCAGCCCGCCGATACTGCGTCCGAGATCGGCGTGGCCCAGGTGCAGGACCTGGGCCGTGGGACCGGACAGGCGCCGGATGCGTTGTTCGCCATCGAGCATCACCACCGGCAGGTCGATGCCGTCGAGCAGATTGGTGAGGTCGTTGCTGAGGCCGGTCAGCTCGAGGTTGCGATTGCGCAGCTCTTCATTGAGCGTGGCGAGCTCCTCGTTGGCGGACTCCACCTCCTCCTTGGCGGTCTGCAGCTCCTCGTTGGTGCAGCGCAGCTCTTCATTGGCCGAGGTCGACTCGTCGTTGGCGAAGCGCAGCTCGTCGTTGACGGCGTTGTTCTCTTCGGTCAGCGACTCCATGTAATCGTTCGCGGCGGTGAGCTCCTGCTTGAGCTGGGCATAGTCGCGGCCTTCAGCCGCAGCCTGCGCAGGAGACGAAACAGATGCCATGGTCGCCTGCGGCAGCGGCCGATCCGGCGCCTCTTCGAAAAGGATGAGGATCGCTGGCTCGGGCGAGCCGGGCAGGCGCACCAGGCTGATCTCGATGTCGATCAGGCGCAGGCGCTGATCGTCGCGCAGGCGTACGCCCTTGCGGCGCACGGTGACGTTCTGCCGCTTGGCCTCGTCGATCGCCCGCGACAGCTCCTGCGCGAGGCCATGCGGCACCATCTTGAGCAGGTTCAGGCTGGCCTGGCCCTGCGCGGGGTCGAGGAAGGACGCGGTCTGGCCGCGGAACTGGATGATGGTGTTCTCGGCATCAACGAGCACCCCGGCGGGCGCGTAGCGCCCGAGCACGATACGGTCGGCCGCGCGCTGCAGCTCGCTCAGCGACGGCGCGCGCAGGCCTGCGTCGGTTGACCCAACAGTGCGCCGGTTTCCGGGAAACAGTGGCGGGTGTATCCGCGTCGCGATCGCCTTCTTCACATACACGCGGTTCTTGGCATCGACGGCGTCGAAGAGATCCGTCGACCTGCCGACGGTCTCGGAGCTGCCGAGCACCAGGAAGCCACCGGCGTTCAAGGTGTAGTGGAAGGTCGGGATCACGCGCGCCTGCAACGCCGGAGTCAGGTAGATGAGCACGTTGCGGCAACTGATCACGTCGATCTTCGAGAACGGGGTGTCGGCGGTGACGTCGTGCTTGGCGAAGACGCAGAGGTCGCGGATCGACTTGTTGATGCGGTAGCCCTCGGGCACCTTGGTGAAATGGCGACGCAGGCGCTCGGGCGAGACCTCGGCCTCGATGCTGGCGGGGTAGACGCCGATGCGCGCGGTGGCGAGCGAGCCCTCGCTGATGTCGGTGGCGAAGATCTGGATCTGGCGATGGCGCTGCTGGCCATCGACGTGCTCGATCAGCTCCATGGCGAGCGAGTACGCCTCTTGCCCGGTCGAGCACGCGACCACCCAGATGCGGATCGGCGCGTCGTCGACACGCTCCTTGGTGAGCCGGGGGAAGACCAGGTTCTTCACCGCGTCGAAGACCACCTGATCGCGGAAGAAGCTGGTGACGTTGATGAGCACGTCCTTGAGCAGCACCTGCGCTTCCTTGATCTCGTCGCCGAGCACGCGCACGTATTCGACGAGCGTGGCGATGTTGCGCAGGGCCATGCGGCGCAGGATGCGGCGCTTGATGGTGGAGGCGCGGTAGAGCTCGAAATCGATGTGCGCGGTATTCTTGAGCACCGCAAGCACGGCGGCGTAGCTCTGGCCGTCGCCTGGGAACGGATCGGCATCGTAGGCGCGGCCCTCGCGCAGGTAGGCGTGGCGGCTGATCCTCGCGATCTCGTGGGCGATCTCGGCCGGATTGAGCGCGAAATCGGAGCTGCCGTAGGCGATCGCGCTGGCCGGCATCTCGGCGCTCTCGGCCGAAGCCGGATCCTGGGCGAAGGTGATGCCTCCGGCCGCCTTGATCTCGGCCAGACCCAGGGTGCCGTCCGAGCCGGTGCCCGAGAGCACCACGCCGATGGCGCGACTGGCGCGGTCTGCCGCCAGCGAGCGCATGAAGAAATCGATCGAGAGGTGCAGGCCGTGCGTCGACACGCGTGGCGTCAGGCGCAGGACGCGCTTCTCGATGGCCATATTGACGTTGGGAGCGATGACGTAGACGTGGTTGGGGGCCACTTCCATGCCGTCGCTGACCTCGGTCACCGGCATGCGCGTGTCCTTGGCGAGGATCTCGGCCAAGCGACTGCCCTGCAGCGGAGCGAGATGCTGCACCAGCACGAAGGCCATGCCGGTGTCGAGCGGGATCACAGCGAGGAATGCGCCGAATGCCGCCAACCCGCCAGCAGAGGCACCGACGCACACCACCGGAAACTGCGGAAGACCCCGCGCCTGCTCGGATCCGTCCTCGTCGGCGGCGGGCGACACGATGACGTCGAGCGCGTCCTTGCCGAGGGCTTCGATGATCGTCTCGTCGGACATGTGGTTCCCGGATTCTTCCTAGATCATCGTGGGCTTGCCGGAGCGGCGCCGGGAAGCCATGCCAGGCGCTAGGGCGAGAGTGCCGCGGGCTGGACCTGTCATCGTACCCATGTTCGATGGGAAGCCCGACTAATATGTGTTTCGCCGAGATGCGTCGCCCGGCGTAGCGCCGGGCGACGCTCGCCAACCCCCAGCTCGGCCGGGTCCCCTTAGCGCTGCCCTGCCCCAGCCCTCGAGGGACGAATCCTTCACGCGGCGTCGCCGCGCGAAGCGACCAGCTTGGCGAAGCGGGCGACGGCCCGGGCCACGTCCAGGTACTGATCCCAGCTGCGTGGCGTGATCAGGCAGCTCGCGGCCCCGTGGCGCAGGGCGTCGTCGCGATCCTCTGGGTGCAGGCTCGTGCTCATGACCATGACCGGGACCTTGGCGCCTTCCGTCAAGCGGTAGCGGCTGAGGAATTCGTAGCCCTGCGCCGGGGCGGCGTCGAGGTCGAGCAGGATGACGTCCGGACGGCTCGCGCCGGGACGTGCCAGGCGCTCGAGCGCGGCGGCGACATGCGGTACGCGTTCATGGATGATCCGCGACGCGGTGGCGACGAAGGCCCTGTCAATCAGCTCGAGCTCCTCGTGGTTCTCCCGGATATGCAGCACCATGGGCAGGGCCGCGGCCCCCTGATGCTCGGATCCGGCCTCGGGATTGCGCACCAGGGCCCGGTCCTGTTCGCGGCGGGCGATGGCCTGCCGGATCTCCTCGCAGATGACCGGCAGCGCGCATGGCTTGGTCAGGTACCGTTCCGACCAGCGGCTGCCGGTGGCGATCGACACCTCGTCGACCATTCCCGACAGGATGATGCGGACCACCCAGGGATAGCGCAGCAGCACCTCGCGGGTCAGATCGGATCCGGACATCGTGGGCATGCGCAGATCGCTGACCAGGACATCGATGTGCTCCGAGGCGAGCAGCCTGATCGCGTCGACGGCATTGCCGACGAAGCGCACCGGCCAATCCGGCGCGGTGAGGTGCATGCCCCTCTGCAGGGCCGCGAGGATCGAGGGTTCATCGTCGACGAAGAGCACGCTGGGGAACGCCATGCGGAAGCCCTCCACCGGGACCTCGGAGGATACCGATGGCACGGCTGGACCCTGCACGAATTGCCGGGTATCGCCTAGGCCCAGGGTAGGCCAGCTGCATGCCTCTCAGGCACGCGCAGCACGCGTGAGCACGCGCATCGGCAGCACCCCGGTGATCGTCTTCACCACCTCCAAGAGCCCGGTCGACCGCAACCGCTGTCTGGCGCTCGGCGCCACTGCGGTGATATCCAAGCCCAACTCATTCGATGAGCTGGTCGGCGTCGCCAAGTCCATCATCGCGTACTGCTAGAACCCCTCTCTCAGGGAGCGCCTTATCCCCAGCGAGCCGCTGGGGATTCTCGATGTCACACTTCACAGTTGAGATTAAGAAGGTACGAAGGAATTGCCGCCGGATCCTTCCGCGCCTACCTTAGGATGCAGGCACTGCGTGCTGACCTTCTCTACCGCCACCCACCGCGATCTGCTCGATGTCCAGGATCGCCTGCGTCCGCGGCTGCGCGCAGCGACCACCCTCGAGGGCGCCGCCCGCGAGGCCATCCAGGCCATCTACACTGAATTCAGTAGCAGCGTGGTGCTGGCGAGAATGTTCGTCACCCTGCCGTTCGGCAAGCTTCCCGAAGATCTGCGTCGCGCGGCCTGGGAGATCGTCGAGGCCCAGGGCCTGCACGCCTCGGTGCGCGACCATACCCCGGTGCTCACCCTGCTGAGCACCTGCGGCAAGAACGAGGACTGGCGCGACCGTCGGCGTTCGCGCGGCCACGCGGCGATCCCGTTGTGCTCGGCAAGCTTCGTCGACTCGATCCCGATGGTCGCGCGCATGCTGCAGGAGATGGGCGTCGATCTCGGCCTACGCGCCGATCCGGATCCGTTCGCCCAGAAGGTGCTCAGCGCGGGCTGGGTCGGCCTGTTCCATGTCGAGGATGCGCGCAGCGCGCGCGACGACCTCGGCCGGCGGATCATCCCCGCCAGCGATTTCGTCGACACCTACAGCGTGCGCACGGTCTTCGGCCTGGGCAAGGCCTACGGCAACGGATCGATCGCCAACTTCGTGGTCTTCACCAATGCAATCGTCGGACGTGATCGCCTCGAGGCGCTGGTGCCATTCGTCAACGCCTTCAAGGCCGCGACGCTCGACCTAGTGTCCGCTGGCTCCTTCTTCGACCCGGCGGCCGCGACCGGATCCTCGCCAAGTCCGACGTAAGCGGCATCTGCCAGCGGCCAGCGGCCTGAAAGAAGCGTCTCGCACATGCGAGACTCCCGCTTGGTCGGTCGGCGACACGGATTCTCGTCCATTTGCATCGCTTCCTGCCCAGGTAGGGTTTCCGCACCTGTCCGTCGCCGACGACGGCAGCCTGACGAAAGCCCACCATGGATGCCTCGACGTACGATCTGGTGGTCATCGGCGGCGGTCCCGCCGGCAACAGCGCGGCGCTGATCGCCGCGGCGTTCGGCAAGCGCGTGGCCCTGATCGAGATGGCGGCGGAAGTAGGCGGCGCCGGCATCAACACCGGCACCATCCCGAGCAAGACGCTGCGCGAGAACGCCCTGGTCATCGCCGGCGGACGCCAGCGCGCCCTGACCTGCATCGAGATGCGGGTGAAACCGCAAGCGACGTTGGAGTCGCTCACCCAGCAGGTGAGCGGTGTCGAGCATTCGATGCGCAAGGAATGGGAATCGCGCCTCGACCAGCGCGAGGTGACCGTCATGAAGGGCAAGGCGCGCTTCACCGACGACCACACCATCGAGGTCAGCGGAGCGTCGGGCGTCACCAGCGTGCGCGGCGAGAAGATCGTGGTCAGCACCGGTTCGTCTCCTGTCCGGCCGCCCGGGTTCGACTTCGCTCATCCGCGCATCCACGATTCGAATGAGATCCTGATGATCACCGAGCTGCCTCAGCGCCTGGCGGTGGTTGGCGCTGGCGTGATCGGCGCCGAATACGCCTGCACCTTTGCCACGCTCGGCGTCGAGGTGCATCTCATCGACGGTCGCGACGCGCTGATGCCGTTCCTCGACCGCGACATCTCCGGAGCGATCGCCGCTGGCATGGCCGCGGCCGGCATCCGTTTCCACTGGAAGGAGGTGGTGCTCAGCTGCACCACCTCGGCCGGCGGAGACATCGACATCGAGCTGTCCTCGGGCGCCAAGCTGCTGGTCACCGACGTGCTGGTGGCGGCGGGGCGCAGCAGCAACACCGACGGCCTCGGCCTGGAAGCCGCCGGCGTCGCGCTCGGCAAGCGCGGCCTGGTGCCGGTGAACACCTGGTACCAGACCGCGGTGCCGCACATCTACGCCGCCGGCGACGTGGTGGGCCCGCCTTCGCTGGCGGCGACCAGCATGGAGCAGGCACGCGTGGCGGTGTGCCACGCCTTCGGACTGATGAAGAAGGAGTTGCCGCCGCTCCTGCCCACCGGCATCTACACCATCCCCGAGGCGGGCACCATCGGCGCGACCGAGGAGGAGCTCATCGCCGCCGGCACGCCGTACGTCGTCGGCCGCGCCCCCTATCGCCTGAACCCGCGCGGGCGCATCATCGGCGACCACCACGGACTGCTGAAGCTGCTCTTCCACCGCGACAACAACCTGCTGCTCGGCGTCCACGTGGTCGGCGAGCAGGCCACCGAACTGGTGCACATCGGCATGATGGCGATGCTGTGCGGCTGCACCGACGACATCTTCGCCCGCGCCTGCTTCAACTACCCGACGCTCGGCGACCTCTACAAGTACGCCACCTACGACGCCTCGATGGCCCGCCGCGGCGACATCAAGCAGCTGACGCTGCCGGACTGATGCTGCCGGACGGAAGGCGGCGACCATGGCGCGCGTTCACAGCGCGCCGTCGTCGTACCAGCGGTCGCTGAGCAACGCGCGCGGGTGCCCGCGATGCGCGACCACGGTTCCGCAATGGCTGGCATAGGTGGAGACGAAATCGTCGAACACGCGGTCGAGCGCCAGACCGTGTCGGTTGGTATAGGTACGGAAGGCCAGGATCCCCTCCGGAGTCAGCGCCAGGAGCCGACGGCCGACGACGTTGCCGCCCGCCTCTCGCGCCCATGCCACCGTCTTGTCGACGTCGATCGCGTTCGATACCGCGCTCCAGGCGTTGATGCCGCGCAGCGACAGGCACGAGGCGAAGCCGTATTCGCCCATGAACAGGATCTCGAACGGATCGGATTCGACCGAGAGGGTCAGCGAGCCCTCGTAGTCCGAATCGGGCGTCTGCTCGGCGAGACGCACGCGCTCGAGGTTCATCTGCACCTCCTGCATCAGCTCCGGATCCGGCGGCTGCCTGGGTCGGCGCGCGCCTGCCGCATCCTCATCCGGGGTTTCCTCTCGCGCTGGAATCCCAGCCGCCAGCGCGGCGAAGGCCGCGGCCAGCTCCTCGTAGTCCTCAGCGGCGAGGCCTTCGGCTCCGGCACGCTCGAGCAGCGCGCGCGTCTGGGCGAGATCGGCCTTGATGCGCCGACGCTTCTCGGCCTGCGAATCCTTGGCGCGGTACTGCACCTGCTTGCTGAACGGGGCGCGCCAGCGCTCGAGCGTGATCCCTGGCCGCGCCTCGCGCACGCGTGTCGCCCAGGCCAGCGCCGCGGGCTCGTCGCGCAGCCAGGCGTGCTCGCGGCCGGCGATGCGGTCCTCGATCAGGCGGCGCAGCCAGCGGGTGTTCTCGGGCAGGTTGCCGATCGCCTGGAACCACAGGAACGCGGGAAGGATCTTCGCCTCGACCCGCTCGATGTCGACGTCGCGCCCGAGCACGTCGCGGACGCGGTTGCGATAGAGCACCATGCGCGAGCGCTCGACCGCCGCGACCGCGATCGCCGTCGCCTCGGCGCGCAGCGAGTCGCGCAGCGTCTTGGCGAGGTCCTTCTTCTCGCGCTTGAGCAGCGCCCGCGCATCCGATGACAGCGCCGCGGCCGCGCCGTCCCCGGGATCGGCGAGCGCGAGCCGATACGCCGGATCCGACCAGCACGCGAGCTGCCGGCGCAGCGATGCCAGCCGCTCCTCGAGCCCACGGCGCTTGCCCGGGTCGGAGGCCGCGATGCGGGCGGCGATCACCGAGGCTTCGCCATCGGCAGCGGCGGCGCGCGCGGCGAAGGCCTCGAGCGGCCCCGGCTTGGTCGGCGCGTCGAAGCGCCGACGCAGCTCGGCGACCAGGCTGTGCAGTCCGGACAACTCGGCGTCGGCGGACAGGAACCCCACGCTGGGCGGAAAGGGGTGATCCGGCGGATGACCGATGTCGAACTTGCGCAGGAACTCCTCGTGCTCGGCTCCGGTCGCGCACAGGTAGTGCAGTTGGAAGGCGCCTTCGAGGTAGCTCTCCGCCGAGGCCGTCGACACCGCGTCGTCGCCAGAACTGTCGATGATGAACATCAGGAAGTCCCAGATCGGCGAGAACTTCTCGGACTCCTCTCCGTCGGCGCCACGGCGATGCGGCGGGATCTTCCGCCACAGCACCACCGTGGCCGCGTAGCGCAGCGCCTCGAGCAGCACCTGGCGGCGCGCGCGCAGCTTCTGCCTGAACATGATCGCCATCAGCGCGCGAGCGCGGCGCGAGCCCACGCGCGGCGGTTCGCGCAGTGCCTGCTCGAGGCCCGAGCGGATGTGCGCCGCTTCCGAGATCGCGATCAGCGACTCCATCTCCTCGGCGCGCACGAACGAGCGGTTCACCGGCTCAAGCGCCAGGCATTCGAAGAGCGCGAGCGTGCACTCGCGGGTGAATTCCGGCCGCAGGCCGAGCAGTGTCTTGAAGAAGCCGAAGGCGAAGTTGGTGGCGTGGGGGATGTTGCGCAGCGCCGCGTCGACCTCGGAAACGCCGATGAGCTCGGGGCGCTCCTTCGCGCAGCGGTGGAGGAAGTCGTAGGCGCCGTACGCGTCGGCCGCGAATCCGGCGCACAGCGCTTGGACGACATCCGGCCGCACCAGGGCGATGGCATCGTGCTGGAACGAGTACTTCACGCTGTGGATGCCCGGTTTCGGAAAGCGCAGGACCAACGCCACATAGCGATCGAAGAGAGCGCGCGCACGCTGCGGATGCACGTCGATCAGGCGCCTGAGGATGGTCAGCAAGGTTCCCGGCTCCGTCACAGCCAGCGCGCCGAGCGCATCGAGCATCGCGTCGTCGAAGAGCTCGGGACGCGCGTGCGCCGCGCCGGCGAAGAACTTCCAGCCAGCCTCGGGCGCTGCCGGCAGGTGCGCTCGCACCGCCGCCACCAGCTCGGGCACCTGCAGCGCCCCCTGATCCGCCGCGACCGCCGCGATGGCCTCGAGCGAGGCGGCGGGATGCTCGGCGACGACACGCAGCACCGAGGCGATCAGCACCGACGCTTCATCCGGGCGATGCCCGGCGAGGCTCAGCAGCGCCACACCGTGGCTCTTCGGCGCCGCCGTGCGATGCCGCTCCATCCAGGCGAGATGCTCGGAAAGGATCAATGCAGGCCGGTACATCGCCGCCGATTCGCAGATGCCCCAGGCCCCCTCCGGCGAGCTCGCGCCATGCTCGGCCACCGCGGCGAGCCAGCTCGCATCGAGCAGCGCGCAGTATTCGTGGAGGTTGTAGCCGGCGGTGTCCAGCGCGGGGGCGGTGAACCGGGGCAGCAGCGCGAGATAGCGCCCGACCAACGCTTCGCGCCGCTCGGCATCCTTGGCGGCGACGTCCAGCAGCAGTGCGAAGAAGCTCGCCGGCGCCTCGGCCATGCGGCGCTGCAGGGCTTCCAGCGTATCGTCGTCGACCAGGTACGGCCGGACACGGGCGTTGTCGCGGATCCGGTTCCAGCCCTCGCCGCCCGACCGGTCCAGGTACTCGTCGAGCGTCGACACGGCGGCGTCTCCGCGGCGCCCATGGCGATCGGACTGCAGGATCTGGAGCAGGAACGCGTCCGCCATGGCTCGGGATCGTCGCTGGAATCCACCGCCATGCCATCGTCAGGCCGCGGGCATGGGCGTCCGTCGTGCGTCGTCCCACGGACGACGCAGGATTTCTTCCCCACCTTGCGCCCCAATCCACCGCGCGATGCTCGGCGCGCGGAGCGCTGTCCGCTGGAGCCCATGCCGACGATCTACATCGACGCCGACGCCTGCCCGGTGAAGGACGAGACCTATCGCATCGCCAAGCGCCATGGCCTGGTGGTGATCGTGGTCGCGAACTCGTGGATGAACATGCCCAACGACACCCAGGTGCGCCTCGAAGTGGTGGGCGACGGCTTCGACGCCGCCGATGACTGGATCGCCGAGCGCTCCGGCCGCGCCGACATCGTCATCACCGAGGACATCCCTCTGGCCGCGCGCTGCATCGCCGCGGGCGCGCGGGTACTCACCGGACGAGGTGTGATCCATGACGAGAGCTCGATCGGAAGCGCGCTGGCGACCCGCGAGCTGATGCAGTACTTGCGCGACGCCGGGACCATGAAGGGCGGGCAGAAGCCGATGCAGGATCGCGATCGGGCGCTCTATGCGCGTGAGCTGGAGCGGCTGGTCAACGAGGTGAAGCGCGCGGGCTGACTGCCGCGCGCTTCAGCTTATTGAATCTCTTGGACGAGCCGATCCGCGCGCCAAGGACGGGCTCACGGCGGAGCGGTGATCCATTCGCCGGTGCCGTCGATCGTGCTCAGGCTGCGGCGGGTGAATTCCTTGCCGTCGGCGGTGTATTCGAAGACCAGATCGTTGCGGTAGGCCGGATCGGGGGTGCCGGCGTCGCTGCGGATGCGCACGGTGGTGGTGTAGCTGCGCGTCGAGCCGGGCACCGTGAGATTGCGCACCTGCCACAGGAAGGGTCGGTGCCAGGCGTCCATCGGATGGGTCGCGACGTCGGGGAGCGCAGGCGAGAACGGCCCGGTGCCCAGGCCGCTGCTGTCGCGCAGCAGCTGCCTGCCCGAGAACTCGATGTAGGCCGGCTTGCCATTCGCGACCGGGATGCGGTAGAGGTGCAGCCACGGATCGCGCGCGAACTCGGTCTGGTCGGCGGCGTCGCCCAGGCTCGCGTAGTCGCCCAGGTACGCCGATACCGCGACGCCGAGATGCAGCATCAGATCCCAGGTGGCGACCTTGCGCTGCTGTTCGCGCAGCATCGCCAGGGCGGGGAGCAGCAGGCCGGCGAGCGCCGCGATGACGCTGATCACCACCAGCAGCTCGAGGATCGAGAAGCCACGGCGGGAGCGATTCCGGCCATGATGTCCGGGAGCGGCACGCATGGTCATTTCACCTCGATGGGCGCGGACATCAGGCCGATGGCCTTGCGCGATGGGGAGACCCGCGAGATGCCCTTGCGCACCCCCGACCACGGCGCGGTCTTCACCGCGTTCTCGTCCCACAGGTATTTCGGTTCCGATGGCGGCATGCAGATCGCGGTGGTCTGTTCCCACATCGCTGTGAGCGTGGGGTACCACTGCCCGACCACGTTGCTCGCGTCCGGCGGCACCTTGCCGCCGGGGATCTTGACATCGTCGAGCGCCGGACCGGCCGAGGCGGCGACGATGTAGGTGGAGCGGTTGTACTGGTACATCTCGGCGGCCTGCTGCAGGTAGTGGTCGTTGGCGAAGCGCTTGCGGCCGTCGGAGAGCGTGTCGGCGCGGTTGCATTCGGGCGGCTGGAACAGCGCGTAGGACATCAGCAACGGATTGCCCCAGGCATCGTTCCACGGCCGCTTGGTCGAGCGGTCGGTATAATAGGTGGTGACGTCGGTGATGATGCCGGCGACCTTGAGGATCTCGGCCGACTTGCGCGGCCAGAACTCGGCCAGGTTGTGCTTCTCGGGCACTCGCCAGGCGGCGGCATCCGCGACGGTGACGCTCGGATCCGGCAACGTCAGCGGACCGGCGTACCACGGCTCGTGGATCTCGTACAGGCGCGGCTGGCCCCAGGGATAGGCCATCACCAGCGGCGCGCCGGGGCTGGGCACGACGATCACCGGATTGCCGGAGCCGGTGGCGGTGGTCTTCGGATAGCAGTCGTGCCACAGCGTACCGACCGGATCGGGCATGACGGTGGGAGTATTGGCGACGATCCGGCGCACGAAGGTCTGGGTTCCCGCGAGGCCCGCATCGCGCTGCAGCGACGGCGTGGCGAGGTTTCCCGAGCCCTGCCCGAGTTGCGCGACCGCCTGCAGCGCGCCCTCGATGCGGCTGATGGTCAGGATCACCTGCGCACGTTCGCGCGCGGCGATCAAGGCGCCGAGGATGAGCCCGGCGAGGATCGCGATGATCGAGAGCACGATCACGATCTCGACCAATGTGAAGCCGCGCCTGGTCGCTGCGGATCTCATTTGAGGTCCCCGCCAGCGACCAGCTGGACGTTGTCGTGGCCCGCGTCGAGATCGTCACCGGAAAACGTGGTGGCGTCGGCGGCGGTCTCGATCGTGGCGTTGTGGCCGGGATTGACCCGGAAGAAGCCGTCGGGCCCCGAGCTGGTCAGGCAGATCACGCCGTTGCCGGTCAGGCTGTAGAGGATCTCGCGGCCCCAGGCGTCGTAGATGGCGATGCCGCGCAGGCGGTAGCCGCTGCGGCTGCTGGTGTCGGGGTTGGTGAATGTCGAGCCCTTCCATGCCGAGGAGGCGCCGGCGGCCTCGGGTGGGATCCACACCCGGCCGCCGGCTCCGGACACGCCCTTTGATTCGTCGGCCTCGCTCAGCGCACCGAGCTTCTGCAATTCGGTGAGGGCGTTGCCGCGATTGAGGGCGAACTGCACGGCCTGCGATGAATCACCAGGCGTGGCCAACGACGACACCAGGCAGTCGAGGTTGGGATAGGCGACGATGTCGTCGGGATTGGCGATCACCGCCGTCGCGACCGACGGCAGCGGCAGGCGGCGGTACTTCTGCACCTCCTTGAGTGAGGCGCCGAGCACGCCGAGATCGCTGCGGCGCACGCCGAACAGCGCCGGCACGCGCGGATCCGCGAAACGATCGTCGGGCAGCATCAGGCGCGGCTGGAACGCGGCGGGCAGGTTCACGGCTGGCACGCCGGTGAGCGCCAGGCCGGCGGTGGCCAGGGCGGTGGCGCCGCGCGTGAAGATGAAGCGCGGCTCGGCGCTGCCGGCGAGCGGGTGCTCGGCCGGGGCTAGCGCGCCGCCGCGCTCCATGCGCTGCAGCTCGAGGCCCTGCAGCACGATGGTGAGGATCGCCGAGGTCTTCTGCGACTTGGCGTTCTTCATCATCGCGCTGGAGCCGATGATCATCATGCCCGTGAGCAGGCTGATGATGGTGATCACGACCAGGACCTCGATCAGCGTGAAGGCGTGGCGCATCACCAGTTCCCCGGGGATTTCAGCAGGCGTTGGATGTAGCGGATGGTGCCGCCGTAGTTGCGCGGTTCGGGAGTGGAGAGGCCATCGCAATAGATGTCCTGGCCCCAGGTGCGCGAATAGTTGATCGGCACGCCGGTGGTCCAGGTGTCGTTGGGCTGGCGGCCGATGCTCATCTTGCCCGGGTCGGGCGGGAATGGCCCGGGATTGTTCTCGTCGATCTTGGCGAAGTACGGGATGTAGTGGTCGAGCTCGCCGCCGCCCACCGCGGGGCTCCATTCGACGCGGTACCAGCGCCGCAGCTCGCCGGCCTGGAGGATCTCGAAGAGGCCCTGGCTGTTGGCGAACAAGTCGGTGGCGGTCTCGCTCACTACCTCGGCCCAGTCTTTGAAGCCCATCGTGCCGCCAGCGCCGGTGGTGACGATGAAGGTGGCTCCGGCTGGCCCGGCGTTCGCGGGCCGATCGCTCTCGTCGCCGTATTCGCGGTAGAGGCGGAACCACGCCAGGCCGTTCGACCCGGGCACGTCGCCCGCGTCGCCCTTTGCCCACATCGCACGCTGGTCGGCGACCGTCGGGCTGCCGATCACGTACGGAGGCGCGCTGTCATCGGTGACCGGCTTGGGATCGACGTTGACCAGGAACGGGATGCCGAAGGTCTCGGGCACCGCCGGGTCGGTGGGGATCGGATTCTGGCACATGCGTTGCTCGACCGCGAATGGCGGACGCTTCCAGCGGTACATCGGCGCGCGTATGTGCGTGCGCCGCGCCGGCCAAGTTCCCGCGGTCCACAGCTTGGCGCCGGTCTTGTCGCGCGGCCCGAGCAGGTACGGGGCGCCGCGGGTGCCAGGCGTGATGTCGGCGGCTTGGCCGATCTCGGCGGGATCGCGGGGATCGATCCAGCCCCAGGCTTCGCGCGGATCCAGGCAGGAGCCGTCGGCATTCATCTTGGCGTAGCCGAGGCGCGAGGCCTCGCACAGATAGGCCATGGCGGCGTGGAGCATGACCCGGCACTGCACGGTGCGCAGCAGCACGTCGGCCTGCTGGGCCTCGCCGCGCATGCGCACCAGGAAGGCGACCGCGAGCATGACGATCATGCACACCATGCCCGCGACCAGCAGCAGCAGCGCGCCGCGCCTGGTTGGCGATGGCGATGGCGATCCCATTGCCGATGGCCGACGTGGCAGGATCACGTGGACGGTCGCTGCGCGCTCGGGCATGGTCGTGTCATCCATCGAGATTCGGCCGGCCGGGGGTCCACCAGAAATCGGTGGATGCGCTCGGACTCAGGGTGCGCTGGAGCCGGGCTCCGCGCAGGGTGGTGCCGAGCGCCGGAAAATTCACCTGGATCATGCGTCCGCTGATCGGATCCACCTGGCGCACGTAGACCATGTTGTAGAAGCCGTCCCAGGTCGCGAGGCGCCGCACGTCCACCGTCACCGCCGGCCAGTGCGTGGGCTTCTGGCTGAGCAGCGGCTGTTCGAGCGACAGGTCGCTCGACATGATGGTCAGGGTGTCGTTGTAGACGTCGTTGTTGCTGGTGCTCGGCCCGTTGCCAGAGGTGCCGACATCCATGGTGCCCATCTCGCGGTTCATGCGGCAGGCGGCGGTCTGCTCGGCGGGAGTCGCGCCGGCGGCGGGCCCGGTGACGCCGGTGTGCCGCGTGTACATGAAGATCGGCCGCGACACCGGGCGTTCGAGCTGGCAGGTGAGCAGCTGCTGCTCCCAGTTGGTGATGATGCGCATCTGGCCGTGGTCAGCGCGGCTCGGATCGCGGTAGGATGTCGCGCTGTCGCGGTACCACACCTTGCGCAGCTCGAGCAGCTTCACCGAATGCGCCTGCTTGTCGCTCCAGGTGTTGTACGGCCCGTCGTAGACCTGGTAGGCGTCGACGATCGCGTTCGCCGGCAGGTAGCTCAGCCAGCCGAAGAAGCCGAGGCCGTAGTCCAGCCCGCGCTGCTGCTGCGGCAGCCACTGGCGCGGGTATGGATCCGCCGGATCGGGCGCCTTCTGCAGAAAAACCGTGGGCCGCGGATCCGCGGCGGGGCCGGTCGACTGGAAGATCGCGTAATTGCCGTAGGGCGAGATGTCGGTGAGCGAGGAGATCCAGTTGTCGCGGTACTGCGCCCACGGATCCGCTCCGGACCAGTTGTCGCCGATGCAGAAGTTGGCCGGGTCGCCGCGGTACCAGGTGCGCGGATCGTTCGCCAGCCACAGGAAGTCGTACTGGCCGGCGCCGTCGTTCTGCACCGCGGTCGCACCGCTCTTCGGCCACGAGGCGTTGAATGGCGTGAATGGCTGGCCGAGCTGGTTCCAGTCGCTGCCGTCCGCCGCATAGCTGCCGTCCGGGGTCAGCACCTTGGTCGGGGTGGTGCGCAGCGGCGTGTGGCCGTTGCGGTCGAGGTCGGTCCAGAAATCGACCATGTCGAGGCCGCGCAGCATGCCGCCGACCAGCAGGCGGTTCTCGACGCTCAGGCGCTCGGTGATGACCATCGACTGGGTGGCGACGCGGAAACCCGCGTAGACCATGCCGATGATCACCAGGCTGAGGGTGAGCGAGATCAGCATCTCGACGATGGTGAAGCCGCGTGCGCGCGGGCTCAGGCGGGGATCGGCATCCGCCAGCCGGGCGAGGGTCGGCGACAGTGACGATGGGCGCGAGCGGCTCATTTGTTCAGCGTCCCCTGGATGCGCGGGTCGTAGAAGTTCACCACGCACACCGTCTGCGCGCGCAGCCGCACCGATGGCGATAGCGTGCCGGCGTTGGCTTCGGCGACCGGACGGTCCTTGTTGCTGCCCGAGTTGGCGGGATAGCCCTTCGGATTGCCGGGGCCGCTGGGCAGCGTGCCGGATTCCACCGCGTCGCGGTTGCAGCCGAAACGGCCGAGGAACACATTCATGTTGAACTGGTCCTTGTCGCCGAACTTCGCCGGCAGCGCCGCCTGGAGGAACTGGGCGCGGATATCTGGCGCCTGGCCGAGCACCGCCTGGTTCTCGCCGTTCGGACCTGGAGGACCGCCGAAGTTGTTGATCTCGCCGACCGTGTAGAGCAGGTCGGTGATGCGCAGCCCGGTGCCCGGATCCACGCTGGGCTCGCGGAACAGCGAGGTGAGTTCGGGATTGCGCGTGGCGTTGGCCTGGGTCGGGCCGGCGCGCTGCACGTTGAGCTGGCGCTGCAGCGGATTGCGTTTGCACCACGACGAGCCGTACCAGTCGGTGCCAGGGAAGAGCGTGGTCTGATCGGCGGCGGGCCCGACGATCGGATAGCGCGAGGCATCGATCAGCGCGCTCGGGCAGGTCTCGAAATCCTGGTACGACTGCCAATCGACCGCCCACACCACCAGCTGACGGCAACGTTCGCTGGCGTCGAAGGGCGCGGTCAGGTTGAAATGCCGCTTCGGCCCGAGCGCCTTCTGCACCGTGCCCGCGGCCAGCGGCACCGGCGAGTCGTTGTCGTCGAGCACGCCATCGGCGTTGGTATCGAGGGTGTGCGGCGGCGCAGCGTACGACGCGGGCTCGGTCCAGGGGGACCCTTCCCACGGGCGGTTCGCGGTGCCATCCCACGCATGGGTTCCATCGAACTTGCCATCGCGAAGATCCACCACCCCATCGCCGTCGGTGTCCTTGGCGCGACCAGGAAACGAATAGGGCAGGCCGGGGTTGACGATCGCTTCGGGGTACAGGGCCTTCCACTGCCGCTGAACGACCTGACCACCGTTGATATAGGGAAGGAAGGTGCCCGCGGCGTTCGCCGGATAGGTCGCGGTGATGGGGTCGCTCCAGCAGTCGAGCTCGATCAGCGGATGGTCCATCATCACCTGCCGGTTCAGCGAACGCGGCGCGCCCCAGTCGTACGGGCCATTCTTGTCGGCGAAGGCGATGCCCAGGCGCAGAGCGGCCTCGTGCCAGCCGCGCACGTTGTCGATGGTGACGCCGACCGTGGTGAAGTCGGTGGCGCCGGGCATCATCGTCACCGACGGCGAGCCGCCGAGCAGGGCGCCACCGCCGGGGAATCCGGCGGGGTAATAGCGCGGCAGCGAGGCGGCGGCGTGCGCGAGATAGCGCATGCCAAGCACCTTCTTCCAATCGGCGGAACCTGAGTTGGCGAGCGCGAAGGCGGCGGCGGTCGGCTCGCTCAGGCCCTGCAACGTGGCCTGCGGGATGCCCGCGACCTCGATGCAGTACCACATCGCGATCGCGACGTACGCCTCGTTGGCGCGCTTGGCGCGATCGAAGGCCGCCCCGGACACCCACACGAAGAAGCCGGAGAAATCAGGGGTCTGCGGCTTGTCGCCGGCATTGTGCAGGCTCAGGTCGTAGGGCTTGTAGCCGTAGTGCCAGGTGCCGGTGCCGTCGTTGTAGGTCGCGGTCGAGCACAGCACTTCCTGGATCTGCGGATCGCGGCACATCGCCTCGTAGTCCATCGCCTGCTGGAAGATGCCGCGATGATGATCGTCGCTGCCGGTCGGATCGACGAGCGCGCGCTCCTTCACGTGGCGCGGCGGCGACGGGTACCATTCCTGGTACGGCCCAACCTTGAGCGACGGGTGGTAGAGGATGGCGTTCTGCTGCGGCAGGCCGACCACGCCGATCAATAGCTTGCGGTAGAGCGGTTCCCAATGCGTCTGCGCCACCGGCTCGGGGCTGAACTGGGTGCCCACCGCCTCGTTGGGGACGCAGTAGTACAGGCGGCCGCCGGCATCGAGCAGACGCTGGATCTCGTCGTTGTCGCTGTCGAGCCGGCGCGCGATCGGCTCGGGCAAGGGCTTCACCGTGGAGCGCATGCTCTCGAGGTAGCTCTCGAGATCCGGGGCCATCGGCTTGTAGGTGACCGGGCTGTCCCAGGGATAGATCCCCTCCTTGTCCATGTCGTAGCCGTCGTTGACGATGCCCGGCCCGGCGCCGTTGGACATCAGGTCGATGAGCTCCATCGCCTTCGCGGCGGCGAGCGCCTTGAAGCGCACCGAGGTCTGGGTGCGGATGCCTGCGGGCAGCAGCATGAAGGTCGCGACCACGGCGGTGGCGACCATCGCCATGCTGAAGGCGACCTCGATCAGGGTCAGGCCGGCGCGCCGTTCCTGGCAATTGCGATGGCGATCGGAGCGCATCAGAATTCCTGGCTCGCGACGATGCCGATCTCGTAGATCGAGATCGCGCGCTTCAGCTGGTTGTCGAGCGTACGGATGCTCAGGTGATCGGGATTGCCCAGCGGCACCGAGCCGATCGCGATCGGCTGCAGGGTCACCGGATCGTGCGGCTCGCCGGTGGCGTAGTCGTAGAACCACGCCCAGTCCCCAGCCAGAGGCGCGTTGCCGCGGTAGATGAGCAGGTTCTCATTGAGGGTGCGGCGGCGCACCTCGGTTGCGGACGATGGCGTGTTAGGATCGCCGAGCACTACCGAGACGTAGGCGCGGCCGCTCACATTGGTGCCGATGCGTACGCCGTACTCGTAGCCGTTCGCCGGCGCCTGGTTCGTCCTGGCCATGCGCGACGCGTCATTGGAGGCCTCGACCAGATCACCGACCGCCTGATTCAGGCGTGCCTTGCGCAGGTTGCCGACCAGTCCACTCACCGAGAGCCCGGACAGCGTGATCATCACGCCGAGCACCACCATCAGCTCGACCGCGGTGATGCCGACGCGTGTCCGGCAGGTGGACGGCATGCGAGGGAGAGCGCTCATTGGACGTTCTCCCAGGTGCGGATGTCGTCCTTCGCCGGATCGTCGAGCTTCTCGTCGGCGCCATCCTTGCCCGCCGACCACACGCCGATGCCGCCAGCCGCCTTGAGCGGATCGGCGAATGCGGTGGCGTTGGTCACCGCCACGTGCGCGGTGGGCGGCGAGCCGTAACGGACATCCTCCGAGAAGACGATGCGCAGCGGGCGGCGCCAGGCATCGACGATGCGTCCGGTGGTCTCGTCGAAGTTGCGCTTCGGGAGGGACATGCCGGTGGCTGCGTAGAGGCCCTTGTAGCCCGAGGCCACCACCGCGGCGGTGTATTGCTCGGCGGCGCTGAGCACAGTGTTCTCGAGCGCGGGGCTGCCGTCGACCAGGCCGTCGTGGTTGACGTCCCAGATGCGGTAGATGCGCTTGCCAGTGGACTCGGTGACGGTCAGGGATTGCTGGCTCGCCGAGACGATGGTGGTGACCACTGCGTGCACCAGAGTCGCGGTGCCCGAGACCCGCGAGCGCTCGCGCATCGAGGACATCACCGGAAACATCATCGCCATCATCAAGGCGATGATCGAGATCACGACGATCATCTCCACCATGGTGAAGCCAGACGTGGTGATCCCCGAGATGGCGGGGGCTGGGCTGCGCATACCTAAAAGCATGCATGAAAGACGGGGTTTGGAATGGATACCGGACACCGCTCCGGACATGCGGTTCACATGCCGGGCGGCGTTCGGCCGGGCGGCCAGGCGGGCCAAGGCGTTACATTCCCCGAAGGCGATCGACGCTGGACCCGGAAGGGTTTGAACAGACCCATCGAGGACCGTTGGCAGCTGTGAAACGGCCGCGGATCCGTCACCTGGATGTGCCGACGGAACCACGCTCGGCCGTGCCGCCGATCTGCTATTAGGTAAATTATTGCGGTTTTGACCCACGGCCCGTCAGGGCTCGGGCGACGGTGGAGCTTGCTGCACGCTGCTATGGTCTACGGTCTACGGCGATGGGAAAGCGCCCGATTTCGCAAGACGACCTGGCCAGACGCCTGGGCCTCACCCAGATGACGGTGTCGCTCGCGCTCAGCGGCAAGGGCCGGGTCGCGGTCGAGACCCGCGAGCGCGTCGCCGCGCTCGCCACCAAGCTCGGCTACCGGCCGAATTCCATGGCGCGGCGCGTGCACGAAGGGCGCTACCGTGGACTGGCCCTGCTCGGCAGCGCGTCGCGTCCCGCCTTCAATGTCTGGGATCAGGACTTCCACATGAGCGTCGGCGCCGCGCTCGCTGAACGCTCGTGGCACCTCACCGAAAGCTGGCTGCCGGGCGAGGGGCTCGCCGATCCCGCCACCGTCACCGGGCTGCTCGATCGCCTGCTCGCCGACGCCGTGCTGGTGCACGACGTGGGACCGCAGCCGCCGGTGGTCGAGGCGCTGCTTGAACGCCACCGCGTGCCCGCGGTGTGGGTCAACACCGGCCGCGCTTCCGACGCGGTTGATTTCGCCGACGCCCAGGCCGGTGCCGACGCGATCGCTCACCTGCTCGCCCAGGGATATCGCCAGCCGGCGATGGTTCTCGACAGTCCTCCCGACAACGCCGGCGCGCACGTCAGCCAGGGCCTGCGCGCCGAAGGCTGGCGCCGCGGCTGCGTGGAAGCAGGCATCGCGCCGCGCTTCGTGCATCCCGAGCCGGTGGAGGCCTGGCGCATGGAGCTCACCAGCGCGCTGCGCCAGGCGCTCGCGGGGAACGACCGGCCCGATGCCATCGCGTGCTACAGCTACAAGGTGCTGTTCGTGGCGCGGCTGGTGTCGGCCGATCTCGGCCTGCGCATCGGGCGCGATCTCGGACTGATGTGCTTCGCCAAGGCAGCCGACGCGGAGATCGACCGCGCTTACACCGTGTGCGCGCAGGATTACCAGGCGATGGCGCGCGAGGCGGTGGCGATGGCGTGGCGACGGCTCGATACCGGAAAGGTCCAGCCGAAGGTGCTGATCCCCATGCCCTTGATGAAGCACGGCACCACCGATCGATCCAGCTGAGCCGCGAGCCGATGGGCGGACAACTGCTGGAATTCCCACGGGGCTCCTGTCACCCGAACTCACGCGAGCCCGTGACCTAGCCCGCGTACACCACGATGCGACGCAACACCGGCGCCGCCTGGCTCGCGAGGATGCGCACGCGAATGCGTCGCGAGTGGAAGGGCGGCAGACGCAGGATGCGCTGTGCTCCGATGGTGGTGCCGCGCGCGATCTCGGTCCAGGCGTTGCCGTATTCGGCCTCGACCACGAACGCCTCGACGCGCTGGCCGAAGCGGATCTCCTCCTCGATGCGGATGCCTCCCACCGTCGCTTCGTCGGCGAAATCGATCTGGATGGTCGCTGTCGTCGCGGCTGCCGCCCACCAGCGCGGACCGGCTCCGCCCGGGCCAGCGGTCAGCGCCTGCGCGTCTGAGCTGCCGGGCTGATCCACGCTCACTGGCATGCCGGTGGAGAGGTCGCGCGCGGTGAAGGCGTCGACCAGGCGCTTGAAACCAGCGAGTTCGGCGACATCCGCCTCAGGGATCAGCCCGCGACGATCCGGGGTGAGGTTCAGGAGCATCGACGCGCCGTGTCCCACCGATGCCAGCCACAGGCCGAAGAGCTGCTCGGCGGATTTCGGCCGCTCGGATGCGTGCCAGAACCAGCCCGGGCGGATGCTGACGTCGCACTCGGCCGGGCGCCACAGCGTGCCGTCGGCATCGCCGTGCGCGAGACGCTCCAGATGGTCGACCTGTCCGGGCGCGATGCCCTCGGGCCGCTGCCGGCACCAGTTGGTGACCCCCGCGACGCCGCGCTCGTTGCCGACCCAACGGATGTCGGGACCCGCGTCGGTGAACAGCACCGCATCGGGCTGGAGACGATGACATTCCGCCCACAGTTCCGGGAAGCGGTAATAGCTGGCGCGATCGATCGAGCGCTTCTCGCGCGCGCCTCCGTAGTACCCGTCGCCGCCGTTGGCACCGTCGAACCACACCTCGCACACGTCGCCATAGCGGGTCAGCAGCTCGGCCACCTGCCGGTGGTAGGTGGCGACATACTCGGGGCCGCCGTACGCCGCATGGTTGCGGTCCCATGGCGAGCAATAGATGCCGAAGCCCAGGTCGGCCGCGCGGCACGCCGCCGCGAGCTCGGCCGCCACGTCGCCACGGCCGTCGCGCCACGGCGAGCGCGCGACCGAGTGGGTGGTGGTCGCGGTCGGCCACAGGCAGAATCCATCGTGGTGCTTGGCGGTGAGGATGAGCGCCTTCAATCCGCCCGCCTTGGCGGCGGCGACCCACTGCCCGCAGTCGAGTGCGCTCGGCGCGAACAGCGCCGGATCCTCGTCACCAAAGCCCCACTCGCTGTCGGTGAAGGTGTTCATGGTGAAATGCACGAAGCCGTAGAGCTCGCGACCGTGCCAGGCGAGCTGGCGCGCGCTCGGCACCGGGCCATGGGCGGCCCGAGTGGCGGCGGACTCGGGCCTGGGAGCGGGCTTCTGAGGGGACATGAGTACTGGAGCCGGATTGCTGACGGTCGTAGACATGATGATTCCCTCGCTGCCGCGCAGGCTAGCGTCCGGGTGGCGGGGGAACCATGGCGGCCTTGCATCTGGATGTGTCGTTTCCGCTCTTCCACGGCGGATCCACCGCAGCGGTCACCGATCGGTTGCGCCTGCGCCTGCTGCACCTCGGCGGCACCCTGGTCGACGAGGGCTGGGGCAGCGCCGACTTCGCCGCGCCCTACTGGCGCGCCTACCTGAATCTCGACGACGGCATCGAGGTCCGCGCGCGCGGCGGGCCGGCCATCCAGCTGCGCGCCGGGCATCTCTACATAATCCCGGCGTGGCTGTCGTGGGCGGGCCGCTGTCGTGGCCGGGTGCGCCATCTCAACGCGTCGATCGAATTGCCCAACCTGCCGCGCGATCGCGTGACAGCCCGCTGCAACCGTGTCCTCCACCTCGGCGGTCCGGGTGCCGCGCTGCCGGACGACTGGCTGCGCCTGGGTATCGAACTGGCGGGGGCGGACCAGCCTGGCGCGGCCCGGATCGCTCGCGGCTACGCGCTCGCCTACGAGGCCATCGCCGCTGCGTTCGTGCAACTGGGGAAGGACGGCGACGCGATGCTCGCCGCCCCAGGCGAGGCGCTGCTCGCCGACACCGTGGCCTGGATCGAGCGCAACTTATCGGACCACCTCGCGGCCGATCGCCTGGCCAAGGTCGCGGGTTGCAGCCGCGCCGAGCTGGTGCGGCGTTTCCGCTCAGCCTACGGAACGTCGCCGGCGCGCTGGATCCGCCAGCGGCGCATCGCGGTGGCCGCGGATGCCCTGCGCTGTACTGACGACGGCATCGACGAGATCGCCCGGCGCTGCGGCTTCAGTGACCGCAGCCGCTTCAGCAAGGTCTTCGCCTCGATGTTCGGACGCGGTCCCGCCGCGTGGCGGAAGCAGGAACGCGCGCGCTACGGACAGGTCATGGGCGGCGCCCCCAAACCCTGATAGCGCGATAACAGCAGCGCGATCACTGCGCAAAACTCTGCACGATGGCAGCGATGCCGACAACGCGCTTCAGGGCGGTGATTCTTGGGACAGCCACCACAGCCCTGCGTAGACCTTGTGGTCGATCAGCATCCCCTCGCGCGAGCGCTCCTCGAGCCACGCCACGATGCCGGCGAGCGGAACCCGATGCACGGTGATGTCCTCGCCGGCGACCCCACCTCCGGCACCCATCTGCACGAGACCGCGCGCGCGGATCAGCGTGGTCACCTCGCTGGTCAGCCCGGCCGATGACGGACCGCGCGCGAGCTGGCGCAGGTCCTTGGAGGTCCAGCCGGTTTCCTCCTCGAGCTCGCGGGCGGCGGCGACGAGCAGGTCCTCGTTGGCCTGCTCGTCGCCGACCAGGCCTGCGGGCAGCTCGATGACGCGGGCGTCCACGGGGATGCGCCGCTGCTCGACCAGCAGCAGCTCGCGCGCCGGTGTCACCGCGATCACGCCGACCACCGCGGTGGCGTTCTTGCGCCGGACGAACTCCCAGTGGTCGCGGCGCACCACCTCGATGAACTTCCCCGCATGCAGCACGGTAGGCGGATCTGTCTGGGGATCTGTCTGGGGATCTGTCTTGCGATCGGTCCTACGAACGGTCATGGCCTCTCTCCTTCCGACAACTCGTCGGCAATGCGTCGTTGGGCGGCGACCGGCTCCGCGCCCGCGAGCGGGCCGAGCAGGGGATCGATGGCCGCCACTGCCGCCTGGTAACGTTGCTCGCGATCCCCGCGGATCACCACGTACCGCCTGCCGTGCGCCTCAAGCGCCCCGCGGCAGCGCTCCATGAACTCCTGGCGGCGGTGCGGCATGTCGCGCTGCCGGTCATCGACCCACGGCACGTCGATATCGCAGAGCAGGTAGAGATCGTGCGTCCGCTTGCGCGCGAGATCCACGAGCCAGGGCGGCGTACGCCCGAAGTAGACGTCGCTCCAGATGGTGGTGGTCAGGGTGTCGGTGTCGCAGATCAGCACCCGGTTCGCCTGACGCGCGAGCGCGTCTTCGCTCGCTGCCTGGCCGAGCCCGATGAGCTCGATGTCGCGCTCGACGCAGGCGCCGCCGTTCGGATCGAGGTGCCCACGCGCCCATTCCGGCACCCACACCGTGCGGAAGTGCGCGGCGAGTCGCGCGGCCAGGGTGGTCTTGCCGGTGGATTCGGGGCCGAAGCACACCACGCGCCGGCAGTACCACGGCCGCACCACGTCGGGGAGATGCGCCCAGTGGGCGTAGGGATCCGCGCGCATCGCCGTGCCCGACACCGGCACGCCGTGGCGCTGCGCATCGGCGACCACGTGCACGGCGCCGACGCGGCGCGCGAGCTCGGGGCCGTAGGCCTCGCTGGTGAACACCGCGTCGATCCCACCTGGCACCACGCGGCGGATGACCTCGAGCCAGATCGCCCAGAACTCCGGATGCGCCTCGGGTGCATCGGGCAGGTCGTCGGGGATGTGCACCACGTCGCACCCCGGCAGCATCGCGCGCATCCAGGCGTGGCGGCAGTGGCCGGGCAGCTCCTGGCCGGGCTTGCTGCACACCAGCACGCTCACGCGCCGGCAGCAGCCCGCGGCGAACTCGGCGAGATAGCGGTGCCCCTGGGTCGGGGGCATGAACTTGCCGAGGATCATGCCACGGCCGAAGAGCGGCGGGCTGGTCACTGGCCCCCCGCTACCGGGGAGCCGACGGATACTCGGGCAGATGCTGGAGCTGATGCGCGGCTCTGCCACGAGTCCCGCCAGGTCTTCCGCCATGCGACCAACCCATAGACGCACAACGCCAGGAACACCGCGTACAGGCCAGCGGTCAGGTAGAAGCCCTTGCCCGCGAACAGCGGGATCGAGATGCAGTCGACCTGGATCCACACGTACCAGTTCTCGAGCTTCTTCTTCGAGATCATCCACTGCGCGATCAGGCTGAGCACCGTGGGGATGGCGTCGCACCAGGGCGTGGTGGAATCGGTCCAGCGCGCGAGGCCGAATGCGATCGGCACCACCGCCACTGCGGCGATCGCCGCCAGCACCGACCACGTCCGCATCGAGGTGCGGCTGATGACCACGCCCCTGTGCTGGTCACCGCCGCGCACCCATTGCCACCAGCCATAGATCTGCAGCACCACGTACACCACCTGCAGCGCGGTCTCGGCGTAGAGCTTGCCGTGCCAGAACAGCGCGATGTACAGCGCGACGTTGACCAGCCCCGTGGGCCAGCTCCACACGTGCTCCTTCACGTAGAACCACACCGAGAGCAGGCCGAACACCGTCGCCGCCACCTCGAGCGGGCTCATCGGCACCGTCGCGGCGATGTTGGTCAGCATCCAAGCCGAGAATTCCGCGCCGGTCATCGCGCCTGCTTCAGCGCATCGAGCACCTCGTCCGAGGTGGTGACCACCCCGCCGGCGGCGCGGATCTCGGCGAACGCGCGCTCGCCGTCGCCCGCGACGATGTCCACGGCGCGGCAGCCGTCAGCGACCACCGCCACGCGCAGTCCGAGCGACAGCGCGTCGAGCGCGGTCGCCTTGACGCAGTAATCGGTGGCCAGGCCGACGATCAGCACCTCGTCCACGCCGTGCGCGCCCAGCCATTCGCCGAGCCCGGTCGAACGAAGCCGGCCGTTGTCGTTGAAGCCGCTGTAGCTGTCGATGGCCCGGTCGGTGCCCTTGTGGAAGACGCGGCCGATGCGGCGGCGGTCGAGCAGGGAATGGAACTCCGCCCCGGCCGTGCCCTGCACGCAGTGCGCCGGCCACAGCACCTGGGGCAGGCCGGCGAGCTCGCCAAGCTCGAATGCCGCCCGTCCCGGATGGTTGACGGCGAAGCTGCCGTGATCGAGCGGATGCCAGTCCTGGGTCGCGACCACCAGCTCGGAGAGTTTCATCAAGCGGTTGGCGACCGGCACCACCGCGTCGCCATCGCGTACCGCGAGCGCGCCGCCGGGGCAGAAATCGTTCTGGATGTCGACGAGGATCAGCGCGCGCATGGGACACCTCTGGTCAAATCGGTGATGGCCGGATCAGATCTCGAAATTGAAGCCCTGCCTGGCGAGACCGCGATACGCGCGTTCATCGAAGCGGTAGAGCCGGGCCGCGCGATGCGCCACGTCCCGCTCGACTTCGTCGAGCTCCTGGAGGATGCCCAAAGTGAGCACCTTCTTGCGGAAATTGCGCTTATCGAGTTCGCGCTCGAGGATGGTCTCGTACATGCACTGCAGCTGGGTGAGGGTGAATTTCGGCGGCAGCAGCTCGAAGCCGATCGGCTGGTAGCGCACCTTGGCCTGCAGGCGCGCAAGCGCCGCCGCTACGATCGCGTCGTGGTCGAACGCCAGCGTCGGCAGATCGTCGACCGCGAACCACGCGGCGCTGCGCGCGTCGGTGGCGGCCTGCACGCGGTGGTCCAGCAGCTTGACCAAAGCGTAATAGGCCACGGTGACGACGCGCTCGCGCGGATCGCGGGCGACGGCGCCAAAGGTGTAGAGCTGCTCGAGATAGACACGCGCCAGTCCGGTCTCCTCGCGGAGCTCGCGCAGGGCCGCCTCCTCGAGCGTCTCATCGACGTGGACGAAGCCGCCCGGCAGCGCCCAGCCGCCACGGAACGGCTCGATGTCGCGCTGGATGAGCAGCACCTTGAGGTCGGTTTCATCGAAGCCGAAGACCACGCAATCGACGGTCAGCGCGGCCCGGGGATGTGCATAGGAGTGGGTCATGTGCGACTCTGACGACAGATTAGTGTAGTTTATACACTAAGTCAAGCTTTCGTCGCTGGCGCGAGCGCGCGAAGTTCGGCCAGCTCCTCGGCAAAGCCGCCCGAGAGGATCGGGAAGCGGCACCAGGTCTTGGGGTCGAGGTTCTCGTCGTCGAGATGGAATGACGGCGCGAAGCGCTCGCGCTTCCACTGGTTGCGGCACCACAGAGTGAAGAAGCGCACCACCCAGCCGCGCATGCGCTCGCCCGGCTGGTCGGGGTGCAGCGCGCGCATCGCCTTGAACACCTCGACCGGCGCGAGCTTATCGCGGATCGCCATCCGCTCGATGGCATCGAGCACCGGGAAGGGCATCAGGTCGTCCTCGGATTTCTGCGCCGCTTCGAGCGGACGCAGCTCGGGCGTCGAGCGCTGGCTGGTCACCACCTCGAGCTCCGGGATCGGACCGATACCGAGCGGCCCATCGGTCTGCATCCACGCCAGCCAGGTGCGCAGGAACGCCTTGTCGATGCCGGCGATCGGACTGAGGCCGCCGCAGGTATCGCCATCCATGGTGGTGTAACCGACCGCCGCTTCGCTGCGATTGCTGGTCGCCAGCAGCAGCGCGTCGCGCAGGTTCGCGATCATCCATACCCCTGGGGCTCGGGCGCGCGCCTGGATGTTCTGCAGGGCGATGTCGTCATCCTGCCAAGTCGGGGCGCGTCCGAGCGCTTTGCCCACGGCCTCGGTGTAGCCGCGCACGAACGGCTCGACGTCGAGCTCGAGATGGTCGGCGCCGATCGCCCCGGCCACGCGCCGCGCGGCGACGCGGGTGTCATCCGAGCTGTTGGCGGTGCCCTGATAGACGGTGGTGAGCAGGCTCGCCACCAATCGGCCGCCGGCGCCAGGCGCGAGCACGCGGAGGTGGGCGAGACGCGCGCGGAATCCGTCCGCGCCCAGCCCGGCAACGCCGAGTCGCGCCATCATCGCGACCAGCGTGGCCACGGCGGTGGAGTCGGCGCCGCCGCTGAGACTGACGACGAAGCCCTGCGAGCGGCTCTTGCGCAGGTAATCGAACAGCGCCAGCGCCAGCGTGCGGGTGAATTCCTCCTCCTTGCGGCGCGGGCTCCCCTCCCACGCCGCATCGGATGTCGACGCCGCCGCGGGCGCGCCGGCCGCCGCCGGCCACGCGAATGGCGTCGTCACCAGTCCCAGCGGCTCCTCGAGCCGGGGAAGGAAGCTCGCCGAGCGTGCCGCGGCGAATCGTCCTGCGTCGACGTCGATGGTTGCGGCGGTGACGTGGTGCTCGTGGTAGCCCAGGCGCGGGCCCGCTGCGACGATGCGCCCGCTGTCGGCGATGAGCGCCCCGCCATCGTAGATCGCGCGGCCTGCCTCGTTGCCGATCAGATTGGCGTAGACGTAGGCGACATTGAAGGCGCGCGATCCCTCGGTGACGAAGCGCCGGCGCACGTCGATCTTGCCGAAGGCGAAGTGGCTCGCCGACGGATTGAGGATGATGTCCGCGCCCGCGCTCGCGAGCGCAGCGCCCGGACGCCCGGCGACCCAGGCGTCCTCGCAGATCTCGAATCCGATGCGCACCCCACCCACCTCGACGAGCAGGTCCCCGATCGGGACATCGTGCCCGGCCAGATGCACCATCGCCCGCTCGCCCTCGCGCCACGGCTTGAACCAGCGCGGCTCGTAGTGGATACCATCACCCGCGAGGAAGCGTTTCGCGACCACCGCGACCAGGCGGCCGTCGACGGCGAGCGCAGCCGCGTCGAACAGCGCCTTGTGGTGCAGGACCGGCAGGCCGAAGGCGACCACCGAACCCGCGGTCTCGGGCAGCAGGTCGGCGAGCATACGCTCGGCGCGCTGCGCGGTGCCAGGAGCATGGAAGGCGTCCTCGCAGCCGTACCCGGTCAGGCACAGCTCGGGCAGGCAGAGCACGCTGACGCCGGCGGCGCGCGCCTCGCGCAGCGCCGAGAGGATGCGCCGGTGATTGCCCGGCCAATCGAGCGGCGTCTGGTTGAGAATCGCCGCGCCTACCGTGATGGGGAACATGGTCTTCTCCTCCTCCTACTCGCGTCTCGGACAGGTCGGGTCAGCTCGCGTCAACTTGGGGACAGCTTGGGGACAGCTTGGGGACAGGACGCGCCGAGAGCATCAGCCGCGTCTTGAGTTCGTGAAGCCCCTGCTCGAGACCGACCGGATACTGGTGCGGATTGTCGAAGCGCTTCACCCCCACGTGCAGCGACGCGAGCTGAGCGGCAGTGCGCTCGCGGCTGACGCTCGGAGCCGGCGCCTGGTTCACGATCGCGCCCTTCCTCATCACCGGGACGAGGAGATCCTCGTGCGCGAGATCCTCGGCGAAGTGCTTGCGCCGCGTCGCATCGAAGGGGTCTACCATGGTCGGCGCCGCGGAGATGCCCGACAACTCGTCGTAGAGGACGTCGCCGACGAACTCGCCATCGCCGCGGCGGAAGCGACGGATCTGCAGGATGCCCGGGTTCGAGACCTTCGCCGGCTGCTCGCTGAGCTTGATGCAATGCCGCCAGCTGCCGTCGTCCTCGCACATCGCGGTGAGCTTGTAGACGCCACCGAGCGCGGGCTGGTCGTGACCGGTGACCAGACGCGTGCCAACGCCCCACACCGAGATGGCGGCGCCCTGGTCCTTGAGGCTGGTGATCAGGCGTTCGTCGAGATCGTTCGAAGCGACGATCTGCGCCTTGGGGAAACCCGCGGCATCGAGCCGCCGGCGCGCCTCGATCGACAGCCAGGCGAGGTCGCCAGAGTCGAGGCGAATCCCGACCATCTCGTGGCCACCCGCGCGCAGCTCGCGCGCGATCGCGATCGCGTGCTCGACGCCCTCGATGGTGTCGTAGGTGTCGACCAGGAACACGCAGTTGTTCGGCATCGCTCCGGCGTAGGCGCGGAAGGCCTCGAGCTCGTCGCTGAAGGACATGATCCAGCTGTGCGCGTGCGTGCCGCGCACCGGGATTCCATGGCGCTTGCCGGCGAGCACGTTCGAGGTCGCATGGCAGCCGCCGATGAAGGCCGCGCGGCTGGCGGCGAGCGCGCCATCGACCCCCTGCGCGCGGCGGAGCCCGAACTCGAGCACCGCGTCACCGCGCGCGGCGGAGCAGATGCGCGCAGCCTTGGTGGCGATCAGGGTGTCGAAGTTGACCAGGTTCAGGAGCGCGGTCTCGAGCAGCTGCCCGTGCAGGATCGGTCCGCGCACGCGCACCAGCGGCTCGTGCGGGAACACCACCGTGCCCTCGGGCACCGCGTCGACGTCTACCGTCAGCCGCAAGCCGGCGAGATGATCGAGGAAACCGCGGTCGAAGAGCGCCTTGCCGTCATTGCCGGTCAAGGTCGTGAGGTAGGCGAGGTCGTCGGGCGAGAAACGGTAGTCGCGCAGGTAGTCGATGAGCGGCGCGAGCCCACATGCCACCGCGTAGCCGCCGGCGAAGGGAGACTTGCGGAAGGACATGCTGAAGACCGCCTCGCGTTCATGGCGCCCGGTGCGCCAATAGCCGTAGGCCATGGTCAGCTGGTAGAGGTCGGTGAGCAGGGCGGAACCGTGCGCGTCATCCATGGCCAGCTCCCTTCATAGTGTATATACGACACTAAGAGTCCCGGTCAAGGATGGTGAGCCGGCCCGCGCCACATCCATGCTGGTGCGCCCACCGCAGCGTCAGAGCAGCCCCGCCGCGTGGGCGAGGCGATGGACGGCGATGGCGAGGTGCGCGTCGATGATGCCGTCGGATGCGGCCAACGCCCGGTCGAGCCGCACCCAGCGCAGCCCGCGGCCAGCGCTGGCCACGATCGCCGCGTGCGGCAGGACCAGTTCGGGCGTCACCCCGGGCGTCGACAGGTACGGTCCACCGAGCTCGATGATGGCATCCGCGTGCAGCACGAAATCTCCAGCCATGCGCCCCCGCGTGAAGACCTCGGCATCGTCCAGGCTGACGATGGTCCTGGGCAGCCGCCATGCAGGCGCAGTCGCGATGCCGGCCGAGCCGTTGTAGGCCTGCGCTGCCGGCAGCTCGCGCCACTCGATACCGATGAGCCATGTTCCGGATGCCCACCGGCATGGAAGTGCCACCACCGTGGTGCGGCTGAAGCGGCGCGGGATGAAGTAGTCGCGTTCGACGGTGGCGACCATGGCGCCGTCGGCGGCCACTTCGTCGAAGATGCCACGGCGCGATTCGAGGAACGAGGAAGCGGCGGCGACGCGTTCGTACGGCGCGCCCGTAGGCGGCGACAGCGCGGCGTCATCGCCGCGCTGCGGCTCGGCCACCTCTGCGCCCCCATGCGCGCCCGGCAGTTCCGCCCCGATCCACGGCCCCGCGGCGAGCCCGCACCGCCGCAGCAGCCGATAGCAGCCGAGTTCGAGCCGGGCGTCGAACATCCCGCCGACATGGCAGGCGCGCACTACCTGGCGTGCATCGAGCTCGCGCGCGCCATCCGGCGATGATGCCGGCGGCGCGGCGCGCAGCTCGACTGCGTACGCCGACACCCGTTCGTCGATGCCGCCGGGCGAAGTCAGGTAGCGCCACGGCGGCGCGATGGCGACGATCGACGCGCGGGTGAGACCGATGCGGTCGAGCGCCACGCGCTCGACCGCATCGGGCGACTCCTCGCCATGGAGGATGGCCGCGAGCGGTTCGGTGATGTGGCCGGACCAGCGAGTGCCGTGGAGATTGGGATCCGCGGCGGCGGCATTGACGATGGGCCGCGCGAAGCCCTTCTTCGCCATGACCATCAGCCGATCGCCTTCGCGCCGCCAGGGCAGCAGGTCGATGGTGCGCCCGGGGCGCTCCACCACGTCGTACACCGCGCCGCTGCCGCGGTGCCGCCACGACGCCTGCGCGATGAACCCGGCGCCCACCAGCGGGACGCTCGAACGCTCGACGATGCGCACGCCCGCGCGCGGCGGGATGCGTTCGCCGACCACCAGCACGTTGGTGGGCGGCAGAGGCAGCGGTGCGCCAGAGGTATCCGCCAAGCGGATCTTCCCCCGGTAGCGGTTCGCGACGATCCACGGATTGCGGATCGGCATCGCCGTGACCACGCGCAGACCACGCCGCTCGAGCGCGCGCACGAGCTGGTCGAGGGTCCAATAAGTGTATTCCTCCTGGAGTTCGACCGCCCAGTCGGCGCGGTAGTCCTTGCGCAAGATGAACTCCTGCGCCGCGCGCAGCGGCAGGCGGAAGCGGCGCCAATCGCCGACCCCTTCGTCTGCATGGCCGGCTGCGGCGCCCATCTCGTGGAACGGTACCGGTCCCGAGCGGTTCTGGCTGGAGCGGAACGATGCGGCGAAGCTGCGGAACAGCCGAGACGTCGACATGGCCGGGACCGAGACGCCATCAGCATTTTCAGCATCGTCCCCATCGTCGGCACGCAGGTCGAGCAGGACCTCATCCGGACCGTCAGGCACCAGGAAGTCGCGGATCACCAACGCTCCGCCAGCGCGCAAGGCCGCGACCTGGTTGTCGATGCACTCCTCGAGCCGTTCGAGCGAGTAGCCGGTGAAGCTGGTGACATGGTGCAGCACCGACGAGTCGAGCACCGCGTCGAGGGATTCGGCGGGGAAGATCCGCTCGGCGATGTCCCCCACCGCGTACGAGAGGTTGGGCCGCCGATGAGCCTGGCGCGACGTGGCGACCGCGACCGGGTTGATGTCGACGCCGACCACCTCGAGCGCGGGATGCAGGCAGGCGAGGTCATATGTGCCCCTGCCCGAACCACTGCCCATGTCGGCGACGCGACCACTGGCCGGAAAATGCGCGGTGGTCAACGCCACCTTCTGGCGCATAGCCGCGTCCATCGCCGCGAAATAGTGCGCGTACGAATCCTGCGTGCCGCGATGCTGCGCGTCGTATCCGGCCATCGGCCCTGGTTGTCCGGCTCGAGCACCTGGTTTCCAGACCCAACCTCCATGGATCCTGCGGATAGCCTGCGGATGGATGGCGCAGGGACGGAAGTCAGCCGAGGCGGGCCATGGATCGCAGGGACTATTGAGAATCCGCCGCGACGCACACCATCGCGCGCGTGACCGACGCCGCGCCGCCGCCCAGGACGAGCTCGCGCGCCGACGCACGCTCGCGACGGCCGCACTCGCCGAGCTCGCGAGAGCGAAGGCCGTGGTCGATCAGCGCTGATCAGCCTCGGACGGCGAGGTCTCGCCGCAGCACGCGGCCCTCAGGTCCCGAACGGTCTCCGAGCTCAGCTCAGCGCGTGCAATGCACGGCGTGCAGCGAACACGGCTCCAGGTCGAGGGTGACCGCGCCGGCCTTCACCGTCAGCGGCAGCTCGGTGGCGGCGTCGACCGCCTTGGCGGCGGCTTTGTCGGGCAACGGGATGCTCACGCCGGCATGTGCGACGGTGGCCGTGTTGCACACCACCAGCCACCAGCCGTGGGCGCCGCCGTCGATGCGCCGCACCACCACGCCCGGCGCGGGAGCCTCGCCCTCGACGAGCTCGCTCGGCAAGGCGGGAAGGGCCAGGAACGCCGCGTCGAAATTGCGCACGTATGTCGGGAAGCCGCGCGTCAGTACCGCGCCGGTGAGCTCGGCCAGGTGCGTCGGGTCGCCATTCGCCATCGCCAGCACCTCTCCGAGCATGCAGAAGGGCCCGGCGTATTCGGTATCGATGCACAGGTACCCGAACATCTCGTCGGGGATGGTGCGCTCATTGAGCGGATGGTGGCGTACCATGGCCAGTCCCGCGGGCGAGCGGAACGGCGCGATCGCCGTGGGATCGGACACCGTGTAGGCGCGGTTGAAGGGATACGCGATCATCACCCCGGGGGTGGTGGTGTAGCGTTTCGGATCGGCGGGCGGCGTCGCGTGCTGCCACTCCCAACCGCCCCAGGTGGTCGCCCAGTCGGTGACTGCGTCGCGGTATTCGCCCTTGGCGATGACCGCATCGAACGCTCGCACTGGCCGCTTGCTGCCCTTGGGCTTGCCCTTCGCATCCACCTCGCTCTTGGCGAGCAGCGTCTTCCAAGCCTCGACGTCGCCGCGCACCACCAGGGCGTCGCCGTCGATAGCTGGCGCGGGCTCGCCCGTCTGCGGGCTGAACAGCACGATCGGATCGACGATGCCTGCGGCCGAGAGGCGCTCACGCACGCCGATCAGGAAGTCGCGCCGCTGCTCGAACCACCAGTCGTAGTAGCGCTGGAGCAGCGCCTTGTCGGATGCCAGCATCGCGCGCGTCACCGCCGCTGAGTGGTTGGCCTTCGCCGAGAAGCGCGCGAGGGTCGCGTCTGCGAAGCCGACCGGCATGTTGCTCGGGCGATTGCGCAGCCACACGCCGAGGAAGCGCGCGCGCTCCTTGAGCCTGAACACCGTGCAGTCGAGGATCTTGGCGAAGTCCTCGCCGGTCTCGGGATCGGACACGTCGACCGTGGCGCGTTCGCTCCAGGTGATGTGGGTGTAGCTGGGCTTGCCATTGAGCGGCGTGGCGCGCTTCTGCAGGCCGAAACCCTTCACGCCGATCGAGCCGCAATATTCGTAGTACGGCAGGACCGGGATGCCCTCCTTGCCCATCATGGTCACGATGCGCTCCCACAGGTCCGGCGTCTTGGTCTGGTAGACCCAGTCGTTGGATCCGTACGGGGTGCTGTCCCAGCCCTGGTTGTGGCCGAACTCGAGCAGGTCCTTGGTGAAGGTGTCGATGCCGAGGAAACGCATGAGATGCACCTTGTCGGCGTACCAGTCGACGGGATCGACGAATCCGCGCTTCGCCGCGTCATCTCCGCCGATGACGCCGTCGGCCATCTCCTCGCGCCAGAACAGATGACGCCACGGCATGCCCTCGGGCGGGCGGTGCAGCGTGACGTCGAGAGCTTCTGGATGCTCGAGCGCGCGCAGGCGGATGTTCGCCACCGCCGCTCCGTGCGAACCCGGATGGCGAGCGCCTTCGGACTGGCAGATGATCACCCAGAAACCGTTCTCGGGACTGATCTCGGGAGTGTCCTTCTCGCGCTTGCCCTTGAGATCGGCGAAGCGGTCGTGCAGGCGGAAGACGCTCCGCCACGTGCGCATCGACTTCGAGAGCGGCAGGTCGAGCGATTCGGGATTCGTCTGCGTGTACACCTGCAGGGCGTCGCAGATCGAGCTGCCGCACGCCACCCCGCGCGCGCTGTTGTCGCCACGGTTGGCGATGAAGAACGTGCGCGGCGAGTCCTCGGGGAACTCGATCTCGAGCACGTAGGTGCCACGCGGCGTGAGCTTGCCTTCGCCGAGGCGGACGCCGAAGCCTTTCGCGGCGCCATCGATCGGCAGCACGCGGCACGGGGCGCCAAGGCAGGTCTCGATGCGACTGCAGCCCTCGGGGATCTGGGTGAAATGGTGGCCTGGCGCGTCGCCGCCGATGCGCACCTCATCCACCACCGGCAACGCGGCGAGCTCGCGATCGAGATCCTTCGCCGCAGCGGTCGCGGGGACAGCCGGCGCCGGGACATCAGCCGCCTGGACCGAGGCCGTGGCGAAAATGGCGAAGGTGGCGAAGGTGGCGAGAAGGACGAAGGATGACCGATGCATGCGGGCTCCTGGAGGAGGATGAAACGTGCCTGGGCGTGACGGCGCGCGCAATCCTGGGATCGACGTGCAACGGAAGCGTCCACGAGCCGGTGACTCGGCGTGATCAAATCTGGACAATCCCGGCCCATTGCGGTCCCGGATCCGCAGCGAACATCCCGGCATCCCCAGGAAATTCCCCAGGAAAGAGCAGCGAGCGATGATGCGCCCACCCGCCAATCCCGCCGCCAGCCGCGAGGCCAGGGGCCTGCTCGCCTTCCTGCATGCGATCTCGGGGCGCTTCACGATCGCTGGCCAGCACGACTTCCTCGGCAGCGGCGCGGCCTTCCAGCGCCAGGTCGCCGCCGTGTCCGGACGCTCGCCCTTGCTGTGGGGCTCTGACCTCAGCTTCGCCTGCACCGGCGAGGACGCCAACCGCTACCAGCACTGCGGGCCAGGCAATCTCAGCATCCCCGGCGAGCCGTTCCGCGTGCTCGACATCGACCTCGATCCCCTGCGCCGCCAGCTGGTGGACGAGGCCATCGCCCAGCACCGCTCCGGTCGCGTCGTCACCCTGATGTGGCACCACCTGTTCCCTTCCGAATCCGATGCCGGACCGGGTCGGAACCTGTGGATGATGCAGCGTCGGCCCGAGCGCTCGACCTGGCGCGAGCTGACCACGCCGGGCACGCGCATGCACCGGCTCTGGCGCGAGCAGATCGAGCGCTGCGTCGTGCCCCACCTCGCGCGCCTGCGCGAAGCTCGCGTGCCGGTGCTGTGGCGGCCGTACCACGAGATGAACGGCATCTGGTTCTGGTGGTGCGGCCAGGCCGGCCCGGGCGGCATCGCAGCGCTGTGGCGCCAGATGTACGAGCTGCTGACCCTCCGCCACGGTCTCGACAACCTGCTGTGGGTGTGGAACGCCAACGCGCCGCGCGCCATCCCCGGTGATGAAGCCTTCGACTACGCGTCATACTATCCTGGCGGCGATGTCGTCGACGTGCTCGCTTCGGACGTCTATCACGACGACTGGCGCCAGAGCCACCACGATCTGCTGCTCGAGCTCGCCGACGGGCGCCCGCTGGCGATCGGCGAGTGCGGGCAGGCGCCGACCCCCGCGATCCTCGCCGAGCAGGCGCGCTGGACCTGGTTCATGCCCTGGGGGAACCTCGGCCTGAAGCTGAATCCTCCCGAGAAACTCCGCGCGCTCTACGCCGATCCGCGCGTGCTCTGCCACGGCGACGTCGGCCGCGATGGGCTCGGCGCCTGGTGGCTGGCGAAGACCATTCCTAGCGCGTAGCCCGGAGCAGCGACTCGGCCTTCCTAGCTGAGATCCGCTGACGTCAGCGGACATCAGCGGACATCAGCGGACATCAGCCGTCAGCTGCCGAAAGCCAGGCGCTGCTCGTCGCGGTACCGGCGTGGCGACATCCCGTAGCGGCGGGAGAATTCGCGGCTGAAGTGGAAGGGATTGGCGAATCCGGTGCGTTCGGCCACCAGCGCCAGCGGATCGATGGTGGTGAGGATCTCGCGCGCCGCGGCGGCTAGGCGCAGCTCCTTGAGATGCGCCATCGGCGACACGCCGAGGTGCTCCTGGAACAGCGCGTGCAGCCGGCTGCGCGACAACCCGGCGGAACGCGCGATGTCGTCGATGGCCAACGGCTCGCGCAGATGCTCGCGCAGCCATGAGGTGAGCGGCCCCATGCGCGCGGCGGCGGCGAGCAGGGCCGTGGCGCGCGGATTCCTCGCCGCGCTCCCGAGCGCGAGCCCCAGTACGCGATAGGCGAGTCCGATCCGCGCGATGCGCCGGTCGAGGCCGTCGTTACCATCACCGCTACCGTCGGCCGAGGCATGCATCGATGCATCCCTCGAGGAATGCTCGACCAGCTCGCCGAGCATCTCGCCGATCCTGCTGGCGGATGTTCCGGCGATGCGATGCGGCGTGAGGTAGAGGGCGCAGGGATCGAGCGCGGCGCGCCACACCGCCTGCACGTGCAACCAACGCGCGGTCATGCGTCCGCCCGGCGTAGCGTGGTGGGCGAAAGCCACCGGCGTGTCGGCCGCCACCAGCGCCACCTGGTGGCGATGGATGGTGACCGCGCCTTCGGGGCCGGTGACCACGTACGATCCCTCGGTGGCCTGAACGATGATCGCGAAGGGAATGCATTTGCGGTGGACGTAGCCGTCCTGCATCGCCCCGGAGCCGACCTCCATGCCGGTGACGCGGATGTCGTCCAGATCGCTCATCGCCGCCGCTCCCCCGCTGGCCGTGACCATCCCCCACCCCCTCATGAGGCAGAACAGGACTCAGGGATATGTAGATGCTATCCCTGGCCATTCCAATCGCCACGTGGATTCGCCATGATCCACGCCACCAGGGAGACACGAGGACATGAGCAATACAGCGCCATCGAGCAACCGTCCGACCGCCCAGGGCGAGACGCGCACCCTCGTCCTGATCGCCGGGCCCAAGAGCCATGGCCCCGAGGGCAACGGCGCGCACGACTACCCGTGGGATGCGCGCGTGGCCGCGGCGATGCTCCTCGCCTCGAACGTCGCCGATCGGCTGCGCGTGCGCGTCATCATCGATGGCTGGCCTGCGGACGAGAGCGAACTTTCCGACGCCGACGGCATCGTGCTGTTCTGCGACGGCCGCGATGGCGAGCACTTCAGCGAAGCGCTCCACCTCGCCAATGCCGAGCGCATCGCCTCAGTCGAGCGCTTGATGAAGCGCGGCTGCGGCCTGGCGGTCATCCACTTCGGCACCTTCGCGGGCGAGGCCGATGGCGAGCGCGCGCTGCGCTGGTGCGGCGGCTACTTCCAATGGCAGGGCGATGATGGCGCCCGCGCGTGGCGATCGGCCATCACCACCCTCGAGGCGCCGGTGGTGCCGGCCACGCCCGGGCATCCCGCGCTGCGCGGCATCGATCCGTCGGGATTCCGCCTGCGCGAGGAATTCTATCACGATCTGCGCTTCCCCAACGCCGCCGATAGTGCGTGGACTCCGCTGCTCGCGGTACCGGCGCTGCCGGCGAAGCGCGAGCGCGGAACCGTGGTCGCGTGGGCGTGCGAACGCGCGGATGGTGGCCGTGGCTTCGGCACCACCCTCGGACATTTCCACTCCAACTGGAACCTGGCCGCCTATCGCACCGTGCTGCTCAATGGCATCGCGTGGTCGGCGGGCGTCGAGATCCCGGAGCGGGGCGTGCAGGCGCCGCACCTGAGCCGCGACGAAGCCTCGGCGATCCTGGCCGGGCGCGCTCGCGACGACCAACGGCTGCGCGTGCTGCTGCTCGCCGGCAACGACGCCCACCGCTGGCACAACTGGGAGCGCTCGACGCCGGCCATCCGCGCGGCGCTCGAGGTCGATCCGCGCGTTCGCGTGGATGTGATCACCGATCCGGAAGAGCTCGGACGCCGCCGCCTCGCCGATTACGCGGTCGTCGCGTTGAATTATTGCAACTGGAAGGATCCGCAGGGCCTGGGCGACGCGGCGAAGGCGGCTTTCACGTCGTTCATCGCCAACGGCGGCGGATTGCTGGTGCTGCATTTCTCCAACGGCGCCTTCCATTGCTCGTTGCCCGAGGCGGCCGCGAGCGATTGGCCGGAATACCGCCGCCTGGTGCGGCGGGTGTGGGACCACACGCCGGTGGCGGACGGCGACAGCACGCACGACCACTACCGGGAATTCCTGGCCAGGCCGGTCGGCGACCATGCGATCAGCGAGGGCCTCGCGGCGTTCGCGGTTGAGGACGAGCTCTACGTCAGGCAGCGGGGCGATGAGCCGATCGCGCCGATCCTCGTCGCGCACTCGCTGGTGACCGGCAAGGACGAACCACTCGCCTGGACGTACCGCTACGGTCGCGGCCGGGTCTTCCAGACCCTGCTCGGCCACAACGAGCGCACCTACGAGGCGTTCGGCGCGCGAGAGATGCTGCGCCGCGCCGCAGCCTGGGTCGCCGGACGCGAGGTGCGCAAGCTGGATCCCGCCTCCGAGGCTCGGCCTCACATGGCGCTCGCCACCGCCAGCACGCGCGGCTGAATCTCCGCTTCGACTCCCCTCATGCTCGTCGCTACCCCAACCCGAGATAATCCCATGACCACCACCGCCTCCCCTGCCCGCAGCCAGGCCGCCGCTACCACCACGATCCCGACTTCGATGCAGGCGATCGCCTTCGTCGCGAAGGAACGCGCCGAGCTCGTCGACTGGGCGTTCGATCCCTCTCCCTTGACGGCGGGGGAGATCTCCGGACGCACGCTGTCGACCCTCGCCAGCCCGGGCACCGAGCTCAACGGCTACATCGCCGAGCGCACCCAGCCCAGCCTGTCGGGATACGCGGCGGTGTTCGAGATCGACCGGGTCGGCGCCGAGGCCCGGGACCGATCGGGGAATTTCAACGTCGGCGATCGGGTGTTCTGCATGGGCGCCCACGCCTCGCGCCAGCGCTGCCTCGCAAACGACGCGGTGCGCGTCCCCACGGGCATGGATCCGGCCGTGGCGGTGTTCTGTCGCCTGATGGGCGTCAGCTGGTCGACCCTGGTCACCACCACCGCGCGCCCACCCGACCGCGTGCTGATCACTGGCCTCGGCCCGGTCGGCAACCTGGCCGCGCAGATCTTCACCGCCGCAGGCTACGAGGTGACCGCCGTCGATCCGGTGGCGGGCCGCCGCGTGTTGGCCCAGTCGCTCGGTCTCGCGGACGTGCGTGAATCCGTGCCGGCGGATCAGGCCGCCCTGGGCGGAGCGATCCAGCTGGCGGTGGAGTGCTCCGGGCATGAACGCGCCGTCATCGACTGCTGCAAGGTGGCGGCCAAGCGCGGCGAGGTGGTGCTGGTCGGAGTACCCTGGAAGAAGCGCTGCGATGCGAGCGCCTTCGACGTCCTACACGCGGTGTTCCACCGCTACGTGGTGCTGCGCAGCGGCTGGGAATGGGAAGTGCCCAGGCATGCCCGCGACTTCACCGTCGGCAGCATCCAGGGCGACCTCGCCGGCGCCCTGCGCTGGCTGAAGGAAGGCAGGGTGAAAGTTGAAGGCCTCGCGTCGCGCGTGCAGCCCGCACAGGCGCAGGAGGTCTGGCAGGATCTGTTGAACCAGCGCGGCGCGCCGACTGCGGTATTCGATTGGGCGGGCTGAGATCCAGGAGATGCGCGGGGAGTGCTGCGACGACCTCCCCGCCTAATTCCTGGCTATCGGATCCTCGAGCTTTCCAGCTTCCACCTTCGTGCCTCTGGCTCTGTCAGTCCCTGTGAGCGAAGGGAAAAGGTGGAGCAGGCGCACAGGCTGAGTTCGCGGCCGCACGCGAGGACCGCGGAGTACCATCACCCGCGGCGACGTAAGCCCTAACTGGCATCACATGATTGTCAACACGAGCAGCGCTGCTAGCCTGGTCGAGGCGAGCGAGCAGCGCGGTGCGGTTCGCTCACGCCTCGGATCCCACGCCATGAGCATCAACCGGCTGCACCTGCACGACATGGTCGATGGGCTGATCAAGCTCAGCGGCTGGAGCACGCAGGAGGCCGCGGTGCGTGCGGGCATCAGTCCCGGCGCGGTGGCCTCGCTGCGCACCCATACGCCGACCCAAGTGGTGACCTGGTGCCGCATGGTCAGCGCGCTCGGCGGCGCGCTGATGATCGAGTGCCAAGGCAGTTCGTGGGCGATCGACGCGGCGCGGCCCGCCCCGCAGCTCATCGACCGCGAGTGGCGGACCTGGCGCCAGCGACGCATGGTGAGCGCATTGCACACGCTCGCCGACCAACGCCTCAAGCGCACCGAACGCGAAGCCAAGGCGAAGCAGTACATCGTCAACGAAGAGGGCCGCCTGCGCGAGCGCATGGCCGACCTGCGCTCGAGGACCAAGGCCATCGGCGGCCGGCATCGCGCAGCCAGCCTGCGCCAAGCGGTCAGGCAGCTCGCCGAGAAGCTCGAGGCGAAGGCCGAGGAACTGTCATTGCTCGCCGGCGTGAACCTCGGGGCCGCGCAGGTGGCGCTCGGAGACGACGGCGATGGGCGACTGGTGACGCTGCATCGCCTCCTGTCGGTCATGAACGCGCGCTTCAGGATCGACCTGGGTCCACGCGGCGCGATCGAACTCGCCCCCTGCGCTCCCGGTCCATGGCGCCTGGGCGATCGCGAGGAGGACGAGATCGCCACCGTGCGCAACACCAAGGCCGCCCCCCAGCCCATCTCGAATCGCAGCAGCCTGGAATCCGGCGAGATCCTCAGGCTCTACGACTCTGGCGCCTCCATCGGCGACATCGCGCGCAAGGCGGGCATCAGCCGGCAACGAGTGCACAAGATCGCCATGGACAACGGCCGTACCCCGCGCCGGCTCGCGGCCAAGGAGAGGCGCATCAGTGAAGGCCAAGATCTGCTCGGTTCCTGGCACTGATCAGCGCTGATCCCGCCACCCCTTCATGAGGTGCACGACCGCTCGTGTGCGACGCTCAGCCGAGATCCGCTGAGGTACCCCACCAGGCTGCGCGCAAACGCGACGTAGCCGTCGAACAGCGCCGGCTTGACCTTGTAGGCGCTGGCGCCCAGGTGCAGGCACGATTCCATCTCATGCTCGGATTCCGATGAAGTGAGGACCACGATCGGCACGTCGCGCCATCGGCTGCCGTCACGGATCCTGGTGAGGAGCTCGCGGCCGCTGACGCGCGGCAGATTCAGATCGAGCACCACCAAGTCCGGGATCCGCTCGAGCGTGGACATCAGCGTGAACGCCCGCGGCGCATCCTCGGCTACATGCAGGCTGGCGCGCAGACCCGCTTCCTCCAAGGCCGTGCGCATGAGCTCGACGTCTCCCGGGTTGTCCTCGATCAGAATCAGATCCGCGACGGGCGGAGTTTCTTCATCATTATCATTCCGGCGATTGGCGTGGGAGCGGGCCCAGCTCCTGCCACTCGGTCCACTCGGTCGCGTTGCCAGCATGTCGCCTCCGTCCCGCACGTTACAACCGCACGCGCACAGTACCTGCAACCTTGTTGCGGACCGCATCCCGGGATGCGATCACGCACGCCGACATCGGACCCCAAGGATCACAGTATACCGAGGCATGCGCATCCTCGCACTGCCGGGTCGATGGAACCTTGCACAGGAATCGTTAAGGAGGCGATCCTGGGCAACGCCGGCATTCGACCGTGCTGCCTCGCCGCGCTCACCGCCTCGCTGCGCTGAGCGAATCGATGCGCCATTCCACGAAGAGGTCAAGAGCCGGGAAGATGGAGAGACGTCGTTTCCAGATCGGTAGGGCCGCGAACGCCTGGTACCCGCCGAGCGCCTCCACCGCGTGCCCCGTGCGATCCGCCATGAAGGCCTTGAGGAATAGCATGCGCCCGGACGCCAAGCGGCGCTCAGGCTGGGCCAGGAACCGCTCCTCGCTGATGCTGCCCCGTAAGAATCCAGCGAGATACCACGATTGCTGGGCGTCGGACCAACGTTCGGCGGCGATCACGTCATCGCAGGCCTTCTCATACGCAGGCTGGTCCAATGTCCCCAGCGCGAAGGGTGCCAGGAATCGGCCGAAGAGGATCTCGTCGAGTCCCGCGTGCTCGTTTACCTTGACGTCGAACCAGCCGCGCGCACCGGCGATATCTCCCGAGATCGCGCAACGCAATCCGAGCAAGTTGCGCGCCTGGACATCGGCAGACTCACCCGGTTCGCTGGCGCCCAACGCCCCCAGCGCGTCACCAGCGGCGAGGAGCCCGATCGAGCGACCGATTCTGCCCGCGAGGAGGGCGCCTTCGCTCGCGCGTCCGGCGGCGCACAGGGCTTCAGCGCGCATGTATGGATCTGGAGCGATCGCGATCGCCTCGTCGAAGCGGCCGAGGGTGCGGTACGCTTCGAACTTTCCCCAGGAGTCGATCCCTGGAATCGCCAGCGCCTCCTCGGCCCGCCCGCGCAGCACCAATGTGAGGGCATAGAGCGCCGGGTCGATGTACCGATCGATCAAGTCGAATTCTCCAGTGAGGAAGCAGGCGTTGTTGTAGGCGCTGAGCTGGTCCGCGTAGCGTTCGATGACCTCATGGGGGCGGTCGAGCCGGGTGAGGGCCCACGCGCACTGCATGCGCTGGCGCGGATGGCGCTCGAGCACCTCGGTGAAGCGGTCGAGGTTGATGAGGGCCTCGGCCGCATTCACCTCGACATCGTCCTGGTCGGGAAAATACCGGTCGTGCGCCGCGACATAGCTCTCGAGGCAGCTGTCGTCTCCGAGCCTGTGCAGCACGTCGACATAGCGTCCCCATTGGCGTGCCACCAGCTTGCGGATCGCCGGAGTCGAGGATGCGTATAAATCGACCAGCGCCGTGAGCGCGCGCGGATGATCGCCAAAGATGAAGCGTCGATCGATCGCGTGCAGCGTCACCTGTGGAGCGAAGGCCGTCCCGGCGAGCGCGGCCCAGGCCGACTCGGCCTCGTCGTAGCGTTTCTGCTGCCAGCGGCACAGCCCCTGCTTGTAGAGCGCCTCATCGCCGATGGTGGTGTGGGGATGCGATTCCGCGACCTTGCGGTACTGATCGAAGGCCGGCTCGGTCTGCTTGAGGCGGACCAGCGTGTCGCCGATGGCTGTGGCCGGTACCTTCTGCGCCATGCCACGGCTGTAGATCCGGACGTTGTCGAAGGCCTTGCCGGCGTAATGCCCGTAGAGCGCGACATAGCCGCCATCGAGGCGCATCGAGTCGGTCGACTCGCAGAGCTTGCGGCCGTCGACCCACAGCGTGATGGCGTAATCGTCCATCTCGACACGGACGTGGTAGCGCGTGCCGACGGCAGGACGGAAGGGATTGAACGACAGGATCGAGTAGTCGTCGGCGCGGAGGGCAGTGTAGGCTCCGTCGAAGCAACCGACCTGGATCAGGCAGCGATCGATCAGCGGCCAGCCCTGTTCGCCGATGTCGCGCGCCCAGACCAACGAGATGTCGCACGGATGGGCTCCTGGCAGGATCTCGCCATCGTATTCCACCGCGGTCGGCCCCGACAGCTTGTGCGGCCAGACCACGATGTTCGCGTGGGTATCGGTGGAGACCAGCCGACCGGCCCGTTGCTCGAACCCGCCCTCGACCACGTGCCAGCGCTGTTTCCAGGAATCGTCGGTGAAATCCTCGGCCATCACCGGCTGGCCCCAGGTGGCGATCTCCTTGAGCTTCTCGCCATAGATGGTGGCGCCGAGCGCGAGCACCACGGCAGCCACGGCCGCCGTGGCCCACAGCGCGCGCCAGTGGCGGCGATGCCAGCGCGACAACGCCTCCAACAGGCTGTCGCGGTGCGCGGACACGGCCAGACCCGACTGGTAACCGCGTAGATCGTCCCTCAGCTCGGACACCGTACGGTAGCGCGAGCCCGGCGCGGGCGCGAGCGCCTTGAGCGCGATGTCGAGCAGTTCGACGGGCGATGCTGCGCGTTCCTGTGCGCTGGGCGCCGTCATCTCGCCCGCGCGCTTCATGCGCCAGAACTCGTCGGCATCGTCCGACCAGGTGGGCGGGCGCAGGGTCAGCGCGTGGAAGAGCGTCGCCCCCAGGCAGTAGATGTCGCTGCGCGCGTCGACACCGTCGCGGCGCGCCTGCTCGGGACTCATGTACAGGGGCGTCCCGTACAATCGCGGCTGTTTGCCCGGCTCGAGGCGGACCGCGCTGCCCCAGTCGACGAGCAGCACCTCGCCATAGTCGCCGACCATGATGTTCGAAGGCTTGACGTCCTGGTGCACGATGCCGCGATCGTGGGCGTAGGCGAGCGCGTGGCAGACGCCCACGAAGAGGTTGACCAGCGCATTGACGTCGCCGAGCGTGGCGGCGCGTTGCTGGGCGGTCGATTCCTCGATCAGCGCACCGAGCGAACGGCCAGCGATCTTCTTCATGCTGAAGTAGACCTGGCCTGCCTCATTGACATCGAGCTCGTGCACCGGCAGCACGTTCGGATGTTCGAGCGATGCGGTGATCTGCGCTTCGTCGACGAAATGCGCGATCGCGTCGGGACCGGGCTGGCCGCCGCTGTCATCGAGGAACTTCACCGCCACCGCGCGCGCCAGGTTGCGATCGCGCACCGCGTAGACACGGCCAGTGGCCCCGACGCCGAGCACCCCCTCGACCTCGAACCGCGGCAGGGCCGGCTCGACAGCCCTGCCTCCGTGCGAACCCAGCCGCTCGATCAGGCTCGGCCGCCCGAGGAGCGGCGCGGTGCCATCGCGCGTCTCAGATCTCCGCAGGCGGTCGGTCGGTCCGGTGCGCTCGAGATGCGCGCGCAGCCCGTCCGGCGAGAAGGCGTCGGACGGCACCGTGTCCCCGAAGGGCGATGGCGACGTGGGCCCCGACTTGCTGTTCTCGGACGATGATGGGGACGGTGGGTTCACGATCGGGCCACCGGAAGGATACCTCCGAATCGAGTCCCTTGTCCATGGCCGCCGTTCATTCGGATAGCGAGAGCATGAGTACCAGCTGCGAGCAGAAGTTATCCTCGGGAGCCGCTGGAGGGCGGATTGCTACTGCGCCTTGCGCCCTCGCCGGCTTACCGCACCGTCGGACGTCCGCCCCACGAGGAGATGGCCATGCCGCGCTCACTCATCTCGATCCTGCTCGTGATCCCGCTCTCGCTGCCGCTCCTGCCCATGTGGGCGGAAGCGCAGCCCGAGGCCACGCCACCCACCCCGCCGAAGGCCGCGCCCAAGCCCGAGGCCATGGCCAGCGCGCGCCCCTGGGTGAAGGTCACCTACATCATCGACACGGGCGAGAAGAAGGAGTCGCATTACCTGGTCGGCCAGGTCGATCCGCTGCTGCTGAGGAAAGTGGATGCGGGCGAAGGCGTCGCCTTCATCAGGCTCGACAAGGCCTGCTGGTACGGCTTCGACGACGAGGGCAATCCGGGCTCGGTCATCCCCTACGCCAAGGACAATGCCTCGGGGCCGGTCTACATCGCCACCCACACCATCGAATCCATCGACGTCCAGGCGCTGGATCCCGACGCCTACATCAAATCGATCGAGGACAAGGTCGCCAAGCCCGGGAACTGACGAATCGTTCGCGCCGTGAGCCGCAGCTCCCTGCGCGTGCCTACTTCACTCCCTGCCACTGCTGCGCCGCTTCCTCCATGGACTGGCGATATGACTGCAGCCGCTCGGCGAATTCCGCGCGCTCCCTCGCGCTCATGCCAGTCTCGTCGGCGATGCGCACCGCCTCGCCGGCATCGACGATGGCTCCGCGCAGATCGCCATTCTGCGCGCGCGCGAGTGCGAGCGTGTCGAGATAGTTGCCGAGCCTGCGGCGCTGCCGGCGTGTCGCGGCCGCGGCCGTCTCGGCGTCGCCGGATGCGCGTTCCTCAGCCGCAGCGCGCTGGAGCCGGACCGCTTCGATAGATGTCGGCAGCGCCTGCGCCGCATCGCGCAGCGTGACGTCCGGCGAGACCAATCGCCACCACGCATAGTTGTTGAGCGCGAGCGAGAGCGCGGACCGGTCGTGGGTGGCGACGCGGTACGCCGCCCGCCAGCGCTCGACGCGCATCCCGGCCGCCGCGAACCACTCCGCCGAACGGCCGTCGCCGCCATCGTCGGCGAAAGCGTGCTGCACCAGGCGCTCGCAGACCAGGGCGGCGAACCGCCGCGGATCGTACGCATCCATCCCGCGCAGCTGGATCCGACGCGTATCGAGCTCGTGGCATAATCCATCCCAGCGGTCGCAGCCAGCGAGCGCGGCCTGGTGGTCGCGAGCGTTGGCGCGCAGTTCGGCCAGCTGCGTGATCGCACGCGCGTATTCGGCAGCCAACGCGTACCACGAGCCTCGGCCCACCGCGCGGTCGATCGTCGGCATCCCTTCCGGGAGTGGTGCCGCCGACGATGGGAAGGCGTCCCAGATGCGGCCGAGCGCGGACTCGACATCCGCGGCCAACGGCGCGAACGCCGTCCCTTCACCATCGCCATGGATGATCAACGGCCGCGCCGACTGGGCATACAGGATCCCCGCCTCGCGATCGAACGGGTCGCTGACGAGCAACCGCTTGGCCGTCTCCACCGCCATCCGCACGTGCGCCACGCCGTCTGTGCCGAGTTCCACCGTTGCGTCGCGCGCGTCCAGACCACCCCCATGGCGGGCCGACTCCAGGTTCCACCTGCCAAACGACAGCAGCAACCGGCGCTCGATCGATGGGCTGACGGCTAGGCCCGGTGATCCCGTCTCATCGGTGACTCCCGGGACATCGCCGAGCCAGTCGCAGGCGAAGCCGAGCGCTTCGCCTACCTTCGCGAAGCCCTCGCTGGATGGCGCAACTGACGTCGTCGCCGAGGATGACGCGAGCGCCCGCGCCTGGGCGATCAGCAGCCAGGCATCGGCCGCCGCGGCGCGAGCCTCGACATCGCCCGCATCCTCGGGATCGAGCGCTCCGACCAGGGCCTGGAGCCTCGACGCCATGGCGGCGGTCCGCTCGGGGCCATCGGCGCCGACGATCTCTGGTTGCTCGTCAACGGCGGAGCGCAGCGCGCGCAGGCGTTCGGCGCGCGGGTCAGGCGCGGCCGCCGGTGGAGCGCTGGGCTTGGGATCAGGTGCCGCGGCCACTCGAAGGGCATCGCCACATCCGGCTGCGAGCAGGCCGAACAACGCTGCCGCGACGAGCGGCGTCGATGCATGCCTTGCTCCCTTTCCAACGATGGCGCGAGGCACCATGGACCCGTGCTAACGATCCGACCGCGCCATGAGCCGACGCAGGCGCCCGGTGGCACAAGTGATGGAAGCGGAGCGCATGTTGGAGCGTACACCAGGATTCCGCGCATGGATCGACATGAGTCCGCACCTACCCGTCAGCGCCGGGGTGTCCACCCTGCCTCAATTTCCCGATCGCCTCGCCACGCCACTCCCTAGGTTCGCACCCATGCCCACCTGCCGACCCCCGAACCTGCACTTGTTCCTCAACGACCTCGTCCGCTTCGTCATTGTCGTCATGCTCGCTTCGGGAATCGCGTGCGCTCCGGGCGTTGGCGCCGCGGAAGCGGTCCGGACCCATCACTCGGGACGGGTTCTGATCGTGGCCTCGAGCTCCGGCGAGCTGGTCCTGAAAGACGGACGCCACGTGCCGACCGGCTATTACCTGAACGAACTCGCGATCCCGGCGATGCGGCTTGAGGAGGCTGGATACGACCTGGTGGTGGCCACCCCGTCGGGCGAGAAGCCCCCGATGGACCCGCGATCGAACGACAAGGTCCATTTCGGCGACGACCAAGCCGCGCTGGCCAAGGCCCTGGCATTCGTCGATCAGGGCCCGGCGATGCAAGTGATCCATCCCTTGAAACAGGTGGTTGCCGACGGCCTGGATGGCTTCGCCGGCATCTACATCCCCGGTGGCCATGCACCCATGAACGACTTGATGCAGGATGTCGATCTCGGAACCGCGCTGCGCCATTTCCACGAGGCCAAGCAACCCACCGTCTTCCTCTGCCACGGCCCGGTAGCCGCGCTCTCGGCATTGCCCGATCCGGTGGCCTATCGCAACGCTCTTGTCCGGGACGACGCTCCCGGAGCCGGGATGGCCGCGAACGGCTGGCCCTACGCTGGATACCGCATGGCCATCTTCTCGGACGACGAGGAGCGCGTGGTGACCGACACCTACTTGAAGAGCGCCCCGCTCTTCTCGGTCGCCGAAGCCCTGCGACTTGCCGGGGCCAAGGTCGAGACCGGCAAAACCTTCGCACCACTCGTCGTCATCGACCGCGAGATGATCACCGGACAGAATCCCGCTTCCGATCATGCCATCGGCGAGGCGATGGTGACAGCGCTCGAGCATGCACGGTTGGAGAAGATCAGGCCGTCGGCGGAGCAGCCGTTGGACAAGAAATAAGGCTCTGCGTCGTTTCCCGTGGGTCCTTGCAGGCGCACATGAAGGCCCAGGTTGTCCGGCATGGACACCAACCCCCTGTTCACGATGGCCCTCGGGCTGATTCCACCGTGGTGCGTCACCGAGACGCGTTTCGATGCCGAG
>JBBRLJ010000027.1:0-78516 GCA_038231435.1 Planctomycetota bacterium
CGGGCTTTGCCGCGTTTGTTTTACGCCGCTCCGGCTAACCCCAACCGCGACAAAGCCCGCCCCATCGCGGAACGATGGGGCCCCCGGTCAGGCCTGTCCCATCGGATACGGAGGCACAGCCGCCGCGACCGCCGAGTCCTGGCGCGTAGGTGGGGATGCGCAGACTCGGAGGACCAGGAAAACGCATGCCCACGCACCGCGCGCTCATCGATGACATCGCTTCTTGCGAGCCGGCGCACGGCTCGTGCGCGGTGTGGTGGCTCGGCCAGCATGGATTCGTGGTCAAGGGCGGCTCGACCGTGCTGTACCTCGACGCATTCCTGACGCCGCTCGAGGGGCGGACGGTCGCGCCGCTCCTCGATCCGGCCGAGGTCACCAATGCCGACGTCATCTTCGGCAGCCACGACCATGCCGACCACATCGACCGACCGGCGTGGCCGGCGATGGCCGCGGCTTCGCCGAAAGCGCTCTTCGCGGTACCGCGCCTGCTCATCTCGCGCCTGACGCGCGAGCTCGGCATGGGCGAGAGCCGCTTCGTGGGCCTGGACGATCTCACCTCGGCCGAGACGCGCGGCGTGCGCCTGACCGGCATCGCCGCTGCGCACGAATTCCTCGACCGCGATCCGGAAACCGGCGCATACCCGTACCTGGGCTGCGTGATCGAGTTCAACGGCGTGACGCTCTTCCACTCCGGCGACAGCTGCGTGTACGAAGGCATGCAGTCGAAGCTCAAGACATGGTCGTTCGACGCCATGTTCCTGCCCATCAACGGCCGCTGTGCCAAGCGCCTGGCCGCGGGCTGCATCGGCAACATGACCTATCAAGAGGCCGCCGATCTCGCGGGCTCGCTGGCGCCGGCGCTGACCGTGCCCGCGCATTGGGAGATGTTCACCATGAACAGCATCGATCCGATCCTGTTCACCGACTACATGCGGGTGAAACATCCGTCGCTACCGGTGCACCTGCCTCGGCATGGCCAGCGTTTCGAGATCCAGGCCAGCGCGGCCACGCGAGTCGCGCGGGTCTGATCGGCCGCGCGACCGGCCTTCGTGGCTGGATGTCCGTGGCCTGTTGTCCGTGGTGAAGCCAAGAGCCACGGTCGCACGGCGCAGCACGAGAAAATAGGCAACTCCCTGGTCCTGCCGGGGGAAGCGAAGCGCAACCGCTTTCGAGCCGTTTTCCACCGCCGGAATCACAGCGTCTCAGTGAACGCCCAGAGCCGGGTGAACCGTCATCCCATCCGCGTTTCCGGCGCTATCATGATGGCGTGGGTCCACGCCTTTCTCTACGCATGCACCTACGCATGCCCTCACGCATGCACCCAGCGAGCCCGCTCCTTGGCGCGGCCTGCCTGATCCTGTCCGTCGGATCGGCCGGAATCGCGGCAGGCGCCGAGACCGACCAGCTGGCGCTGGCGATGCCGCAGTCGCAGGTCGACGTCGTCGGTCCGCCTCCGGCGGGGCTCCTCCCCGCAGCGCTCATCGATGGAGAGACCGGCCCCCCGGCTCCCGAGCTGCTGGCCTTTGCGACGCCAGGCGACGCCGTCCCCGCGTTGCATTTCCCTACCCCCGAGGAGCAGGCCGAGACCTTTGCGCCCTACGCCGATCTCGAGATCGAAGGCCTACCAGTGATCCGCTTCCTGGTCAGGCACCAGGTGCTGCTGCTTACCGACGTGCGCCACGTCACCGCACTCCCGGGCGGCGGGTTCTCGGTGGCGAGCGATGCCATCGCCTGCGCGGCGCCGATCAGCGGCGACGGCTATCTGCTCACCGCCGCGCATGCCGTCCACGGTCCCGTCTACGCCGTGATCGATGTCGACGGCCGGCCGACCCCCGCCCCGGTACGGGTCGTCTGGAGGGGCGATCAGGCTGCGGGATGCGATCTGGCCCTGATCAAGGTGGCGTGGCGGCCACCGGCCCCCTGCGCGTGGTCCACCCTGGCCGAGCTGGATGCCGGCACCGCGGTGCTCTCCGCCGGCGCCTACCTGGTCGATGACGAGGGCTCAGGCCAATGGTTCCGCCACGACCAGGGTGCCGGCGACATGCTCCGGTCACCGACCCACATCGATGGCCAAGCCGAGGCCGTCAACGGTTCCCCCGCTCAACCTCCATACGAAACCATCGTCGCGCGTCTGCTCGCCCATCCGGGGGACAGCGGTGGTCCGGTGATGACCACCCATGGCCGCCTCATCGGGGTGACCATCGGACACCTGCTCGATTCCGCGGGCGTCTCCACCGGGCTGAGCGTCATCGCCCGCCCCGACGTACCGGCGATCGAGGCGATGATGGCCAAGGACCGGGCCGGGCACGGCGCGGAAGAATGACGGCTAGCAGCAGCCACTGCCGCTGAGGGCGGCGAGCTTCGCGAACGACGCGGCGAGATCGACGTAGCCATTCCAATGGTTGGGCTTGACCACGTAGAGGCTGGCGCCGAGGCGGTAGCATTCCTCGATCTCGTGCTGCCGGCACGACGAGCTGAACACCACCACCGGCACACGCCGCGTGGGGCCCAGGCGTTCGAGCAGCGTCTTGCCGGATCCGCCCGACAGGTTGAGGTCGAGCAGCACCAGGTTGACCCCCGGCGCATCTGACCATTCGCCATCGCGATCCATGAATTTCAGGGCTTTATCCACGGTCGAGACGGTGTGCAGGTTTACGCCCGGCCAGCACTGCTCGAAGGCCGACGAGAGCAGGGTGACATCGCCCGGATTGTCTTCGATGAACAGCACGTTCGGGGGTGTGGCCATGGGTGCCTCGGGGTGGTGATGCCGCCACCATCCGCTTCGGCGGCTTGCGACTCAACCGCATCGCTCCGAGGTCTCTACAGGAGCCCGTCGTCCCGATGTTGCAGGGATGGGCATTCGTGGGGTATGCTGACTCCCATGAATCCCGAAGGCTTCGTCATCCCCATCGCATTCGCCGCCCTGTGCGGCCTGATGTGGTGGATGTCCCGTACCGCCTGAAACCTGGCCGTCTGACCGATCCGCTAGGCGGGTCGCTCTGAGGCCGCCTGGCGACGCGTGAACGGATACAGGAACTGGCGCAGGATGCCCTTCGGCAGGCGCTCGGGTCCGATGCCATACGACGCCGGCCACTCCCGCGGCTGGAAATAGCTGCCGAACAGCTTGTCGAGCACCGGCAGGTGCACCGCGAAATTGGTGTTGGCGGCGCGCGCGTCGTCCGAGTGGTGCCAATGGTGGAAGGCCGGCGTCACCAGCAGGTAGCGCAGCGGCCCGAAGGTGAAGCGCACATTGCCGTGGACGAAGATGGCGTGGAGCCCGATATAGACGACGTAGAACTGGATCGCCAGCTGCGAGAAACCGAGCACGAATATCGGCGCCAGCACGCAGGTGCGGGTGATCAGCACCTCGCCCAGGTGCAGCCGCGAGCTCGCCAGCCAATCCATCGACTCGCTGCTGTGGTGGACGGCATGGATGCGCCAGAGGAACGGCACGGTGTGCATCAGGCGGTGCGAGGCGTACTGCGCGAGGTCGGCGATCAGCACGATCAGCGGGAACTGGATCCAGATCGGCAGGGATGACACCGCCGCCTGCACCCGAGCGTTGATCGACCACGCGAACAGATGGCTCACCGCGCCGGTCGAGACGATCAGGATCAGCGACACCAGCAGGTGCACGACCGCGAAGTACTGCATGTCGAGTCGCCATTCGCCGCGCAGGATCGCCTGCTCGCGCCTGAGCGCGAACAACCGCTCGAGCGGGATGAAGATCAGCGCCGAGGCGATGAGATCGAGGATGAACCAGTCGAGCCCGATCGGCAGCACGCTGAAGGCGTTGCTGCCGTCCGACGTGGAGGTCGCGCCGCCCAGGACCAGCGCCAGCGTCGCCGCGCCCATGCCGATGTAGCCGAGCTCGCGCCAGCGGCCGAGGAGGAAATTCACCAAGCCCAGCGCGAGCGCCAGGATCAGGCCGACCCCGAGGGCGATGCGCATGATCCCGGGGTCGTATTGGCGGTGCAGATCGGGGAAGGTCAGCAGCGTAGGGAAGTGGAAGCACAGCACGGCCAGCAATCCGAGCACGCCAAGGGCCGCGGAGAGGAAGCCGCTGATCTGGCCTTCGCCCCAACGGAAGGTGTAGGTATCAGGCAATGCCATGGCGCAGACGATAACCGGCAGTCCGCCCCAGGCCAGCCGACTCCCGCTGACGCTGCGCCGAGCGAGGCAGCGCCGCTGGACAGATGGGCTCGATGACGAAGCTCGCGACCGAGGGACATGCCATGGACGTCGGAACCTTCACCAGCCCTGGCCCCGGATCATGGGAGCTAGAAACCACCCACGTCAGCCGGCCGATGAGCCGCTGGCTGGCCGCCTTCTTCCCGATCCACTTCACCAAGGGATTCAAGGCCGGGACCAAGCACTACGGGCTGCTGCTCGACACCATCGAGGTGACCATCATCAACGGCTTCATGTACACCTGCCATCGTCCGGTCGGCGCCCCGAAGGGCGCGAAGGGCCCGCCCCCCAGGCTCGTGTTCAAGCTGCTGCTGCTCGTGCATCCCGAGATCCGCAGGCGGCTGAAGACCGTGCGCACGGTGTTCAAGGCCAAGGCCTGGCGTGAGGACATCAGGAGCTGGGATCAGGAGTGGAAGCCGACGATCGCGCGGACGAACACCGCGCTGCAAGTCGCGGATCCCCTGGCGCTCGGCGATACCGAGCTGGTGGCACACCTCTCGGCCTGCCGCCAAGCGGTGGCCGAAGGTCTCGAGATGCACCACCGGCTGAACCCCTGCTTCATGATTCCGGTCGGCGACTACCTGGCGCAGGCCGGCGCGTGGACCGGACTCTCGCCAGGAGTGCTGCTCGGCCCGATGCGCGGATCGACGAAGGTGTCGCTCGGCGCGGCGCATGAGCTCGAGCGCGCGTCCGCGGCGATCCGCGCCGATGCCATCGCTGCCACGCTGCTGGCGTCGTCAGCGCCACTCGGCGAGATCCTCACGAAACTGTGCGCGCTGCCGGGGGACAGCGGCCTTGCGCTCAAGGCGTACCTCGACATCGCCGGGATGCGCACCATCACCGGCTACGACGTCTCCGACCGCACCGCGATGGAGATGCCCGAGATCCTGGTCGGGGCGCTGCGTTCATCATTGGACGCGCCGCCCGCGACCACCCACGACGCGGACCACGGGGTCACCGCGATCCGCGCGCGCGTGCCCGAGCCCCAACGCGCGGCCTTCGACGATCTCCTCGCCGAGGCGCGCCTGGCGTTCCGCATCCGCGACGAGCGCTGCTATCTCAACGACGCATGGTCGACCGCGCTCGCGCGCCGGGCGGTGCTCGCGGCCGGAAGCCGGCTGGCCCAGCGCGGCGCGCTGCTCGCCGCCGAGCACGCCGTCGACGTCGAGCCCGACGAACTGATCGCGCTGCTGTCGGGCAAGCCCGGACCGTCGGCCCAGGAGGCAGCCGCCCGCTCGGCCCGGCGCACCACCCTGACGGTCGCCGATGCCCCAGCCGTGATCGGACCGCCCCCTTCCGGTCCACCGCCAGACGCATGGCTGCCCGCCGAGGCCGGGCGCGCGATGCGCGCCATCGCCGCGGTGATCACCGCGATGTTCGAGATCGCCAAGGCCGATCCCGCAGCCAAGCCGGGCGGCACGACGCTGCACGGGCTGGCCGCCAGCACCGCCAGCTATGAGGGCATAGCCCGCCTGGTACTCGAGCCGGCGGATTTCGCGCGCGTGCGCAAGGGCGACATCCTGGTCGCGCGCAATACCGCGCCGTCCTACAATGTGCTGCTGCCCCTGCTCGGTGGCATCGTCACCGATCGCGGTGGGCTGCTGTCGCACGCGGCGATCGTCGCACGCGAATACGGACTGGCAGCAGTGGTCGGCTGCGGGAACGGCACCAAGACGATCAAGGACGGCGCTCGCATCCGCATCGACGGCGCGACCGGAAGCGTGGAGATCCTCGCCTGAACGACACGGCCTCCACGCACGGAGCGCCTGGATCGGCGCGGGACCATCCATCGGCGAACGGCATCGCTCCGTTGCGCGCGGCGCAGGACGCCGCGCGCTTCGGCGGCAAGGCCGCGTCGCTCGCGGCCGCCATGGCCGCCGGGATCGCCGTGCCGGACGGCTTCGCCCTGTCTCCGGAAGCGGTCGATGCGGTGGTGCGCGGCGACGCCTCCACCCTCGCCGCGCTCGCGCGCGCGATCTTCGGCGGACCCACTGCGGTGCGGTCGTCGGCGATCGGCGAAGACTCGGCCGAAGCGAGCTTCGCCGGTCAGCACGCGACCAAGCTCAACGCCACCACGAGTGAGGAGATCGTCGCGGCGATCCACGAGGTGTGGGCGTCGGGCCGAACGGAAGCCGCGCTCGGCTACCGCGCGCGCATGGGCATCGGCGGCGAGCCGCGTGTCGCGGTGGTGGTGCAGGCGATGATCGACCCTGATTGCGCGGGCGTGCTCTTCACCCGCAATCCCATCGACGGCGCCGACGAGCGGGTGATCGAGGCGGCCTGGGGCCTGGGCGAAGCGGTGGTCGCCGGACTGGTCACTCCCGACAGCTTCCGCGTCTCGCGCGCGGGCCTGGTCCTGGCGCGCCGCGCCGGCCACAAGGATATCGCCATCCGTCCGAATCCCCGCGGCGGAACAGACGAGGTCGCGGTCGACCTCCAGCGCGCCGCAGCGCTGTGTCTCGACGATCGCCAGCTCGCGCGGCTCAACGACCTCGCCACGCGCTGCGAGACGCGCTTCCTCACGGTCGCGGGTGGAGCGCTGGATATCGAATGGGCCTTCGCTCGGGGTGAGCTGCACCTGCTGCAGAGCCGCGCCGTCACCGCCTGACGATGAGCACCATGGACGCGTCAACCAACGGAATTCCGACGCCAACGATGACCAGGCCGTTGTTCCTGGCCCTGCTCGCGGCGGCCGTGCTCTCGCCGCTGAACTCGACGATGATCGCGGTGGTCATGCCGAGCATCTGCCACGATTTCGCGATCGATGCGGGCTCGGCCACCGTGTGGCTCGTCACCTCGTACCTGCTGGTGTCGATCGTCTGCCTCGCTCCCGCGGGCTGGCTCGGCGATCTGATCGGACACGGTCGCGTGCTTGCGGCGGGCCAGCTGGTGCTCGCGCTCGGCACCACCCTGGCCCTGTTCTCGCCGAACATCGCCAGCCTTGGCCTGGCGCGGGTGCTGATGGCCGCGGGCGGCGCGCTGGTGATCCCCACCTCGATGGCGCTGATGCGGCTGCTGATCGCCCCCGATCGACTCATCCGGGCGTTCAGCGTCTTCGGTGCGTGCATGGCTGGCGCGGCAGCGGCGGGGCCGCTGTTCGGCGGCCTGATCGGAGCGCATCTCGGCTGGCACGCGGTGTTCGCCATGAATGCCCCCCTGCTGCTGACGTCGTTCCTGCTGGGGCAGCGCGCCTTCCGCGTCCATCGTTCGGCCGCCTCAGGCCCACGCCGATCGTTCGACGTCATCGGCTGCGCGATGCTCGCCGGCGCGCTGTCGCTGGTGGTGATCGGCGTGAAGGGCGCGGACGATCTTCGCGTGACCACGCTCGGGGCCGCCTTGATCACGGCCATCGCCTTCGTGGTGCGTGAGCACCGGGCCGCCGATCCGATCCTGCATCCCGGCCTGTTCCGCATCCGCACCTTCAGCGTCGGCTCGCTGATCGTCGCGCTGCAGAACTTCTCGATGTACACCATCCTCTTCGAGCTGCCGCAGATCTTTCCCGGTGATTCCGGGTCCCATGCTGCAGGAGACCGTGCGACGGGGGTGAGCCCGCACGTCGGCCTCGCCTTGGCGGCGCTGACCGGCGCGATGATGGCGTGCGCGCCGCTCGGCAGCCGGCTGGCTGAGCGGGTCGGCGCGCGCGGCGCGGTGGTGCTCGGAGCGCTGCTCGCCACCGTCGGCACCATGCCGCTGCTCGACGCGGCGGCGGTGTCGCCCATAGCCGCGATCCCATGGCTGCTGGTGATCGGAGGCGGCCTGGGCCTGTCGGTGGGCCCGTCGCAGGCATCGGCGTTGGCGGCGGTGGACCGCTCGCGCAGCGGCATGGCCTCGGGCGCCATGAACATCGCTCGCTATCTCGGGGCCCTGTGCGGAACGGCGCTCCTCGGCGTGCTGCTGCGCGCCGCGCCCGCTGGCGGCGAGCACGCCAACGAACGCATCGGCTTCATCTGCTTCGCCGCGGCCTTCGCGATGTCGTTGCTGATGGGATTGGCGCTGCCGGGACGAAAACCGGCAAGCTTCGTCCAGAACGCCTGACGGATGCCGTGCTCAGCGCTTGCTCGCGGGCGGACGCGGGTCGAGGACTTCGCTCGCCGGCTTGTCGGTGCGCAGGCCGACGAAGCGTGGATGGCGCACGTTGCCGTCGTGGGTCCATTCGTTGAATTCGACTTCGACGATCAGCGTGGGCTCTGAGAAAACCGCGACCCGCGGGAGCTTCGCTCCGCTGAACGGATTCGCGCGCACCGCGGTGCCATCGAGCAGCTCCTTGAAGGCGCGACGCTGCTTGTTGGTGAATCCGGTACCGACGTTGCCGGCGTGAATCAGCTCCAGCTGAGCCGAGCCATTGCGCTCTTCCTTCGACATGCCTCTCGGCGTACGACCCCTGGACCCCCGCGCCCCGGAACGGCGCTCTCCGGAACTGCGCTCTCCGGAACTGCTATAGAAGCCGAGCAGCAGCGAGCCCATCGAACCTTCGTTCGCTCCGCCGCCAGGCACATATCCGCCGACCACGAATTCCTCGCGCTTGATCAGCTTCACCTTGATCCAATCGTTCGAGCGTTCACCCGGACGATACCGGCTGTCGCGGCGCTTGGCGATGAGGCCTTCGAGCCCCTGGCGTTTCGCGATCGCGAGCATGCGCTTGCCGCCTCCTAGCTGGTGCGGCGGCGTCCGCCAGGCATCGCTCGATAGGCCGAGCTCGAGCAACCGTTCTCGACGTTCAAGGTACGGGCAATCGATCAGGGACTTTCCGCCGATCTGCAGTGCATCGAATAGGAAATAGACGATTGGTGGACGCGTGGCGGAGGTGCCGCGCGTCTGCATCGCGCTGAACGAGGGCCGCCCGAGCGCGTCGAGCGCGCAGATCTCACCGTCGAGGATCGCTGCCGAAGGGAGATCCCGTCCCAGTTCGGCGAGTTCCGGAAATCGACCCAGCAGATCGAGGTCGTTGCGACTCCTGAGGGTGAGCTCGCGCCCGTCCCACGAGGCCAAGGCGCGGAATCCATCCCACTTGAACTCGTAGGCGTAGGCGCCGTCATCGGCGGGCAGCGCCCCCGGCACGGCATTCATCGGGCTCAGCCCTCGTAGCAGCCTCGCTGGGTTATTCCCTCCCTCTGAAATTGTTCTGCCGCGGCGAGCCGTGGGACTGCCGCGGCGAGCCGTGAGAACCGAGCGCGACACCTGATTCGGCTTCAGCGTCACCAGAACTCACCAGCGCATCCTGTTCTTCGTCTGCGGGAACGGCTGGCTGGCATGACGCCGTTCTTCCTTGGCGCGGTGGCGACGCCATAGCTTCTCACCTACCCAGAAGAGCAGCAGGTCGCGAATGGGATGACGTGGGCGCATGGCATGCTCCTAGTTGGTTGTCGTGGCATGAGATGGTCGCGGGTCGACCGCATTGCTAGGCGTCCATTGTAACACTGACCTCCGCTGCTCGCGCGAGAATCCCGTATGTTGGTCCAGCGCGTGGAAGGTGGTGACGTCTAGCAGCTGCCTCGCCTGGGGCCTAGGGCTGGAGCGCGATGGTCTTCCCCGGGCCCTCGGCGAAGGCCGCGGCGATGCGCGTCGCCTGCCAGGCGTGCTCGAGCGTGCCCTTGGACGGCGCGCGTCCGTCGAGCACCGCGTTCGCGAACTCGGTGACCTCGCCGACGTAGCCGAGCAGGAACACGCCCTTGTTGTAGAGCTGGCCGAGCGAGAACTCCGGATCCCAGACTGCGGTGGCCTCGTCCGGACCGCCGACGAAGTAGCTGGGCGAACTGCCGTAGCGAGTGCCTGGGTGGCGGTGGTAGGAAACGCGCAGGTTGTTGTCGACGATGATGTGCCGCGACTTGGCGGCCGAGACGATGAAGGTCGATTCCATGCCGCCATTGCTGCTGGCGTGATCGGTCAGCGCAAGCGAGGCGATAGCGCCGGAAGCGAAGGTGAAGCTGGCGACGCCGCCGCCAGAGAGCGAGCGATCGTAGTGCAGCGTGCGCGGCATGCCCAGGAGCAGGAGCATCAGCGATACCGGGTGGCAAATGTGGTCGAGGAACGAGATCGCCTGGCCGCGGGCCTGGGTCGAGGTGTTGCTCTCGGAGCTGCCCGTCGAGGCGGCATGGAAGTACCCGCGCAGAACCGACGCCTCGGGCAGGTACTGCGGATAGCGCATCAGCACCATCGAGACGCCGCCGAAGTCCTCAGAATCCTGCAGCTCCTTGGCCTTCTCGTTTGCTGGCATGAACATCTTCTTGAAGCCGACCATCACCTGCTTGCCGCTCGCGAGCGAAGCCGCGCGCATGCGTTCGACGTCGACGATCGAAGCCGCCGGAGGCTTCTCGATCCACACGTGCTTACCTGCGCGCAGGCATTCCACCGCGATGGTGGGATACAAGGGGCGGCCATCCCGATCGTAGCCGGTCACCACGAACACCGCATCGATGGCCGGGTCGCGCAGCATCTCGTGGTAGTCGGAGTACGATGCTGTCGCGCCGAAGGCCCGGGCGAACTCCTTGGCCTTGGCGGGGTCGAGGTCGCAGGTTGCGACCAGCTCGATGGGCGCGAACTGGAACGCCGGCAACACGTTGCGGAACGAGTGCGATCCGCAACCGATGTAGCCAGCACGGATGCGGCGTTCGACGGATTTTCCCGAGGCATTGATGCGCATGGACGCTCCTGCGTGGTTGGCGTTTGTTGGTAATTTGTTGGTCGGCAAGAGGCGCCGTGAAGGCGGTCGGGGCGCTACTCGCCTTCGACTTGCCGTTGCGCGGAGGTGAAGGTGAGCATCAGGATCGCATCGCCGCTGCCGATGTTTCGCGCCTGGTGCGCCATGCGCGGCGGGATCGAGATGGTGTCGCCGGTCTCGAGTTCGACGTCGCGCCCATCCTCGATGGTGTGGGCGATGCGTCCCTGGATCACCACCAACACCTCCGAGCAGTTTGGATGGCTGTGCCGCGGATTCGCGCAACCCGGATGCAGCAGGCAGCGGCCGACCGTCACCTCGTCGGAGTTTCCGAGCGCGGCGTCGGCGAACCAGGTCAGGCAGCCCCATTCTTGCGGCGCGGTACGGGCCTCTCCGGCCCTGAGAACGCGGGCCTTCAAGCCCACCCGTGAACGCTGGTCATCGGAACCGTTCATCGCTTCTCCTTCGTCGAGGTCGCCTTGCTCTTGGCCGGTAACTTGGTGACTGGTGATTTGGCCGGCCGAACTGCCGGGGCATTCCCCGCCCGCAGTGCGCGCGCCTGTTCGCAGAAGACCGCGAGCCAGGTCGCGGCGGCGCTGGACGGCTGCATGTCGTGATCTTCCTCGGAATCGAAATACAGGCTGTCTCCGGCGCTCAGCTCGTAGCGCACCGGGCCGACGCGGAAGCTCAGCGTGCCGTTGATCACGAAGACGAATTCCTCACCCGCGTGCCGCAGCGGCGAAGGCCGCACCTCGCCGCGCTTGGCGTGGAAGACGAACGGCTGCATGCATTTGTCCACGCGCGCGCCGGCCAGCAGACTGAAGAGATAGCCCTTGTCGGTGGCCTCCATCGCCTCGACGCGGCTGGCGCCCGCAAGCGACAGGGCGGTGCGCGCACCTGCCTGCTCGTCGAGCAGCGATGCCATCGGCACGCGCAGGGCCTTGGCGATGGCTGACAGCGTGGCGATCGGCGGCTTGGCCGCGCCAGTCTCGATCTTGGAGAGCAGGCTCTTGGTGAATCCGCACCGTTCGGCGACGTCCCGCAGACGCAGGCCGGCGCGCAGACGGGAAGTGCGGATTTTGGCGCCGAGGTTCATGGGACTGGAATGAACCATATTCAACTCGGTTGAATAGCAAGCGCAATGGCGAGAGCGCAGGGCGGACTCATGGCGCTCCTGCGCGGAGAATGCGCAGGGAATGCGCAGGGAATGCGCAGGGAATGCGCATCTAACTCGGTTCAGCGCGGCGCCGGACCCATCGATTCGCGTTCGATCAGGACCAACGGTATGCGGCGGATGCCCGGCCTCTTGTCGAGGACCGCCTGCAGGATGGCCTCCGCGAAGGCGGTGAAATCGAGCGCCAGGGTCGACAGCTGCGGCCACACCAGGCTGCAGGCGGTCAGACCGTCGCAACCAACGATGCTGACGTCCTTGCCGACGACGAGCCCGTGCTCGGTCAGCCAATGGATGGCGCCGAAAGCCATGAGGTCGTTGGCACAGACGACCGCGGTCGGCCGGTCGGGCTGGGACCCCCATTGCGCCATCGCGCTGTAGCCGTGCTGCATGTCGAACGGCCCGGTGATGACCGTGCGTTCGCTCATGGGCAATCCCGCGATCTTCATCGCCGAGCGGAACTCGGACAGGCGTTCGCGGCCGGTCATGGCGTAGGCGGGACCCGCGCTATGGACGATTCGCCGGTGCCCGAGCTGGGCCAGGCGCAGCACCGCGGCCTTGAGCGCGGCCGCGCTGTCGGGCATGACCAGCGGCACGTCTGGAAGCGGGTCGCTGTCGACCAACACCAAGGGGATCGGGATGGTACCGAGACGATCCACCGCCTTGGTGCCGAATGCCACCGCGATGCACGCGGCGACCGACGCGCCGCGGCCCGATGACAACCGCGAGCTCATGCTCTCGATGCTCGAGGCGAGGCGCACGGTCCAGCCGCGACGCGCGCAGGCGTGGAGCAGGTGGGACACGAGCTGCTGGAAATACGGGTCGTCGGCGGCCTTGTCGATGACCGGGTTGATCATCAAGGCGACGGTGCGGGCCGGCCCCGCGTTGGTGCTGACGAAGGTTCCGGCACCATGGCGCGATTCGAGCAGGCCGTCCTCGACCAGCGCCGAGATCGCGCGCCGCAGCGTCATGCGCGAGACGCGATAGCGCAACGCCAGCTCCGGCTCGGACGGCAGTCGCGTATGCAGCTCGCCGCCCTGCACGTCGGCGCGCAGCTGCTCGAGCACGCGCTGGTAGAGCGGCTGGCGATCCGGTGGGGTCTTCGACGCGGATGGCACGGACGAGGCTTTCGTCGGATGGAGCGGCGTCATGGGGGGTGGCAGGGGCCGGCATCTGTCGATGCTGCTGCCGGCTCCAGGATGCCGCGCTCTGGCGATTGGCAAACCCCCTCCTGGAGCCGCTTCGATCATCTCCGCCGCCTCCGGAACGCTCAGGGAGCGAGCGGCTTGGCCGGCAGCGCGGCCAGATCATCGCGCTGCCAGCAGCGGACCCAGTCGACCACGAAGTCGTCGGGCAGGCGCTCGCCGGTCAGGTCGTTGCCACCCCAGCCTCCGGACACGTGCGTGAAGAGGATGTACGCCGGCACATCCGACACGCGCGGGTTGGCCCACGTGGCCAGCACTGCTCCATTGCCGTAGAACGTCAGCTTGCCCGGCTCCCAGAGCATGCCCGTGACGATGAAGCCATCCTTGTCGGGGAGGACGTAGTTGCGGTCGGTTCCGACCATCTTGTGATCCTTCTCGTAGCCGTCCCAGTGCAGGGCGATGTTGTAGCGGTTCGGCCCATAACGCGTCAGGTACTCCATGATGTCGTGCTCCATGCCACCGTCCTGGGTGCGCTGGCGCTTCCACCAGATGCCATCAGACGCGCCGCGGTCGGGCATGGTCCAGAACGCCGGCCACAGACCTGGGGCCGACGGCAGTTTCATGCGCGCCTCGAAATACCCGTAGCGCTGCGTCCACTTGCCGAAGCTGGTCAGGAATCCGGTCGTGTAGTCGGTCTCGGGCTTGGCCGGGTCGTCGTTGGCATGGCCGCGCTTCTTCTCGAAGCGCAGCTTCGCCATACCGCCGCCGACGATGGTGTTGTCGACGCTGAAATGGCTCTGCTTGTCCCAGAAGTTGTCGCCGATGACCGACCAGCGCTTGTCGTCGATGGCCTTGCCGTCGAAATCCTCGTCGAGCGTCTGCTTCCACGCTCCGTCCACCGGTGGCCGCTTTCCGAGCCATTCCGGCAATTTTTGAGCGGGAACACCGGCGCGGACCACCTCGACCATCAACTCGCGATCTGCATCGGATGCGGTGGCCAGGATCGCCACGCCGGTGACCGCGTCGCTGCTGAACTGCGAACCGGATCCAGGCTCACCATTCCAGGCCGTGCCGGACGCGAACGGGATGATGAGTTCCACCTCCTCGCCCGCGGCAACGGGCCTGGGCGGGGACACCCATTCGCTCGCGCCGCCCACGCATTCTGCGCGCGCGCGCAGCGCCAAGGGAGACTTGCCCGAGTTGCGCGCGCGGATCGAGATCTGGGTGTGATCGCGCAGATCCCACGGCCTCACCGCGGGCCTCAGCAACACTCCCGCCTCCGCCGCGGCCTTCGGCAGGGAGACGCGCACGGAAGACGCCGCCATCGTGGCCTCGGCGCCGCCGCGGCGTTCGAGCTGTTTCGTCGCGTCCAAGGTGCGTCCTGAGCCCAGCATCAGCCCGTCCTGCGGCTTCGGCGATTCACCGGCCGATCCGCCAGCCCGGATCGACTCGACGCGGAACGATTGCGCGGCGTCCGACTTGCCGGCGAACAGCATCGCCCTGGTGACCTTGGTGGGGTCGAGCGCGTACGCCGGCTTGCCCCACGAAAAACCGAAGATCACCGTGACCGTGCCGGTGGCACCGGGCTCGAGATAGGCGACCTCGCCGTTCCACGGGTTCTTCTGCCAATCGCCATCGTTGTCGACGCGCAGGCACATGGACATCCGCTTCGCGCTGGTGTTCACCACCCGCGCTTCGACGTAGCCGAACGCGGAGAGATCCCACGCCGCGCCCTCGGGCTTGATCGCGATGCCCGGGTAACCGTCTTGCCCGGGCTTGATCGCGACCTCGATCTGGGCGCCCTGGGCATCGACCCGGCGCATGAAGGTCACCTCCGTGGAGCTCGCCGATATCCGCTGCTCGGACGCCGCCGAGCCGAGATCGATCAACGCCTGGCCGCCATCCTGGGTCGCCGCCTGGCAGGTCGCGCTGCCAGACATCAACATCAGGAGCAGGAGGACAATCGGAGGAAGCCATGGCCGGTGGTGGCTGGGGAGGGAGTTCGAGGCGTGCATCCGTAGGCTCCTTTGTGCATGGGCTCGAGAGTGCATGGACTCGAGATCGTCCGCTACGCAGATCTCTACAGACGTATATACAACATGTTGACCGCCATTCCAGCCCGCGCGGGCGATATGGGCTGTCGTCTGATTTTAACCCATGTTTTCAGAGCACTTTGTGTGTTTTTGTGAGCTAAACTGTAGCATCCACCGCTACGGGGCTGTCCGGTTCCTGTCTGGCCGTCGTCTAGTTGTATATACATCTATGGCTACCGTGTCCCCCTCCTGCCCTTGCCACATGCGCCTGGCCGTCCGCCGCGCCATGGCCCCGCGACCGGGTTTGCCCAGCTCGACCCGCGCGGCGCTCGCGGCGCGAAGCGCCTTCACCTTCATCGAGGTGCTGATGACGGTCTCGATCCTGGTGGTGCTCATGGGCCTGCTGCTGCCGGTCCTGAGCATCGTCCGCGAACAGGTCCACCGCACGCGGGCGCGCGAACAGATCGCCGAGATCCACATGGCGCTGCAGCACTACGCCTCCGAGGAGCGCCGACACCGCTACCCGACGCAATCCGACGACCTGTCACTGCGCTACGATCCGACCCGGGCAACGATCGAAAACCTGAACGCGCTGATACAAGGCGGCTACCAGATCGACATGACCACCATCGACCGCAGCGTGTCGCCGCAGGTCATGCTCGATCCCTGGAAACGGCCGTACCGCTACCAGGTCGACAGCGACCTGTTCACCCTGCCGGGCGCGCAACGGCCCAAGGATTCGACCATCTGCCCAGCGTGGAACTCCAAGGGCGTGCGCCCGTTCGGGTACGTGTGGTCGTTGGGCAAGAAGGGCCAGGACGACGGCAGCCAGTGGATCTACCAGAAGGACACCCAATGAGCACCAAGCGCGGCTTCACCCTCATCGAACTGCTGATCGTGATCTCGATCCTCGCGATCATCACCAGCTTCCTGTCGTCGCTCATCGGCATCGCCAGACGGCAGGCGATGATGACGAATACGCGCGCGATCCTGATGAAGGTCGATCAGGCAGTGCGCCTGTTCCGCAACGAGACGAAGATCTACCCGCACCAGACCGACCTGTCGCAGGCGGACACCGATCCCTCGCAGTGGACCAACAACCTGGCATTCCGCCTGGCGTGGAAGCCGGCGGACGCGGCCGAGCGTTCGAGCTACATGGCCAAGTTCCAGGCGGATCTGTCCGAGATCAACCGCCGCTTCGTGTATCTCGACGGCAACCGCGCCAATCCCATGAACGGCAGCCACGCCTTCCACGTCGAGAATCCGGGCACCACGGGCCGGACCAACATCATGATCTCGCCGGGGACCTTCGGCATCGTGCCCGACGCCAATTTCACCATCCAGAATGGCGGAGCCCAAGGCGCCATCGTGCGCGGCGACATGGCGCTCACCCAGGGCTTGGTGCTGTCGCGCCTGGCGGCCGAGATCACCTGCATGCGCTACATGTCCGGTTGCCTCGACCGCTCCGCCACCGTTCCATCCCCGCTCGCCACGCTCGAGGCGCCGCAGGGCATCCTGCCGACCGATCTCGACAGCCGGGGCGCCAGAAAGTATCCCTTCGAGGATACGCGGTACGCCATCCTGAACTACGGTCCCATCGGCTACCGCTACGTCCCGTACAACCGCGAGAGCGACGTCGGCTTCGGCAACGACAAGCGCGGCCCGGTGCTGACCGCGGCCACCGCGCAGGCCAGCGGCTTCCGCGCCGATTACCTCGCGGATGCGCTGCGCAGGCGCGTCCCCGGAGGACGCATAGGCGAGATCGATGAATCCGGATCCGCCATCCTCGATGCGTACGGGCAGCCCTTGATCTACGTCTGCTCCGTGGCCCCCGGCGCGCGCGCCTACACCCACGCATCGGACGAGGGTGGATCCACCGCCGACGAGCACCGCTATGGCATGGGCCCGAGCGGACGCGAGGCCACGACCTCGATGGATTCGGATGTGCGCACCACCGCCGACGCGCCGTTCACGCTCGAGTTCGAGCTGTGGAGCGCCGGTCCGGACGGCAAATTCTCCCACCGGCGCGACGATCCGGTCAACCGCGACAACATCGCGCTGCTGCGCTACACCAAGGGCCTGCGGTGAGGTTGCGAGCGGTGAAGGGCTCTGCGTCGGAAGGCCGAGCACTGATTCGCTCACCGACGCCACGCTCTGGAGGCTTCAGCCTGCTGGAGCTGCTGGTGGTGATCAGCGTCATGCTGGTGATCTTCGGTCTGATCGGATCCTCGTTCGCCCGCAAGGATTCGCGCCGCCAGGCGGTGATGACCTCGGCCGAGGAACTGGCCGCGACGTTCCGACGGGCGCGTGCGATGGCGGTCGACCGCAAGGCGACCTTCGCAGTGGTATTCAACATCCAGAACGATCCGGATTCGTCGGGTCGCGTCTTGAACAACCGCAGCGGTGGGCACTGGTACCGCATCCTGCGGCCTCCGAGCACCGGCGACCAGAACACCATCGACAACATCCCCGATTTCCCCACGTCGATCTTCGGACCGTACACGGTGTGCGACTACAAGGCCAACGTCACCTCCTGCTGGATGGACGACACGCACGTGCTACCAGCGCGGAAAGTACGCTTCCTGTCGTTGACCGACATGGACTGGGGCGATTTCACCGGCCAGGACTGGCAGAGCTACGGTCGCAGGCCGGGCGCGGGCGGCAGCCAGACCTTTCCGCGGCCGTGGTTCGGCTGGTGGGACGGCGCCACCAAGCGACTCTACCCGTGGGGCGGCTACGATCCCGCCATCGCACCGAGCGGCTTCTACTTCTGGGGCAATGCGAACGCGCCGAGCGGCTATTACAACATTCAAGGCGTCCGCGATCCCATCGCGCCCACTGTCTGCCGCAACACCTGCGATCGCTATCTCGACCATTGGGTGGTGTGCAACACCAACCCGCCGCGCAACCCCGAGGGCGTCGGAACCGATCTCCTGTACGCCAACGGCTCGCCCAGGCCGCTGCTGAACGCCGACTGGCGAGACGCCTCGCTGCTGTTCCTGAGCGACGGCTCGGTGCGCTGGGGCGGCTGGCTGCCAGCCCGCCATCTCCGCGATTATTCCGGCCCGAACCAGCGCGGCGTTCCCGAGCGCTGCAACGCCCAGCCCGGCGGATTCGGCGGCCCGAATCATCATACCAAAACCGAGGCCAGCAACTTCGACCAGGACAGCGGCGGCTGGTTCATCACCCTGGCTCCCGATGCCGACACCGACAAGGACACCTTCGAAACCGCCAAGGACGCGCTCGATTCGCTGATGCCGATGGTCAGAGTGTTCGTGTCGAAATTCGGCGAGGTGCGCGTCATCCCGGTGTCGCGCACGCCGAAGTTCGCTGGCACCGCGCCGTTCCCGACCACGGCCAACTGGTACAACACTGGTTCGAACGTCCAGCGCGAGTTCGGCATGGACCGCGTGGTCGACCGTAGTGTCAGCGCTTCCGATGGCACTGGACTCGGCAGGGTCGTCGGCGCGCCCATCACCGACTTCATCACCCCGGACATGCTCGCCAAGCGCCAGGTGTGGATGAGATGACCAGCGCGTACCCACCAGACCTGCCCGCGCGGATCCCCACGCCTTCGCCCACGAGGGCGTTGCGATCCGGCTTCACCCTCATCGAGATCATCGCCAGCGTGCTGCTGTTCTCGTTGGGCGCGATGGCCGTGATCGGCGTGGTGATGTACGGACTGTCGTCGGCGATGAAGGCCCAGGCCGGCGCCACCGCGTGGGCGACGGCGCTGGCCGTGGTGAAGGATCCGCTGCCGCTCGGCGCGGTGTCCGCGTCCAATGGCACGCTCACCCCGTGGACCTGGACCTCTTCGGGCGCGTCGTGGAGCGCCAACGACGGTTCCGCAGATCCCGCGTGGACATACACCTCGTGGCCCCTGAATCTGGCCTCGGACGTGCTCGTCCCCGACATGGCGGATCCCATCGCCAACAATCCGGCGATCTTCTCGCTACGCGGCGCGCCCGCGGTCGGCTGCGCGCACGGCTGGCTGAACGGCTACTACGTCGAACGCCGCGAGCAGTCGCGTGCCTCGGACCGCATCGGCCGAGCCACGCGCATCGTCGAAGTGCGCGTCGACGTCTACTGGGCATCCTACGGAGCGGCGAGCGACGGGCGCCGCCTCGCGACCGTGACCGACCGCGTCGTTCGGCAAGGCGACCTGTGATGGATCCATCGAAGCCCGGTGCCGATCGCCTCGGCCGTGTCCCGACCAGGGGCCTGGGCCTCACGCTCATCGAACTGCTGGTGTCGATCGGACTGGGCGTGGTCCTCGTCGGCTTGGCGTACTCGGCATTCACCCGCGTGAAGGCCAGCACCGAGCGCGCGACCGTGCGGGTGGACCTGCACGCCTCTGCGTCGGTCCTACGCTCGCACATGCAGCGGGATTTCGGCAACCTCGCTCCGAGCCTCGCGTTCTTCGCGCGCAGCCGGCCGCAAGTCGTCGACGCATCCAACCCGTCGCGCAAGACCGATACCATCGAGGTGGTGTTCATGCTCACCACCGCGCCGCTGGTCAGCCAGTCGAATTTCGGGGAACAGTTCAAGTCCGACTACCACTGGGTGCGGTGGCGCTTCGTGCGCGCGTGGCGCGACGTCGCCGGTACGTGGAAACCGATCGGCGGCCGCCTCTACCGATCGAGCAGCAGGCCTTCACGCTCGTGGAGGACCCTGTCCAACGCCACCGCGTTCAAGGCGCCGGGGCCCCTGATCGATCCCGTACCGGGATACCAGCAATGGACGAGCTACGCGGGCCGCGAGTGGTTCAACATGCCGCGACCGCTGCGCGACGCGTCGCAGGGCATCGAGTCGCTCGAGAACAACCGCTACGGCATGGACACCACCGTGGTCGATCCCACCTCGGCCCCCCTCAACCGCACCACCGCCGCGTACGGCGACATCGGCGATCTCACCGATCTCGACAGTACCGAGGAATTGGTGACCGACCGCATGCGCGACTTCGCCATCGGCTGGGTCGATGCCCATGGCGCCGTGACCACCCTCTCCACTGGAGTCGCCGCCGACCACCGCATCGACGGTCTGTACGTCGACGTCACCGGCCCCGCCGGGAATCCAGCCCTCGCCCAACTCGCCCGCCGTCCGCGAGTCATGCGCGTCGCCTTCGGCCTGGCGGATGGCAAGACCGGCATCGCCCAGGATTTCTCGTTCTCGGTGGCGACGCCGGGGCTCCAGCCCCAGATCGGACAGTGAGTCCGGCTCTTCCACCCTCGCGATCGATTCCAGATGCCTCAGCTATTTCCGCTATTTTCCGCTGCAGCACGGAGCCCTCATGCCACATCCCGACACCATCCAGATGCCGACGATGCCTCGCCACGGCACCATCCTGCTGATCATGCTCGGCCTGATCATGGTGATGATCATGGTCGCGTTCGGCTTCGTCAGGTCGATGCAGATCTCGCGCGGCACCATCCAGATGCAGCACAAGGACGAGTTGGCGTCGCTCGCGGCGGACATGGGCATGAGCCATGCCATCGCGGTATGCATGCAGGAATACGCGATGGACTCCGAGAAGGTGGACGGCGCGACGCGCACCGGCACGGCGGTGAAGACCCGTCCCGACGGTCCGACCAGCAACGTGTTCAACATCATGTCGCCGCGCGTGAACACCCAGCTGCCGATCCAGCCGCCGCAGGCGTACGACCTGGCTCCCGACGTCCCTTTCAATGACCTGTTCAACAACTTCGGCGGGAAGTACCACTGGTGGACATCCAAGGTCTCCGGATTCACCTCGGGCTTCACCATGAGGCGCGGTTATGCCCGCCTGTTCGAAGCCAACCGCTTCGACTTCGACGGATCCAAGGTCTACGATCCGGCGTCTTACGACGATTTCGATCCCAACCGCCCGCCGCTCTTCCTCAAGGCGGTGCAGCCGGTCCCCGGTGGCGTCAGCACGCCGTTCCCACCGGTGGACCCGTTCCTGCGCGGATCCTACGCTCCTGGCCGCTCGGCCCCCGTGCACCCGCTCGACCACCCGGTGTGGCTCGACTCCGAGTTCCTCCCGGTGAAGGACGTCAACGAGGCGCGCTACCGGCTGCGCTACGCGGTCACGGTCACCGACATGTCCGCCGCGCTGTGGATGAACACCGACATGCCCTGGCTGGACGACGCCACCAAGGCGAAGGTACGCAAAAGCTACAAGGACTCGATCGAAGCCGTCGGCGTCCAGCTCGTCTCCCTCAACATCCAGAACGGCACGGCGGAGATCAAGACACGGTACCCGCTCACCCTCGAGAGCATCTTCCTCGGCTACGGGACGATCGGGAATTCGCAATTCCCTGACCGCGACGGCAAGCCAAAGGATTGGCCGACGCGCACCACCGATGGCTTCGCCACGCCGCTCGCGACCCCGGCGCACATGGCCTACCGCTCGAATTACGTGTTCTGGGGTTCGGACATCGCGCGCGAATTCTACTGCGTCCTCGGCAGCCCATACATGCGGTGGTTCGATCCGCCGGGCACGTGGCTGGGCAGTCCGCTGGCATCATACACGGATCTCGGCTTCTCGGTGCTGGGCTACGGCAGCGACTGGCCGCACGCGGGAGAAGGCGCCGGCGCGCGGGCCGATGATTTCGCGCAGCGCGCGGGCACGCCCTTCGGCCACCCTTACGAGAGCTACGCTCCGCCGCGGGCGCGCGGCGAGGCCCATCCGTGGACCGTGAACGTCCTGACCGTGCCGGCGCGCGTCCTCCAGGCGATGGTCAGCGCGTACGTGCCTCCGGCCATGCGCGGGGTGCTCATCTCGAGCGAGGACCACATCCCCTTCTACGAATACGTCGACGGCTCGCTCAACGTGAACCGCAACTGGGGCACCGCCGGGCAGATCCGCTACGGCGCTTCCACCTGGACCGGCAATTCGTGGAGCATCAGCGTCGCCGATGCCGTTGCCTCAGGCTTGAGCGTAGCGGGGAGCGGCATCGACCTGTTCACCGACTCGCTGACCCCGTACGGCCAGGTGCCGTTCAGCTACCCCGCGCCGGCGAACCGCGATTATTGGGGTTCGGATCCCGCCGCGCGTCCCGATCCGACACCAGCGGCGGACATGCGCACCAATGCGCAGCGTTATCCCGGCGCAGCGTTCTTCAGCCGCGCCGACGAGATCGAGGCGAACCGCATGACCCAGTGGAAGAACGTCGCCGCGGATCCGCGGCAGGTCGAGAGCGAAGGCTCGGGGAGCAGGATCCCGGCTGCCGGGGTAGGCGTCGACCATCTCGCCCGACATATCGTCTTCTACATTCCGGACACGCCGGTCCCGACTCCGGGATCGAGCCGGAACTACCTGACGTCGAATGCCGGACTCAACGCCAACTGGGCATGGGATTTCACGCCCGCCATGCCGCTGGGCAGCATCTGGGGGCCGCCGGGCAGCTGCGCGGGCATGAGCCTGTACCTGCCATCGAGCGAGACGCTCGAGCTCCCGGGCGCGGTACCGATCGCCCCCAATGGCGAGGTCTACCCGAACTACCCCACCGACGGGACCGGTCCGGCCCTGCTGAGCGCGCCGCTCGCCGCGCGTCCAGGCGTGCAGACGCCCACCGGTTGGCGCGTCATCCGCCACGCCGGCAGTGGCTCGACCGATCCGGTCACCACCGCGCGCAATTCCTATTGGCAGCGCCTCACGCTCGCGTTCCTGCACGCCGTGGTGGTCGCGCAGACCGCGAATCTGGCGTGGGCCGACCCGCAGGACAACCGCAGCCAATCCATCTGGCAGCCGATCGGCGGCGGGTTCACCGGCGGACCGACCTACAACACCAATCCCAATTCCACAGCGACCATCGTGCGCAAGGCGCCTGGCCTGGATCCGAAGGCATCCGACTTCGACGCGCTCGAGCAGATCGATCGCCAATTCCTCGCGAACCTCGGCGAAAGCTTCGAACACGCCGGCGCCGAGACACCCACAGTCGCGCTCAGGGAGCGCCCACCGCGCTACCTGCGCTATCAATGCCAGTCCATTCCCTATCCCGGACCAGCGACATTCGATATCGGCACCCTGACCAACGTCGCCGAGTACCGCGTCACCAACAACATCCGCACGCTGTTGACCCCGGTCGACGGCACGCAGCTGACCGCGAGCAGCCGCGACGACCAAGCTCCGGGCGCGGTACCGCGCAGCCTCTGGCTGCTCGACGAATGGAACGCGCTCAACGATCCCACCTACGTTCCCGGTACCGCGGTGGGTACCCAGCCGACCGCGCTCGCGCGCGCCAGGGCGAAACTGATGGAGCGCACGCTGAACGATTGGCGCATGAGCTTCCTCGGCGCGACCAGGGAATACGCCGCGAGCTTCCGTCCCAAGGACTTCGACGGCGACCACATCGTCTTCTGCAGCGGCTACCTCAACGGCAGCGCGGCGGATCCCGACACCGGGCTCTCGTGCTGGGAACCGGCGACCGCGGTCGGCGGCAGCGACGGCCCCGGTGTCTCTGATCAACGCCCGCTGACGATCTTCTCGGTCACCGGCAGCCTCGCCTTCATGCGCAGCCATCACTACAAGATCGAGGTGCGCGGCGAACTGTTCGACAACGCGCTCGACAAGGCGGTGAACGAGAAATACCTCGAAGCGGCGATCCTGATCGACCCGGACAACAACATCGTGCGCGGCGGCCTGCCCAGCGGGCTCGAGGATACCACGATCATGATGCAGAAACCGGTCCACAACTATTATCGAGGCTATCTCGACCAGTCGTACCCGTGAGCTCAGCGCCGATATCCGTCTATTTGATCTCGACCGGCGCGGTGAGCATGCATTTCATGCCGGCCTTCTTGCCGACCTTCACGCCCTTCCACGGCGCGGAAGAGAACGAGGCCTCGGTGAACGTCGCTGCGTCGGCGACGTCGCGGATCTGCAGCCAGTAATCCCTCAGCGTGGTCGCATCCGCTCCCGCCGCCCAGGTCAGAGGCGGAGCCAAGGTTGGACTCAGCACGTATCCCGGAGCTCCGACCGCGAAATAGCAGGAGCGGTTGTATTGGTACTCCTTGCGCGCGCTGCGCAGCAGCAGATCGCGCCGGTTCTGGCCATCGAAGGTGCGGACGTAGCGCTCAGGCTGGAACATCGCGTAGACCACCACCAGCGGATGACCCCAGGCGTCGTTCCATGGCTGCGATCCGCTGCGCCCGTTGCGGTACTCGCCCTCGCCGACGGCTCCGCGCTGCAGCACGCCCGCGGCCTGCAGCAGCTGGATGCTCTTGAGCGGCGACATCCAGCCTTCATCGAAGGGCATCGGTGCGTTGGCGTTCTTCAGCGGATCCGCACCGACGATGTTGATGGCCAGATCGCTGGAGCGGTGGGCGCCGGTGAGCGTGACGCCGTCGGTCTGGTTCGGATCGGAGGCGGTCCAATCCCAGATCCGGCTGGTGGCGGGCGCGCCGGTGGTGACCCAGTTGTTCAGCACCGCCTCGGGCGGGTTCTCCTTGGTCAGGCCGGCGCTGGTGGTCTTCTCGGTGATCTTCGTGGTCGTCGGGCCCGATGGCAGGTTGGGATCGCAGATCGCACCATCGACGCGCAGCCCAGGCTTCCCCCAGGGGAAGCGCAGGATCGGCGGATTCACGCCAGGACTGGGAAGATCCCAATCGGTTTCCGGCCACTGCGTCGGCCATGCGCCCGGCTGGCCGGCCGCCATGTAGTCGGCCGCTGACGCCCAGGTCGCGGCGGGCGGCGCGGGTGGCTTGGCGTCGTACACGTCATCGATCAGGCGGCGCCACAAGGTGATGCGCTCGGGATTCGCGCTGTAGTTGGTCGCATCGAAAGGTGCCTGCGACCACGCCGGGGTGGCGATGGGCGGAACCCATGTCCACTGCATGAACCCTGGAGGTTTCGCGCACAGGCTGGTGATCGAGTAGTTGTTGATGTTGGAGATCTGGGCGAAATACGGAACGCCGCCGAGATCGTACGCGATCTGCAGGCCCACGCCGGGACTGCCATCCGACGCCGCGTATTGCGTCAGACCATTGAGGATGTTCTGCATGCGCGCCATGGTGGCGTGCTCCCTGGCGCGTTCCTTGATCATGGTCACGCACGAGATCGTCAGCCCCACCAGCACCATGACGATGGCGACGACGATCAGCAGTTCGAGCAGGCTGAAGCCGCGGCGCTGGCGCACGGCGTCGCCACGTTGATTCCGGTCAGGTGGCATCACCGATTCACCAGTTGGCCGGTTCGTGGTCGAGACGCTGGACCCACTTGAAATTGCCGCCGTAGGTCTTGGGCGCGCTGTACCTCAGCCCGTCGGCGTATCCGCCTTCGCGCAGGTCCGACATCTGGTCCGAATTGAATTCGTCCGGAACCAGGTTCTTGCTGCGATCCCAGCCCGGCCAGTCCTTGGGTTTCCAGAACGGGATCGGATTGCTCGACGCGTCGAAGCGCTGGTAGACGTGGGTGCCGCCCCACGAATAGCGCTCGGGCACGAAGCCTCCGCCCTGGAGCGCAGACCATTCGACGCGGTACCACTGCACCTGCGTCGCGGTGCGCATGGCCTTGAAGCCAGACTCGCCGATGTTGGCGAAGGTCGGCGAGTTCGCCGCGAACTCCTGGCCCTTGGTGACCGATCCAGGCAGCGAGTTCGCCGCCTCCCACGCGGTCAGGTCGGCCTGGTCCCAGAAACGGTAGCCGCGAGTCGGCCCCACGCCGCAGGCGATGATGAAGACGTTCCAGTTCTTCAGCGCGGGATTCTTCTTGTCGTACATCAGCACGTAATCGTACGCTGGCACGCCATCGCCATCGTGATCGGCCTGGACCTCGCGGTAGATGCGGAACCAGCACAGGTTCTCGGTGCCGTCGCGCACCTCGAGCTGCACCGCGAGCGGAGGTCCGCCAGAGCCGTCGTCGATCAGGTGTCCCCAGTCACCTACCGCACCGACCGACGCGACCTTGCCGGAGATGAAGGTCGGCTTGCCCGAGCCGGGATACGCGGGATTCGACCATTCGTCGGCGGCGGGCTGCGGATCGAGCACGCCGCTCGCGCCATTGGCGGGATCGAAGATGCCGTCCGTCCACGCCTGCGGCCAGTTGCGCGTCGTCGGCAGCCCAGTGAGCGCGTCGATGCCGGCCGCGCCGGGCAGTGGCGCCGTGACCCATGGCGCCTCCCAGCCTGGAGCGCCGTACGCGGGAGCGCCCGCTGGCACGCCGACCGGATTGTACGACACCTTCAGCAGCGTCGCGTACGGCGGCTGCTCGGGCACCGCCATCGGACAGCGGATCACCGAACCCGGGCACGGCCAGGTGCGCAGGTTGCTCGCCGGCAGCTGCAGATCGGTGGGCGACGGCAGGTACGGGCCCCAGCTGCCGCTCCACCAGCTGGGCGCGGGAGCGGCGGTGGTCCCGGCGGCGCGCATCGGGCGCGGTCCGAGCGAGCCGTCGCGGATGTCCGTCCAGCCGTAGGTCTCCTGGCCCCAGCCCAGCCGCGATTCCTCCTGCAGGAACATCATGCCGGCGTGCAGCATCAGGCGGGCCTGGCCCTCGCCGACGATCGCGCGCGTCTCCTGGCTGTCGGCGCGCATGCGCAGCATGAAGCTCATGGCCACGCCCAGCAGCACCATCGACAATCCGGTGACGATGATCAGCACCACGCCGCCGCGCGTGCGCGGGACGCGCAGGCGGGCACCGGCGAGGACGACCTCGTCCGTCGGCAAGCGCCACGATGCGGAGAATTCACGGGATTCACGGAACATAATAGGGGCCTGGGGTCGGTCGCGTGTCGTAGAAATCGCCGATCGGCAGATCGTTCCGCGCGCCGTTGCCAGGCGTCGGCGCGTAGCGGTGCCCCGGCAGGGTCGGACCGGCGGGTTGGAACTGCAGGGCGGGCGAATACAGGCGCCAGTGCTGGCGCGCGCCGCGGAAGGTGGTTCCGAAGGGCATGCAGCACAGTTCGGTCTTCTTGCCCGAGATCGGATCGTCGATGGTCACGCGGATCACCGTCAGATCCTGCGAGCCAGCGACGCGCCCATAGCGCATGATGCCGGTCTTCATCCCCGGCGCCTGCTTGGGCTTCGACTCGGTGTCGATGGCCCTGGGCAGCGCGTACCATTTGGTCTTCGGCGCCATCGAGGTTCCGACCGGGAAGTCCGCAGGCTCGGCGCGCTCGAAGTCGGTGGTGTTGTACGGCAGCCACACGGTGGTCGACATCGACGACGAATCCACGCGCGTGAGATCGCCGCGTTCGGTGACGGTGTGGAAATGGTTCTGCGAGCCTTCGAGGAGCTGGGCCTCGTATTCCGAGCCCTGCCCGGCGTCGTAGTCGCCGGTCCCCAGGAAGACCACGAATGGGTTCTTGTACTGGAAGTGGTCGAAATTGTAGTTGTACCAGTTGGAAATGAAATCCGCGCCCTGCGCCGGCCAGCATGGGCGCAGCGGGATCGCCTCGATGGCGCGCGCGTTCTTGCCGCCGTTGGCGGGCGATGCGATGAAGCGCTCGCCCATGCGCACGGCGAGATCGCATTCGCCGAAATTGAAGCAGTAGTCGCCATCGAGGTAGTATTTGCAGTACTCGCCCTGGTCGGGAGCACCGCTGGTTCCCGGGGTCCCGCCGTTGACGCGGTAGTTGCACGGTGCGATCGGGACGGTGTTGACGTCGGGCGTCTGGCCCTGGCGATCGCCGAAGAGCAGCGGCGTGCCCGGGGTCATGTACTGGTAGGCGCCGAAATAGTTCAGGCGCTGCCAGATGCCCGTCCACATCAGCGGCTGGTACATGCCCCAGCCGTTGTCGATCGGCGCGTCCACCGGATTCGGCAGTGTCTCGACGGTGGCAACCAGCGGATTCGCGTATTCGAACTGCTTGACCACGCTGCCGGTGGTTGGCGTTCCGCCCTGGGCGACGGCGACTCCGGGCGGCGTGTTCGCGGGATAGCGCGCGGTGGTGTTCGCGACGTCGCGCATGTCGCTGGCGCTGACCAGTGCATAGTCTCCGATCGCCAGGCGCGGGTAGCCCTGGCGGTAGCCGCCGTAGTGCTTCACCCGGTAGGGATTGGCGACGCGGCGCTCGGGCACGCGCATCGCCTGGACCGGTACGCGAGAGATAGACCTGGGATCGCTGGCGAGCAGCGCGTTGGGGTTCGGCACGAAGTCGTTGCGGTTGTAGGCATCCGTCCAGTGGTCATCGTGGATGATCTCGTCCCAATCCGGAGTGGTCGGCGACGCGGCGTTGTAGTAGTCGGCACCGCGCGCCGGATCATTGACGTCGCGCTCGTTGGTGTCGGTGCGCGGCGCGAAGCGCACCGGCTGGAATGGCCGGCGCCAGCCGCTCTCGACCAGGCTGTTTTCATGGACCAGCACGCGCACGTCCGTCGCGCCCACGAAGCCCGCGTCGTTGGTTGAATCAACGGTGTCGTCGGTCGCCGGATTGTCGCGCTGGGTCTGCTGGCGCATGAAGCCCTTGTTGTAGGGCGCCTGGTCGTCGGCGTGCGAATGCCAGTAATCGACATCCAGCATGGCCACCTGGAATCCAGCGCGCAGCAGGCCGTTCTCGGTGCTCAGCACGTTCGCCGCGGCGATCGCCTTGGTCACCATGCGGAAGCACGACACCGCGGTGAGCACGATGACCGCGGACAACGCCACGCCGATCATCATCTCGATCAGGGTGAAGCCCTGACGCGAACCCACCGGACGCGCGACGATCCGCGCGAGGGACGGCACCACGCGGCCGAGGCACGCGCGGTACCGCTTGGCGGGGTCAATTGCCATGGTGTCAATTGCCATAGTGAAGCCGCAGGACCGGGTCGTAATAGAGCATGTCCGACACGTGCACGGCCTTCATGCGCGATCCCCTGGGAACCGCGCCGAGATCGAGCACGCCGTTGCCATTGCGGTCGGCTCCCCAGTGCCCGAGGTGCTCGTCGGCGGTCACCCGCTGGCCGTCGGTGGGCAACGGGTCGGCGGTGGTCGGCGTCGGCAGGACGTTGGACGTCGGCGCATCGTGCAGCCCGGGGCCAGGCTGTCCGAGCGCGCCGACCCAGTTCTGGTAGAGGAAGCCAGCGCTCTCGCCGCCGACCACATCGACGTAGCGCCGCGAGCGCTCGGGGCTGGTCCACATGTACAGCGATTCGGGATGCCCGAGCAGCGGGCTGTGCCCGTACTCGACGAACGGCGTGATCGCGTCGTACGCCGGGCCGGGATTTCCCGGACGCAGGTAGCGGCCGTGCTTGGCCCAGTCGATCGGCGCGCTCGGGGCGGTCTCGGCGTCCTCGTACTCCTTCCAGTCCACCGACCAGAAGGTCAGCGAGCGGCAGCGGTGGAACGCGCGGAACGGCCGGTCCAGCCAATAGTGCTTCTGGTCGGTGTCGGCCGCGGGTTGGGCCAGCTCGTGGTTGTAAGCCATCTGCTCGAAATAGTCGGAGCGTTCGCGCCCGGGCCCGAAATGCGAGAAGCCGTGCTTGCCGTTCGCCGGAGCGTTGGGGTAGAACCAGGTGTCCGGAACCGGATTGCTGGCGGTCATCCAACGGTAGTAGGACTCCGACGCCGCGCTGCCCGCTGCCCTGGCGGGATTCAGCGGCGTGCGCACCGCGTTGTTTCCACCCGCGGGATTGGCCGCGTCGTAGAACAGGTCGTACATCGCCAGCGGCTTGTCCATCATGGTCTGATGGTTCGCCGGCTTCGGAGCGCCGAGATCGTTCGGCATCTCGGCGGCGTAGGCGGCCGCCCACTGCATGCACATTTCGTAGACCTTGCGCGCGAACAGCAGGTCGTGCTGGTTGGCGACGCGGCGCACCAGGGTGCCGCGGTGCAGCGACACCGGATCGAGATCTGCGCCGACATTCTCGCGCGCGTCGTTGAACTGCAGCGGGTAGCTCGGCAGCGCCGGGGTGACGTACACGTAGATGAAGTTCGTGGTGTCCGACGGGAAGGTCGCGCCGAGCTGGTGCGGCGTTACCGGTCCACCGTTCTCCTGGTAGGTGCCGCCGGCCTCGACCTTGAAGACATGGAAGGTCTGGCACTTGTACTGCAGGTTCGGGTACTTGGTGTTGGTGTTGGTGCCCGCCCACCACCAGCCGGGAGCGTCGGGGTCGTAGCGGCCATCCCACACGTTGTGGGTATCGTTCTGGTCCCAGATGTCGGGCATCGAGCCGCACCACAGGTTCGGGCAGTTCTCGCCGCCCTTGCCGTACTTGTACCACCACTGCATGTAGCTGGTCTGGAAGAGCAGCTCATCGCCAGCGTACACCAGCCACTTGTGGTTGGTGTCGTTGCAGAGCTTGATCTTGCTGAAGGTAGCGCCCGCGGTCCCGGGAGGCGTGTCCTCGGCCACCACCATGGCGTCCTTGGTGATGCCCTGGCCGATGACGTTGTGCGAGACCGGCCACGGCTGGACCTTGCCCGCCGGCACATTGCCGGGGAACAGGTAGCCTTCGTACGGCCACGGGTACGCCCACGGCTTGACGCTCGGATCGATGATGCTTGCGTCCCAGGTCGGCCCGACCGGGGGCGAGGCCGCCGGATCGTCGGTGCAATAGAGGCTGACCTCGTTGGTCTGCGGCTCGTTGTGCCGCGCGTACGTCCAGTTCAGGCATTCCCAGGACACGCGCATGTTGTCGACGACGCCCTTGTACGAGCCGGTGGCGATGTTCTCGCCGAACGGCGGGGCGTAGCCAGTGACCATCATGGCGGCGTGCGCGAGGTAGCTCAGAGCCAGGACCTGCGCCGGATGCGGCGGCCAATCGGCCGCGTCGAGATCCTTCGGCATGATGACCTGGAACTTGTCGAGCTCGGTCGGCGGATATTCATAGCGGTCGCAGTCGACCATGGTGCCGCCCTCGGCGTCGTTCACGAGCGCGGCGGCATCGGGATTCTTGCGCAGGATCGCGGCGGCGCTCGCCGGCGGATTGGTCGGCATGACCGCTTGCCAGAGATCGATGGCGCGGTCGCGATAGTTGGCGCGCATCTCGTAGGTCGCGGGCGGATTGGCGGTCTGGGGGGCGCGCGCCTTCCAGGTGAAATTGCGCAGGTTCAGGTGCTCCTGCGTCTCGCTCGGATCGTTGGCGTCGGGGCTGATGCCGGCGTTGGGCGCGCGGCTGTGATTCGCCATGTACCCGCCCGGCGACGCGATCGGGATGTTGGCGAAGACGTTCGCGTAGTCGGCGTAGCTCACCGGCCATTTCTTCGGCATCCACGGCTTCTTGTGCAGCTCCATGTAATTGATGTTCTGCAGACCCTCGTACGACGGGAAATCCGGATTCGCGAGCAGCGCGCGGATCGGCAGCCAACCCGAGCGGTGATAGGCGTTGGTGCCGGCGGCGACCGCCGCCAGCGGATCGGAATCGAACGGATATCCGATGGCCGCGGCCGCCGGGCCGTAGACGCTGCGCGGCTGCGCCACCGCCGCCTCGTCCCCACCCGAGATGCGCTGGAAACAGCACCAGGCCCAGTCCGCGCCGTGCGACGCGTACAACGGTTCGTTCGCCGGTGAGATGCCATTGCCGGCCTTCCACAGATTGCCCATCTTGTTCGCGAAGAACCGCCAGTTGCGGCCCTGCGAAAATCCATTGCCGAAGTATTTCGCGTTGCCCGCGTTGGCGCCATTCGGGTTGGTGTAGTCGTCGTTCGCGTTCGGCTCGTCGACCGGATTGTTGTTGCGCGGATCCCCTGCCGGCAGGCCGGGCCACTTGTCCTGCTCCTGGCCCGGATGCATCGGCCTGCCGAACACCACCGGCTCGTAGCGGCCGTGGCCACCGTCGTCGAACGAAAGCATCGCCAGGCACCACGACCAGTCGCCGGTGGTGCCGCCCGAGACTGATTGGCCGGAAACGTGGAAGCCCGACCACGGCAGGCCGCCGTACACCGCGCCCGTGGGCGTCGGGCCGAAGGTACCGGGGTTGGGCCACTGGTCCTGCCAGTTGCCGCTCGCGGGCCACGACTGAAATCCGCCGCGATTGTTGCCGCACAGCCAAGTCGGCTGGCTGCCCCAGCCGATCCAGCCCGCGACCTGGGGATACCAATAGCCGGACTGGCCGCCGGCGTCGTAGTTGTAGCCCGCTGGCGACGGAGCGATCGGCGTGGTGTCGTACAGCGGCATGGCGCCGCCTTCGTTGCCGCCGACTGCCACCATCCTGCGCGTCTCGCGACCGCGCGCCTGCATGCCCAGCCATTCGGGCGGGAATGGATAGACCTCGTACCACGGCAGGCTCTCCGCCGGATCCGATGACAGCGCGTTCTGCTGCGGCAGGCTGGTCACCGCGAACACCAGCTTCTGCACCTCGGGCGCCGCGGTGACCTGCATGGTCTTATCCATCGCCGCGCCCTGGTTCAGGCCCATCATGAAATTCGGGTCCGGATAATAGAGCATGCCGCCCTGGTCGAGGACCTTCTGCACCTCGTCGTGGTCGGAGTCCAGGCGCCTGGCGATCTCCATCGGCACCGGCAAGACGCCGGTGAGCCAGCCCGCCTGCTGTTCGAGGTTGGGCTGGAATGGCGAGGCGTGCACGAGCTGATCGCGGATCTGTCCTGCCCAGCCGGTGAACGGTGCCGCGGCGGTGCTGGTCGCGTCTGTGCCGGGGATGCCGTCGTAGCGCGGCGCCAGTCGCGACACGCCCTCGAACTTGTCGACGGGCGTGTGGAAATTATTGATCAGGGTCATCGCGGTCGAGGCCGCGTACATCTGGCTGCGCGCCATCTGCTGCGCCTTGATCCCGACCGGGAGCAGGGCGAGCGTAGCGAGGATCGCGGTCGTCAAGATCAGCAGGCTGATCATCACCTCGAACAAGGTGAAGCCCAGCGCGGCGACCCGCGTCATCTCACAATTCCTGGGAGACCGTGAATCCCGCGTGGTAGATGGCGAAGGACGAAGCATAGCCGTGGCGCGATGGTCCCACGGAATAGTCCTGCGTCCACAGCTGGATCCTCGGGCAGACGGTCGCCGTGAGCGCCGCGTCGCTGGCGACGCCCATGCTGCATGGCGGGGAGACCTGTCCGCGTCCCATGGCGACGTTGTCGGGCGACAGCGGCAGGCCGGTGCCGTACTGCGCGTAGATGATGATGGTCTGATCGGCGGTGGTGGGCGCGTCGGTGTTGGAGCCGCCCGCCGGAGTGCTGGCCACGATCACATTGCGGTTGAACTTGAAGAACGCCGCGGCGGTGCCCGACGCGCTGTAGGTAGACTGGTCCGAGGGATCCTCGCCGGCCATGAAATACTTGGGAGTGCCCGTGGCGACATTGTCGAAGATCAGCGCGACCGAGGCCTGCTGGCCGGCGGACTGCCTGATGGCGATGCCGAAATGATAGGGTGAGGCGCCGGCGGGGATCGCCGTGGTCATCGCCAGGATGCGCGCCTGGCGCCAGCACATGGAGATGTCATTCACCGCGGAATTGATGTTCCCGTGGCGGATCGAGGGCAGCACGGTTGGGACGGCGATGCCCATGAGGGTCATCATGATGCCGATCACCATCAGCAGCTCGATGGCGGTGAAGGCGGCGCGCGAAGCCTGGGTGCGTTGATTATTCATCGTTGTTCTTCCAGCTGCAGAGGTCGTCCGAGTCGATGGGACCGCCGAGATTCTTGTTCCGCCCGCTCGACCAGACGCCAAACGACATCGCGCCGTACACGTGAGCGGCATAGGCGATGTGCAGGGGCCGGTGCCAGCGGTCGATGACCTGGCGCAGGGCGTTCACCTGGCCGGTGGCGAGCGGGATGCCGCTCATGTCGATGAAGCCGGTGTACGAGGGCTTGGCGCGGCTGGCGAGGGTCGTGCCGGCGGCGTAGAGGCGCGGATCGCCGTCGATCATCGCCGGGTCGGCGAGCTGATCGGCGTCACCAGCGAGCGGGGCGATGGTGCCCATGGCCCAAGCCGGGTAGAGGTTGCCGTCGGCGCCGGTCACCGCGGTCACGTGGACGTCTTGGATCTTGGCGGCGACGGCCTGCACCAGCTGGGTGGTCGCGCTGATGTCGGCCTTGGCGCGCAGGCTGGCCATGACCGGGTAGGACATGCCGGCAAGGGCGAGGATCACCGCGATCACCACCAGCATCTCGAGGATGGTGAAGCCGGGGCGCGCGCCGACGAGAGCGGGCAGCGCCAGCACTGCCACGACACCCACGAGCGAACGGTGGCCGCCGTGCGCGATCGCTTGAGCCGAGCCTGCAGTGACGTGGTCGCCGAGAACCATGGAAGCGTCTCCGACACTCATTCCCGGGGACCCCCCCGCGCAGGCCGCTCGATCGGATCGACGGTTGATCTTGTGTGACGCACCGACGCATCGCATTTTCCTTAACAATCTGATGTAACTGTTGTTATGATATTTTATAAGATTCTCCTACCGGCCCGATCGCAGTCGCTTGAGGGTCTGAGTGGAGGACGAGAACGAGCCTTGGCAGGGCTCACGCTCTCCGACTCCCCGCCCGGTCGTGCAGTCGAGACGGCGTTTCACGCGAGCCTCGGCGAGACTCATGGAATCCAGGCATCGCATCGCTGCGTGCGGCCTAGGCTCCGCGCCCATGCGGATCGTTGTCATCGTGCTGATGATCGTGCTCGCCCTCGCGGCGACCTCGCTGATCGCGTTCATCGTCGCCAAGCACGATCAGTTATCGACGCACGCGCGCGACACCGTGCCGCGGTCGGTGCGCGAGCCGGATGCGCATCCGCCGAAGCCGCCTACGACGCCGCTCGACGCGACGCGTCCATCCCAGAAATCCCCTGCGCTGGAGAGCGCGACCGACGAACGCTCACGCCTGGACAAGGTGGTGTGGGCGACCGAGGTGAAGGCCCAGGAATACGAAGAGGCGTTCGTCGCCCTGTGGGATGCGATGCGCGCGAAAGGCGAGGACCAGCACGAACTGCTGGCGACTTTCCCGTTCACCGAGTTGCTGATCAAGCACTTCGGCGCACCAGAATCGCATCGCTGGGTCGAGATCGCGCGCATGGACGGCGCCGCCAAGCCGCTGGACCAGAGGGCCTGGCTCGACCTGGTGTCGGGATTCGCGCGCGATGGCTACCGGCTGAAATACGTGGAATTCCACCATTCCGCGTTCGATCTCGAGCCCTCGGGCGTGGCCCGTTCGAAGATGTCGCTCAAGCTCTTCATCATCCACCCGCAGCGCAAGGAACGCCACGTCATCAGCGGATCCCTGCGCGTCCTGTGGTCGGACGCGGTCGACGCCAAGGGCATGCATATCGCCAGATCGATCGATGCGACGGAGATGACGCTCACCAGCCGCACCGGCGACGATGCCTTCGCCGAGGAGTTCGTGACGATTCCGGAGAAGCACACGGCGCCATTCCAGTCGGCGCTCGAGCCGACGCTGGTCTACGACCTCGATGGCGACGGCAAGGACGACATCGTGCTGCCACGCTGGAACAAGGTCTACATCAACCAGGGCTCTTCCGGACATGTGGCCTTCGACCTGAGGCCATTGGCGGCTCATCCGCTCGTGGAGGTTCCGGGCGGGCTCCTCATCACCACCGGCGTTCTCGCCGACGTCACTGGCGACGGCAACGTCGACCTCGTGCTCGCCGGCATCGATCTGCCACCGATGCTGTTCGAAGGCGGTCCGGGTGGAACCTTCCCCACCGCGCCCCATCCCATCGTCGATCTGCCGAAGGAGGCATTCAGGCTGCCGATGGGCATGACCGCCGGCGATGTCGATGGAGATGGCAGGGCCGACCTGTGGATCGGGCAGTACCGCCGGCCGTTCGATGACGCGTCGATGCCGAATCCCTATTGGGACGCCAACGATGGCTATCCGTCCTTCCTGCTCATCAACAACGGCGACGGTACCTTCCGCGACGCGACTGCGGCGGCGGGTCTGTCGGCCAAGCGCCATCGCCGGAACTACAGCGCGTCGTTCGTCGACCTCGACGACGACGGCCGGCTCGATCTGGTGACGGTGAACGATTTCTCGGGCGTCGACATCTTCCGCAATCTCGGCAAGGGCGTCTTCGCGGACGCCACCGACGAGACCGTGGACCAGCGCCACAGCTACGGTATGTCGCACGCCTTCGCTGATTTCAACGGCGACGGCAGGCTCGACCTGTTCGTCGCGGGCATGGGCTCGACCACCGCCCGCCGGCTGGAATACATGAAACTCGGACGGGCCGACTTCCCAGAGCATCAGAAGATGCGCATGCCGATGGGTTACGGCAACCGCATGTACCTCGGCGGCGCCGACCACCGCTACCAGCAGGCCCCGTTCAACGACCAGGTCGCGCGCACCGGCTGGTCGTGGGGCTGCACCGCGCTCGACGTCGACAACACCGGAAACATCGACCTGTTCGTGAACAACGGCTTCATGAGCCGCAAGACCGCCAAGGACTACTGCTCGCGGTGGTGGACCCACGACATCTACCAGGCGAGCGAACCGGCGAAGCCAGACATGCTCGCGACCGTGATGAACGAGCTCGAGCAGGGTTCCGGCAGCTCGTGGAACGGCTTCGAGCACAAGGCCCTGCTGATGAATGAAGGCGGCACCTCCTTCATCGACACCGCCTTCGCGATGAACCTCGCCTACGAGTGGGACGCGCGCGCCGCGGTCAGCGCCGACTTCGACGGCGACGGCATGGTCGACGTGATGACGGTGAACTCCCAGTACAACAGCGCTTTCCTGCCCATCGATCCGGTGCTGCGCGTATTCCGCAACCAGATGCCCAACACCAACCACTGGATCGGGGTGCGCCTGAGGGAAGAGCCCGGTCACTGCGCGATGGGCGCAAAGATCACCGTGCGCGCTGGCGGCCGTGAGCATGTCGCCGTGCTGGTGTCGGGCGATTCCTTCCGTTGCCAGCATCCGCTCTGCAAGCATGTCGGCCTCGGTCTTGCCGCGAGCGTCGACGCCGTCGAGGTCCGGTGGATCGATGGAGCGAAACGCGTCATCGAGCACCCCGCCATCGATCGCGAGCTGACGATCAGCGCTGGGCCGGATGCGCCCCCGGCGGCTACTTCGACGGATCGCTGACCGGCGGCGTCGCGACGTCGGGTTCGGTGACCTGCAACACCGCGCCGGGCTTGAACGGCCCCTCGACCCGCTGCGCTCGGTTGCCCGGCCACACCACCGTCACCGCCGTCACCTCGCCATCGGCTCCGAGCCCGAACAGCGGCGCGGTCTCGTCCTGCGACAGGTAGTTCGAACCGCAGCTCACCTGCTTCGACTGCGAGCCCCCGTCCGCGCGGGTGACGGTGATCACCGCGCCGATGCCGTAACGATTGCTGCGCACACCATGCAGCCTGACCTTGATCCAGCGATTGGCGTTGGCACAGGAGTTGGCGAGCAGCGTCGGCGGAGCATCGAAATTGCTCACCACCAGGTCGACGCGGCCAGTTCCCGTCAAGTCCGCAGCCACGGCGCCGCGGCTGTTGCCGCGGTAGGACTCGTCCCCGGCCTCGTCCACATGGAAGAACTTCGCGCCGTGGCGGATGAACATCTGCTTGGCCTGGTCGGCCGCTGGCGTCTGGTCCACCCAGCCGTTGCTCAGCCACATGTCGTCGTCGCCGTCGTCGTCGTAGTCGAGGAAGTTGCCGCTCCACGACCAGCCGCGGTCGCCTGGCTCGAACATCTCGTCATCCACCGGCGTGAAACGCGCGCCGTGATCGTTGCGGAAGAGCTTGTTGCCGGCGATGTAGAACGTGGATTTGAGAATGCGTTCGTTGATGTTGATCTGCGAATCCGCGCGCGGGAACACGAAGCCGATGCTTTTCGAGAACATGTCGATCTGGGTGATGTAGATGTCCATCCAGCCATCGCCGTCGACATCGACCACGCTGGCGTTCATCGAGCTGCCGCGGTCGTCGACGCCGTAGCGGTGGCCGCATTCCTCGAACGTGCCATCGCCGCGGTTGAGGAACAGCTCGCTGCGTCCGTAGTCGTTCGCCACGAACAGATCCATGCGCCCGTCCCGGTTGGCGTCGATGGCGGCGGTGGCGAGCGTCCAGCCGGTGCTGCCGACTCCCGCGCGATCCGTGACGTCGGCGAAGACCCCGCCGCCCTGGTTGTGGAACAGCCGGTTCTTCACGCCGTTGCGACCATCGAGGGTCGGCTTGCTGCCGCCGTAGTGGCCGACATAGCAGTCGAGCAGCCCGTCGCCGTCGTAGTCGAGGAACACGGCATCATGGGCGTTCGCATCGGTGACGATGCCGCAGGTGGCGGTGACATCGGAGAACCGACCATCAGCCTCCTGATGGAAGAGCCGCGACGGCTTCTCGGAATGCACGATGAAGAGATCGAGTCGCCCATCATTGTCGTAATCGACGAACAGGGCGTGATGGGCGTCGGCGCAGTCGCTGTCGGTGATCCCGAGCGCCTCTGTCCGGTCCTCGAAGTGCCGCCCGCCGAGATTGCGCAGCAGGCGGTTGCCGCCATCGCCTGGCAGGAACAGGTCGGGGAGCCCGTCCCCATCCGCGTCTCCGACCGCTACTCCCGAACCCATGAAGTCGACGAGCCTGCCCGGGCCGTCCTTAGTGATCGCGACGCGCACCGCGCCCGCTCTGGCTGGGAATCCCGCGGATGCGCTGGCGTTGCGGAACAGCGGCAAGGGGTAGGCAGCCGCCACCGATGCCTTCGCCTGCATGTCGGCCGCGGTCCATCCCGCCGGTGGCGCGGCGTTGACCACGAACTGAGATCCGTTCAGGATCTTCTCGCAGATGTCGGTACCGACGACCCGCTTGCCCTGATTCTGCGCGACCGCGTCGCACTCCTTCATGAAGAAGAAGGCCAGCTCAGAGAGGCGGTCTGCGATCATCTCCAGCGCGAACGGATCGGCGGGCACCGCGTTGGGCGCGTCCCAGGCCTTCTTCATCAAGGTCCAGTGCAGGGTCGTGTCGCGCAACGCGTCGAGCTCCCAATCGAGCAGCACGGTGCTGCGCCGCTTGTCCGGCACCTGCTGTGATGGCAGCCCCATGATGTCCACGGTGACGTCGCCATTGGGGCCGATGGTGCGCGGAAAGAGCTCGTCGAGCACGTTACGGGTCCACGCCAGGGTGGCGTAGCTGTTCGCCGGAACGCCCGTGAGGTCGGGCGTGAGCCCGTTGATCGAGGCAGAGAAGGCATTGCGTCGCATCGGCTGCACGCCGTAGGCCAGGAAGCGCGCGTAGCGCTCCAGCCGTTGCTCGAGTTCGCGGAACGAATCGTGATCGAAAGGCACTGTCATCATGCGATTGACGAGCTCGAGCTGGCGCGCATCGGCATCAGCCGCGTCCTTCCAGACCTTGCCGTTCCACACCCGCAGGGCGGCTATCTTGCCGGCAATCGTCCGGCGCGTCAGCGCGAGCAGATCGGGGTCAACTGCGCGCGATCCAACCGCGACGGCCGGCAATGCCGTGCCCGCACCTTCGGACAGCTTGCTGGATGCCTGGTCAGGGCTCCGGGAATAGCGCGGAGCCGCTTCCGCGAATGCATCGCGCACGTCCCCCGCCTCGATGCGCAGGTGCCCACGCGACTTCGCCAGGTCGCCGCTCGCCGTCAGGAAGGCGGTGGTGATCTGCGTGGCGACGGCGGCGAGATGGTTCATGCCGCCCACCGACAGCGGCGAGATATCCGGATCCCGGCCTTCGAACAATCCGGTTCCAGTGATGGCGTCGGCGATGATGGCGTAGAGGTAGCGTTTGTTCTCGGTCACGCGGTGATAATCGCGGCTCATCACCGACTGCACGGGATCGCCGGAAAAGACCGGCTCCGCAGCCGTCATCAAGGCGACGGCCTTGCGCACGTCCTCGGGCACCACCGCGTCGATCGCGGCCGCATGGATGATGCCCTGGTCGGCGTGTTCGGAGGCGGCGCGCCACACCTGATAGACCAGGGTCTTGCACGCCTCGATCTTCAGCATGGCGATCTCGTCGGACATGGGCTTGCCCGCGAAATGCTGGTCCATCATCCGTACCGTGGTCCAACAGGTCGCGTCCTTGCCGGATTCCTGGCCTTCGACAACTCCCATCAGGCGATCGAGGCCAGACTTGAGTTCGGATGTGCGTTCAGCGACTGGATTCGCCGCGAGCGGCGCGGTGCGCGTCACGGGTGGGGCGTCCGCCTGACGCACGTGCGTCATCAGCATGACGCTCGCCGCGGCGGCCAGGATGAAGAGCGCTACCGCGCCCTTCCTCATGCGGGGCTCCCCTCGCGGAGATGTTCCCAGGCAGGGGTGCCCACGGACTCAGGGACCAGTCTTGAGCGCAGGCATGGTGCCCTGCTCGGCGGACGGCGCGCCTGCCGAGAACGATGGCAGGCCCTGGGTCTCGACCACGGTGAGATCGGGCCTGACGTAGAAGCCGCGCGTGCCGATGGCGACGTCGTCCTCCGGGGTCGCTGAACCGGCGGCGGTGGTCGCCGCCTCGGGCCCCGCCTTCACCGTCGAGACCGCCGCGGCCTTGATCACCTTCAGGTAGATCCTCCAGGTGCCGACCGGCGCGTCCTTGGCGATGAGCTTGCCGGGATTCGCCCCCGGCGTCGCCATCGCGTGACCGCCGAGGAATTCCGCGCGCGGGTGGTCGAGTTCGAGCTTGGCCGGATACTTCGCCTTGGCGAAGGCGAGCGCGGCATCGATCGCCTCCTTGCGGTGGCGATCGCTGTCGAGCATCTCAGGCGGCGGCGGCGGCACGAGCGCGGGCGGATGCACCGCGACCGGCTTCGCGGCCTGCTGGCCGCAGCCAGCGCAGCCCGGAAGCGCCACGCAGGCGATGACCAGGCCGATCACGAGATGGCGGGCGGTGAGCATGCCGTGTGGAGTACGCTGGAGACCGGTGCGGGCAAGGTGGACATCCTCGCGACGATGCGCGGTGCGAGATACGCGGTCCGTCGCATCTGGTCGGCGACCCGCCGGGGACGCGCCACCCTGTGCTAAGCCGGACGCGCGGTTCCCACCGCCCTGCTGATCACCGTCACGGCGTAGGGCGGCAGCCGCAGTGGACGCTGAGCGGGTTGGCCGCTCTCCAGTTCGATGCCTTCTCCGGCATCGACCGTCGCGAGAGCCGCGGTGGTGTTCAGCACGAACACGAAATCGACGCCGTCGCCGTGGCGCACGCAGGCCGACACCCCCTCGGGCAGTTCTCCGGGCACCGCGCGCGAGAGACCCAGGTCGCGCGCCAGCCAGCCGTAGAAATCGCGGTGGAAGCGCTCGTCGTTGCGACTGGTGATGTAGAAGGCCTGACCCGCTCCGCGGCGATTGCGGGTGAGCGCGGGGGTGCCGGCGTAGAAGTCGCGACCATAGGTGGCGAGCGCCTCGGCGCCTTCGAGATGCACGATGTCCAGCAGCTGGCGCGCGGCGTACTCGCCGCTGAGACCGGGCGTTCCGGGCTTGGGCACCAGCGAGTTCGGCTCGTCGTCGAAGGTCGCGTCGGTCTCTTCGACCCGGATGCCCAGGGTCGCGGCCAGCGGCCGGTCGCCGAGGAAGCAGCGGTCGGTCTCGTCGACGAGGCCGCTCCAGTAGGTCATCACCAGCGTGCCGCCTCGGCTCACGAACTCATCGAGGCGCTTGGCGGTGTGCGGCTTGAGCAGGAAGAGCATCGGCGCGACCACCACGCGGTAGCGGTCGAGATCCACATCCATGTCGATGACGTCGGTGGCGATACCCTGGCGCCAGAACCAGCCGTAGTGCTCCTTGCAGGTCTCCTCGTAGTCGCGCTTGCCGGCCGGCGTCACGTCGCCATCGATCGCCCAGCGGTTCTCCCAATCGTAGATGACAGCCACCTCTGAGCGCACCACGCTACCGACCACCGGCGCGAGCTTGCGCAGGGAATCGCCGACCATCGCCACCTCGCGGAACACGCGCGCATCATTGCGACCATCGTGGCCGACCACCGCGCCGTGGTATTTCTCGGCGCCACCGCGCGACCTGCGCCACTGGAAGTAGAGCACGCTGTCCGAACCATGCGCAACTGCCTGCAGGCCCGCCATGCGCAACACGCCAGGCCGCTTGAGGCGCTGGGTGGCGATCCAGTTCACCGTGCTCGGCGTCGTCTCCATGAGCAGGAACGGCTGATCGCGTTTGAGCGAGCGCATCAGATCGTGCTGGAAGGCGATGCTGATCGCGGTGCGCAGGTCGTAGTGCTGATCGTAGAGCGGGTAGCCGTCCCACGAGATGACGTCGAGATGCTTGGCGAAGCGCGCGACGTCGAGATCGACATAGGTGCCCATGAGGTTGGTCGTCACCGGCGCGGCGCTGTGCGGGCGGATCGCCGCGATCTCGAGGGCCATGCAGTCGGCCTGCTGGTCGCTCTGGAAGCGGCGCCAATCGAGATTCATCGAGTTGTCGGTGTATTCGCCGTAGCCGCCCGACGGCACCCACTCGCCCGGCGGATCGATCTGCGCCCAGTCGCTGTAGGTGTGGCTCCAGAACGAGGTGGTCCAGGCGGAGTTCAGCGCGTCGAGCGTGCCGTGGCGCTGGCGCAGCCAGCCGCGGAAGGCCTCCGCGCACAGACCGCAGTAGCAATAGCGAACATATTCGTTGTGCACGTGCCAGAGCACCAGCTCGGGCCTGCGGCCGTAACGCTCGGCGAGCGCGCCGGCGATGCGCGCGGCGCGCATGCGGAAGGCTGGCGCGGTCGGGCAGTAGTTGACGCGCACGCCATGCAGCGGCGGGCGCCGGTCGCGATGCATGCGCACCACCTCCGGGTGCAGCTGCGACAGCCACGCCGGATGCGCCGCGGTCGGGGTGGCGAGGATCACATGCTTACCGGACTTGGCGAGTCCATCGAGGCAACGGTCGAGCCATGCGAAATCGAAACGGCCGTCCGCCGGCTCCAAGCGTGCCCAGGCGAACACGCCGACGGTGGCGGTGTTGCAACGCGCATCATCCATCAGCCGCAGGTCGTCGGCCCACACCGATTCCGGCCACTGGTCGGGGTTGTAGTCGCCGCCATGGAGCATGTCCCTCACCCCCATCGGCGAACGACCCACCGCGCCGGTGGTTGAGCGAAGGGTTTGCGCGATCGGATCCGTGGCCATGAAGCACCTCGACGGCACGCTACATGGCACTCATGCCCCCTGCCAGGGATGCCCGATGTGCGGCAGGATGCGAGCCGCGTACTTGTCCACTATCCGCCCATACGTAGGTTTCCGGCCCGACTCCTGCCGCCAGGCCCACGAGGCATGGCGCGCACGCATCCCAGACCCGGAGCATCCATGCGCAGTCCCGCGCTTCCGCTCATCGCCCTCGTGCTCGTCCTGCCCAGCGGTTGCGGCAAGCCGGATGCACCCGCGCCGCAGATGATGCCGCCTCCGCCGATGGTCGGCTCGGCGCGGCCGCTGAAGCAAGAGCTGCCGGTGGTGCGCGAGGTGACCGGCCGCCTGGAAGCCGTCCAGTCGGTCGAGCTGCGGCCGCGCGTGGGCGGCATGATCGAACACGTGCTGGTGAAGAACGGCGCCGAGGTCAAGGCGGGCGACGTGCTCGTCACCATCGACGAGACGCCGCTGCGCATCACCGTCGCGCAGTCAGAGGCCGCGTTCGCCCGTTCGGAGACCGCGCTCGCGCTCGCGCGCCAACAGCACGAACGTGCACGCCAGCTGGTCGAGCAGCACGTCTCGCCGCAGCAGACGCTCGACGATCTGACCGCCGCGCTGCGCTCGGCGGAGGCCAACCGCGCCGAGAGCGCGGCGCTGCTCGACTCCGCGCGGCTGAACCTCAGCTACGCCAAGTTGACCGCGCCGATCGACGGGCGCATCGGTCAGATCCTGACCACCGAGGGCAATCTCGTCCAGGGCGGAGGCCCGGTGCCGGCGACGCTCATCACCTCGCTGGTGAGCCTCGATCCGATCGATGTGGTTGTCGACCTGGACGAGGCGACCTGGACCGTCGTCGGCGAACGCTTCCGCGCCGCGGGCGCGGCCGATGGCGCGCACGGTGCCGATCAGGTGCCGGTGGATCTGGGCATCCCTGGCGAAGCGGGCTATCCGCACCACGGCTACATCGCCTACGCCGACAATCGCGTCGATCCGGCCAGTGGCTCGATCCGCGTCCACGCGCGGCTCAAGAATCCCGAGCGCGTGCTGACCCCTGGCGCGTTCGCGCGCGTGCGCGTCGAGATCGCGCCGCCGCGCCCGGTGCTGCTGATCAACGACCAGGCAGTGCAGAACCAGCTGGCCACCCGCTACGTCTTGGTGATCGGCGAGCACGGCGTCACCGAATTCCGCCCCGTGCAGCTCGGAGACCGCTACGGCGTGCTGCGCGTGGTGCTCTCTGGCGTCGGCCCTGAGGACACCATCGTGGTTAGCGGCTTGGCGAAGGTCTTCTTCCCGGGCATGCCGGTGAATCCGGTGCCGACCTCGATGGAGAGCCCGGCGGTGGTCGAAGCGCCCGCCGGCACCGATGCCGGCAAGGGCGGCGGCGGCAAGGCCGCGCCTGGCGATGCGCAGGCCAAACCCGGCGCCCCTGGCGACAAGCCCGGAGACAAGCCGGCTGACGGGCACGGGAAATGAGGCTTCCGCAATATTTCATCGACCGCCCGATCTTCGCGGGGGTGCTGTCGATCTTCATCATGCTGATCGGCGCCGCGGCGCTGACCCGGCTGCCGATCTCGGAATATCCCGAGGTGGTGCCGCCAACCCTGGTGATCGCCGCGCGCTATCCGGGCGCCAGTCCCGAGACCGTGTCGGCTACCGTGGCCGGGCCGCTCGAGCAGCAGATGACGGGCCTGAACGACCTGCTCTACATGCTCTCGCAGAGCAGCGCCGACGGCGGCATGAGCTTGACGCTGACCTTCAAGAAGGGCACCAACCTCAACGACGCCCTGGTCGAAGTGCAGAACCGCATCCAGCAGGCCAGCCCGCGCCTGCCGGACGAGGTCAGGCGCTTCGGCGTGGTCGCGCAGCGCCGCGGCGACCTGCTGATGGTGATCAATGTCCTCTCGGAGGACAACAGCTTCGACACCCTGACGCTGGTCAACTATTCGAAGCTCTTCATCCGCAACCGCCTGGCGACCGTGCCAGGCGTGGGCGATGCGGTCGTCTTCGGCGCCGGCGACTACAGCATGCGCGTGTGGCTCGACCCGGCGAAGCTCGACGCCCGCGGCCTGCAGCCGGGCGACGTGATCAACGCCATCCGCGGCCAGAACGTCCAGGTCACCGCGGGCACGCTCGCTGAGCCGCCCACCACCGGCGTGGCCCCCATCCAGCTCCAGCTCATCACCCAGGGCCGCCTAAGCGACGCCAAGGAGTTCGAGGACATCATCGTCTCGCGCGGCGCCCAGGGCCAGCTGGTGCGCCTGAGCGACGTCGCGCGCGTCGAGCTCGGCGGCAACACCTACGCCATCGCCAGCTCGCTCGACAACAAGCCGGCGGCCGCGATCCCGATCTTCCAGGCCCCCGGATCCAACGCCCTGGCGACCTCGACCGCGGTCCGCGCGATGATGGACGAGATCACCAAGACCATGCCCAAGGGCATGGCCCCTTACATCATCTACGATCCGACCACCTTCGTGCGCGCCTCGATCACCGAGGTGGTGAAGACCCTGCTCATCGCCATCGGGCTGGTGGTGCTGGTGGTCATCCTCTTCCTGCAGACCTGGCGAGCCTCGCTGATCCCGCTGGTCGCGGTGCCGTCCTCGCTGATCGGCACCTTCGCGGTGATGTACTGGCTCGGCTTCTCGATCAATTCGCTGTCGCTGTTCGGGCTGGTGCTGTCCATCGGCATCGTCGTCGACGACGCGATCGTGGTCACCGAGAACGTGCTGCGCAATCTCGAGAACGGGCTGCAGCCGCGCGCCGCGACCAAGCAGGCGATGCGCGAGGTCTCGGGGCCGATCGTCGCCTCGGCGCTGGTGCTGAGCTCGGTGTTCATCCCCACCGCGTTCATCAGCGGACTCAGCGGCGCCTTCTACCAGCAGTTCGCGCTCACCATCGCCATCTCGACCGTGATCTCGGCCTTCAGCTCGCTGACCCTGAGCCCCGCGCTCGCGGCGCTCCTGCTCAAGCCGATGGTGCACGGCCAGCGTCCCGGCGGGCCGTTGCTCGGCTGGTTCTTCGGCGGCTTCAACTGGCTGTTCGGCGCCACCTCCAGCGGCTACGTGCGCGCCGCGGCCACCGGCATCCGCTTCCGGCCGATCATGCTGGTCCTCTACGCCTGCCTGATCGGCCTCGGGGTGTGGCTGTTCATGCGCACGCCATCGGCGTTCGTCCCGGCCCAGGACAAGGGCTTCCTGATCGTGATCGTCAAGCTGCCCGACGGCGCCTCGCTCGACCGCACCAAGGAAGCGGTGCGGCAGATGACCGAGCTCGCGCACAAGAACCCCGCGGTCAAGAATGTCATCGTCTTCGCGGGCATGAGCCCTGCCTTCGCTTCGATGTCCAACTTCGCGCTCGGCTTCATCCGCCTGAACGAATACGAGGAGCGCACCACGCCCGAGCTCTCGGGCCCGGCCATCGCCGGAGCCCTCAGTGGAGCGTTCTCGCAGGTGCCCGACGCGCTGTGCTTCGCGTTCTCGCCACCGCCGGTGTTCGGATTGGGCCTCACCGGAGGTTTCGACCTGTTCCTGCAGGACCGCTCGGGCATGGGCCTGCCGGCGCTGTACGCCACCGCCCAGCAGGTGCTGGGCGGCATGCGCCAGTCGAAGCTGCTCGATCCGGGCCAGAGCCGCACGCTCTTCACCATGGGCGTGCCGCGCATCCAGGTGGACGTCGACCGCGAGAAGCTCGTCGCCCAAGGCGTGCCCATCGCCAACGTCTACGATGCGCTCCAGGGTTACTTCGGCTCGGTGTACGTGAATGACTTCAACCGCTTCAACCGCACCTGGCAGGTGACGGTGCAGGCGGATTCGCCGTTCCGCATGTCGCCGAACGACGTGACCCGCATCAAGGTCAAGAACAACGCCGGGCAGATGGTGCCCCTGTCGTCCTTCGTGGCCCTCAGCGAGGTGGCGGGTCCAACCCAGGCGAACAACTACAATACCTACCCCTCGATCGACATCTCGGGCGCCGGCGCGCCCGGCGTCAGCGGCGATCAGGCGATGGCCGAGACGACCTCCATCCTGCAACGGACCCTGCCACCCGGCGTCGGCTACGAATGGACGGGCCTCACCTACCAGCAGATCCTGGCGGGCAATTCAGCGGTCTACATCTTCCCGATCTGCGTGCTGCTGGTGGTGCTGGTCCTGGCCGCGTTCTACGAAAGCATCGTACTGCCCCTGGCGATCGTGCTGATCGTGCCGCTGTGCCTGCTCTCGGCCTTCATCGGCATCAACCTCGCTCATGGCGACAACAACATCATGACCCAGATCGGCCTGATCGTGCTGGTCGGCCTGGCCTGCAAGAACGCCATCCTGATCGTCGAATTCGCGAAGGACGCCGAGACCCTGCATGGGCTCGATCCGATCTCGGCGGCGGTCGACGCCTGCCGCAAGCGCTTCCGGCCGGTGCTGATGACCTCCCTCGCCTTCATCATGGGCGTGCTGCCCCTGGTCAACGCCTTCGGGGCGGGCGCTGAACTGCGCCGCGCCACGGGCGTGACGGTGTTCTCCGGCATGATCGGCGTGACCTTCTTCGGCCTGCTGCTCACCCCGGTGTTCTACGTGGTTCTGCGCAAGATCAGCGGCCGCAAGCTGCACGTCCACGACGAGACTGACTGAGCAACACCACGGAAAAGCCCACGGCCGCCTGGCCGTGGGCTCGCGAGGCGTTCCTCTTACGCGGTTCAGACGTCGGTGGGAGTCGTCGAGGTGCGGGTGCTGCCCTGGCCGCTGCTCTTGCCAGAGGTAGAGGACTTGTTCTTGTCGCGATTCGCGCCGCTCTTGGGAACGCTCGACTCGCCGGTGTAGGCGATGTCCTTGGCGCCGCCCTGCTTGAAGATCTCCTTCACGCGGCTGATCTCGTCGCCCTTCTCGGTATGCACCGAGATGAGGATGTTGCCTTCGCGGATCATGCCCTCGTAGCGCTTGGCTTCGTACTCCGGGATGCCAAGGCCGATCAGGGCGCCGGTGAGTCCGCCGACCGCGCCGCCGACCGCCGCGCCACCGAGCGCCGCCATGATCGGCCCGGCGGCGATGAACGGACCGACGCCGGGGATCGCGAGCGCGCCGATGCCGACGAGCCAGCCGAGCGCGCCGCCGAGCAGGCCACCCGTCGCGCCGCCGGTCGCCGCGCCCTCGGGCGCCTTGGTGTGCTTCTCGTGGGCGAAGTCCTTGCCGCTGCGCTTGTCGGGGAACAACGCCGAGATGTCGCTTCCTGCGAAGCCTGCGGCGCGGAGCTGGTCGACGATGGCATCGGCCTGCTGGGTGGTGGGGATGATGGCGATGACGGATTTGTTGCTCATGGGATGATCCTTGGTGGGTGTGGGTGATGAGTCGACGCGATCACTTCGCGGCGATCTCGAGCTGGTTGTCGACCTTGGTCACGCCGGCGGTCTTGGTGGCGAGATCGCCGATGCGGCTCTTCTCGTTCTCGTCCTTCACCGGTCCGCGCAGCGTCACCACGCCATCCTTGGCAAGGATCTTGACGTTGTGGCCGTTGGTCGAGATGGCGTCGTCCTTGGTCACCGCGCGACGGATCGCTTGCAGCAGCTTGCGGTCGGCTTCGCTGAGGTTCTGGTCGTCGGCGGTGGGATTCGCGTCGTCGCGATCGCGCTTGTTGACCTTGGTGTTTGCCGGATCGGTGGCGGGCGCGCCGATGGTCGCTGCGGAGGTGTCGGTGGCGGGCGCAGGCGTGGAGGCGTCGGCCGCATAGGCGTTGCCGAAGCAGGCGGCCACGGCGCACAGGAGCAGATGTTTCATGGGTCGTTCCTTAGGGGTTTCACGGTGATCGAGTGGGAACCATGCCCAAACGACCTTGTGCGCGGAGATCCCGATTGCCAAACCCTGCACCCAGGACCTATCTACACGATCCGCCATGCCTTGGCGTGTCCGCGAGGAGCCTCACGAGCAGCGATCCGGGTACGGACACGTCATCCGGTAGAGGCTTTGCGGAATTGGTGCACCGTCGCCGCCCGCCGTCCGTCAGAGTCTGAACTATACCCCGCATCGGCATGCGCTGATAACGGCTGAATCATCATCACCCACGGGATTCCCACATGAACAAGCCCATCGCCATCGTGTTCCTCGTCGCCGGCATCGTCCTCCTGGTCTTCGGTTTCACCTCGGCCGACTCCATCGGTTCGCACATCACCAAGTTCTTCTCGGGGCATCCCACCGACAAGGCGATGTGGCTGCTGATCGGCGGTGCGGTCTGCACGGCGATCGGACTGATCGGCCTCGCGCGCACGGGCAAGGCCTAGTCTTGCCGATCATCCCTCACGCGCCGGTGGCGATATGAAAGAACCATCCAGCGCCACCTCCGGCGCGCTGGTGCCATCCGAATCGGCGCTGCGTCCGCCGACCCTGGCTGCCCACGTGGCCCCGGCGATGGTCCAGGCGAAGGCCGCGACCGGCGTCCTGCTGCTGATGCTGATGGCGACGCTCTACATCGGCAAGGCGCTGTTCCTGCCCATCATCATCGCGGTGATGCTGAGCTTCCTGTTCGCGCCGTTCGTGCGCTGGTTGGCCGATGTCGGCATCCCGCGCATGCTGGGCGCGCTCATCGTCCTCGGACTGGTCGGAGGGGTGATCGGCGTTGGCGCCTATCAGCTGTCCGGACCAGCCAGCGAATGGATGGAGCGCCTGCCCGAAGCACTGAAGGACGTCAAAACCAAGCTCCACTCGCTCAAGCATCCGGTGGACCGGGTGAATGAGGCCGCCAAGCAGGTGGAGACCCTGACCACCGCCAAGGATCCGGGACAGCAGGTGGTGTCGATGGCGCAGCCGTCGAGCCTCGCCTCGCACGTGATGAGCAGTACTGGCGAATTCCTCGCCGGCATGCTGATCACGGTGATCGCGCTGTTCTTCCTGCTCGCGACCGGCGGGGTGATCCTCGACCGCTTCGTGGCCCTCATACCCGCCCTGCGCAGCGATCACGATCCGAGCAAGATGCTGCTCGGGACCCAGCCCGAGCTCGATTCCACCATGGTGCTGCGCGAGAGCGAACGCCTCGTCGGGATGTTCCTGCGCACCACCATCGTGATCAATACCGCCCTGGGCGCGGTGCTCAGTCTCGCCTTCTGGGCGGCCGGCCTGCCCAACCCTCTGCTGTGGGGCGTGCTCGCCGGCATCCTCAACTTCCTGCCGTACGTCGGGCCGGTGATTGGTATTCCCATCGTCGGCTTGGCATCGCTGGTGTCGTTCGACACCGTGACCCAGGCGCTGGGCCCACCGCTGATCTACGCCGGCTGCGCGTGCATCGAGGGCAACATGATCACGCCCTATGTCCTGGGCAGGCGCCTGGAGATGAGCCCGATCGCGATCTTCCTGTGGATGGCGCTGTGGGCGTGGATGTGGGGCGCCGCGGGCGCGCTCATCGCCGTGCCCATGCTGGTGATGGTCAAGGCGTTCTGCTCGCGCATCGAGGAGCTCAAGGGCTTCGCGCGCGTGATCGAGCCGTGACGCTCGTGGCCGACGGGACCTCTTTGGAGGATTCGTGGCCGCGGCGGATCCACCTCGCTTGCACCCCGCCGGCATGACGATGAGATTGCGCATCATTCCGCGCTCTCCCAACTCCCAGGTGAAAGAAGGCCCCATGCCCCGCTCCCTCATCGCCACTGCCGCGCTCCTCTGCTGCCTGCTTCCCGCGCGCGGCCTCTCCGCCGCCAGCGCCGACGATCTGGTCGGCACGTGGGTGGTCGATACCGAGGCGACCTGGGACAAGCTCAAGGCGCTCCCCGAGATGGCCGCTGTCGCCGCCAACCAGGTGGAGACGGTCAAGGCCGCGTTCACCACGCAGTTCTCGACGGCCTCCTTCGAGTTCACCACCGAGAAGCTGGTCTCGACGGTCAACGGCGAGAAGAAGGAGGAATCCTACACGGTCACCAAGACCGACGGCGACACGCTCTACACCGACGACACCGCGGCCGACGGCAAGGTCAGCCACAGCAAGGTCCTGGTCGCGAAGGACAAGCTCGAGTTGACCAACGTCGCCGAGCCCACCCAGACGGTGGTGCTCAAGCGCAAGGCCGCCGGCAAGTGACGCACGGCTCAGCCGATGCCGCGGCCGCGGCATCGGCTGCACCGCTTCCTCAGAACACCAGCAGCTTCCCGCCCAGATACATCATCTCGCGCGCGTACCAGAACAGCGGGAGCGATACCGCGACGTAGGCGAGCAGGCGGATGGTGAACGCATGCCGCGGCGGCCTCAGCGTCAGGCTGAGCGTGGTGAGGGCGATGGCGAAGGGCAGCAGCAGCCAGGCGTTCGCTGAAAAAATATCGTTCAGCCCGAGGGCCTGGGTGGTGCGATCGGTGATGTAGATGCTGCCACGGAGCTCGGCCTTGGTCCATCCCATGAGATGGGCCGCCAACACCAGCGGGATGACCGCGTTCCACCTGAGGATGGACAGCGCCGCTTGCGCGCGGGTCCTCGGCCGGGGTTGGAAACCATCACCGGTGTTCACGTCGACATGCATCGCCGCTCCAAGCATCGCATCCTCTAGCATCGCCTCTTCTAGCATCGAGGCCTTCCGTGCTTCCGGGCCTGCCCGAGCTCGGGGCCCGGCTCGGGACGAGTCCAACGTCCCGCCAATCGCAGTGTATATACGAGTGTCCTCGTCAGCGGTTGACCCCGCCTTCCGACCATCCGCGTATGACTGCGGATGCTCGCACCCTGCATCTCATCTACTTCATCCCCACATTCCGGAACACTCCATGATCCAGCGTCGCCCCGTGCTCGTCGCCTCCCTCCTCGGATTGGCCCTCGCCAGCGGCTTCGCCGGCGCTCCCTCGGCGTCCGGGTCCGAGACTACCGGCGGCGCGCCCGTGCTGATCGAGACTTCGGTGATGCCTGATCTGGCCGCGACCAGAAAGCGTTTCCAAGCAGGGCCGTTTTCCGCGATCTGGCAGCTTCCGGCGATGGCGCCCGCGCGCGCGAAATTCGACGCCTTCCTCGCGACGCTCAAGAGCGAGCGCGGCATCGATGGCGCCGCCATCCTCGCCGATGCGACGGCGTACCGCGAGCAGGCCTTCGCCGCTTCCGGCACCATGGGGTTCCGCCTCGGGCTGCGCCTGCCGGCGACCCTCGACGCGCAATGGGCGGCGATGACGGCGAAGCAGCCCGCCGACGCGACTGGCGCGATCACCAAAGACGGCTTCGCGTGGACGCACGGCGCGGGCTGGCTGATGGGCGCGAAGGGCGTGCCGGCGAGCGCCGCCGAGATCTCCGCGCCGAGCGCTCCGACCGGATGCGACGGTTTCACCCGCGTCGACATCACGGCGATCTGGCGCGCGCTCGAGCTGCCCGAGGCATCCGCGGCCGTCGACGCTCTGCACCTGTCCACCATCGACTACGCCTGCGTTTTCACGCCCGGTGGATCAAGCGAATCGCTGGACATGCCGCGCTTCCACCTGCCGCTGCAGCCGGTTGATGCCGCCGCGCTGTCGTGCCTGCCCGAGGACGCGATCCTGGTCGCCGCTGCAGGCATCGACGGCCACAAGCTCTCAGCGATGATCGCGACCTGCGCCACGGCCTCGCCCACGTTGGACACAGGCATCCATTCCGCCGACCAGGCGCTCGGCGCGATGGCGCTTCCGCCTATCGCCGCCCTGCTCGGGTCGATCTCGGGCACCGCTTATCTCGCGATCACGCGCGGCTCGCCGTTTCCCGGCGTCACCATCGCCGTGCCGGCGAGCGCGGAGATCGATCGTGCGCTCGACGGCCTCGCTGGCTCGATGAGCACCGATCAGCCGCTCGATCTCGCCGCGGCACGGACGACGGCCCAGGTCATCCCCCTGCCGAACGGCGCGCCGGTGATGCTGCAGATCCGACGCACCGCGACGCACTGGGTGCTCTCCAGCGATGCGGCTGTCATGATGGCGCTCGAGGCGGCTCCCGATCCCGCTGCAAAATCCCTGCTCGATCTCGTGGCCAAGGCGACCGTGCTCGCGGCCGGTACCAGGCCGAACGCGGTGTTCTACGAGGACAACCGCGCGCTCGCCGAACTGTTGGTGAATACCGGCGGTTTGGCGATGGGAGCCTTAGGCGCAAAGGCCAAGAAGGACCCCGAAGCGAAGCAGCAGCTCGAGATGCTGCGCATGGTGATGACCGCGCTGTCGGCGGCAGCGCCCAAGTTGCCGAACTCGCTCATGGCGGTGCTCGACCGCGCCGACGGCACGCACGTCATGATGGAGAACGGTGCCGTCCCCGCATGGGCATCGGCGATCGGCGCCGGCATGGCGCTGCCCGCGATCGCCATGACCCGCGCCGCCGCGCGCCGGGCGTCGTGCGGCAACAACGAGCGCCAGATCATCCGCGGCGCCCTGGTCTTCGCGAACGAGAATGACGGCAAGTGGCCCGCGGATCTCGCGGTCGTGCGCAAGGAATCGCAGCTGCCGGCGGCGCTGTTCACCTCGCCCAGCGATCCGACCGTCGCCGATCCCTACTGCTACGTGCGCCCCGTGCCCGAAGCCGAGGCGATGCAGCCGGTGCTGGTCGAGGATCCCGCCTGCAACAAGGGCAAGGGCAGCATGGTCACCTTCGGCGACGGTCATGTCGAATACCTCAAGGGCACGCTGGCGTGGGCCGAGGCGAAGCGGCTGGCCGCGCTGCCCAAGGCCAAGGCGGACGGCATCGAGGCCAAGGACTGGGCAGAGATCAGGGAGCCCGCGTCGGCACCAGACGCGAAATGACGGCGGACATCGCCGCGATATGACGCGCTGCGCGCAGGCCGACTGCATCACACATGGCGGGAAGGAGGCGCACGATCCGACGCTTACCCAGCCGTAACTCCGGAACCCACCATCGAGGCCCAGCCTCGCGGACTCCGCAGCCACCGGGAACAGCCATGCCATCCATGATCGCCACCGTGAGAGCGCGCATCTCCTCCGTGGGCCTGACGCTGGCCTGCTTGGCGGCCATCAGTTTCGCCGCCGTCATGACCGCGGTCGCGGCAGATGTCACGATCGACATCGATGAGACGACGGTCGTCCACCGGACCGACGCCACCTTCAGCGGCACCAACCTGTGCGCGCTGTGGAACCCGACCATGGTCGGGCCGGCGACGCGCAAGGCAGCGTCGCAACTGGGATTGGACCTGATCCGCTTCCCAGGCGGCGTGCCAGCGCACTGGTGGGATTGGGAGAAGCCGTTCCAGACCGGCGAATCGAAGTTCACCGCCGAGATGGTGTGGTCGTTCGCGCAGGAATGCGGCGCGAAGGTGATGTTCCAGACCAACACCTGCACCACCAATCCGGCCAAGAACCTCGACGCGAGCGGCAAGCACCAGGCCGACTGGGTCGCCTACGCGAAGAAGCAGGGCATCGACGTGGCCTGGTGGGAGATCGGCAACGAGCCCGAGAACGACGGGCCGGGCAAGGAGAACCTCGACAACGTGATGGCGTGGTACAACGGCAAGTTCACCGAGCAGGGCACGGCCATGAAGGCCGTCGACCCGCGCGCCAGGATCATGGGCCCGTCCTCGACCAACGTCTACTTCTGGTGGAATCAGCACTGCCTGGAGAAGTTCCTGGTCGCGCACGGCAACCTCAAGGGCGATGGACTGACCGACGGCATCTCGCTGCACTGGTATCCCGAGGGCGGCGCCGGCGCCTGGGAGCAGAAGCGCGCGACCGCCCAAGGCTGGTACGGCGCCATGGATTTCCTGCGCAAGGCGATCGCGCCGCTCGACGACCGCAACCTGCCGATCTACATCACCGAATGGAACTGGGGCGGCGGCTTCAACACCCCGTACTGCCGCTTCCTCTCGAACGCGCTCGGCTGCGCCGACGTCGTCGGCATGTTCCTGAAGACCGGCGTCAACGGCCACACCCACTTCGTCCTGCAGGGCACCCAGGGCTGGGGTCTGCTCGGCGAGAACTACGATCCGAGCGGCGAGAACAATCCCACGGTTACCTACTACGCCATCGCGCTCGCCGACAAGCTGCGCGGCGAGGTGCTCGCCTGCAAGGGATCCGTCGACGAGGGCAACGTCATGAGCGCCTACGCCACGCGCGATCCTCATGGCCGCATCGAGGTCATGCTCATCAACAAGACCGCCAAGACCCAATCTGTCGCGGTTTCGTTCGCGAAATTCAAGGCCAAGCTCAAGGGCGTCGACGTCTACTCCTTGGCCGGCAAGACGGCGAATCCGAACGAGGAGTCCGCGGTGTACAACGGCGTCGCCGCGCCCCGGCCGCAGGCCGATACCCTCCCGCCGCCGCTGACCGAGAACCCGGACGCCAAGAAGGAGTCCGAGAAGAAGATCGACGAACGCATGGCAGCGGACGCGAAGAAGGCGGATGAAGCGAAACTGAAGGCCGAGGAGGAACGCAAGAAGGCCGATATCCAGAAGGCGATCGACGACAAGAAATCGCCCTACGAAAAGAAGAAGGACGAGGAACGCCGCGTCGCCGATGAGAAGCGCAAGGCCGACAAGAAGAAGGCCGACGACGACAAGGCGAAGGCCCTCGAGGAGAAGAAGGCGGCCGATGCCAAGAAGTCAGAGGAGCGCAAGGCGCTCGACGAGAAGCGCAAGCATCCCGCCGGGGCTTCTGGCAAGGACCCCGCGCCTGCGACCGCACCCGAGCCGCCCAAGGCCGACCCGGACTGCACCTATGAACAGAGCCTCGAGCCGATGTCCATGAAGGTGATCGTCTTCTGGCCGTGATGCGCGGCCGCGCCGGCCGGGCGGAAGAGCCTCACCAGCGGAAGACGACGGTCAGATTGCGGCGATCGCTCTCGAGCTCGGCGAACACCGCCGCCGCCTCGTCGGGCGTCCGGGGCCGCCCAGCGACCCGCTCCCATGGCGCGATCCCGCGAGCCATCAGACCGAGCGCCGCTTCGTGGTCTGAGCGCACGGTGGCGCGCGGCACCAGGATCGTCAGCTCGCGCGTGAAGGCCGGATCGTACGGCACGGTGAAGCCCTCGGCGTAGCTGCCCTGGACGAGATAACGCGGGCCGCGGGCGTGCTCATCTCCCCAGGTCGGCTGCCGCCCGAGGGTGATCGCCTCGGCCATCACTCGCGCCGATCCGGTCGCATCGACGATCACGTCGGCACCATCGGGGAAACGCGCGCGGAACGCCTCGGACAGGCTCGGCGACGGCTCGATGACGCTGATGCCGAGCGCGTGCGCGGTGGCGCGGCGTTCGGGGGACACGTCGCAGGCGACGACCTCGGCCCCCGCCTGCGCGTGGGCGAGCGCCGCCATGGCACCGATGGGGCCGAGACCGATGACTGCGACGCGCTCGAGCGGGCGGGGGCGTGACAGCCGCATGCCATGCCACGCGATCGCGAGCAACGGCGCTAGCGCCGCCGCCTCGGGCGCGATGCCCGGCGGCAGCGACAGGGTCTCGGCGGCGGGGATGACGGCATGGGCGCAATGTCCGCCCCACAGCAGATGCACGCCCTCGGCGTGCCGCGTGCCCGACGCCAGCACGAGGTCGCCGAGCGATCGGGCCACCCCGGCACCCGCAGCGACCACGCGCCCGACGAGGGCGTAGCCCGGAATGAACGGGTAGATGGTTCCCGGCTGCAGGCCGTGCAGGCAACGCAGCTCGGTGCCGGGGCTGACGCCTGTGACCAGGGTCTCGATCAGCACCTCGCCAGGCGCGGGCTCGCGGATGTCCACCTCGCGTACCTCGATGCGGCGCGCCGACGGCACCACCAGGGCTCGGCTATGCATGGACGTCCGCCTCGCAACACATCGGATCAGCGTGGCGCATCTACGGCTCCGAGCAGTTCGGGGCGGCCGCCGGGCGGGGTCACCTCGATGGTGAAGGTCTTGCCAGCGGCCGCGGGAATGCGTTGATCGATCACCAGGGGCGCCGTGGGCGAGCACGGCCACGACGCCACCTCGCTGGCGTCGCAGCGCAGCGCGGCCGTGCCTTTCGCGAACGCTCCGAATGAACCGGACACGCGCAGCTCGGCTCCGGCGCGCTCGACGCGCAGCGGCTGGGTGGTGACGCCGCCCGGGGAGACCGCGACGATCGATCCGGCCGCGCGGCACGCGCACAGCTGCCAGGTGACGACCGAGATGGCGCCAGGATCGAGATCCAGTTCGGGGGTCATCGCCTCGACCTCTACCGAATGCTCGCCGAGCATGTTGACCGCGACCGACGACCAGCCTTCGGGCACGCGGCCCTCGAGCGCGCCGGCTTCGGGGAAGCGTACCACCAGCACCGTGCCATCGCCGCCGTCCTGCCAGGCAATCCAGCCGCCATCGCTGTCGCCGCTGATCTTGCCGGACCTGCCGAGGCAGCGGCTGCGCATGACGCGCGCCTGCGCGTCCGGCTGCCACATTGCGTCGTCATAGTCCGCGTTCTGGGCCAAGTAGTTGCGGGGCCCGAAGCGGCTCGCACCGTGGCCGCGGAACGGCCACACCACGGTGTCGGCCGCCGCGGGATCCGCGCGCACGGTCACCGGCGCGACCGCCACCAGCCATTGCGACCAACGCTGCGGATAAGGCGAGACGTTGCTCAGGGTGGTGGTGATCGACAACCGCGCCGCCGCGGGATCAAGGTGGTAGCTGTAGGCGAGCTGCATCCCCGAGCAGCGCCAATGCGGATGGACCTCCGCCGGACCATGGGCATCGAGGGTGCCGTCTCCGGCCGGGAAGAAGCGGTAAGCGCCGTGATCGATCGCCGGCGGCGGCGGCCACGACCCGATCTGCGCGTCGTGGCGCTTCCACTGCGCCTGCGGACCCGGCCAGACGCGCACGCCGCCGGTGTCGCGGTATTGCCACATGCTGATGCCGCCGGGGGTCGGATCGCCGGTGTCGCCAACCGCCGACGCATCGGCCCACAGCAGCGGCTTGCCGCCGAGCTCGAAGCGCAGCAGGCGCGCCCCCGCGTCGGCGCCGACTCCGGCGACGGCCAAGCCGTTGTCCGCCAGCCAGCCGGCGTGCCCGAACAACGCCGGGGTCGCCGTGAATGCACCTGGTGGAGGCGCGTCGGCGGCGCTCGCGCCCGCCGAGATCGCTGCCGCGCCCAGGCAGCAGCGCAACAATGCGCGGATGCGATGCGCGTTCGCGCGCGCCAGGCCAGCTGATGACATCGCGCTCATGCCAGGTCTCCGTGAAGGTAAATCGACCCCGCTCATGGCCGGGCCGCCAGGTAGCCCCAGAAGAAGCTCACCGGTCCGAGCTGCTGCGAGATCGTAAACTCGTCGAGCGACGGCGCGACGAAGATGTCGAGGTCCGACTCCTGCGCCGGCCAGCTGTAGGAATCAGGCACCATCCCATAGGTGAACCATTTGTGCACCCAGTCGTTCGATCCGCGGCTCATGTCGCCCGCCTCGTCAGCGCACCCGTAGATGGTGATACCTACCGGAGCGGGTTGGCCGCTGGCCCGGCTGTCGACGTGCAGCGGGTGGCGTGGCCAGTCGTGACCGACGCCGACGGTATAGGTGCGGTTCTCCGGATTGGCTCCCAAGCCGTAGGTGCAGGCCTGGACGACCGCGGCGAGATGGCGCGGGTCCTTGGTCAGGAAGTGCGCGCGCGGCAGGTTCTGCGACGCCATGCCCGGAGTGCTGAAATAGCCGACCCAACTGATCATCGGCAGGTCGGTGCGGTCGGTGATCACGCCGAAGGCGTTGCCGGCGGCGAAGGCGATGGCGTTGTCGGCCACCGAGGCGAACAGCGCGACGGCCTTCTTGCGCAGTTCGGCGTCCGTCGAGGCCGCAGGCAAGCACGCGTAGGTGAAGGTGGCTTCCGGCTGTTCGACGAAGCGGCCCGGTTTCGCGAGCTCGGTGACCTTGATGAAGGCGTCACGGAAGCGCGCTTCGGAGGTGAGCGCGTAGAGCTCGATCGCCGCAAATGCGTGCCATCTCGAAGCGGCAGGGCTCGCATCGGTGGCCGCGGCGTCCGGGTGCGCCTCGGCCCAGGCCCACGCCTCGAGCGATGACGCACGGAAATCAGAGGCCAGGGCCGCATCGATCTTCGCGAGCACCCGCGAGGCCTTGGCGGCGCACCCGGCGTACAGGATGGTGGTGCCGAGATCCGGGGCGTAAACGCCGACAGCCTTGCCTTGCGAGCTCGTCGCAGCGGGGCGCGCGCCCCAGCCTTCGCCGTATCCGCCACGCACCGAGCCGTCCGGCAGCTGCAGGCGGCGGAACAGCGCCAGGTTCCATAGCGCCTCGTCGAGCACGTCGGGGATCTTGTTGCCGGCTTCCGCCGGCGGCAGCGACAGCCGCGTCGACGCGGCGAAGGTCGGGAACATCTCCGCCAGCTCGAGCAGCAGCTCGGTGGCGGCGAGATGCCCGGATAGGGAATCCCAATCCCCCGCATCCTGGTAGCCGCCCCACACCCCGGGCGCCTCGCGCAGCGCCCCAGCCTTGGACAGCTTGACGAGATCGTCCCCGCGCGCGCCTTCCTGCCCCGCGCGTTCCGGGATCGTGAGCTGGAAGAAATGCACGCCGTCGTCGGGATGGAAGGGGCGCGGTCGCTTGAGATCCGCCCACGGCGCCTCGAGGGCGATGCCGTTGCGCTGGTTGACGAAGCCGCGCATCGAGGTGATGAAAGCGCGTGTCCACACGTCCGCCGCGATCTCGAAGGTGTCGCTGCAGCCGATCCCGGGCACGTGGACGCGGTAACGGCCGGGCTTGTCGAAGGTGCTGAAGTCGAGCCCCCAGACCGCGGTCTTCGCGTAGTCCTTGGCCGCGATCAGCGTCTCCGTCGCGTCCTTGGCCTTCACCAGCACCGGCTTGCCGGTGAACACGACCTTGCCCTTGTCGTCGCGCAGCTCGAAGGCTTCAAGGCCCTCGTGCTGGTAGCCTCCGCCGGTGCCGAGCCAGATGGACAGACTGGCGCGCTTGCTCGGGTCGTTCGGCCGGTAGCCGGTATGGATCGCATGCACGGCCTCGCTGCGCGCGTTCGCGGTGTCGTGGCGATAGGCGACCGATTCCACGGCGGTGTTCAATCCCTGCAGCGCAATGGTGTAGGATCTGCCGTCGATGAGCGGCGTGGGGAGGCGCAGGTAGATGTGGTGCTCGACGGGCTGGCAGCCGTCGACGCCCGAGTCGGTGGGCTTGCTCTTGCGGTTCACGGCCTTCGGCGGGAGCGGTTTCGCGTAGGCGGGGTCATCCGTCGAGGTGATGGCGTACGCGGACGGATCGTCGACGAGCCTGGTCTCAAGGGGCTTCCCGATCACGTTGTCGGCGGGCAGGACCCTGGTGCCGTCCGGGGACAGCGTGCCGAGTCGGGTGCGTTGCCCGGCAACGACACGGTAGATATCCTTCTCGCAGAGCTGGGCGAACGCCTTCCGGCTCTCATCCCACATCCACTGCGGCTTGTCCTTGTCCTTCTCGACCGCCTCGTCGCCCGGAGCCGCGGTGTACGGCACGAGCCCCGGGTGCTCGATCGTGTTCGCGCAGATGACGATGGCGAGGATGTCGCGCGCCACCGCCGACACGGCGACCACCTTCGGACCGTCAGCGGGGTGCGCGGCAACCACGCTCCAGGCCGCGGCAGGGACGGCGAATGAGAGGACGGCGAGGTTGGCGATGAAACTCAGGCGAGAGCTGAAGGTGGTCATGGAGGTCAGGCATCCTGTGTCTGGCAAGGGCATGCCCATGGAGCTGGCGGCCTGCCTGGAGTATACCATCGGCCTGGGACGTCCTGCTGGCCTCCCCTGACTTCATCATGCGTGCGCTCACGGCGCGGGGTCTCCGGGGAGCCTCCCCCTGGGGGGGTGCCTGTCTGTACAGCGGGTCTGGTGCGGTTCCGGCCCGCCGCCAGTGTCCAGTACAGTCGTCGGCGACTCGCGGGAGATGCTTCAGGGGAGCCTTGCCAATGGTGTCGTCCAGGCGTCAATCGAAGTCGTGGAAGCGGAGCCGGACGACGCAGCAGGCGACATCGAGCCGCACGAGGTCGCCGCTGGCGGCGGGCTCGACCACGATACCGCCGTCCGCCTGGTGCTCGAGCAGGAACCGTTGCTGGTCGGATTCGCCCGCGCCATCGTCGGCAGCCGCGACGTCGCCGAGGACATCTTCCAGGATCTGGTCATGCTCGTGATGCGCAAGCACGCCAGCATACCCAATCAGGATGCCGTCTCTGGTTGGACCAGGCGCGCGACGCGCTTCCTCGCCCTCAAACGGCTGCAGCGCATGTCGCGCGAGCGTCCCGTGATGGACGAGGAGCTGGTCGGGCTGCTCGAACGCGATTTCTCCGAACTGGGCTTCGATACCGTCGGCGACCAGTATCTCGCCGCGCTCGGGCGCTGCCGCGAACGCCTGCCGGCGAAGTCGCGGGAGATCCTCGAGCTGCGATACGAAGCCGATCTCGATTGCCAGCAGATCGCGGATCGGCTGAAGCGCCCATTGAACACCGTCTACGTGATGCTCACCCGCCTCCACCGTTCACTCGAAGAGTGCATCCGATCACGGCTCCGGAGTTCCGATGCCTGATCACCCTACCGATCTCCCGCCGGTTCTTCCAGCGGACCTCCCGCCCGAGGATGCGAGCGGCATCGACGGCATGATCGCCTCCCACCTCGACAATTCCCTGGAAGCGCCGCAGGCGAAGCGCCTGTTCGCCTCGCTCAAGGCGGATCCGCGGGCGCGGCGCATGCTGCTGACTTCGGCAGTCCAGGCATCGGTGCTCGCGCGCGATGCGCTCGATGACAGCTCGCGTTCCACGGCCAGGTTTCCCGGCGCCGGCGCACGCGAGCCGCGTGGCGCGCGCCAGCCCATGGCCGGACCGCGCCGGCGAATGATGTGGGCCGCGATCGCCGCTGGCTTGGCAGTCGCGTCCGCAGTGTGGTGGACGCACGCTGATCACAGCGAACACCTGCTGCGCTTAGACGCCAGCGTCGCGACCACCGCCATGCGCGGAGGAAGCCCCCTCGATCTGACCGGGGATCCGTGGCTGCGTCCTGGCGACCACATCGTCGTCGGAGCCGGCGAGGCAAAGCTCTCATGGCCCGACGAAGGCACTTCGGTGACGATCGGCTCAGGCTCGGAGCTCGACGTGGTGTCCGTCGACCACGCGAAGCAACTGCGGCTGCCGCGCGGGCGGATCACCGCCGAGGTCGCCACGCAGGGATCCGGACGAGGGTTCTCGATCGCCACAGCACGGGGTGAAATCTCGGTCGTCGGAACGCAGTTCGCCGTGGCCGCCGACGGCCGCGCCACCGCGGTGCACGTGGATCACGGCGTGGTGCGCGTCGCTCCGGCCGACGGCTCGCCCGCGACCCCGGTCGAGGCCGGATTCGACGCGGTCTGCGACGGCCAGGGTCCGATCCGCGTCACCGCGGCACCCAAGGCCGACACGCCCTCGGCGCCCTCGGCGCAGAAGATGGTGCGCGTCGACGCCGCCTCCTTCGCCGCCTACACCGACCGCCTGGGGACCGTGGTCGGCGAGGACATCGTCGCCGCGAAAGGCAGCGTTCAGACGGGCGACGAGTCGGTGGTGAAGATCCAGTTCCGCGCGCCGGGCGGCGATCTGATGCCGATGGGGGCGGACTTCGCTTTGCATGCGTCGCTCGACGTGGATGAGCCCACGACGGTCGCGGTGCTGCTGGTGTACGAGCATCCCGAAGCCAGCGGCAGCTGGATGGGCAACGTGCAGGCCGAACGCCTGTTGACCAAGGGAGCCCACGACCTCGCCTTCACGTTCGGCGACTTTGCATGCAAGGCGGGCGAAGCGGCGACCCCACAGGCTCAGGCGCGGATCTCGATGGTGGTGGTCATGGCATACAGCTCGACGGTGAAGCTGGCACTGCACGAGATCGAGCTGCGGGGCAGCGCTCCGCACCGCTGATCCGAGCCGCCATGGCGGCGGGTCAGCCGCGATGTTCACTCGGCGCACGATGGAAGTGCGCTCTGAACTGGCGCGCGAAGTAGTGCTGGTCGCGGAAGCCCGACTTCTGGGCGACCTCCCTGATCGAGAGATTGCGGTCGGCGAGGAGCAGCAGCGAGCGCTTCAGTCGTAGATTGATCACATAGCGCATCGGCGAGGTCCCGAAGCAGCGGCGGAACTCCGCCGAGAACTGGGACACTCCGAAATCCGCTCGTGCGGCGAGCGCGTCCAGAGCGAACTCCTGGGCTGGATCGCCATCGATGAATTGGCGGACAGCCAACATGCGTTCTGGAATCGCCGCGGCGTGCGCAGAACCGCCCTGCGACGCGCGAAAGGCTTCGCGCAGCCACAGCGCGATCAGCCCCTCGAGGACCGCCGGATCGGGATGCCGGAAGCGCCCGATTTCGAGGCGGATCAGCCGCAGGTAGCGCAGCGCGAGCGAAGCGTCGGGCTGCGCGATCGGCTCTTGCAGACCCAGGCCGCTGGCGCCGATGCAGGTGCGCAGACGCGAGCCATGGCACAGCATCCAGGAATGCGTCCACCGCGCGCGCACGCTGCCGAAGTGGTGGGCGGTGCGCGGTGGCCACATCACCAGGGTGTGGGCGGGATGCTCGCGCAGCTCGCCGTTGAGCAGGATCTCGACGGGGTCGTGGAAATGGACGAACAGGTGATCCTCGGTGCCGTACGGCCGATGCACGCGCTTCGGCGGCAACACCTCGGCGATGCCCGAAGCTATCACTTCGACTTCGCTCGCGCCGTCGGAGCCGCTGGCACTCGATGCCAGGATGGACACTGAGGCGGGTGATCTGGCGCGGGATTTGGCGTTCATCGTAAGATAGTCCACATGTTCTGGAACTCACGACCGTTGTAAACGGGGGAGTGGCGTACGATGGCGGTATCATCCGCTGCGCCGCGCCCGGCGCCGGATCGATCCATGGAGACCGACATGACCACCGCCATCCCTGCACTTCCAGCGTGCTCACCCGTACTGCCCAGCCTTGACGACAGCTACGCCGTGAGCTCTGACACCATCGCCGCATTCCGCCGTGACGGGCACGTGATGCTGCCGGGGCTCGCCAACCGCGACGAGGCTGCCGCCTACCGTCCGGTGATAGCCGAGGCCATCGCCGCTGATGTCGCGGCGCAGGTCCACGACCACGAGCTCAGTCTGGCGGAGCGACTGTTCCCCGGGATCGGACATCTGTGGAAGCGACACGAAGCGGTGAAGAGGTTCAGCTTCGCGCGCCGCTTCGCCAAGACCGTCGCCGAGCTCTTGGGCTGCAAGTCGCTGCGCATGTACCACGATGGATCGATGTTCAAGGCGCCTGGCGGGCCCGGAACACCATGGCATCAGGACGGCTTCTACATGCCGGTCGACACCGACAAGGTGGTCACGCTGTGGATGCCGCTTATCGACGTGTCGGCGACGATGGGCACGCTGTCCTTCGCCTCCGGATCTCACCTCCACCGCAAGGTGCAGAAGGAGCCGCCCACCGATGACACCGCAGGGCACTTCGAGAACCTGATCGCCGAGCACCAGTGGCCGGTATGGTCGTGCGGCGACATGTCGGCCGGTGACGCCTGCGTGCACAGCAAGTGGACGGTGCACCGCGTACCGCCCAATACGTCTGGACGCCTGCGCGAGGCGTTCTCGATCATCTACGTCGATGCCGAGGCGCGCCTGCTCGATTCGCAGGATCCGCTCGCCCGGGCGATGATCGGCTACAACCTCGGCGGGCTCCCCGGCGGCTCGCTGCCAGACGAGGCCCTGAATCCCACCATCTATCGCGCCGGCTGACGGCGACAGCAGCGTCGTAAAATCCACACCCGGTGCCGGCGTTGCCGGTGCTCAGGGGGCCGTTTCGCGCAAGCGCCAGGCGATGAACTCGCTGGGAACGCCTTCGTCGTCGTGCAGATGCGGCGGCAGCGCGACGATCTCGCGATAATGGACATGGGCGGCCGCGCGGTCGCCGTCCATCTCCGCCCGCATCGCCTGGACCAGCAGCAGGTTCGCGCGCATGCGCCGCTTGAACGGCTGGGCCTGGAACGCTTCGTCATTCATCGCGCCGGCGAGGAAGAGCGCGTAATACGCGGGGCGCTGGCCGCAGGTGAGGCGCTGCTCCGTGGCGATCTCCTTCAACCGCTCACGGATGCCGGGCACGCCATCCAAGGCATCGAGGAAGGACGGGAGGATCCAACGCGCGAAGAACACCCAGTCGTCGTGGTCGGAGACGCGCTGGTCGATCAGCACCTTGATGAGCGCTCTGGCCTCGGCTTTATGTCCGTCGGCGTAGCGGTGCAGGGCGGTGATCCATGGATAGTAGTACTCGCTAGGGTGGTCGAGGAGCTCTTCGTAGCGACCCAGCGCCACCAAGGCTTCGCAGGTCATCCTCTCGGTGGCGGGATGCGCGAGGATCTCGGCTGGGCGTCCGAGCTTGAGCAGCGCGCGATCGACGGCCTGGGGATCATCGGGCGGTGACGCCAGGATCTCCTCCCAACGCCCGGCGCGCAGCTGCCATTCGAAGAAGTGCCGCAGATGTTCCGGTGCGTCGTCGATCCTGCCCAACTCGTACAAGGTCTGGCAGAGGGCGTATCCGTCCATGTCGGGATCCTTGCAGAGCTCCTCGGCCCTGCCGCTATCCATCAGCGCGACGGAACGGGCTCCGACCAGATGCGGATAGAGCCGCAGCACCTCGTCGTATCGGCCTTGGGCGTTCAGCGCGTCCGCGCATGCGTAATCGTTCTCGATGCGCTCCAGGACAACGTCGTTCGCGCCGAGGTACGTGAGCAACCGCCCGTAGTTCACGCTGACGTTGTCCATCGGAGCTCCGGACAGTCCGCTCAGCTCCTTGAGCGCATCATAATGAGAGATCAGACGGGGAACGATATCGACAGGGTACGGGGCGTCCCCGACCTTCAGGATCGGCTGCGGCGCGAGATCGACTGCGTAACGCTCGGTCGCATCGAAGAACATCCGCCTGAGCGCCGGATGGCCGCGGCGTTCCTTGATGCTCGCCTCGATCGCTTCGGCGGAAGCGACGTCGCCGTGCAGCCGCAAGACGCGCGCGCGCTCGTACCAGGACTGGGGAACCAGGTAATGGGACGGATAATCCCGCTCGAAACGTTCCATTCCGGCGATCCCGGCGGCCTCGTTCCCGCCACGCAGGTCGCACAAGGCCATGCGAAACAGCGCGTCGGAAGCCATTGTGGAACCACGGTAGGTGTCATGGATCTCGGCGTACTGGGTCCGGGCGTCCACGTAGAGCCGCATGCGGAACAAGCGATCGGCGATCGCACTCGCCGGCACCAGCTGAGGTACCGGCCGCGATGAGATCCGGATCGACGAGATGGCAACCTCGCCACCCGAGCACGTGTCAAAGCCGAATCCGGTCCCGATGGGGGCGTCGATGGTATCGCGGTCGTAAGCGTCGATCAGCGAGGCTCCATCGATGCTCAGCGAGACATGATGCTCTTCGCGCTCCATGACGAAATGGTAACGGACGCCGATGCGCAGCGGCGCCGGGAGCTTCGCGCGCTGGTAGGCCCCCTCGCTCGCCCGCGTCAAGGTGACCGAGGTCGGATCGCCGAATCCGCCAACGTGGAAAGTATACCCATCGAGGCGGTTGCCGGCGCTGATGAAGCAATTGAGGTCCATCCGTCGATTGAGCAGCGTGGCATCCCACTCGACACGCGCGCCGCCTTGGAATGGATGCGAGAAGGACAGGTCGGTGAACGCCGCCGGGGTCGAGCGGATCACGGTGCCTTCCTGGCCGTACGCGAAGAACGTCGTGTCGTCGAGCGGCGCCGGGCCGGGCTTCACCGATGCCCACGGCATGGTCTGGCCGACCCAGGCCTTCGACATCTCCACCGCGTCCTTCCCCGATGACGAGTAGACCAACCGCCAGGCGCTGCGTCGTTTAGCATCCTCGACCAGGACCACGACCACCAGCGCGGTGAGCATCGCCAACGCTACGGTTCCGAACCAGAACGCGGCGACGTGACGCCGGTACCAGCGCCGGGCGGCCACCATCGTGCTGTCGCGATGGGCGCTGACCGATAATCCGGCCTGGTACGACTCGAGATCGCGGATCATTCCAGGCAGGTCCGGATACCTGTCAGCGGCGTTCGGGGCCATCGCCTTCATGGCGATGGCGATCAGCGGCTCGGGCGCGGCGTCGCGGTCGGCCGGGGTGAGCGGATCCATCTCGCCGCGGCACCGCTTGGCGACGAAGGTCTCGGGATCGTCGTTCCAGGTCGGGTAACGCAAGGTCAGCGCGTGGAACAGCGAGGCGCCGATGCAGAAGATGTCGCTGCGCGCGTCCACCACTTCCCGCCGCGCCTGCTCGGGGCTCATGTAGAGCGGCGTCCCGTAGGTGCCATCGGCCACCATCTGGCCGCGGAATGCGCAGCCCCAATCGAGCACCAGCACCTCGCCGAATTCTCCGATGAGGATGTTCTCCGGCTTGATGTCCTGATGCACGATCTCGCGGTGATGCGCGAACGCCACGGCGTTGCAGACATCGATGAAGATAGTGACGATGAGGTTGATGCGCGCGGCGCCGTGGCTGCCGAGGGGATGGGCCGGGTCTCCCAATGCCGAGGCGAGCGTCCGTCCGTGCACGTGGCCCATGCTGAAATAGGGCCGCCCATCCTCGGTCACATCGACATCGTACACTGGGAGCACGTTCGGATGCTGGATCGAGGCCGTGAGGCGGGCTTCGTGCAGGAAATTTCGCAAGGCCTGGGGATCGCGGCTGGCTTCGGCATTGAGGATCTTCACCGCGACGCGACGCTCGAGTTCGCCGTCGGCGACCGAGAACACCTCGCCGCTCGAGCCGATGCCTAGCAGATGCTCCACGAGGAAGCGTCGCTCGGCGGCCATGCCGGCCTCGGGAAACCGGCCGCTCAATCCGGCTCGCGGCAAGAGCGGCGTGGATCCGTGGCCCTCCTGGCTAGATGCACTGTCCTGGTTCACTGGCATGCGGTCCTCAAGTATACCCTACGCATCCACATACGGCTGGCCCTGGCCACGCATATCCCATGTCGATCAGACCACCTCCGTACGACCCGGCCGGATACTGGCGCAGGCGCGCGTGGCCGCACATCAGCTTCTGGCTCGTCGACATGTTGGCCCCCGCGCCTTTTGTCGCTCCTCTGGTCACGCACTCCGGAGCTCGGCGCGCGCTCGCGGCTTACGCCGCTCGGGATCGAGCGGGGCGCTGCCTCAGGAGAACTTCCACGACCCACGTGACTTCCGCTGTCCTCTCGTCTTCTAGCCTTCTTGCATGCATGTCTTGCCACCGTTGAGCTCCCCTTCCCTCGTTGAGCACTGACAACGCCCTCACTTCGCCTTACCCTCCTTCGACTTCCCATTCACATCCGAGCGCGCTGGAGCCGCGGGCTTCGCGGTGGCGAGCCCGGGCCGCCCAGCCAGGTATCCCCAGGTCCAGGTGCTCTCGTCCCAGATGTCCACGGTGAATTCGTTCAGCATGATGAAGCAGTAGGTGTCGGTGTAGGACTCGGTGACCGGCCACTTCTGATAATGCGGCCACATCACCAGGTCGAGGCGCGGCACGATCCAGTCGATGCCGGTGACCGGGAAGTTCGCATGGTCCACGATGCCGTACGGCGTGATGCCCTCGGGCGCGGGCTGGCCGCTGGTGCGCGAATCCAGCTTCAATGGATGACGGATCGAGTTTGGGCCGAGACCGGTGGTGCACACCAGGTTGTCGGGGTTGGCGCCCGAGCTGAACTGGCAGGCGCGCACGCCGGCCGCCAGGTACGCGGGGTTGTGGGTGAGGTGGTAGGCACGCAAGACCGTGTGGCCATCCCACGGTGTCGAATAGAAGCCCATGAACATCGGACGGTATTTGTCGCTGCAGTGGATGTCGAACGCATTGCCGTCGGCATAGGCCATGGCCTTCCTGGCTAACATCTCGAGCCCTTGGACCGCGTGCTTGCGCACCTCCGGGTCGGTGAGCGTCTCGTCGGCCAGGGCATAGGCGAAGGCGGCGTCGCTCTGCGCCGCCTTGGTCCATTGGAACAGGTTCGGCGCGTCCTGGTTCAGGATGGTGTTCTCCATGAACACGTCGTGCCAGTGCTTGTCCCGCGTGAGGCGAAGCATCTCGATGGCCGCGAGGTTGCGCGCGTCGCGCAGCGTCCACACCAGATCGGCCATGGTCTTGCCCTTCTCCTTCATCTGTCGCGACAGTTCGCTCTCGGCAAAGGACATGGCCTTCGCGGCGGAATCGGCGTAGACCTTCGCCACGGCGGCATCGTAAGGCTTGAGCAAGCGACCCGCGCGCGCGGCAACCGATGCGTAGAGCCACGAATTGCCCGCGTCCGGCGCGGCCATGTACACTGGCAGCACCTTGCTGTGCCAGCTGACCTGGCCCATGCCACCGTCTCCGATCGTCTCGAGACCGTAGCCGATGCCGCCATCCGGAGTCTGCATGCGACGGAAGCAGTCGATCTCGAACAGCGCCTCGTTGAAGAGATCGGGGACGGGGTAGTCGCGCGGGATGTTCAGCTTCAACTTGGCAACGAACTCGGGGCACAGGTCCGCGACTTCCAGCTGCGCGAGCGTGGCACGCATGTGCGTGACGCGGCGTGGATTCCAATCCCCGGCGTCCATCCAGCCGCCCCAGGCATTGGTCACCTTCTCGGTGGTGGCAAGCTCCTTCAATCCCTTCTGGACGTCGGCCTCGCCGGAACCCTCCCAGATGCTCTGGGAGTAGGCGGATCGCAACACCACGACCCCGTCATCGGGATGATGATCGCGCGGCTTGACGAAGGTAGTGAACGGCGGACCGAGGGCGATGCCGCTGCGCTGGTGCAAGAAGCCGCGCATCTGCACCGTGAACGCGCGTTTCCAGGTGTCGGTGCCGTCGTCGATGGCGAAGGGATAACCGCAGCCGATGCCATCGACATACAGCCGGTAGCGCCCGGGCTTGGTGAACGCCGAGAAATCCATGCGCAGCACATCGGTGCCGTTGAAGTTCACCTCCTTCAGCATCAGTTCCACGTCGACGGCACGCTTGGCCATCTCGACCTGCCCGGTGAACACTTCGGCGCCACTGGCGTCGTCGAGCAGACGGAATTTCAGGCCCGCGGGATAGCTGTAGGCGCCGCCCTGGTCGGAGCCCGACGCGGGCCCCAGCCAGATCGACAGGTAGCCGCGCTTGACGGGATCGTCGACGCGGTAGCCGATCTGGGTGGTGTGCACCGCCAGCGAACGCGTGGTTCGCGTGGCGTTGGCGAAGGTCAGCTCCGGTGTCCGTACGTTCAGTCCGGTGCAAACGACGCGGTAGTGCGCGCCCTCGACCAGCGGTGACGGCAGGCTCAGGAAGAGCACGTGACGCGCCGGTGGTTGCATCCAGTCGTAGTCGGTGGGCTTGCTCTTGCGATGCACCGCGAGCGGATGCGGGCCCGCGGCGTACGCCGGGTCGTCGCTGGAATGTATGGCGTAGCTGGCCGCGTCGTCAGCCGGCGCGGTGCGAAAGGCGTCTCCGAACGTGTGCGATGGAGTGATCACCTGGCGCTTGTCGCCGTCGCCCACCACCTCGCCGCAGGCCGCGCCCGCGCGCATCAGCGTGGAGACCTCGTTGGCCTGGGTGATCTGGTCGCCCGCCTGGGGCACGTAATCCACGACCGCGCCGAGCACGATCGTGCCCGCCTCGATGGTGATGGCGAGCACGTCGGGCGCGACCAGGCAGGTCCCGGTAACCCGTGGCAGCGGATCGTCTGCGACCACCGCGTCAGCGGCCCACACGCTTGTGACGCACCCCCAGGCCAAGCAGAGCGGCGCGATCCAGGCGGGACGGATAAGCATGGTGGTTCCTTGCGAGTGGGACGCTGAGCGGCGCTGAGCCGTGACTACGGGCGGCTTCCGGGCGTGGGCAGCCTACTTGGTGATGAGCGGCGTCACTTCGGTGAGTGTACTCTTGTTGATCAGGTGGTGCCAGCGTTGGAACAGGACTTGGCTGTCCCCGAGGCCAGTGCACTGCGCCGGATTCGCGTTCCACGCCGGTTTTGGCGCGCCCATCACGTCGTAGAGCGATCCATCCGGATCGATGGCGAACACCGACTCGAGATCCGCCTGCGCCACCGGGCGTTGCTTGTATTCGTCGAAGACCTCGCCGCGCACGAAGGCGCGGAAGAAGTGGCTCTGCTGGAACACGAAGTAGCCGCTCAGACTCCAGCGCTTGTCGCCCAGGGCCGGGTCGATCACGCGACCCTTCCCGCTCGTCGGATCCGCCGGAACGTTGCCGTTGGGATACGCGCTGCACCACACGATGCCATCGTCGTCAAAGTCGATGCCCTGGAAATTCGGGTACTGGGGGCTGGCGCCGAAAAAGCTCATGCGCGTGTCGTTGAGCACGAGTTCCATCTCGCGCATGTTGGCGCCGCTCAGCGGCGTCGGCGCCGCCGACATCATCTTGATATTCCGGTCCAACGAGGTTGCCGGTGGTGCGTAGAGCTTGCGGATCATCCGCTGCGGCCACCACAGCATGGGCTGATCGTAGTTCGGATGACTAGAATCGGTGTCGCAGTAGACCCCGGTCGACGGAACCATCGGGCGCGTGCCGGTCGCGAAGTCGCCCCAGTATTCGCCCATGTTGGTGATGAACAGGCGATCGACCTTCTCGACGCTGTCCAGCTGCGATGGCGATTCGTTGACGCCATCCCCGTTGGCGTCCGCGTCGATGACCGGCATCGCCACCGCCGGCGCCGGACCGCCGGGTGGATTGAGGCAGGGAGGTGGCTGGGTGGTCAAGCGATGACCGATAGGCCAGGTCACCGCGCCCAGCGTCGGGGCTCCGCCCCAGCTGGCCCCGGTCTCGCCGTGCCACGCCAGCATCGAGGACATCAAGGTGTGGATCATCGCCACGTTGACGTCCTGCCAGTAGGAATTGGGATACAGGTAGGCATTTCCGGGCGTGATGCTGTAGAAGTTCGCCGCTCCAGGCGAATGGTCGATCATCTGGCCGCCGGGGAACCGATCCGCTTTCTCGATCAGGTGCCATGGGCCGACGAGGAACATCAGCATCCCGTCGCCGAACAACGGCGAGCTCTTCACGAACTCGTTCGAGATGTGGATGTCCTTGCCGAGATCCGGGTTCCAATCGGGTCCGGGAGTTGACGGATCCATGCCCGGGTACGGATTCGGCACATGCCATGCGAACGGACTGGTCGCAACGGGGAGAACGTTGCGCAGCTTGCTGCCCGCGTGCACTACCGTCCAACCTGGGAGATCCGGATCGACGACCGAGTTGAAGGCGAAATTCGGCGAGCCATCGGCGAAGTCGCCTACGTAATCCGAGATGGTCTTGTGCTGGTAGAGATAGCTCCTCGGTTCGACGGGGAGATGCGCGTACACCATCTGCAGCAGAACCTGCGGCGTCATCGTCGGTATGTTGATCCGCCACGGACATGAGGTGTAACCTTCGTCCCACGTCGTCGGCGCGGCGACCTTCTTGGTGCCGCGACCGTACGGAGAGTAGGTATAGCACGCGAATGCGTTCGACCGGCGCTGCTGGCCGGCTGCGGCTCCTATGACTTCGTAGCTGAGCGTGGGACCGCGCCCGCCAACGTAGCAATGCAGATACGCGGAGGCGGGCTGAGAGAACCACGGCGGAGCATCGGTATCGTAGAAGCCATCGGGTTCGCCTGCGGGAATGGACGACAGGGATTGGTCGTAGTCGTTCAAGACCACCGGCCGTCCGGCGACGAACTTGGTGATTCCGACGCCTCCGCCGATCGGGTTCTCGCCTTGCCCGTACTGCTGCGCCCCCATGCCGCGCGCCATGTATCCGAGCGTCCATTCGTACGCACCAGCCTGGGTGCTCATGACCAGGGAGCTGAACGGATCGATCCACTCGTCGACCAGGGCCTTGTCGATCTCCCGCGCACCGTTGTCGTCCGCCGCGGTGACCGTCCCTCCGGTCGCAGGATTGTTGACCGGCTTGGAGTAGGTGCCCGGGAAGTTGATGAACAGGTGGCCCGAGAGATCCTCGATCGCGACCGCGTAGCGCAGCCGGTAGCGCGCCGCAGCGCGCGCAGCATCAAGGGCCGCGCCAGTAGCGCCCACGCCGAGCGGCTGGAAATCCGAGTCGTAGTACAGCGGCCTGTTCACGTCCGGGGTCCAATTCTCGCCAGCGCGGATCGCCGGATCGGGGGAGGCCGCATTGGCGGGCTGCGGATGGGTGAGATGGAAGCTGACCGGTTTGCCAACCAAGTCGGAATCGTAGCACCCTGGCTCGATCCACCGGCCAAGGGTGGATGTGCGCATCTGTCCGTCGGTGATCCCGCCCCGATCCGTCTGCGAGTAGACCTCGAGCAGCGTCATGTCAGCGTTCACGTCGTTGCCGTTCGAGTCGTACGGCGTGCCCAGTCTGCCCTTCGCCTCGTTGTCCGAATTGATGGCCGTATCCCATCCGGCCTTGTAGCTGTCGATGGCGCGGAAGCCCGTATTCCACGAGCTGGTGAGGTCGTTCCCGACCTGGTTCGGAAACCGGTAATGCGACGGCACGCGCGGCGAGCGCGCATAGGAATCGAGCAGCACCGCCATGGCATGGGCGGAGCCGGCGCGGGCGCTGGTGCGCGCGAATCGCTGCAGCGTCCCCTCGGTCGCGGTGTCGACGGCCGAGCGTCCGACGTACAGGCAGGCAAAGGCGAGGGAGACGCAGATCGCCGTCAGGCCGATGGCGACCACCAACGTGGTGCCAGAAGCCGTGGGCCTGCTCGCGGTCGTGGAGGAAGCGCGGCCGAACATCGAAGTGCACCTCATGGCGTTCCCAGCTTCCAGACGGAGTGCGGCGGAGGGACCCCCGGGATGAGCGGAAAGCTGAACGAAAAGCGTTGCTTCACGTCCTGTGCGCGCGACATCAGGATCCCCGTCGGCTTCTGGCGCATCGTGAAGGCGATGCGCAGCAGCGCTGGACGTTCGCCCGAGACATCGCGGGGATCCGCCGGATCGCCGTAGGCGGCGGCGAGCGCGTACGCCCGGGCATCCACGAACAGCCCGTCGAGATCCACCTGCGTCTGCGAGCTCCACGGTGTGCCGAGCCAGGCGGAGGCGACGCCCGTGGGGTCGCGGCGGCACAGCCCGAGCGTGGGATCGAAGCGGGTCTCCCATCCCGAACAGTCGACCCACGAGAGCGAGAAATCTTCGATCCCGTACCGTGACGGGATCAAGCGCCGGCTGTTGGCTGTGAGATCGTCGGCATCGCCGCGCCAGGTCGCCACGTTCCGGCTTCGCGTCCAGTAGGCGGCCGTCATGCCTTCGATGGTGCGGTAATCGTTGTCATTCATGTCCCGCCTCCGGTCGCGGCGCGGCTGCTGCACGAAATCGAGATAGTAGACGATGGGATTCGCGATCGGATCGGTGATATTACCCCACCACCACGAGGTCCGCCCACCGCTGGTGCGCGCGAGCAGCAGCTGCGAGCCGGTGCCCGGCGTCTTCGGCCCGTTCCAGGTCAGCTTGAACCAGTCCTGCTCGCTGAAGTCAGCGTTGCCGTTGTTGGCATACGGACCCCGATCGTTCAGATCCGGCAACGAAGTCCACCAGGTCAGCTCCACGCTCTCGTCGCCGGTACCCCAGGCGCCGTCGGCTCCAGGGCCGGCCTGGCAATGCCACGCGACGCACGGATGGGTGGCCTGGAATTTGTCTCCCACGGTGCGCTCGAAGGTCGCCGCGGTATCGTGCATGCCGATCAGGACAGTGGTGAGCGACAAGGTGCGCGCGATGTGCGTGACCACGCCGGCGAACAGGGCGAGGAGCGTCACCGAGATCGTGGTCGAAACGAGCAGCTCGATGATGGTGAAGCCGCGGATGCGGGCGCGGTCGCTCATGGCGCGCGCGCGCGCACGATGCGCTCCTGCAAGCGCGTGACGTGCGCTCCGCCGGTGCCCCAGTACACGTCGACCTCCACCCACGCCCAGCGCCGATCGGCAACGATGATGTCGGAGGTATTGGAGGTCTCGGTGCGCCTGCACCAGAAACCATTGAGGTAGCCCTGCGTCGTCATCACGTAGCTGCCCGTCCAGCTGAACGGCGTGCCGCTCTGGCTCCAGCCATCGTTGTCGGCGTCGCCGACGTCCGCGGTGCATCCCAGTGGCGCATGATCGTAGAGCAGCCCCGTCGCCGTGCCCATACCGGTGTAGCGCGAGATGGTCTTGCCGGTGTAGCGGTTGGCCATGCCAAGCACGCCGATCACCGCTCCGATGCCCAGGGTGAGCACCAGCAGCACCGCCAGCACTTCGACGAGCGTGAAGCCGTCCGTCGCCTGTCCGCGATCAGGTGCGCCATCCCGTCCGCGCTTCGAGGAGCCGTTCACGGTTCCTTCCACCACACCCGCTGGCTCATCATCTTCGGGTCGAGGATGTCGACGATCGGCTGGCCGGTCGGCGTGCCCGGCGTGGGAGTGTTTGCCCAACCCCAACCTGAGCTCGGGCAGAGGTTCAGATAGCCGAAATGGCAGTGGTTGTTCACGGGGTTCTGCCAGTCCGGGCTCGTGTCCAGCCACACCGCGGGATTCTCTGGCCAATATCCGCCTGGATTCGGACTAGGCGGAAGGCTCTTGAGGTAACCTTTGCGCTTCTGCACCGCGTACACCGTCACCACGCCGAAGGTCGATATCTCCACGCGCCATGCCGGAGAGATCGAATCGGCGGCTTCCTCCTCGCTAATGAACGTGTCCTGGTCGAACGGCGAGTCCGGCCCGAGTGTGATGCGGTAGCCGCCGGTGTGCTTGTCGAAGTGCGCGACTTCAGAGGTCCCCGCGCCGGGATACGGGTCGGTGAAGCAGCCGCGGTTCCCGCCCACCACGTCCACGGCACCTGTCGACTTCGCCCGATCGGGTATGCCGGAGAACTCGTTGTAGTAGTAGGCCGTGTTGCTCGTCGGCGGCACCGTCGCCAGGTACGCGCGCCGGGCGCGGTTCCATTCGAGGTATTCGACCTCCCCATTCGGGCGGAATGAGATGCAGGCATCGAGCCAGTCGGCGTTGACCACCGGCCGCGGCTGGCCTTGCTCCCAGATCGGCCAGTTGACCTCCTTCTCGTATTCGTCGGTCATGTCGCCGTCGCCATTGATGTCCTTGTCGGCGATGATGTTGGCTCCGGTCCAAGGCGTCGCCTTGGGAAAATCCATCGCGTCCCAATCGTGATTGACGGTGCGGCTCGATGGATTCAGGCAGCCTGTGATCGGACCGTCCGATCCTTCGTAATAGAATCCACTCTTGGGGACGGCCGTATCGTAGCCGCCCCACGGCCACAGGCGCTTGGTCGCGGGATCGAAATAGCCGAACCACGGCCTGGGGTAGGTGGTGTTGGAGTTGGCCCAGTAATAGGTGTTCCATGGCTCGCGACGCGGGCCTTCCTCGGTGTCGCTCAACGCCAGGAAGCGCACGCGGCCAGGCATGAGGACATGCGGCTCTGAGATCCACGAGCGCGCGACGTCGTCGACGAAATCCGGGAAATTCGCATACATGCCATGGCAGGTGACGTGGTCGCCGTTGACCAGCAGCTGGCCGTGCGCCAGGGGGATGTTCTCGGCGCTGCCCAGGTACGGAGCCCTGGTCCGGTGCGAAGGTCCGATCACGCGATAGTAGTGCCCGCCGCTGCGATTGTTCAGCACCTTGCCGCTGCTGCCTGGGGCGTTCTGGATGTTGAAGGCCACGCCGAAGGTCGTGTGTTCCTTGAGCGCGCGGTGGTGCGTCTCCCTGAGCACCGCGGCCAGTTCCTCGGCGGCCGCGCGCACGTCGGCGCCGCGCTGCTGCGTGGTCGTCCCCAGGGCGAACAACCCCATGAATGCCAGCGCTATGGCGATAACGACGAGGAGCTCGACCAGCGAGAAGCCCGCCCTCAAGCTCCTCGGTTCCCTCATTTGAGATCTCGGGTGTACCGCTCAGCCGAGATGTTGTCGCGGTTGACGAGATCATCGCGCTGCGACTGAGCCTTGCGATCTGGCCCAGAGCTCCACAGCTCGGGCGAATTGCGCCACGCCGCGGAGGCGGTGGTCCTGATGTCGCTGGCCAGGCTGGTGGTGACGGCGCGTCCCTGCACCTGCAGTCCGTAGGCCGATTCGTTGATCGGCGCCGACTGGGTCGTCACCCACTGGCGCGGATCGTTGGTCTGCCAGCTCAGGAATCCCGGCGTGACGTATCCGTGGACACCGGGGACGACCGGACTGACGTAGATGAGGGGCTTGCCCCAGCGATCGACGATCTGATTGCCGGAGATCTCGCTCTTGGAGATGTCCCCGGTGAGGTAGTCGCTGGCGAATCCCGGCGTGGCGGAGCTTTCCGCGGGCGACGGCACCAGCCGGCTCGCGGACTGGTCGTAGCCTCCGAACGCCTTGATGCCCTTGATCTCGAGCACTCCGGCGAAGATCGCCACCCGCGCACGGGTCGAGGCCAGACGGTTGATGTGGGCCGCGATCTCGGACTGCAGGTGCTCGCAGGCATCCGAGTCGAGCATATCGATGTGGGTGCGGTTGAGGACCATGGTACCGAAGGACGACGATGCATCGTAGCGACCGGACGCCATAGCGGCGTCGGCGCGCAGATCGGTCAGCTCTGACGCCGTCATGGCGCGGGTGAGATGGAAGCCGAGGCGGTTCGCCTCGGGGAAGCTGCCGCTGGAGTGATCCTGGTAAGGGTACGCGCCGACGTCGGCGCGGAAGGCATCGAGGGCGGTGCTCACGCGCTTGAGCAGGCCCTTGGTGTTGGTGATCGCGGCCGAACGCTTGGTGATGTTGAGCATCGGCATGAGCATGCCCACGAGCAGCATGAGGATGAGGATGACGATCAGCATCTCGATGATGGTGAACGCATTGGTGCGGGGTTGCGCCATCGGAATCATCTTTTGTCCTTGGGATAGATCCACGTCGTCGCATTGGTCCGATCCCCTGCGGTCCCCAGGCTCCAGATGTACGGATGCAGGAGCGGACCGGCGGCCACGACGGTGGTGACCGGATCGGGCCTCAAGCCCCATTCGCGTTCGTGCGCGGCTGTCGCGTCCCAGTTCCAATCGCTGAGCGCGCCGGCAGGCAAGGCCACGCTCGGGCGCGCCACGTCGAACTGGTACGGCCGGCTCCACGGATCGAGCAGGCGGGTCGCGTCATCGCGCCGCTGCTCGGCGCCGAAATACAGGCCGATCGCCGACAGCTGGGCCAGCGCTCCCTGCCCTGGCCCGGGGATCGCCAAGACGCTGAGGGTGCCATCGCCATTGACCATCGGAAAGCGGTGACGCGGATCGTCCTGCCGGTAGGTGACCATCGCCTCGGACAGCTGGCTGATTACCTCGGCGGCCGTGTGCTTCTTGCTGCTGGTGCGCACCATGCCCACCGCCGGCAGCAGGATGCCGATGAGCGCGACGATGCAGGTCACCGCGATCATCAACTCGACGAGCGAGAACCCTGAACGCCCGCGGCTGGACGATCCGCCCGACGCGCCTGCGCTGGACGCGAGCACCGACCGCAGTCCTGCTGCAGGTTGTAGCGACGTCAGGCCCACTCTCGTCCCCCGGCAGTGTGCTGGTCAAGCGGAACCCGGACTCGGGTGGTTGATTCGAACGGAGAACGAGAGTCGTCGTGTAGCTCTGCCGGCCCCCTTGACCCCTGCGCTCGCCGGGCCTGATCGCCGTGGGCGAAGGGACCGAGGCATGGGTGA
>JBBRLJ010000028.1:0-77764 GCA_038231435.1 Planctomycetota bacterium
ACGACATTATCTTCAGCCAGCCTCGAACGATATTCCATCGCCGAGGCACTCATCGGAATCGGTTATCTCACCATCCGGAGCAGACGCATTCCTCAACCACTTTCGAAGATTTTTTTGTCAGAGATTGCCTAGGGGACACACATGGCGGTCTTCGTCAACAGCGAGGGTCTGCTCGTCACCGATCCGCGGCCGAAGTCCAGGTCGAGCAGCATGGACATCACCGTGGAGGGCTTCATCCCCGGCCCGGCGACCGTGGATCCACGCGGCATCCCGCAAGCGTTGGCAGGGTATCGTCTGCTCGAACGCCTCGGCGAAGGCGGCATGGGCGTGGTCTTCAAGGCCCACCACGCGACCCTCGATCGGCAAGCCGCCATGAAGGTGATGCGGCCCGAGCTGGCACAGAACGAACGCTTCGTGGCCCGCTTCCTGCGCGAGGCAAGGATCGCGGCGAAGATCGATCATCCCAATGTCGTCACCGTCTACGATGCCGGCGTGCAGGAAGGCAGCCTGTTCATCGCGATGCGTTTCGTGCCCGGGGGCGATCTCGCGCAGGTGCTGCGCGACAAGGGCCCGATGCCTCAGCTGGATGCACTGGTGGTCATCGCGCGCTGTCTGATGGGCCTGCAAGCGATCAGCGACGGAGGCATGATCCATCGCGATATCAAACCGGCCAACATCCTGCTCGAGCTCGACGGCAGTCCACGCCTCGCCGACCTCGGGCTCGCCAAGGGCGTCGAGATGGATGACCAGCTCAGCCAGGCCGGCAGCGTACAGGGCACGCCCTCGTTCATGTCGCCCGAGCAGGCTCGCGGCAACGCCAATCTCGACGTGCGTAGTGACATCTATTCGCTCGGAGCCACCCTGTATGCGCTGTTGGCGGGCGTTCCGCCGTTCGCCGGGGAATCGGCGTACGAGACCGTCTCGCACGTGCTCACCCGCGAGCCCGTGGCGCTGGCCAAGCGAGTGCCCGGGATCGCGCCCGAGGTCGACGCACTGGTGATGCGTTCGCTGGCGAAGGATCCGGCCAACCGGCCGCAGACCCCCGAGGCCTTCATCGACGAGATCTCGGCCATCATCCCTCGGATCAGCACGTCGGTGGCCATGACAGCGAGCGGCAAATTGCGCACCCCGCTTCCCGAGGGATCGCGCGCATCCTCGGGCCGTCTCGATGCCAAGACCCGTTCCGGAGAGCACTGGCTCTCCCGCTGGCTGCATGGACGGGCGAAGCCATGATGCAGGCGACGGCACCGCCCCCATTTGGAAGGTGAGCATGACCAATGAGGACAAGACGCAGAGCCGCACAGACCGTCTCCGCCGCATGGCGGCGGTCGGATTCCTGACGCGCTCGTTCACGCACGAATTCAACAACGTCCTCGGCACGGTGCTCGGTTCTGCGCATCTGCTCGCGATGCGTACCGCCGATCCCGCACTCCAGACCCGGTTGACTGCCCTGGTCGCCGCGACCAAGCAGGCCATCGAGCTCAGTCGATCCCTGGGAGCGCTGGCGCTCGATCCGCGAGGCGGCGCGCGACGCGGGCTCGACGTGCACGCGTTGCTGCGTGCGCTTTCCGAGGCGACGGCTGAACCCGCCAGGGCGCCCACCATGTCCCTGGATCCGCGCGCCAGCTCATGCCATGTGGATGGCGATGAAGGCTCGCTCGGCGAAGCTCTCGCCATCGTCGCCGAAGCCGTTGCGCGCGGAGTGGGCCGGACCCTCGTCTCGACCGCGAATTGCGGCCAGGTGTCATCGCGCGACACCGGAGATGGCATCGATCAGGGAGACGCCTGGCTGCGCATCACCTTCGCTTGCGATGTTCCACCGCTGAGCGAGGCACGGCGGCAGGTCTTGATGCAACCGTTGTCGGCCTCTCCCGATGACGATGGCGCGGTGCTCCTGGCGGGTGCGATCGCCGTGATCCGCCAAGGGCGGGGGCGAGTCCTATCTCCGGAAGATGCGGCCAGGTCCGAGATCCAGGTCTTCTTGCCGACGGTCTCGGCGCCCAAGGCGGATGAAGAATGACGAACGATCCATGACGGATGATCGGGGCCGCGAGGACAGGGAGATGCCCGCCTCTGATCGGCATTCCCGAGGGGATTGGCCGGGAGTTACGGCACGAGCGGTTATCCACGCCGGAACCCTCGATTCACCCTCCTGGAGAACGGCCTAAGGTCACGACCGCATGTCCCCCGGCACCTCCTATTCACGACTGTGGGTGATGGCCTGCGTCATCGCGAGCGCGCTCGTGAGTGCTCGCGCGCTGATCTCGTGGATGTCCTGGGACGCTCCGGTGGGCGATGTCGGACTCGATGTCGCCGCGTCGGTGCTCGCGTTGCTGCGCTCGACGCTGATCGCCGCAGTCACCTTATGGGCGGCGAGGCGCCTGCGGGCCCCCGGACGGATCCTTTCGCTGGGTTGGTCCGCGATATGCGTAGGCCTGGTGCTCGGACTGATCGGAGACTGCTGGTGGACCTGGTTCCTGATCCGCGACGGCCATTTTCCCAGCGCATCGATCGCCGATTATTTCTTCCTCCCGATGTATCCGCTGCTGCTGGTCGGCTGCCTCTCACTGCCCGGCGCGCAGCGCCGGCGCGGAGAATTACTGCCGCTGGCCTGCGAATTCTCCATCGTCCTGCTCGCCGCATTTTCGCTGCAGTGGGAGTGGTTCATCGCCCCGGCGATGGGCGGCTCGGACTCGGGAGCGGGCGGCGTTGGTAAGATCGCCAGCGTCGCCATCTATCCGCTCTGCGATCTGCTGGTGCTGTGGTCGATCTTGGTCGTGCTCTTCACCAGGCACGAACCGGCGCTGCTGACCGCTTGCAGGATCCTGGCGGTGGCTGGCATATGCCTGGTGGTGGCCGACACCGCGTACGGCATCCAGGTCGCATCCGGTACCTTCCGCTTCGCAGGATGGATCGGGATCCTGTGGATCACGTCGGGTTGCCTGGTCGGACTCGCCGCCATCCGCCAAGCCATGTCTGGGGTGATGACCATGCGGATGCCCGAGCAGACCTGCGCCAGGGCGACGTCCGACGGCCAGCGCACCTCGCATCGCGTGTACCTGCTGTGCATGGCCGGCGCCGGCGTTCTCACCGTGTGGTCGGCCACGGTGCGCGGTGAGCCGTCTCTGGTCCCCGATGTCATCTTGCTGGCGATGATCCTGCTGGTGCTGGCGCGCCTCGGACTCGAGATCGCGAGCACGGCGCGACTAGCCCGCGAGCTGCAATCGGTGAACCTGGATCTCGATCGACGCGTACAGCTGCGTACCGCCGAGCTGGTCGAGGTGAACGAACGATTGGTGAGCGGGATCGCCGAGAATCTCGAGCTCGAAGGCCAGCTTCGCCAGGCAGCGCGGGTCGAAGCGTTGGGCCGGCTCGCCGGCGGCATCGCCCATGACTTCAACAACGTGCTGACAGTCATCAAAGGTTACGGCTCCCTGTTGCAGCATGCCCTGAAAGAACGGCCCGAGCAACAAGCGCAGATGCGCATGGTCCTTGGCGCCGTTGAGCACGCGTCCACGCTGACCGGCCAGCTGCTCTCCTTCGGGCGCACGTCCACGGCCGCGCCATGCGATCTCGATCCCGGACAGGTGGTGGTCGAGGTCGCGCAGATGCTCCAGCCGCTGCTGGGCCAGCGTGCGCGCCTGGAGGTCAGCCGCGATCCCGCCGCGGGACTCGTGCACATCGACCGCGGCCAATTGCAGCAGGTGCTGATGAACCTGGCCTTGAACGCGAGGGATGCGCTCATCGATGAAGGCCGCATCGAGATCGCGGTGGGCGAGGCCGCGTCCGCGGACTGCGCCGGCAGGCCTGGCCGCTTCGTGCGCGTCGCCGTCGCGGACAACGGTCGGGGCATGGACGAGGCCACTCGGGCGCGCATCTTCGAGCCATTCTTCACCACCAAGGCCGCCGGCAATGGCACGGGCCTCGGTCTCGCGACGGCGATCTCCATCGTCGAACATGCCGGCGGATGGATCGCCGTGGAGAGCAACCCCGGAAGGGGATCGACGTTCGCGGTATTCCTGGCCCGGGTGGTGGAACAATAGGGACTGACGTCGGCCCAACCTGGTGTCCAGCCAGGATGACCGACGTTCGCAACCGGGATGCAACCGCCCGGCGTCAGGTCCGCATCGCTACTTGGTCACTTTCAAGGCCACCACCCCCTCGACGGCGATGCTGGCGCTGACATAGCCGATGGCGCCAGGTGTCTTCTTTACCAGGTCGATCATCTCCTGGTCGTCCTTCGCCTCGGCCGGGGGCGACCCCTTGCCAGTGAACACGATGCGCTTCCAGGCTGCAGAAAACGAAGCCGAGGTCTTGTCCAGATAGCGGACCAGGAAAGTCTCGGTCTCGTCGGAGTTGGCGTTGGTCAGCACCACGGCCTTGGTGCCGTCGCGCCACTTGGTCTTCTTCCCGAGGTAGAAGTCCGCGAGATCGTCGCTGCTGACCGTGGTGGTCGTGCAGTCCTTGTTGGCGATGACCTGCACGTCGGCCGCGACGCACGGCATGGTGGCGACCAGCAGCATGAAGAGCGATTGTTGGAGCATGGGTTCCCGATCAGAAGCTGACGGTGGTTTTGAGGGCGAGCAGCATGGTGTCGTTCGTGAAACCATCGGGATTGTCCTGGGCGAACATCTGCGTGTAGCCGGTGATGTAGTGGCCCTCGGCCTTGATCGTCCAGTTGTCGAGCGGGTCGTAACGCAGGCTGAGGCTAGCGTCGTGCTGGAATCCGTCCTTCGGATTGGCGTATGTCCTGGCGAGGTGGTCGGTGCGATTGTTGTAGAATTCGCCATAGGTTGCGGCGATCTGCAGCTGCTGCGTCACCTGGTAGGCCACCTGCCCATACCAGCCACCCCAGCGGGTCGTGCCTGTCGATCCAGCGATGTCGTAGTCGAGATCCCACAGCGTGAACTCTCCGGCAACGCGGAGACGGTCGTGCGCATATTCGCCACCCATCACCATGTTCCGTCCGCGGTCGACCGACAATGATGCTGCCACCGGGACGGGCGCGAAGCCGATCAGGTCGCCGTGCGCCACCAGATGGTCGAACTGCAGGTAGCTGGCATCGAGCCGCAAGCCGTGAAGAGGCGTCTCCCAGATGACGCTCCCTCCGTACATGCGGCCGAGCGTCACGTGATCGGTGCGGAAGTCGGTGGTCGACGTGTAGACGGCGTTGCGCATGAACTCCGCGACCGAGCCGTCGCGCTCGAGCGTCTTGGTGCCCAGGAAGCCTTCGTACTCGAGGGCGCCGAGACGGCCGAGCGAGAAGGTGCCGTATACCGAGGCGCCCTCGACCGAGACCAGGAAATCGCGCAGCCGCTGATCGTACACCGATTGCGGCAACAGGATGGTGGGATTGGCGAGATCGAGATCGAAGTACTCGTTGTAGAGCCCGCGTGCCACCTTGACCTGTCCGACGCGAAAGCCCAACTCATCGCGCCAGTGGTAGTCGAAGTATCCCCAGTCGATACCGACGCGGTTGTTGCCGATACCGCCGAGATCGCGGGCGAACAGCTGCACACCCACCCTCAGATCTGGGGTCAGCTGCGATTGGAAGTTCAGTGCGGCCTCGTCGAAGGCGAAGGATCCGCTCTGAGTATCGCCGAGGTAATTGTTGCTGCTGGTCTTCAGATAGCCCTGGCTCACGAAGCCGTGAATATCCACCTTGGGGGCATCGGCTCCGCATGCCGCGATTGCGAGAAGGCACGGAGCGCATGTGCGCACGAGCCCGATGGAAGTTGTCATGATCATGTCCTTGAGAGGCTTGTTGGGTGGGACTGGAAACACCTGTTTCGTATTGCGCGGCGCGTGCCAATCCGCGACCGCTCAATCGTACGGGAATTAGCGATAAGCACGGCATTCGCGCACGATCCTGCTGTCGACGCTGACCACCATGTCATGGGGATGACCTGGAGAGCACGAAGCGCACGAAGGCCGCTGGGATTGGACGAGGATGACTGATGGATGCGGGATGAGCGACGCATAACGAAACGCGGCATCGTCCGCGCGGGCGGCGGCCGACGCCGTTCCCGCGGAGTAGCGCGACGAGACCGCGGGTTACGTCTAGCGCGGAGCTTCCTAGATCGCGGCGATGACTTCCAAGCGATGCGCCTTGCCGGCGTCGCGAGCGCCCCCGCCCGTACCGTCCGCCGACACGACCACGAACCTGTCGATCAGCATCTGCAGCCGCTGGGCCTGCGCGGACATCTCTTCGGCGCTGGCCGCCATCTCCTCTGCGCTTCCGGAATTCTCATCGGTCACCATCGCCACGCCCGCCATGGCCTTGGATACCCGATCGGCGATGAGCGACTGATCGACGGTCGATTTGGTGATGCCACGCAGGCTGTCGGCGGTCGCGCGGATGCCCGAGCTCATCTCGGCCAGCGCTTCAGCGACCTCGGCGGAGAGCCGTTGGCCGTCGTCGACGCGACGCGTCTCCTCCTCGATCAATCGGGATATCTCGCTGGTAGCCTGGGAGCTCCGTTCGGCGAGGCGGCGGACCTCGTCCGCGACCACGGCGAATCCGAGGCCGTGCTCGCCGGCGCTGGCGGCTTCGATCGCAGCGTTCAGGGCCAGCAGGTTGGTCTGGCTGGCGATCGATCCGATCACGGTGATGATCTTTCGAATGTTGTTGGATGAGTCGTGGATCTGCTTCATGCCGATGAGGGAGCGCTCGACGGCGATCGCGCCGCGGTTGGCGAATGCGAGCGTGCGGCTGGCGATGCCATCGGCCCCCTCGCTCGCTACCGCCACCTCGCGCACCGAGTCCACCAGCGACCGCAGCGAGGTGCTGATGCTTTCGACATCGGTCGCCTGCTGCTGGGCGCCGCGGCTGATGGTTTGGGCCGATGCGGACAGTTCTTCACTGGAGGCCGCGGTCGAAGTGGCCGAGGCGCCGATGTCCTTCACCACGCCATTCAGGTCGGCGACCATGTGGTTGAGCGAACGACCCATGTCCGCCAGCTCATCGTCGCCCACAGAATCGATCCGCACGGTGAGGTCGCCATTGGCGACGCGATCGATCGCCGATGCCACCGCGCGCGTCGGCTTCACCACCATGCGCGTCATGGATGACGCCACGATCAGACTCAGGGATAGCGTCAACAGACCCACCGCGCCGTCGATGCGGAGGATCCACGAGGCTCGCGCCCCGACCGCGGTAGCTCCGGCAGAGAGCTGCTGCTTGGCCGTCTCGTGGAGTCCGTCCATGATCGGCTGCATCGCTCTCGCCACGGATTGCAGGGTGTCGCCGCGCGCGGCGATGGTCGCATCGATCGCGACCAGGTCGGCGAAGCCGTCGAGGTATCCCTTCAGCGCTTCGGCGAGCGTATGCTTGTCGGCATCGGGGATCGCCGATGCGTCGATGGAATCTGAGATGCCCTCGGCAGAGACCCGCAGGTCGCGCGCGGCATTGGCGGCGTGATCGAGACGGTATTCGCTCTCGTGGCGGCACATCTCTTGGAACTGCACCTCGAGATCCGGCACGTAGATCGAGCCCAGCGAGGCGCTGAGCGCGCGCGCGGGCCCGGCATCGAGAGCCGCCCATGCGGCGCGCCCTGCGGGAGCTTGTCCGCCACCGACAGCCTGGCCCCCCACGATGCAGGCATCGCGGGTGCGGCGATAGTCCTCGAGCTGTTCGCGCAATCTGGCCGCGGTGTCGGCGGCGTGATGCGACGCCTTGCCATACATGCCGACGAGCAGCGAGAGCTTGTCGAGTTCGTGATTCCACCGTTCGAGCCGCTCGGGGTTGGGATCTGCTGCATACTCGCTGCGGGCCTCGAGGATCTGCAGGTTAGTGAGGCCGAGTTCTCCGGCGGCATTCTCCTGGACGCGCTCGGCGAGCCGGTCTACGGCGGTGCGGAAGCGCGCCCGGATCCCCTGATCCAGGGTCAGGCCGCGTTCCTGGCAGGCGGCCGCGAGTTCGTCGAAGGCGTCGGCATGGCCCTGGGCCATGGCGGCGAGTTTCTCTATGGCGGCGAGGGATTCGCGATGCCCGTGAGCATGCGCGACCTCACGCATGCCGACGATGTCCTCGGCCAAGTGCACCCCTGCGCTGCGAACCTGCTGCGCGACAGCGGGATCGGCATGGCCGAGGAAGTCGTCCTCGCAGCGCCGCTCCACCTGCAGCCAGGCCGATGAGTCGAGCGCCAGCAGCGCGATGCGGTTTTCATCACCGAGCAGGTTGGTGAATCCCGAGGTGGAGTTGCGGGCTGTCCAGATCCCCGCGCCGATGCAGCCGGCCATCAGCGAAGTGACGGCTCCGAAGCCCACCAGCATTTTTCGCGCGATGACCGCCATGTTATTCAAGCCTCTTCATTGGACTACGGGCAGGCGCGAAGCGCTGGATCTTTCAGCGTGGCACGGCTCACGCATGGTAGAGAGCGCCTGCCGCGGTCATGGTTCCGCCCTGGTCGGCATCCATCGCCTTGTGAGCGGGTTTCGCCACCGTGGCGTGGCTCCTGGCCACCTGTGCACGCGCGGCCGGGCGCGCGGGCTCGGGTCCGTCCTGATCCTCGGTGGTGAAGCGCTCGACCAGCATCTGCAGGCGCTGCGCCTGGGCCGACAACTCCTCGGCGCTGGCCGCCATCTCCTCGGCGCTGCCTGAGTTCTCCTCGGTGACCGCGGAGACTCCCTCCATCGCCGAGGATACCTGCTCGGCCATGACCGTCTGCTCGGATGCCGACTTGGTGATGGTACGCAGGCTGGTCGCGGTCGATTGGATTCCCGAGACGATGTCGGTGAGCGCCTTGCCCACTTCGGACGAGAATCGCTGCCCATCATCGACGCGCTGGGCCTCCTCCTCGATGAGCTGGGTGATCTCCGCCGCCGCCTGGCTGCTGCGCTCGGCGAGCTTCCGCACCTCGTCGGCGACCACGGCGAATCCGAGTCCGTGCTCGCCGGCGCTGGCGGCCTCGATCGCCGCGTTCAGCGCGAGCAGGTTGGTCTGGTTCGCGATCTCGCCAATGACGTTGATGATCTTCTTGATGTGCTTCGATGAATCGTGGATCTGCTTCATGCCCGCGATCGAGCGATCGACGGTGGAGGTCCCCTGTCCCGCCAGCTCCATGGTTTTGGCGGCCATGGAGTCGGCCCCCACGCTGCTCTGGGCGACGGCGCGGACGGTGTCGACGAGCGATTGCAGCGAGGAGCTGATCTCCTCGACGTTGCTCGCCTGCTGCTGCGCTCCACGGCTGATGGTCTGCGCCGATGCCGAGAGCTCCTCGCTCGAGGCGGCGGTGGCGGTGGCCGAGACGCGGATCTCCTTCACCACCTGATGCAGATCTCCGACCATGGCGTTGAGCGAGCGGCCCATGCCGCCGATCTCGTCGGCGCCGGTGGACTCTATGCGTACCGTCAAATCGCCTCGCGACACCCGGTCGATGGCGCCGGCCATGGCCCTCACCGGATTGACGATCATGCGCGTGATGATCACCGCGACCGCGATGCCCAGGCCCACCACCACCAGGCCGAAGATCATGTCCACCCAGGCGATGGATCCGGCATGGGCGGTGACGTCGCCGGCTCCATGCTCCAGCGCGGTCTTGGCGTCGTCGTGGAGCTTGTCCATGATCGGCTCCATGGCATGCGCGGCGTCGCGCAGAAGCTCGATGTGCTGCTTTTCCGAACTGTCCACGGCCACCAACTTCGTAAAAGCCCCGATGAATTCCTCAAAATCCTTGCCGTGGGTGCGCTTGTCCTCGTCGGTCAGCGCCGAGGACGCGATCACGCGGCGCACGCCGTCGACGATCTCCGTCACCGCCTTCGCATGCGCCTCGTTCGGCGCTAGCCTGTACTCGGCCAGCCGCAGCAGCATGGTCTCGTCCGCGGCTTCGATTCCAGGAATGTAGACGGTCGAGATGATCTGGTCGATCGCCCGCGCGGAGGCAGCGAACTGCTGGATGCGAGCCTCTCGCCCCTTGGCGTCATCGCCGGATTCCGCTGCCTTGATGCTCGCGTCGTGATGGCGGCGGTACTCGGCGAGCTGCTCGCGCAGGCGCTTGGCCATCTCGGCGGCTTCACCCGACAGCTTGGCGTAGGCATCGATTCCGGCGGAGCACTCGCTCCACGCGCGGGCCCAGGCGTTTCCAGCCTGATCCCCCTCACCTTCGTGCGCCCGCAGCTGGAGGAACTGGACGTAGACGGATCCGATGGCGTTGTCCTGCAGATGCTCGGTCAGACTCGACATGGCGCTATCGAGCCGGCCGGCCAGGCCCGAGTCGGAGGTCAGGCCGCGCTCCTGGGCACCCGCGACCACCGCCGCGAATTCATTGCGGTAGGTCTTCGAGAGGTCGAGGAGTTGCTTGCCTAGAATCGCGAGGTCCTCGTGATGGCGCGCCGAGGAGATCTCGATCACCGCCTCGATGTCGCTGGTCAGGCGGGAAAATGCTTCATCCACCAGCTTGACGTACTTCATGTCACTGCGCATGAGGAAATCCTTCTCCGACCTGCGCTCCTGCAGCAGCGCCGCCTTGGCGTCGACCGCCAGCAGCGCGGTGCGATTCTCGTCGGCGAGCAGCCCTGCGAATCCGGATGTCGCGCTGTGGGTGGCCCAGATGCCAGCGCCGATGGCCGAGGCCATGAGCAATGTCACGCTCCCGAATCCGAGCGTCATTTTCGTTCCGATGGTGGTCATGGCTGTCCCTTGTCATGGCTGGTGGCGTTGAAGGTTGTGGCGGCGGTGGCGGTGGCGACGTGATCGGTAGCGGTCTCGTTGGCTGAACGATCGCCCGCCGCGATGTCGATGATGGTCATCAGGCGACCGTCGATCGCGGCAATGCCGATGATCTGCTCGCGCGCCCTGGTGGTGATCGTCTGCGGTGGCTGTTTGATGTCGGACCTGGGTATCTTCATCACCTGGTGGACCTCGTCGACGATGAAGCCGACGACGCCGGTGAGGAGGCGACAGACGAGGATCTGCTGCTGCTCGGGCGGCGTGCCGCCGACGTTCAGGCGCCGCCTGAGGTCGATGATAGGGATGATGGTGCCGCGGAGATTGTAGATGCCGACGATGTCATCCGGCATCTCGAAGGATCTCGCGATGTCCTGGCAGAGGATGACCTCCTGGACCTGCGCGATCGGAACGGCGTAGCGCTCCCCCTGCAGGCTGAAGGTCACCACCTGGAGGACCATCGAGGCCGCGCGCTTCGCGAAGCTGGCGGTTCCGGTATTTTCCTGGTTCGTGCGCATGGGGTCTCCGTTCCCCCATCATCACATTCCGTGCCAATGCGCTCCGACCGGAGTTTTCCGCTCCAGGGCTCGCGAGGCGAAAGCGCCTGACCGTAAGGTCAGGCCGCCTGACCTGTGCAGCACCCGGAGTCGGACAACAGCTGCATCGCCGCCAGGACGGGTGGCAATGCCTTGGCACGGGGTTTGTTATGCATCGGAATGGATTGCCCGGAAACCCGTGTGCTCGCCGACCTCCACCTGCGTCTGTTCCAGGAGCTCGCCTACCGGATGGCCGGCATCAGGATAGCCGACAGCAAGCGCCTGCTCGTGCAGACACGCCTGGCGAAACGGCTACGCGCGAGGTCCGTCGCCGACTTCGGCCAGTACCATGCGCTGATCATGCAGCCGCACGAGGCCGCGGAGCTGCAGCTGTGCCTCAACGCCCTGACCACCAACGAGACCTTCTTCTTCCGCCACAAGCCGCAGTGGGACTACATCGTCGAGCAGGTCTTCCCGCGTTGGCGCGCCGCGCAACGCACCCCGCGGATGTGGAGCGCCGCCTGCTCGACGGGCGAGGAGCCGTATTCGCTCGCGATCCTGCTGCGCGAAAGCCTTTCCGAGCGCGAAGCGGTGATCGACGCCACCGACATCAATGACGCCGTGTTGCGGGTGGCCCAGGCCGGCACCTACGGCGCCTACGGCGTGCAGAAGGCTTCGCCCGCGTGCATCACGAAATATTTCCAACGGCTCGACCAAGATCGCTGGCGCCTGGTCGATGATGTCCGCGGCCGGGTCCGCTTCCGCCAGGCCAACCTGCTCGAGACCGGCCACGGTCCCGCCTACGACCTGGTCATGCTGCGCAACGTCCTCATCTATTTCGATGAGCCGAGCAAGGCTCGGGCGCTCGATGTGGTCGGTCGACGCATCGCCGAGGGCGGCTGGCTGGTGCTGGGCGGCGCCGAGAGTCTCGGCTCGCGCTGCCCGGGATTCACCTACGTCGCTCCCGGCATCTACCAGAAGGGTTTCGATGCCTGATCGCACCATCCCCTGCGCATGCGGCCTGCGTAGGCCGCTCGCCGCGCTGCCCTTATCCCCGACATGGGCGAGCCCATGATCGGCAGCAACCCACCAGCGACCAACGGCGCGGCCCTGAGCCGCGTGATCCACATCCTGATCGGCCAGGTGCATATCGCGCGGCGGCCGCACGTGCTCTTCGCCGTGCTCGGCAGCTGCATCGGCGTCGCCATCATCGATCGTGCGTCTGGCATTGGCGGCATGGCGCATGTGCTGCTGCCCGAGTCCCGCGGCCAGGCCGAACCCGGGATGCCGGGCAAATACGCAGACGTCGCGGTCGATTGCCTGGTCCGCGGCATGACCCAGGTGGGGGCAGATCCGTCCCGTCTGGTCTCGTTCGTGGCCGGCGGTGCCGCGCTCTGTTCGGAGGGCGATCCCCATGCCGGGATCGGCAGTTCCAATGCGGCGGTGACCCTGCTGGCGCTCGCGCGGCTCGGTATTCCCATCGCTGAGCGCAGCATCGGCGGCAAGGCAGGCCGCAAGGTGACGCTGCACACCGACAGCTGCCTCTTCCGTGTCGAGGCGCTAGGATCACCGGAACACGTGCTCACGGTGGAACGTGCCAGGCGACCGGTGGCAGCGGCCACCCGCAACGCTCCAGCTCCCGCGTCGAGTTCAGGGTAGCGTACTTCCTGGCGCGGCCGCCCGTGATGGCAATCCTTCGGTTTCGACGAGATCGATCGAGCGCGAACACCACCATCGTCGCCTCAGCGATCGGAGCACGATATCGGACGGCAGACCAATCAGGTGGCCGAGTCGGAACCGTCTGATATTTTCCGCGCTGATCGGCCCGCTGTGTCCAGTCCTGGATGCATTCGCGGCAAGCATCCAGAGCCGTGGCCCTTCCTAATCCGCGGACGTCCGCACCGAGAGACCCATGACCGAACCCGTCGACCTGGTGAACCCGTTCCAGGGCACCGATTCGCATTTCGATCTCTCGCGCGGCAACACCTACCCCGCTGTCGCGATGCCGTGGGGGATGAACTTCTGGTCGCCGCAGACCAGCGATTCGCGCTGGATGTATGATCACCGCTCGCCGCGCCTGCAGGGCATCCGCTGCACCCATTCGCCCTCGCCGTGGATGGGAGACTACGGCCAATTCACGGTGATGCCGGTCACCGGCGATCCGTCGCCGGGACCCGAGGCGCGTTCGTCGTACCATCGTCACGCGGACACCACGTGCGGGCCGCACCGCTTCCGCACCCGCCTGATGCGCTATGACATCGGGATCGAGGTGGTGCCCACCATGCGCGGGGCGTGCTTCCGTTTCTCGTTCCCAGCCGACGCGGAAGCGGCGGTGATGATCCTGCCTGCCGGGGACCATGCCCGCGTCGAGATCGTGCGCGAAGCCGGGCGCGTCCTGCTGGTCGTCAAAGCCAACAGCGGCGGGGTGCCGGACAATTTCGCCCATCACGTGATCGCGGAATTCGATGCCCCGGTGATCTCATCCTCGATGATACGCGGCGACCAGGTTGGCAATGGCACTACCGCCGAAGGCCGGGTAGGAGCGATCCTGCGCTTCGGGCGCGTAAGTCGACCCGTGCACCTGCGCATCGCGACATCGTTCATCGATGCGCGGCAGGCTGCGCTCACGTTCGCGCGCGAAGTCTCGGGCCGTGGCATCGACGAGCTCGAGTCCGAGGCGCGCTCGGCATGGAATGGCCTGCTCGGCCGCGTCCGCCTCGACGGCGCCGACGAGCGCCAGCGCGCCACCTTCTATTCCTGCCTGTACCGCTGCCTGCTCTTCCCGCGCGTGATGCATGAACCGGACGAGATGGGCGCGCTCCGGCACTACAGTCCGTACGATGGCAAGGTGCACCCAGGCGAGATGGTGACCGACAACGGCTTCTGGGACACCTTCAGGACGGTCTATCCGCTGCTATCGGTGCTCTACCCCGACCATCTGCGGGGCATCCTCGCTGGCTGGATGAACGCTTACCGCGAGGGCGGCTGGTTCCCCAAGTGGGCGAGCCCCGGGTATCGCAACGTGATGATCGGCACCCACTCCGATGCGGTGTTCGCCGATGCCGCGGTGAAGGGCATCGGCGGATTCGATCTCGACGAGGCCTACGCCGGCTTGATCAAGAACGCCACCGTGCCCGGTGATCCAGAGGGACATTGGGGCCGCAAGGGGCTTGCGCATTACCTCGAGAAGGGCTGGGTCGCAGCGGAACAGGTCGAGGGCGCCTGCGCTCGGACCCAGGAGTTCGCCTACGGAGATTTCTGCGTGGCCCAGGTCGCAGCGCTGGTCGGCGCGACCGATGCGGCCACGATGCTGCGCGATCGTTCGGGCAACTGGCGGCATTGCTGGGATCCCGAGGCCGGCTTCATGCGCGGACGCGACGCCGACGGCTCCTGGACGAAGCCATGGAGCGAATTCCGTTGGGGCGGGGAGTACGTCGAGGGAGGCCCGTGGCAGTGGTCGTGGGCAGTGCCGCACGATGCCGCCGGCCTGATCGCGGCGCATGGCGGCGACCAGACCTTCGTCGAGCGGCTCGATCTCATGCTCGCGACGCCGCCGCGCTTCGAGATCGGCACCTACCCGTACGAGATCCACGAGATGACCGAGATGGCGGCCGCCGACTTCGGACAATACGCGCACTCGAACCAACCGGTCCACCACGTGCTGTACCTGTATCCGCATGCCGGCCGGCCGGATAGGCTGCAGTACTGGGCGCGGCGCATCTGCGCCGAACTCTATGGCCCCGGTCCCGACGGTTTTCCCGGCGACGAGGACAATGGCGAGATGTCGGCCTGGTACGTCATGAGTTCGCTGGGCTTCTTTCCACTGTGCCCCGGCCATCCCAGCTACGTGCTCGGCAGCCCGCTGTTCCCTCGCGCCGAACTACGCATTCCCGGCGCCGAGCGCCCCCTCGTGATCGAGGCCGTAGGCCAACGGGCCGATGCACCATACATCCAGTCCGCGAACCTGGATGGTCTGCCGTACGATCGCTGCTGGATCCCGCACGACCTGTTCACCCGCGGCGGAACGCTGTCGTTCGTGATGGGTACCACGCCGTCCGCGTGGGGGAGCCGCCCGCAGGACCGACCGTTCTCATTCAGCGCCACTCAGCGCAGCCACTGAGTCAACGCGGTGGCATGCGCTGGGGATCGCACGCGCACGCTGCGAGACCTACCCTCGCTTGCGCAGGTCCAGCCCGACCAGCACGGCCTCGGTGTTCGACATATCGCCGATGATCTTGCGCATGGGAGCCGGCAGGTGCCTGACGAGGGTCGGAACCGCCAGGATCTGGGCTCCCTTCGCCAAACGCGGCTTCACCAGGAGGTCGATCACCTCGATCGAGTACAGGCCCGCCAGATGCTCGTCGCAGATCCTGCGCAGGTTCGCCAACGCCCGCACCGTCTTCGGAGTCTGTCCGGCGATGTAGAGCAGCATGTTCCACTGCAAGTTCTTCCGCTTCTTATGCGTATTCTTGAGGGGCCTCCGCTTGGCGGGCACGGCCTTCCTGGCGCTCATCGGCTCTCCTTCCGGGCGAGCCGCCGATTGCGTCTCACCGAGCGCAGCGTATCGGCGGTGCGCATGGCCGCGATGCGCTGCCGTGTCGAATCATCGTCGGCCATCCGCTCATCGCTGGCCTTCTGTGCCTGGAGCATCTCGGCACTGTCCGACTCGAGGCTCGCCTGGAGGACGCGGATCTGGGCTTCGGTGGCCAGGCGCTTGTGCTCGATGGCGCGACGGCGCTTCTCGAATTCTTGGGTCAGGCCGCGCTTATCCTGCCCCTCCCGTGCGCCGCGATCCACGCGGGCTGAACCCATCAGCACTCCCGACGAGCCCAGGTACACATCCACGAGTTCGATGCCCTTGTCGTTCATGATGAATTCCCGGACCTGGTTGGAGTGGCGCATGCCGCGCGACTTGACGATCATCAAGCCGCGATTCCGCTCGCCGTCGTGCTCGTACGTGCGCACCATCATCCAGGTGTCCATCAACGAGGATATGGTGGTCTCGGTCAATTCGAGAGCGCTGCCGCCGAAGGTGAGACTGGTGAAGATGCCGGTGATCTCCTGGTGCTTGAGCATATCGATCAGGCGGGTCAGCATCGACTTGACCTCGGTCGTCGTCCCCGCGGCGATGAAGTTCGAGATCGGATCGAGGATGACGAGCTCCGGTTTGAATTCGCGTATGGCGTTGGCCATCGTCACCAGGTGCATCTCCAGCCCATGGAGCGAAGAGCGCGACGCCAGGATGCGGAGCGTTCCGTTCTGCAGGAAGGGAGCCATGTCGTTGCCGATCGAACGCATGTTGCGGACGATCTGGTCGCGGGACTCCTCGAAGGCGAAGTACAGGCACCGTTCGCCGCGTCGGCAGGCGGCCGAGGCCATCCAAGCGGACAAGGTGCTCTTGCCGGTGCCGGCCGTACCGGAAATGAGGATGCTGCTGCCCTTGAAATACCCCCTGTCGCCGAATATCGTATCGAGGCGCTCGATTCCAGTGGATCGACGCTCCGAAGACGCTCCGTGATCCAGCCCGATACCGATCGGGAACACCGAGAACCCGCGATCATCGATGAGGAATGGGAACTCATTGGTCGCGTGCGAGGATCCGCGATATTTGACGACCCGCAGGCGGCGCGTGGTGATCTCATCCAGCACCTGGTGATCGAGCAGCACCACGCAATCGGACACGTACTCTTCGATACCGTAGCGGGTCAGGGCTCCTTGGCCCCGCTCCGCGGTGATCAAGGTGGTGATGCCGCGATCCTTCAGCCAACGGAAGAGGCGGCGCAATTCGGCGCGCAGGATCGCCTCGTTCGGCAGCGAGGCGAACAGCACCTCGAGGGTATCCAGCACCAGGCGCTTGGCGCCGATCTGGTCGATCGCCGCGCCCAGCCGCACGAACAGTCCATCCAGGTCGTATTCGCCTCCGTCGATGACCTCGCTGCGGTCGAGATAGACATGCTCAACGAGCATCTTCTTCTTGCTGACCAGCGACGAGATGTCGTGGCCGATCGACGCGAGATTCATCGCCAGTTCCTCGGCGGTCTCCTCGAAGGTGAAATAGACGACCGGTTCATTCAATTCCCTCGCCGCATACGCGAGGAAGTGCATCGCGAACAGGGTTTTCCCCGTACCGGCGGAACCGCAGATCAGCGAGCATCGACCCTTGGGCAGACCGCCGCCGGTGATCTCGTCGAATCCTGGAACGCCGGTGAGGGCCTTGCGCAGGATGCCGGTAGGGGCTTTGCGCAGCGGGGACGGCAAGGCTAACTTCCGGCGAGTGACCATGTGGACAGGCTCCGATTCCCCACACCTTTCAAACCGGGGTGCTGACGGGATAAGGAAAAAGGCAGAAGCTTGCGGCATTCCGCAGATCCAAGCCTGCGCGCAGGCTCTTTCAGGTGCTTGAACGGCGATTGAAGACGAAGCCGCCGAGAAGTAACAGGCGCAGTTGCACCATCGGCCCCAATACCTGGTCTTGTCATCGACCGGGTGTCCAAGGTCCTTTGCAAGCCGTGCCGGTACGGTAGCGCGCTTCTGTAGCCTCTCACCATGTCTGAGCTGCGCGTGCTGGTTATCGACGACAATCCCGGAGATGTGACGTTGCTGAGGGAAGCATTCATCGAGAACCACATCCCGTTGGATCTGCTGGTCGCCGAGAACGCCATCCAAGCCTACACGATGATGCGTGATATTCCCGAATCACAGGCTCCAGACCTCATCCTCATCGACCTCAATCTTCCCATCATCAAAGGCCAAACCGTGCTGCGAGAATTGCGCGATTTCCATCCCTGGCGCAGATCGCGCAGGCTGGTGTTCAGCTCTTCGGCCGCCAGTTATGAGATCGACGAATGCATGCGGCTCGGGGCCCACGGGTATCTGGTCAAGCCGGCGCACTTCGCCGGCTACATCGAACTGGCGCGGCGCCTACGAGGCATGCGCCCGACCAGCGGATCGACCGCGAGACTTCGCACGGAAGCGTCCGTGAGCACGAAGCGGCCCGCCACGTCGCGGCGTATCCGTGCGACCAACGTCTCCGCCCAGTTCCGACACAACACACCCTGAGCCTGCTTTCAGAACCCGGCCCGACCTTCGGAGATGACATGCCCGACACCACCCAGTCCCGCGTCCCGACGATCGTCTACGTCGAGGACAACGCAGGCGACGCGACCTTGTTGGAGGAGGCTCTTCGGGAACGGAAGTACGCCAGCCAATTGCTGATCCTCGCGACCGGAGAGAAAGCCCTCCACTATCTATCGGTCAGGGGAACCGCAGAGGATCTGCCTCCGCCCCACTGCATCCTGCTCGATGCCCATCTACCGATCGTGACGGGAGCCCAGCTCCTGAGATACATCAGGGCAACGAAGATCTACGACGACACGCCCGTGTACATCTTCGCGGCTGAATCCCAGTATCAGGATATCCTCCAGGCCGGCATCGTTTCGAAGGAAAGCTTCCTGACGAAAGGGAATTCGTGGGACGGGTTTCTGAGGCTCGCGGATCTGCTCATGCAGAGCGCGACGGCCAAACAGGATAACCAGATCGCGAACACGACCGATGCCATGCCTGAGGTCCATGCGGAAGGATCCCTGCGTCGTCAGGAGACCCAGGTACAGCGGGACCGCACCCAGCAGGGCCGTTCGCATGAACCAGCCACGGGGCGACAGACGAGACGGCAAGTGCCGTAGGATCCAGGCATCGCGCAGACGGGATTCGAGGCCGAACCGTTCGACGAACGCTCGCAACCTGACATGCACCGATTTCCGATCACCAGGCTCGGGCGTGCGGCTCCCTCATCCTGCCAATGCGGTGGCAGTGGGGGGGCCGGGTGAGCGGAAGGGTGATGATGAATTCAGTCCCGTATCCGATCCGGGTCTCGAATCGGAGACTGCCGCCATGATGCTTGACGATGATGTCCTGCGCGAGGTACAGACCCTGCCCGGTTCCCTGGCCGGCACCCTTGGTGGTGAAGAAGGGCTCGAAGATCCGCGAGCGCACGGCTTCTGGGATGCCGCCGCCGGTGTCGGCGATGCGGATCTCGGCGGCATCCTCGATGAGCCTGGTCGAAATGGTGATGGTGCCGCGCCCACCCTTCTGCTCGATGCGATCGCGAATGGCGTGCGCCGCGTTGACGATCCGATTCAGGATGACCTGGTTGATCTCATCGATCACGCACGGCACTGACGGCAGGCGCGCGTCGAAATCGGTCACCGCGTCCGCCACATGGTGGTATTCGGAACGGCTGATCTCGAGTGTGGCGACGATGGCCAGGTGCAGGTCGACGTCACGTGGCTCGCTGCCGCACGGATGGGTGAAGTGCTTCATGGCCCGGATGATCCCGGCGACGCGTCGCGCGCCCTCCAGCGACTGCTTGACGGCCTTGGGGAATTCGCCGAGCACGAAATCGAGGTCGGCCTTGCGTTCGGCCGCTTCGATCAGCTCGATGGTTGCTTGCGAGGATCCCGGGGGCAGGTCAGCGCGCAGCCGCTGGTACGCCTCGACGATCGGCGCCAGGCTCTGGGCGCACTCATCTATGAAATGAAGATTGTCGCTGATGAACTGCATCGGGGTGTCCGCGAGGTGTCTGGTCCTCGAGATCACGGTCAGGATCGTCTGCGACGACTCACTCCCGGGCGTGATCGGTATCGGACAAGGAAGCGCCGCCCACCGCGACTCGCGCGCCGAGCCGGCATCACGCCGGCCAGCTGAGCGCGTGCCGGTGTCGCTGAACTGCCTACCGCCGCCGGTAGGCGCCGATGCCGAACAGGTAGAAGGCCGCCGCACCCCAGTTGTAGTCGCCGACGCCGCCCGGCGCGCCCTCGCCAGGGTCGGTATGCATGTTCTCGCGGAAGGTCGCGCCCGCCGACTGGCAGCCGATGACGCGCCGCGCCGCCTCCTCGGCCGCGTCGCCGTAGCCCTCGCGCGCGAGCATCTCGGTCAGCCAGAAGCTGATGTGGGGCCAGGCGCGGCCGCGCCAATAGCCGCCCGGCTCGTAGGTGGGCTCGTCGTAGGCCACCGAGGGGAAGGGGATCGGGCCGAAGAACTGCTTCGGGTCCAGCAGGACATCCTCGATCAACTCGCGCTTGGCCGCGCGTGGGATCGGTACGCCGCAGACGATCGGCCAGAGCATGTAGAAGGTGCGCGTGCGGCGATGCGAGCGGGTGTGGTGGTTGTAGTCCCAGAAGCGGCGCTCCGACGGCAGGTAGAGCACGCGCATCATCGCCTCGGCGATGGCGTCGGCGCGCTTGCGCCACGATGACGCCTCCACCGCTCGGCCGCGGCGCTGCGCCAAGCGGCCGAGGATGGTCGCATCCTGGTAGAGGAACGAATTCAGGCTCACCGACGCCACCGGCGGCAGGAAGCTGTTCTTGCCGCTGGTGAACTGATCGTACATCGGCGAATCGTCGGCGGTCTGGCCGCCCCAGGTCCACTCCGCGAGGCCGTCGCGATCGCGGTCGGCGAACTCGCGCCAGTAGCGGTGGTTGGCTATCAGCTTCGGCCACATCGACGTGAGGTAGGCGGTGTCGGAGGCGGGAATGGCACCGCGCCGGTCGAGGTAGCGTTCGACCGCCCACGAGGCGATCGGCGCTTGCGGGGCGGCGTAGACCTTGCGCTCGGGCACGGCCCAGTTCTTGCGGTCCTCGGGGCTGGCGCCGTCGCGCTCGAGCTGGTCGACGAAGACGCTACGGATCGCTCCGCGCGCGAATTCGGGATCGAAATCCGCGAGCGCGACACCGGTGAAGAGCGAATCCCAGAAGAAGGCGGTCGAGAATGGCCCACTCTGCACCCAGCACATCGAGGCCACGTCCTTGCCGAAGCGGCCATCGAGGCCGCGGATGCCCGTGCGCAGCAGGGCCCAGCGCGCGCGCATCAGCTTGGCGTCGACGGCCGGCGAGCCCGAACGCGGCGGGTGCGCGACATCGGCGTGCTCGGCGAACCACGCCTTCGCGCGCGCCAGCAGCACATCGACGTCGGCTCGCGGCGGGCGCTTCGACGGCCAGTCGAAGCGCGGGCGCTGGTGCCAGGCGATCGAGAGTTCGGTAGAGAACTGGTAGGTCCGCGATTGGCCGGGTGCAAGGCGCAGCGGGCCGGAGACCAGGGCGAAGAAGCCGGGGGCATGAGCGTCCGGGAAGCTCTTCAGGGATGGTACGCCCGCGGCGCTCCACCACGGCCGGGTCCCCAACCACGGCGTGATCTTGGCTGGCGCAGCGGTCGCAGCCACGGTCACCGCGCTCTGCGGCAAGTGCGGTGGACCGTCGACGACGTGGATGCCTCCGCGGATGCCGGCGGGTAGCCGGCGCATGAAGGTCGCGCGCCGCGCGAACGAGGTATCGGGATAGATCGGATCCGGCTTGCCGCGGAACTGGTCGCCGGGGAAGAAGCCGATCCAGGCCGGCGAGATGGTGACCGCGATGCCGGTCGGGTTCGAGAAGCGGAACTCGCTGACGATGCGGCACTCATCGGCGAAGACGTGGCGCGCGCACACGTCGATAGCGCCAGCGTCGGTCAGCAACTGCGCGCGCTCGGTCACCATCCACGGCAGGACTTCAAGGTCCTGCCGCTGCACGGACACCGCGCGGTCGCCGTCGCGCACCCACAGCTGCGAGGTGGCGTCGGTGACCTGGAAGGTGAAGTCGCAGGAGCGCGGGAAGATCATGCCGAGGCCGAGGGCATGGCCGGAGGGGAAATTCGTCGCCAGCGAGGCGAAGCGATCCACGAAGGGCACCGACCAGGCGTCGGGGACGATCTGGTTTCGCAGCATCGGCGCCCAGTCATCGGCGCGCGCCTGGCTCGGCTCGATCGCTCTGCGGGTACGGTCTCGACGGTCGCGGTTGATCATGGGGTCCTCGCGCTATCGGCGCTGCCCCGCATCCTCCATCATCAGTCCGCGACTGTACATTGGGACATCAGGCGGAGCGGACTCGCCGATCGTTGCGCTGGCGCACTGGTGCCGAGGCCATGGTTTACTGCCAGATGCCCGAATCGGGTCCGGACAGAAAATCCCAGGACAGACATCTCCCAGAAAAATCACAGAAATCCCAAAAATCCCCGAAAATCCCAGGACAGACATCTCCCTGACCCACCACCAAACTACTCACCCCTCAGCCTCCCTGAGGCATGAACTTCCGGCTCAGCTCTGCTCTGCCGCAGCATTCGAACTCGACAACGACCCTCTCTGATCCACCAGATCGCCAGAATTTTGAGCTCGGGCGACGGCGATCCGATCCGTCATGTCCTGATCTCCGCTAACCGACCGCCGCTTCCCCATCTGTCGGATGCACTCGTGAGCGGTCAACGATCCATTTCACCCCGCGCCGCACCGCTTCCTTCGCTCGCGCCAGGGCACAGCCGATCGCCGACCCTCCGAAGCGGCCACCCATCGACATCGCGTCCCTCCATCGCCCGAGATCGAGTTCCAGGCGGGCAAGGATCGGCGACAGGTACGTCGGGATCGCTCCTCGTTTCCCGATCCGCACGATCCGCCCCGTCTGGTCGACCAATTCCAGGTAGTCGTCGGTCGAGAGTGGGCACGGGCACAGCCGGCTCGTCTTGTCGGACCAGGGCGTGCACGCCTCGAGCGGAGCCAGCCATGATTGGACCAGCGGTGGATCTGCTGGCGTCGGGATCGCTCCGCTATCGACGAGACGCGCGCCGGCCTTCGCCATCTGACGCTCCTCGATGCGTCGCTGAATGCTCGTCAACTCGCTCGATTCGGGACGATCGGCTTGCCGCGCTCGGATCAGATTGAGATCCACGTATGCCATGCAGGCGATCACCGCCGCCTGATCGAGCAGCGACACCGACGTGAAGCGCCCTTCCCAGAAATGGCCGGTGCAACGGTCCTCGCGATTCGCCCGCCGGGCGATGCGCTCCTTCATCACCTTCATGAACCACGACAGACTCGACAGGCGGGCCCGATGCTCAGAGACCCATTCCGCATCCGCCGCCTTGCCGTCGAGCCAGCGCAGATCCGGTGGCTTCGGATTCCCGTCGTCGTCCTTCAGCGGGAACATGACCGCCCAGCGCTCGGCCACCTCGCGACCGGACCACCTCGCGGCGCGGTCGGGATGGACCTTCATCACCAGGTGGAAGTGATTCGACATCACCGCGTAGGCGAAGATATCGACGGCGAATACCGTCGCCTGCTCGCGAACGGCTGTTTCGATCCAATCTCGACGATGCGCCCATTGATCACTGCAGAGGAAGGAGCGACGGACGCAGCGGCTGATGACGTGATAGCAGCCAGGTTGCGTCTGGTCGATCAGATGCGAGCGGGCAGTCGTCATGAGCACGGGATACGGGATGGATTATGAGATTGGCGTGAGAACACATGCCTGTCCTAGGATTTGTGTGCCGAGCGATTCATCGCCGTTCAGGACGGGCAGGTGAAGGTGACGACGATCCAGAAGTACCACTGCCACATTGGCTACTGGTTCACGGTCATCACACCGGGGTCGTCGCCGGCGAGCCTGACAGCCGAGAGCTTGCAGCTGGCCAGGAATGCACTGGTCAAGCGCATGTCGCCCGTGACGGCGAACTGCGCGCTCTCGACCCTCAAGCGGATCCTGAACTTCGCCTTCTTGGAGGGCTGGCTGACCTCGTCACCGTGGAAGCGGGTAAAGAGCCTCCCAGAGCCCGACTTCACGTCGAGCTGGTGGACGCCGGAAGAGGTGGCGGTGGCCCTGCGAGTCGCAGGGCAAAACCAACACCAGCCCACGGCCACCCTGATGATCGTGCTCGGCTGCATGCTGGGGCTGCGCAAGGATGAGATGGTCAACCTCCGCTGGCAGGACCTGCTGCTGGACCGGCAGGACGAGGCGACTGGAGAGCCACGGCCGGTCTGCCATATCCGCTGTGATGCGGAGTGGCGGCCCAAGTCGGGGAAGGCGCGAGACCTCCCGATCCCACCGCAGGCACGTGGCATCCTGCTTCCGCACCGCAAGGCTTCCGGCTACGTCCTAGTGGAGGAGCGGCGGGTGGCGAAGCGGGGCGGCACCAAACGGGTGTACCGATATGACCCGGACCGGGTTTGGGATCGGATCCGGTCCAAGTGCATCGCTGCAGGCGCGAAGCGCATCCGTTTCCACGACATGCGGCATTCGTATGCGTCCATCTTGCTCGACCAAGGCTTCAGTGCCGAGAAGGTCGCCCGATGGCTCGGGCACTCGGACACGCGCATGGTCTTCGGGGTCTATGGGCATCTGCTCGCATACGACGAGCAGATTGAGGGCGTAAAGTTCACGCGCAGCGCGCAGCCTGACGACAAGCATCTCCTGCGCTTCCCGACTCGCAGCTGATACAACTTGCCATGAACGACGTCGTTTGCCGTCCGGAGATCCCGGGCGGCGAACGCGTTTTCTTTACCTATGAGGCGTTCGCCCGGATGGGCGAACAAAGGGCGAAAATGGGCGAACAACGCTGTTAACTTGTTCGCCCACAAAAAAGAGGTCGCGGTAACTTGCGCTACCGCGACCCTTTAGATGGCGACCTGGATGGGACTTGAACCCACGACCTCCGCCGTGACAAGGCGGCGCTCTAACCAACTGAGCTACCAGGCCATGATGTGAAAGAGACCTGAGCCGATCCGAATGTCGACGCCCTGGTAGGCGATGAGGGATTCGAACCCCCGACATCCTCCGTGTAAAGGAGGCGCTCTAGCCGACTGAGCTAATCGCCCCTTTACTGGAGGGTTGCGGATTATGACTGTGGCATGTGCATGGCAAGGGGAATAGAGTTTCAACATGCTGTGTGGTTCGGGATTAGAGATGGGCTGGTCGAGCTGGCTCCTTGCGGGGCCGCTTCTCCTAGGATCGGGATGAAGGCCCTCAATCACCAGGCGTAGATATCACCAGGCGTAGGGCGTAAAGAGTAACTCTCCTTTCACACCGCTTTCACACAAAGCCTTCAGATTCAGGCGCAAACCAGCAGCCACACAGGGCCGAGACCGCATGGGATCCATGTCAGCAGCATCGCACCGGACGGAGCCCACCCGTGGCTGATGCCGTCATCCACATCGCCGATGGCGAGTCGCACTGCCGCATCGTGGATCCGGTCAGCGGGACTCTGCAAGTCCCCTTGCGTGAGATCAGCCAGCAGGGCGCCCTGGTCGACACGCGGATGCAGTTCGAGGCCCAGGCGGCGGTCGACCTCACAGTGGTGCTCAAGGGCCTCTCACCGCGGCAGTTCTTCGCCAACGTCGCTTTCAGCGACAACGCCGGACTCCACCTGCAGTGGATGCCCATCGATTCTGGGGAACAGGCGCGCCTCCACTCGCTGCTCGAGGCTTACAAGACCTTGCATCCGCCTCAGGCCGCGGCATCCACCGAGGCCGCCGCTCCCGCCCGCGAGAAGACCAACACCCGCCGCGTGATCAGGCCCAAGGGCTTGGCAGCCGATTCCTCGAGCGCGATCATGCCGTTCACCGACGTATCGACGCCCCCGTCGACGCCGGTGCAGTCTTCAACCCAGTCCTCGTCGCAGCTGGGCTCGGGCGAGCGTGTGCGCACCCGCCGGATCGTGCGCCCGTCCAACCAGAGCCTGCCGCGGGTTGACGACGCGCCGGCCGATGATGACGCGACAGTCAAGACGACGCCCGCGAAGGGAGCCAACGGCGACAATACCCCGTCCACCCTGTCGATTTTCCGCGAGGAGACCGGCGCCCAGCGCGTGCTGGACGAGGATTCCGGCGACCACCTCGCGGATACCGAACCCAGCACCGGCAAGGCCGGGGTCGTGGGCGCCGACGGGCGCATGGACATCGGCGCCTCGATCCGCAACAAGGCCAAGTCCATCCGCGCTTCCGAGCTCGCGGCGCGCCACGACCGCGTGCGCGTGCTCAACATGGGCACGATCAAGCAGCTCATCACCGAGGCGGTGGAAGAGGCCTCGGCGCACCTGACGCGCTCGCTCGGCGCCGAAGACCGCAAGCGCCTGCTCGAGGAAGCTGAAGAGAACTTCAAAGAACGCCTGAAGATGTTCGAGGCGGAAAAGCTCACCGCCGAGGTGAAGGCCAAGCAGCTGGTCGATCAGCTGCGCACCGCGCAGGATCTGCTCGAGAGCGAGCGCAAGCGCACGGTCAAGGCCGACCAGTTCACGGTGTCGGCCGCCGGCCTCGACGAGATCGAGCTCAAGTTCAAGCGCCTGCTCGACCATTCCATCGCCGAGGGCCGCGTCATCCCGACTCTCGAGGAAGAGCTGCGTCGCGTCATCGCGACGGTGTTCGACCAGGAGCGCCAGCGCATCCGCGAGCAGGAGATGCAGGCGCAGAACGAGAAGATCCAGCTGCTCGAGACCAAGATCAAACGCCTCGCGAGCTCGCTCGACGAAACCGAGCGCCAGCGCGACGAGATGCAGGAGTGGGCCCAGACGCTCGAGGCATCCGGCGGCGGCGCGTTGCGCAACATCATGTCCGCGGGCATACGCGACGATGGCAACAAGAAGCGCAAGATGGCGCTGATGAAGGAGATCCTCGACATCAACCGCGCGATGCGCAAAGAACTCGGCATCGAGACCGCCCCGGTCGACGAGGAGACCGAAGAGGCGATCAAGAAGGTCGAGGCCGCATCCAAGCTCACTCCCGAGGAGGAAGCGGCGATCCGCGAGCAGCGCAAGCGCATCGACCCGCTGCCCGAAGCCAAGAAGCCCGACGCCGAGATGCTCAATGTCATGGCCGAGTCGGGCCATGCGCCGGCGGCTTCCGCCAATCCCGATGACGAGCCCTTCGAGGCGGTCGGCACGGTCAAGGCGGCGGCAGGCGTGAAGAAGCTGAGCGCCGAAGGTGCCGAAGAGGTTCCCGAGGGCGCCGAGATCGACCCCGACGACATGGAGTGGACGCCCGCTGCCAAGGCCGGTCCGGTGACCGGCAACGATTCGGGGATCAAGAAGATCGCCACCACCACCGACTTCAAACTGCCACCCTTGCAGAAGAAGGGTAAGAAATGATGTCCCTGTTCGCGTTGGAGAGGCGAAACCAACCGCCGTGACACTCACCCGACTCCCTGGTCGTCGATACCTCCCGGTTTCCCCCTTCTCGTCCAAACCCCAACACCAACCATCCCTTTACATTCCAGGAGCTTTCCATGTCTGAAATCGTCTATCTCGGTATCGATCTCGGTACCAGCCGCACCTCGATCACCTCGTCCACTGGCGTGCGCGAGACCGTATGGTCGTACGTCGGTTACCCGAAGGACCACGTCGCCAAGAAGAAGATGGGCGGCCGCGACATCATCTACGGCAAGGAGGCCCTCGAGAATCGCCTCGCGCTGAACCTGTTCCGCCCGCTCGCCGGCGGTTCGATCAAGCACAAGGGCGCCAAGGACTCGGGCGAGACCAAGCGCGCGGTCAAGGACCTGCTCGAGCACACCGTCTCGCTCGCCAAGTCGGCGAAGGACGCGACCATCTACGCGGTCATCGGCGCTCCCGCCGAAGCCAGCGTCGAAGGCAAGGCCACCATCCTCGAAGCCGCCTCGAACTGCATCGATAGCGTGATCGTCTGCTCGGAACCGTTCGCGGTCGCCTACGGCCTGGACTTCCTCGACGATACCCTGGTGATCGACATCGGCGCGGGCACCACCGACCTCTGCCGCGTCCACGGCACCATGCCCGGACCGGATGACCAGCGCACCCACGAGATCGCTGGCGACGCCATCGATCAACTGCTGGCCAACCTGATCAAGGAGAAGCACCCCGACGCGCAGTTCTCCATCAACATGGTGCGCCAGATCAAGGAGCGTCACGCCTCGGTCAGCCCCAAGATGGACGAGGTCATCGAGGTGCTCCCGGTCGCCGGCAAGCCGACCAAGTTCGATCTGACCGAGCTGGTCTACAAGGCCTGCTACAGCCTGGTGCCCCCGACGGTCAAGGCCCTGCAAGACCTGGTCGCCACCTACGACCCTGAATTCCAGGCCAAGATGCGTAACAATGTGCTGCTCGGCGGCGGCGGATCGCAGATCAAGTCGCTCGGCCTCGCCATCGAGAAGGCGCTCGACGAGTACGGCGGCGGCAAGGTCAAGACCGTCGAGGAACCGCAGTACGCTGGTTCGAACGGCGCGCTCAAGATTGCGCTCGATATGCCCGAGCAGTTCTGGAAAGAGTTCAAGTCGCAGCGCGGAGCCGCCGCCGCCGGCTGAACTGGCAGATGTTGTAAAACACAGCAACCCCGCGCGCGAGCGCGGGGTTGCTGTGTTTTACTGGGGCTCCGCCCCTACGGCCCTGCGGGCCTACCCCACGGGCTTTGTCGTGGCTCGTTTTCGCCGGGACGGCGAAAACGTGGGGGGATGGGCTACGCCCAGTGTATCCGCCCACCGCCACTCGGCGCCCGCCCCATCGCGCAGCGATGGGGCCCCCGAGGTAAAAGGTTTTTCGGACTGACGCTCGGAAATATTCGGGTCCTTCAAGTCGCGGCGTCAGCCGCCGGCCGCCGAGTCCTGGTTTGCGTGAACAATGGGCGTAGCCCATCACGCAAACTTTCTGGCCGCCTGGCGGACAGAAAGAAGGACGACAAAGGACGTGGGGGACCGGGGGCGAAGCCCCCGTACAAACAGCTACTTTGCGGCGGGTGCTGGCTGCGGAGTCGCGGGTGCGACGGTCGGGGCCGGCGCGGGAACGGGAGCAGGAGCGGCCGCCGTGGCGGGCGCGGCAGCGGACGGGACCGCGATGGGAGCTTGAGGTTCGGCGCCTGTCTGAGCGGCGGGGGGCGCCGCGATCGAGGCTGGCGGGGCGTTCTTCTGCGCTGCGGCCTCGGCCTGCTGGCGCTTGAGTGTCCAATACATGGTGCGCGCGACGTTGAGCAGCTCGGTGGCGCCGGCATCGCTGCGGCCGATCAGCGGCTCGAGCTTGGCCATGGCTTCGTCGGGCTTGCCCGACTTGGTCAGGGTGCGCGCGGCGCCGAGTGTTGCCTCTAGCTGCTGGCTGAGGAATCGGCCGCCGGCGCTCTCGACCGCGGCGTAGTCCTTCGCGGCAGCCTCAAGATCGTTGAGCTGGTACTCGGCTCCGGCGAGCGTCAGGCGCGCGGCATACTTGAGCTCCTGGTCGGGAGTCTTGTCCGCCAGTTGCACCGCCTTCTGCGCTGCCTCCTTGGCCCCCGGACCGTCGTCCTTACTGAAACGATTCTGCGCGACCTCGATGTAGGCGCGGGCGCGCCAATAGTCGGCGGTCGCGGCGTCCTCGGCGAGTTCCTTCATGGCTATCGCACGGCTGTCCTGATCGGACTTCTCGAGCGCGAGATTGAAAGCGGTGGACGAGGCCGCATCAGGCCGCTCGACCGCCCAATGGCGCACGACCTGGGCGACCACGATCACCACCACCAGCACGAGTACGTAGATCCACCAGCGGCGCTTGATGCCCTGGGCGAAGGTGTCGAGGCGATCGTAGATCGGATCCGAGTAGCTGGAGGAGGGACCGGCTTCGGTGAAGGGAGTCTGGGCCATGGTGCTGTGCTCGTTCGTGGCGCGCGGCTGGTTCGAAGTCGTAGGCCGATCACCGCGCCGGTGGCTCTGGCGCGGTGGCGCCCGGCGCATCCAGCTGGGAGGCTGGAGCGGCCGGGGTGGGCCGGAGGTGGAAACGGATGGTAGTGAGGCCTCCGCTACGTCCAGCCTCGATGAACAGGTCCTCGGGGCCCTTGCGCCAGTGGCCGCGAGCGAGCTCGCCCATGCGCTCCCACCCGAGCGGGGGCAGTTCGGAGTCGTAGCGAGCCAGCACCGCCGAGCCCGGATCGGGACGAGCGCCCTGGCGCTCGATCATCGACACCTCGAAACGCCTCACCGAGCCTCCGGCAAGCGATACCGCGAGCTGGTCCTCACCAGGGATCAGCTGGTAACCGGCGACCGGGAACAGCGGGATGTCCGGGAAGTGCTCGGGGTGGAAGGCGGGGGGGTGGTAGAGCTGAGAGGGCGAGGGCGCGCGTTCTTCGCCACCGCATCCGCCGAGGGCCAGGACCGCGGCCAGAACCGACATCGTCGCGGTGAAGGAAGCGGCGGACAGGCCGGACGGGCGCAGGCTGCCGCGCGGCCCGGGCCAGCATCGGGGGAGGGCCCCCCTACCGGACAACGTCATGCCTGCTTGTAGGTGAAGCTGTGGCCAGCAATGGTGATGATGTCTCCGACCTTGAGGTCGTGGGACGAGATCTTCTGGCCATTGACGCGCACCGAGCGGAAGCCGCCGGACGAGGTGACGCGATGGGTTTCTCCCGCGCGCACGATCTTCGCCTGGATCGGCTTCACCAGGAAGGCCTTGCAGGGGATGTCCGCGCCGGACTTGCCGATCGAGGTCTCCTCGCGGATCAGCGGCACCACCATCTCGCGTCCACCCTGCATCAGGCTCAGGCCCATGCGCTTGGTGGACATGACCTTGGCGAGGGCCGCCTGGTCGACGAACATGGTCATCTCGCCGCCCATGCCGGCCTTCTTCTTGCCGCCGGCGCCTTCCGATTCGGCCTGGCCGTGCTGGTCGAAGAGCAGGCTGTGCTTGCCGAGGACGATGCGATCCGCGTGTTTCAGCGTGTGGCGTTTGATCTTCTGACCACCGACGAACGTGCCATTGTTCGATCCGCCGTCGACCACGACCCAGTCGTCGTTCTCCTTGACGATCGTGCAGTGGTGACGAGATACGCCGAGGTTGTCCACCACGATCTCGCAATCCATGGCCCGGCCGATTTTGATCTCATCCTTCACAAGGGTATGTTCGGACTCGACGTTCGAACCGAACATAACACTGATCTTGGCCATGATCCGGACTCCTGACGGCTGTGACCATAGATGGCTGCTTGACGGGGTCAACGCAAGGCCTTGCATCCAACCCGGGGGGTCGTGGACGCCCTTGCGTAACACCGAAACAGGTGTCATGGCGGGACGCCGGTGGACTTGAGTTCCCCCCTGCTCCCAGAGACTGCCGGAATGCTCCCGGATCGGCAATCGGCGGTGCAATTGGTGGGGCCGGATCGGCTGGAACTCAACCGCGACAAGGCGGTCGTCCAGCCCGGTCCGACGCAGATCCTCGGCAAGGTCGAATGCGTCGGGCTGTGCTTCTCAGACATGAAACTCCTGCATCAGTTCGACCGGCACCCCCGGAAATCACCCGTGCTGGCCCATCTCGCCGCGGAGGTCCTGCGGGACATCCCCAGCTACGTACCCGAATCCCGGCCCACGGTGCCTGGCCACGAGGTGGTGATGCGGGTACTCGCGGTGGGCGACCTGGTGACTAGCGTCAGGCCCGGCGGGCGCTACCTGATCCAGGCGGATTTCCGGGATCTCAAGACCGCGGGGTCGAACGGGGCCTTCGGCTACAATTTCGAGGGCGGTCTGCAGGAGTACGTCCTGCTCGACGAGCGCGTCACGGTTTCGGCGCACGGCGAAAGCTACCTGCTGCCAGTCCCCGAGGACCGCGGCGCGAGCCAGCTCGCCCTGGTCGAGCCCTGGGCATGCGTGGAAGATGCCTTCGCGTGCCGCGAACGCACCGGCCTGACCCCCGGCGGCACCCTGCTGCTGGTCTCATCGGCGGGCGCCCAACCCGACCTGTCGGGCCTCGATCTCACCCTGCCGGCGCGGCGTCTGTGTTCGGGCCCGGTCTGTCCGCCGGGATTCACCAGTGTGAAGCTCGATCTGCCGGCGACGCAGACCATCGACGACCTGCTGATCGCCGGTGCCGACGCGGATGACATCGAACGCCTGACCCCCTTCCTCGCCAAGAACGGACTGCTGCTGATCGCGCGCGGCCCGGGCCGCTTCGGGCGGCAGGTAAGCCTGCCGGTGGGACGGGTGCATTACGGCAACATCCGCGTATCCGCGACCACCAGTTGGCGTTTCGACGACGCGCTCGGCGGCATCCCGCGCAGCGGCGAACTGCGCGGCGGCGACCATGTCAACGTGGTCGGCGCCGGCGGACCGATGGGGGTGATGGCGATGGTGCGCGCCATCACCTCGTCGGCGCGCGGCGCGCTCGTCGAGGGCGGAGTGCGTAATCCAGGCCGCGCAGAGGCGCTGCGGCGCCGCGTCGAGACCGTGGCTCGCGCGCGCGGCGTGCAGGTACGGCTGTTCAATCCCGAGGCCGAGCCGCCGCGTGGCAGCGTCGACTACTGCTTCCTCATGGCGCCGGTCCCCGCGTTGGTCGCGCAGGCCGTGGCCGATGCGTCGTCGCGAGGCATCATCAACGTCTTCGCCGGCATCCCCGCCGACATACCCTGCCTACTCGATCTCGACGCTTTCACCGAAAAGCGCCTCTACTTCATCGGCACCTCGGGCAGCACCATGGAGGACATGCGCGCGGTGCTCGGCAAGGTCCTCGCCGACGAACTCGATACCGACCTGTCGGTGGGCGCGGTCTCGGGCATGCGCGGCGCCATCGCCGGTCTCGGGGCCGTCCGCGACCGCACCATCGCCGGCAAGATCGTCGTCTACCCAGAGCTCACCGATCTGCCGCTGCTCGAACTCGATGCCCTGGTCGCCCGTTACCCATCCATCGGTCCCAAGCTCGTCGACGGCTGCTGGACCCGCGCCGCCGAGACCGAACTCCTGCGCCTCGCGCAGCCCACGCCAGCGCGCTGACGGCCGCGGGGGACCGGAAAAGAGAAACCCTAGGCTCGCGCCTAGGGTTTCTCACTGGACTACTCCCAACGGGATTCGAACCCGTGTCGCCAGAATGAAAATCTGGTGTCCTAGGCCTCTGGACGATGGGAGCCCTGCCAGGGGCCACAATCCTGGGATGGCCAGGCGGCTTGCAAGCGGGGGAGGCAGCCGCGCGGATAGGTCAGCGTCGACGTCAGGCACTCTCGTCTGGCCTTCTCGTAGGGGCGCCGGACTCCTAGTACCGCCAGCCAAATCCGACGACGACGGCTCCGCCGACCTGCCAGACCGAATCCTTCAGCGTCGTGGTCGAGCCGGTGACGGGATCGACATCGGTGAAGACCGGACGCGATTCGCCCGCGAACGCGCGCAGGTCGCCACCCACCTGGAAGCCGGTCTTGGCTGTCCACCACGCACCCAGACGCAGCGCGCCTTCGAGATACAGCGCCGAGACCTTGGCCTGCCGGCCGCCTGATGGGGTGCGCCGCCAATCGGCAAGTCCGCCGCCGAGCATCGGCGTGAACTCGACATCGAATCGCTCGCCAATCAGCCAGGCGTAGCCGGCGATGGCATCGATCGAATAAGTCTGCACGCGCATGCCCACGTTCGCGCTCGACCAGCTCGAACGCCCGAATGCGCCTTCGTATCCATAGACCGCGCCGCTGTGCGCGCTCTGCATGTCGAAAGCCGACAGTGATTGCAGGGCGATGCGGTAGCTGTCGCTCACCGACGTCTGGCGATGCGCCGAGGCCGTGGTGTCGGGCAAGCCGGGCTGCGAGACGGTGGTGGTGCCATGCTCGGTGAACCTGCCGGGCGAGGGGCCGGCGATGATGCGGATATCGCCGATCGCGTCTTCGGCAACCGTCACCCCCGCCAGGGCCAGGGACATGGCCGAAACGCCGGCGGCCAGCGCAAATCCGCGGATCCTGTCGGCTGCCGTCATCGCACCCCCGTTGTCGCGCAGCCTGACGCTATCGGCGGGCGCACAAGTCCCTGGCGGTCGCGCTGGGCTTCCAACAGTTCTGCTCGCCGTAGAGCTGCACACACTACCCTACGATCGGCGTCCCGGTGCCGTCGCTGCCGGTGACGATCTTCAGCTCGAGTCCCGCCGCGGCGAGTAGGCGGCGCGCCTCATCGATCAGGTTCTCGCCCGCGAGGATGCGGTCGAGATCAGTCAGGCCGACCTGTGCGCGAACGCACCACTCTTCGCGCGTCATCCCCAGGCCAGGCAGGCCGACCATCGCCCGCTGCACGATCGACGCGAGCTTCCAGCGGTTGGCCGGGCTGATCATCATGGACGGGGTGTAGGCGCTGGGGCGTGGAGGGGAAGCGGGCCGCGGAGATCCTTCGGCGACGCGGACGTCAAGGTCCCGTGCTGCCGGCGATTGGCGAGCTCAAGGCCGCATCCGCTTCCGCCAGCGACGCGATGTGCCGGAGCACGCGCCGATGGATCGCGTGGATGAAAGCCTCGGACCACAGCGACCAGTAGGCTTCGGGTCGCACGTCGACCTGGTACCAGGTGCTGCCTTCCAGGCGGGTGCGGCCCGCGGGCAAGGCGATGAGCCGGAACTCGCCGCGTCGGCTCGCGAGGTAGCCATCGAGGTGCGGCGCCCGCACCTCGGGCCACGGGCTCAGCTCCTTCATGGCGGGCGGCTGGGCCACGACATCGAACGCGAGCCGCGACCCGGGCTCCCAGACGGTGATGGGCTCGACGAAGGGACCGGTGGTGAACTCGTAGTAGCGTATCGCGCCGACACCAGAACCGACGATGCGCGCGCGCAGCGGGCACGCGATTCCGAGCGCGAAGATGCCGTCCGGCTTCGGGAGATCCGGAAACGACACCACCCGCTCCCAGACCGCCGCGGGCGGAGCCGCGACCTCGACACTGCTGCGCACCTCACGCAGCAGCGCGGGCTGGTGGCGCGTCTCCTGCCAGGCGATGGTCGGCAGCAGTAACAGCGGCAGGAGCAGCGTCCCACGGGAACGGAGTCCGCCGGCTCGGCCGCCGCTGCACAGCGCCCAGCCGAGCGCACTCCCGATCAGCATCAGGAAGGCCGCTATCGGCCAGGCCATCGCCACGCACATGGCGCCCTCGACCGCGACTCCGATCATCACCAGCAGGCATAGCACCAGAGCCGCCTGACCGATGGCGATCGCGCCGCCGATTCCGATGTCGCCGGTACGGCGCGCGATCCCAGCGCTCACCACGCCCATCGCCACTGGCGTGAACACGAACAAGGCCATGCCATAGGTGCGCAGTGCATAGACCCCGAGCAGGAGCATCCCGCCAGCGACCGCGCCGCTCGCCAACATCGCGAGCAACGCCGCGGCGAAGCGCGGCAGGCGATGATCAGGCGGCTGCTCGACATCGCCCCGCCCAGCCGGCTCGGAGCGAGGCGCTGCCGCCAGCAACACCATCACCAGCCAGTTGAACACGGGCAGCAGGAAGAGCGCACCGTTCCAGCTCGGATAGCCGGCGTCGATCGCGCGGCGCATACTCATGTTCAGACCGATCCAGATGAACGGCAGTGTCCAGGCGAGCACCACCCACGCTCCGACATCGCCATACAGCTCGGCGCGGTGCGTGACCATCGGATCGATGAACTGCAACGGGCTCAGCATCGCGCCCGTGAGCCTCCACAGCAGCGCGGTCTCGCCGAGGTACTTCACCACCATGAGCACGACGCCGGTGACGAGGTAATCGCGACGCGACACGCGCTCGCGATAGCCGAACCACAAATGGAGGAGACGGGAAGCGGTCAGCGCCGGGACGTTAACGAGTGGGCTAGGGGATCAAGATGGGGTGTAGAGCGGGAAAGAGGAAAAGAGGAAAGTTCAGAGCGAAAAGCACGAGCGCAGATCACCATCACATGAGTGTCATTTCCCCTGGTATCACCTCAAGCGTTCTGCTCTCCGCCTTCCGCTCATCGCTCATCGCTCATCCCTGTCCCTTCCCCCTCCTCTCCCCTCTCCATGATCACGGTCGATGCCCGTCACGTTCATCGGCGACGTCCACGGGTGGAGCGATCGGCTCGACCGCGTTCTCGCGCGCGCCGAGGGCACGCTGGTTTTCATGGGTGATCTCATCGATCGTGGGCCCGACGCTCCGGGCGTGCTCGAGCGCGTGCATCGGCTGTGCACTGATGGGCGCGCGCTGTGCCTGATCGGCAACCATGAATACGCGCTCGTGCGCTCGATCGGCTCCGACACCATCGGCATCGAGCCCGATCCGGATTTCTTCGAGGCCTGGCGCGATGGCTTCGGTGGGGCGGCGGTGCTGGCGGCGTATGGCGTCGCAACGGCCGAGGCGCTGCGTGAACGCCTCGGGCCTCTGCTCGACTGGATCACCCTGCTGCCGTGGGTCCTCGAAGGCGAGGAAGCCGGCCAGCACTGGATCGCCGTCCATGCCGGACTGTCCGGCAACGTCCCCTTCGCCGATCAGATGGACCAGCTGCGGAGCGGTTGGCGCGGGAGCGAATCGCCGCCCGAGGCGTTGTTCAGCAAGGAGCGTAAATTCTCGCTGCCGCCCGATCTGCCGGCGGGCTACTGCGTGGTCAGCGGGCACACGCCGCTGCCGCAGGCCTTCGTCAGCCAGGCGAGGATCCTGTGCGATACCAGCGGGGGGCAGAAACATCGGCAGTTGAGCGGAGTGGTGTGGCCGGAGGGGAGGGTTGTGGAGTCGTAGGAGACGGAAGAGGGAAGAGGATATAGAGGAGGCGCGGTTTCTGTGGGGCTCTCCTCGAATTCGTGATCGTAGCGAACGTGCTCGCAGTCAAGGCCGATCGGCGGGGCGCCGATCGCCGCGGGGGAACCGCGGTTCGCAGCTCGAATCTCTGCATGTCGTTCTCCTTGCGCCCCACCGCGCGATCGTCCTCGGGGTCAAGGCTGGCCGCCCCGGCCACCGCGGCCCCCGCGGCCCGGCCTTGATGCCGAGGACGATCGCGACAATCACGCCACCGGGGAGAACGCCCACAAAACACATGCCGTCCAGCTGTCCTCGAGCCCTCGAGCTTGCTCACCTTCGAGCCTTCGAGACTTCACCTTCGACGTCCGGCGTCTGCCCCCCCCCGCTCTCGCCTACCGACGACAACCAACAACGGACATTTCATCCCAGTCCAAAAAACAAACACGCGCGAGGCAGAGCCCCGCGCGTGTCCACCGTTCACTTCGACGCGTCGACTACGGAGCGGGAGCGGGAGCCGGCACCGGTGCCCCTTCCACCCCTCCCATCACCTTCACCAACTCCACCTCGAACACCAACAGCGCATTCGCCGGGATCTTCGGCGGCGATCCCGCCTCTCCATATCCCAGCTCGGGCTTGATGTAGACTTTGAACTTGTCGCCTTCCTTCATCAGCTGCAGCGCCTCGGTCCAACCCTTGATCACCTGGGTGACGCCGAATTCGGCGGGGGCGTCCTTCGAGGCGTCGAACTCGGTGCCGTCGACGAGCGTGCCCTTGTAGCGGACCTGCACGCGGTCGCTCGGCGCGGGCTTCTTGCCGCCCTCGGGGCCCGATGAGACGATCTCGTACTGCAGCCCGCTGGCGGTGGTCTTCACCTCGGGGCGCTTGCCGTTGTCGGCGAGCCACTGGCTGTTGGTCTTGCCGGTGTTGCCGGCCAAGGGTTCGGGCGGCTTGGCCTCGAGCAGCTTGTCCAGCGCTGGGCGCAGCTGCTTGAAGGATTCATCGCTGATGACGTAGTAGTATTTGATGAAGCGATCCTGGGCCTTGGCGGCCCGCTCGCGGCCGGTGGGCTTCTTCTTCTTCGGCTCCTCGGGCTTGTCGTCGGGCTTCTTCGCCGCCTTGTCCTCGGCGGCCTTCTTCGCGTCCTCGTCGGTGGCCTCATCGTAGCTGACGAAGACGATCATGTAGCGGCTGTGGCCGGCGGCCTCGGGCTTCTTGCCGTCCTTCTTATCATCCGCCTTGGGATCAGTCTTGGGATCAGTCTTGGCATCGTCCTTCTTGTCGGCCTTCGCTTCCGCATCGACGGTGATGTCGTCCTCGGGCGAGCTGTTGCCGAAGATCAGGTTGTAACGCAGGCCGTCCTTGCTGCCGATGTCCAGACGGCCCTCGGCGCCGATCACGGCCATGTTCTGGCCTTGGATGTTGAGCACCGGCGAGGTCTTGTCGATTTCGCCAGGCTTCGAGAAGTAGAAGCCTTTGGTCGACATCTCGCCGAGATCGGCGCTGGACTTCAGGCGGAACTGCCGAACTCCGGCGAGCCTGATCGAGGTCAAGGCGCTCACGATGCTCGACGCCGTGCCCTGGGCCAGGCGCTTGTCCGCGGGGAGCGCGGCGGGCGTCGTCCAGGTCTGGTCGAGCGCGCGCACCAATGGGGTCTCGGAACGCATCACCGGGTGGCCGCCGTCGGCCTCGGTGACGATCGAGTAGTCGGCCACGGTGAGGAAGCGCACGTCCTCGCTCTTCACCTTGAGCGGGTCCACCTCGACGTAGTCGACGAATTTGGTGCTGAGATCCGGCTTGAGCTTGGCGGTATAGACCTGCTTCTCGGCGGCATCGCGAACGAAATACATGCTATCGCCCTGTTCCGCGCGCTTGCCGATGATCACGTCGACCATGGTCTTGCCGGTGACGTCCTGCATGGTCACGCGTTTGCCGCGACCGGATTTCTGCGACAGGTCGGGATCGAGGGGATCGATGACGCCGAGTTCCTCGAACTTCTTCGGGTCGTCGGTGACCGGCCGCGACTTGACCACGCCGAGGAAGTTGGCGGTGGCCTTGCCGACGGTGTCTTTGGTGTCGGCGGGGTAATCGTAGCGGCTCGGGATCACCCAGGCTCCGTTCGGCCCCGAGCGCTTGACCTCGATGAGCTTCGGGACGTTCAGGGTGTCGTCCCACTCGACCACGCGCAGATCGGCGACGTGCTCGGGGACGTCCTTGGCTCCAAATACCGCCTCGACGGTGGCGGTGTCCTTCTTGGTGGAACCGCCGGAATCCCCCTTCCAGGCCGGATAGGCGGTGACCAGCGCGAGGACGCCGAGGACGATGGGCAGTGGTCTCATGGGATGTCGCTTTCGGTCTGGCTGTACCTGATGACTGGTGCCGTCGTGAGGATGGAGTGTGCCATCACGCCACGCGCTTGCGTGCGGCCGGCACGTGCGAGCGCTCGCCCACCAGGCGCTTGGTCCATACGATCACCACCAGCAGCGCGAGCAGGACGCTGGGGATGCCGATGGCGAGAGCGCTGACGTAGCGCTCGACCCCGGCGATGGCTTGGCGCTGATTCGATTTCGCCGCCGCCTCGTTCTTCTCGCGCATCTGATTGACGCGGCTGATCTCGATCTCGACGTTGCGACTGCCGATCTCGTTGGCGGTGGCGCGCTTGTCCGCCTTGGCGGCATCGTCGTCCTCGCTCTCCTCGATCTTCTGCATCTGACGCTGGAAATCGAGGTTGATGCGCGCGATCTGCTTCTCGGCGTCCTCCTCGTCCTGCTCGGTCGCCTTGCGCAGCTCGTCCTGGGTCTTGCGGTATTCCTCCTCGATACGCTTGAGCGGCCGCCGCTCGGGGCGGCGCGTGCGCAGGTCGAGGTAGTCCTTGTCGTTGAAGAGTTGGTCGACGACGTTGCCGGCGAACTGCACGTTGCGCAGGTTCGAGAGGAAGCGCTTGTCGTCGTCCGAGAACTGCCCGCCCTGGTTTCGGTACAGCTGGAAGAAGATCTCGCTGACGAAGTCGGAGTCGGCGACCAGGATCACGTGCACGGGCTTCGGGCTGGGGACTCCGGGCTTGCGCTCCGGCGCGGGCGGGCCGGATTCGCCGGCCTTGGCTTCGGGCGCCGACTTGGGATCGGGCTCCGGGAAGGCCGCAGCTATGGTGCCGGTGATCTCGACCGCGTAGGTCGGCGGATTCTGCTGATCGCCGGTCGAACGGATCTTGGGATCGGGATTCAGGTTCATGCGCCCCGTGTAATCGAAGGTCGCCACGTCCTGCAGCGACACCATGCCCCACGGATAGCCGGCCATGCCCTTGATCAGCGGCGTCACCGTCAGGTCCGGACGCTTGTCGGCTGCGATGCCTATCGAGCCGGCGAACGGCAGCAGCAGCGAGGTGATGCCGGCCGAGGCTCCGGTCTCACCGTCCTTGCCCTTGACCCGTTCGCGGTCGATCCACACGAAGGCGCGTGGCATCTGCTTGAGCTTGCGGAACTGATGGCTCGGAATGTAGTCCGACCACACCATCTGGTTCTCGTCGTAGTCGAGACCGAGGGCTTTCCACAGCGGCTTGATGTCGCCTTTCTTCGGGGCGCTCGCGTCGTCGTTGCCCATGTTGCCATAGGGGCTCTGGTTTGGGCTCTTCTTCGGCTTGCTTGGGATGAGCTCGGCCTTCTGACTCATCAGCGGCAGCGGATCCTCGAGCAACAGCGTTGGGCGGCCGTTCCAGATGTAATCGTGCAGGTGCTCGAGCTGGGGCTGGGTGAGGCTCGACGGCTGCGGCACCACCAGCACCTCGACGTCGGCGGCGACGTCGCTGTCGAGGTTCACCGGACGGATCTCGTACTGCTTCTTCCATTCCTTGACGATCTCCCACTCGGGGACCATGCCGCCGGACTGGAAGTCGAAGCTGCCGTTCATCTCGAGATCGGTCTGGGCGAGTCCGAGCACGTGCTTCTTGCCCGCGACCACGGCGCGCACCGCGCGCACTACTTCGTATTCGACCGACAGGCCGGGATCGAAGTACTCGATGACCTGGGTCTTGCCGGCGCACGAGATCGCGGCACCGCAGAACACGTCCTTCTGCTCGCGGCCCGCGGCGTCGTCGCTGAGCACCTGGCGGGTCTTCATGCCGAACTCGCGGGTGGCCTCGGAACCTGCGGGATCGAGCGCGTCCTCGGGATGCTTGACCTTGAGCTTGATGCGGGTGCTCGCGCGCTCGACGGCGCTGAGCTTGTCCTCGACCTCCTTGGCCTTGAGCTGCATGTCGGCGGGCAGCTCCTTGCTGATGTAAGCAGTGATGGTCACCGGCTCGTCGATCGATTTCAGCAGCACCAGGCTGGTCTTGCTCAGCGACGACTGGCCCTCGACGCTGACATCGGCGTAAGCGCCGAACTTGCCGACGATGAGCGCGACGTTGACGGCCAGGATCAGTCCGAACGCCAGGCTGAGTACCTGCGCCCACACCCTCGCACCGCTGCCCGGACGCCAGCGGCGGCTGGCGAGCGCGAGCACCGAGGCGCCGAGGCCTCCACCGATGACCGCGAGCGCGACCACGACGTGGCCGAGCGGCACCACGCCGCGGTTGAACGGATCGAACCACGATCCGAGCGAGGCGAAGAGCATCGCGAAGCCGCACAGCACCATGCCGAGCACGAAGGCGATCGTCGGCAGGCTGACGATGACGCTGGCGAACAGGCCGAGCGACGCGAAGGCCATGCCCGCGAGCCACCAGCCGACGTAGTTCGCGACCACCAGGCCGGCGTCGGGATCGCCGAGCACGGCCAGGGCGGCGACGTTGGACAGGCTGCACAGCAGCGCGATGGTGAAGTAGCTGCACACCGCGAGGAACTTGCCGAGCAGCGCGTCCAGGATGGAAAGCGGCAGCGTCAGCAGCAGCTCCTCGGTGCCCTGATCGCGCTCGGTGGCCCACGCGCCCATGGCCAGGGCGGGCAGCAGCACCACCAGCAGCCACGGCATGATCGGTAGCAGCGGCCCGAGGTCCGAGATGTTGCGTGCGTAGAATTTATCGCTCTGGAAGAAGTAGATCGAGGCCGCGGTCGCGAGCACGAAGGCGAGGATGAAGATGTAGCCGAGCGGATTGCCGAGCAGGCTGGAGAGCTGGCGGCGCCAGACGGCGATGATGCCGGTGAGGTGCAGATGGCCGCCGCGCTGCGGGGCTATCCCGGTGCCTGCTGCGGGACCCATCGATGACGAGCCGGGCTGGCCGGCGCTGGCGACGGTGCTCATGCCGCGACTCCCTTCGTGAGTTCGCGGAAGCGCGCCTCGATCGATTTGCCGCCGGCGAGCTCGGCCGGCGTGCCCTGGAACACCAGGCGGCCCTCGCTCACCAGGATGACGCGGTCGGCCATCGCCTCTACCTCTTGCAGGATGTGGGTGCTCAGCAGCACGGTCTTGTCCTTCGCGAGCGAGCGCACCAGTTCGCGCACCAGCTGGATCTGGTTGGGATCGAGGCCCGAGGTCGGCTCGTCGAGGATCAGCACCTTGGGATCGTGCAGGATCGCCTGGGCGAGGCCGAGGCGCTGGCGGAAGCCCTTCGACAGCTTGCGCACCGGCTTGTGCCAGACCTCCTCGATGCGGCACGAGGCGGCGACGCGATCGAGCGCGGTCTTGAGCGGCGTGCCCGACATGCCGCGCACCTCGCCGGCGAAGCGCAGGTAGCTGGCGGGCGTCATGTCTGGATAGAGCGGACCATTCTCGGGGAGGTAGCCGAGCAGATGGCTGGCCTCGATGCGGTGCGTGTCCATGTCGTAGCCGGCGATCAGCGCGCGCCCTGCCGATGGGGCCAGGAAGCCGGTGAGGATCTTCATGGTCGTCGACTTGCCCGCGCCATTGGGCCCGAGGAAGGCGGTGACCGAACCCTGAGGAACGCTGAAACTGATGTTCTGGATGGCGGTGAATTCGCCGTAGTACTTGCACAGCCCCTCGGCCTGGATGAGCCCGGGGGTGACGTGTACGGTGGGCGCGGTCGCGGAATCCGGCATGATGAATCCTCTGGTGGCCCCGCCGGAGACGGCGGAGGCGTGAGCAGGCGTAGCGGCTTTGACGACGCCGGCCAGGCAACCTTACACGCCTAGCGCGCAGGCCCCCGGTCTGGCGGAGGCGCGTGATTGTGTAGCACCATGGCCATGCGCAACCCGGTTGCCCGTACCGGGAGAGGCGGTAGGTAATGACCCCCGCGGCCGCGCCCCCCTTCATTCCGCCAGCTCCGGCCAGTGGATCGACCCCAGGCAAGCCCCGCCACTTTTTCCGCAGGAGCCACCATGCAGTTCGACATCAGCCGCGACTTCCTCGATGGCATCATGCTCCAGCAACCCGTCGGCCGCGACGGCAAGGGCGAGATCCGCGCCGCCGGCCAGCTTCATTTCCTGCCCTCGAGCCCCGACGGCACCATGCACACCGCGGTGGTCGGCTTCGCCCTGATGCTCGGCGAGACCGACCAGCCTTTCGCGCGCGGCGGCTGGCGCTTCCTGTTCACCACCGACTCCGCCTTCGATCCGACCAAGGACCCCGAGAACAGCTTCTTCAACAACCTGCTGGTGCTGGGCTCGGGCAAGATCATGGCCCAGCTCAACAACCTGTGCATGCACGCCAACCTACCGCTCATCCCCTTCGAGCCCGGCCGCATGGTCATGCAGAAGGCGCCGGCGCCCGGCAATGGCAACGGCAACGGCAACGTGCCACCGAACGTCACCGGAAATCCCCCGGCCCAGGCCAAGAAGGCATGAGCGGAACCACCGTCCCGGCATCGCGGTGACCGTGGATTCCACAGCGATCGCCTACCATCACGCGACCAAGTACGCTCCCGAGACCATCGGCAACCATCCGGGGCTCGATTGGGGCCGGCAGCCGGTGCCCTACAAGGCCTACGACAGCCTCACGCCGATCGAACTCGCCTCGTACCTGCCCTTCGATCCGAATCCGTTCACCGGCAAGGCCCGCGCCGATGAGGGCGAGCCGCGCGATGGCGCGGTCGAACTGAACACCGTGAGCCGCTGGCTGTTCGCCAGCTACGGCATCACCGGCGTCATCCCCAACCAGCCGCGGCCCACCTACCTGCGCGCCGCGCCATCGGCCGGCGGACTGTATCCGGCCGAGGCCTACCTGGTGGTGCGCGACTGCGCGGGCTGCGAACCTGGCCTCTATGGCTACGACCCGCGCCGCCACCGCCTGGTGCCGCTGTGGGACGATCCCGACGTCGCCAAGCATCTCGCCGCAGCCTGCTTCGACGATGCGGCGATCGCCGCGGCCGGCGTGGCGCTGGTTGTCACCGGCGTCTTCGAGCGCAGCCGCTGGCGCTACGGCGAGCGCGCGTACCGGCGCATCCTGCTCGACAGCGGCCACCTGCTCGGCAACGCCTGCCTGATGGCGCCGGCGCTCGGGCTGCGCGCGAGCCTCACCGCCGCCTTCTGCGACGAGCGCCTCGACGAGCTGCTGCGCCTCGATCCGGATCAGGAAGGCGCGCTGGCGGTGGTCGGATTGAACGTGCGCGGCCCGGCCGAGCGCCCGCATTGGAGCGCGCTGCCGAGCGCGCGCGTCGCTCCGCCGGACCTCAGCGCGGCAACCGACGGGAACAGCGACGCGCCGCTCCTGCACGCCCTGCACGCCGCAGGCCGCCTGCCCTCTGAGCGCCCCCGCCTGATCCCGCGTGGCGAGGAGCTCTCCGAAGGACTCGAAGCCCGTTACGGTTGGACCGGTGGCACGACTATCGCCCCGGATTCCAGCGGTCAGGGCGGCGGCGTGCCCGGCGTGGCCTGGGATGGCGGTGCGCTCGGCCGCGATCCGTTCCACGCCATCCTCCACCGCCGCAGCACGCGCCGCTTCCAGCGCGGCACCATGCGCCGCGAGCAGCTCGCGCGCGTGCTCGCCGCCGCGTACGCGCCCGAGACCCACGGACTCGGCGAACAACCCGCGATCGACCGCAACCACCTCATGACCTTCGTCGCCGTCGTCGATGTCGAAGGCCTCGACGCCGGCGTCTATTACCTCGCTCCCCACGGCCTCGAGCTGCGCCTGGTGCGCCCCGGCTGCTCGCGCGAGGCGCTGCAGTTCCTCTGCCTGGGCCAGGAACTCGGCGGCGACGCGACTGCGGTGGTCTTCCACACCGCCGATCTCGAGGAGACGGTGAAGCACCTCGGTGATCGCGCGTACCGGTATCTGCATCTCGATGCGGGCATGATCGGCGAACGGCTGGACCTCGCGGCCTTGGCCGAGGGATGCGGGGCGAGCGGGATCGGGGGATTCTTCGATGATCAGGTGACGGATCTGCTGGGGATACCGAGGGAGCAGGCGGTGGTGTATGTCACGACGTTGGGGTTGCCGCAGGAGGCGGGGGGAGAGGAGTAGGGAGGGGATAAGGGGAAGGAGCGGAGAGCGGAGAGCGGAGTTTACTACCGTTTCTCGCTTCACTCGATTGTCGCGATCGTCCAGGCTGGCAAGGTCGGCGGCCGGGGCGGCCTTGCCGCGGAGGAACCGCGGTGCCGGGGCGGCAACCTTGACAGCCTGGACGATCGCGTGCCGGGGGTGAAGGAGAAACATCATGAGCAGATTCGAACGACTTCTCATCTGGCAGCGGGCGCGCGAGGTGCGGATCCTGTTCCGCGACTGCACCGCCACCATGCGCGACGCAGTTCTCAAGGATCAGATCCGCCGCGCAGCGCTGTCGGTCATGGCGAACATCGCCGAAGGCAGCGAGCGCGCCACGAACGCCGATTTTCGCCGATTCCTGGCAATGGCGCACGGTTCGTGCGGCGAACTACGCAGCCACCTGGTCGTAGCGCTGGATGACCACCTGGTCGATGACGCTTTCTATCTCCACCTCAACACCAAGCTCATCGAGCTCGGCAAGATGATCGCCGGCTTCATGAAGGCGCTCGCGCGAGGCGGCGGGTGACCGCCGCCTCCTGCACTCCGCTGTCTCTCTCTTTCTGCTTTGAGCTGTCCGCTCCCCCTCTCTCACCCACTCAAGCGGATGATGAACGCGCTGAGCATGCGCCGCACATAGTCGATGCGCTCGTCGAGCTGATCGAAAACGGACGTTTCCACATATCCCGCATTGCATGCGATCGCCAGCTGCGCCTGCAGCTCGCCAGCCGAGCCACGGGCCATGGTCAAGAATCGTCGCAGCTCGGTGTCGCTCCTGTGCCCGGCGCCTTCCGCGATATTCGACGCGATCGATACCGCCGCGCGCCGCATCTGATCGCGCAGCCCGCACGCATCGCGCATCGATTCGGTGAGTTCGCGCACGGTGCGGACTACTGCGCGCGCTTCGTGCCACACTCTGAGTTCGTGGATCTTCGTCATCTTCTGTCTCCTTGCGCACAACCCGCGATGGGCATCGGGGTCAAGGCTGGCCGCCCCGGCCACCGCGGTTCCTCCGCGGCATGGCCTTGACGCCGATGACGATCGCGACAATGGGAGCTAGGAGACTGAGAATTGGGATAATCCGGAGATGGATGGATCCGCATGCCGATCTACCGCGATCCGACATCCGGGATCCGACGTCCGCTATCCGCCCTCCGCTGTCCGCTGTCCGCTGACAACTGACAACCGACAGCGGACAGCATCGAAGGCGAGAAGGTAAGAAGGTAAGAAGGTAAGAAGGTAAGAAGGTAAGAAGGTAAGAAGGCGCGAAGGCCTGCCGGACTCCTACCGGGCGCTTGCCGCCCTCCCCTCTTCCCCCCGCCCCCTCTCCGCTACCCTCCCCTCCCATGCTCTGCTACTCCTGGAACGTCAACGGCATCCGCTCGGTCGCGCGCAAGAATCTGCTGCCGTGGGTGGTCCTCCCCCGCGCCGATGTCATCTGCCTGCAAGAGACCAAGGCCCAGCAGCACATGCTGGAATCCTCGCTCGGCGAGCCCGATGGGTGGCATTCGCATTGGCATTCGGCGGTGAAACCCGGCTATTCCAGCGTGGCGATCATTTCGCGCGAGAAGCCCGACGAGGTCGTCAACGGCATCGGCGACGACACCTACGATTCGGAAGGGCGCGTGATCGCGGCGCGCTTCGGTACGCTGGTGGTCATCAGCGCCTATTTCCCGAACAGCCGCGACGGCGGCGCGCGCATCGACTACAAGCTTGGCTTTTGCGCGCAGATGGAGGGCGTCCTGCAGCATTGGCGCAATCGCGGCTGCGAGGTCGTCCTGCAGGGCGACTACAACATCGCCCACAACCCGATCGATCTCGCGCGCCCGAAGGAGAACGAGAAGAACGCCGGCTACCTGCCGCAGGAGCGCGCGTGGCTGACGCGCTTCCTCGCGCTCGGCTACCGCGATGTCTTCCGCGAACGCAATCCCGACTTGGCGGGCGCCTATACATGGTGGACCAACTGGGCCGGCGCGCGGCAGCGCAACGTGGGGTGGCGCATCGATTACTCGACCGTGTCCCCAGGCCTCGCAGATCGCGTGAAGGACGTGCGGCACTACCCTGAAATCCTGGGCAGCGACCATTGCCCGGTCGCCATCGACGTGACCTGACCCGAGGCAAAACCACAGAGCTTTCGGGCCTTCCAGCTTCTGGCCTTCGCGCCTCCCCGTGGTCCTACTCGCGCTCCCTGATCCTCGCCTCGATGAATAACATGATCACGTCGTCGCGGTTGAGATCGAGGCACGACCGGTAGTCAGCCAGGGCCTCCTCGGTCTCGCCACGGCAGTCGTGCTTGAGCGCGCGCGCGAATGGCAGCATTTGGCTCGCGATCACCGAGTACGGCTGGGCGAGGAAGCCCTTTTCATCGATGTCGCCGGCGATGTACGAGGCGAGGTACCACAGACGCTGACCGTAGACGTAGCGTTGGTGATCGATCACGGGACGCAGGCCGTTGGTGGCGTCGACGGTGCGCCCGAACAGCACCGGCATCATCACCGGCAGCAGGTAATGGCTGAACATGGTCATGTCGTCGGTGTGGTCGGGCGGGATCTGGGCGAGGTGCTTGACCAGATCGGTGCCGGCGACCTCGTCGCCGTCGCGGATCAGGCACATGGCAACGCGATGGAGATCAGCCGGATCGAGCGGGCGGCGCGACAGGAGCTGGCGGTAGCGCCCCAAGGCGATCAGGGCGTCGCCCGGCTGGTCCGGATACTCCTCGAGCAGTTCCTGCCAGCGTTTCATCGCCTTCAAGGCCCGGTAGCGAGGAGCCAGCTGCTGCGGAGAGCGGTCGCCGTCATGCGGATTGGGGTACATCTTCAGCAGATCCTCGACGCGCCCGCAGTCGATCAGCGTGTCGGGGAGGCGGATGTCGGCCGGGAACTCCTTGATCAGCCGATCGCAGTCCTTCTTCGCAATCAGGGTTTCGACGAGCTGCACCGGGTCGAGCCTCGGCCGCAGTTCGGCCCTGCCGCTCTCCTTGATCACCGCGTGCACCACCGACTGCACGTACGGATGCTTGTCGATCACCTCCTGGAAGCGGCCCATGGCATAGAGGGCCGAGGCCGAAAAGAAGTCGTCGTAGCGGTACCATTCGTAGATGAGATCGGAGCGCCCGAGCATCCTCAGGACCGGGATGCATGCGGTAATGAACGGATTCAGGCGCAGCGAGACACCATAGGCGTCCGACAGCCGATGGAGCTCCCGCTGGACCACCGAGATGCGTTCGACGATGTCATCGGGAAAGGTGCGCGAGGTGAAATCCATCAGCGGCTTTGGCACCAGCACCTGCAGGTGCCGGCGCGCATAGTCGACCATGGTGCTGCGCAGGATGGGATGACCCTTGAAACGGGCCAGGTCCTCGCGCAGGCGCGAGGCCTCCGCCTCGTCGCCCTGGTCGGCGGCGGCGACGCTGCGCGCGTGCAAGGACAGCGGGATCGTCTCGTCGTCGGGGAATTGCCGCTCGAATTCCTTGAGCTCGGCGACTCCGGCCTGGGTATCGCCCAGGCGCAACGCGCACACCGCGGCCTGGTAGCGCGCGCCGCCTTCGAGATCGGTTCCCGGATAGGCCTTGGCGATCTCGAGGAACTGCGCGCGCGCGTCTCCGAGCTTGCCGACCTGCATCAGCTTGTTGCCCACCGCCAGCGGTGAGATGCGTTGCGCGAGCGGCTGGATGAGCAGATGCAGGTTGCGGGCGGCGACGCAACTGCCGCCCGCATAGGTGTCGAGCCCGAAGCGCGTGGCGAGCGGCATCTCGTCGGATGCGAGAACCGGATAATCGATCAGCGTGCGGCCATCCATGATCAGCCGCAGGTGCTGGTGATTGCGCTCGAGCGTGAACTGGTAGTAGCGGCCAAGGGCGATGGGATGGCGCATCGCGCCCTCGGCGAGCAGGTTGTCATAGCCGCCGTGGGTGAGCAGCACGGTGGTGCTGCGGCCGCCACCGACGTGGAAGGTGAAGCCGGCTTCGCGATTCTCGCCGATGAAGCAGTTGAGGTCGCGGCCTTCGCGCACCGACATGTACTCCCATTCGACGCGGAAGTCGCCCGCAACCGGCTCGCGCCACACCAGGTCGACGTAGTCGGTGGTGCTGGTGAGGCGGACCGCCCCATCGACCACCGCCACGCGGGGATCGTCGTTGGGAATCTGCGCGAATGGCATCGGACCATCCGCCTTCTTGGCGAGGCGCGACCAGCGCAGATCGATCGCGGCCGGCGTCCCGGTGAAATCCTCGGCCGCGACCTCGACCCACAGCGCGCGTTCGCGTTCGCGTTCGCGCCACATCTCCCCGAACGCGAGCAACGCCGCGACAAGCGCAGCCGCGGTGGCCAGGAAGGCGCGCGGATTCGCGCGGTACCAGCGCAAGAGCATCTTCAGCGGGGGGTCGCGGTAGACGCTCACGCGCCTGCCGGCCTGGAAGGCGCGCAGATCCCCGAGGAGCTCCTCCACCGACAGGTAGCGGTTGTTCGGCGTGGCCGCCAACGCCTTGAGCGCGATGCGCAGGATCGCGGCCGGCACCGCGCGCCGCTCCTCTGCGGTCGGCAGGTCGATCTCGCCCGCTCGCTTCTTGATCCAGAAAGGCTCGGATTGGTCATGCCAGGTCGGCGGGCGCAGGAACAACGCGTGGAAGAGCGATGCGCCGACGCAGTAGACATCGCTGCTGGTGGTCGAGCCTTCGAGACGCGCCTGCTCCGGGCTCATGTACAGTGGTGTGCCGTAGAGCCGACGCCGGCTGTCGCCGATGCGCGTGGCGCTGCCCCAGTCCACCAGCAGCACCTCGCCGTAGGCACCGAGCATGATGTTGTCGGGCTTCACGTCCTGATGGATCACGCCCTTGTGGTGAGCGAAGGCCAGGGCCTGGCAGACCGCGATGAAGACGTTGACGATGCCATTGGCCTCGGCCAGCTGCTCGGGCCGGTCGCCTTTCACCGCGCGCTCGATGCCCGCGCCCAGCGAGCTGCCCTCGATCTTCTTCATGCTGAAGTACGGGCGGCCCTGGTCGGTGACGTCGATGTCGTGGACCGGCAGCACGTTCGGGTGGGTCAGGGTGGCGGTGATGCGCGCTTCGTCGATGAAGTTGTCGATGTCCTCGTCGGCATCGTGATCCTCGCCGAGCACCTTGATCGCCACTTCGCGATCGAGGCTGCGATCGGCGGCGATGTATACCTGGCCAGAAGCGCCGACACCGGCGACCCGGCGTATCTCGAAACGGTCGGCGGCCTCGGCCCGGCCGAGCCGCGAGCGCAGATCGGTTCCCGACAGATGCGGCGGGGCACCTTCCACCACGCGCGCGCGCGGACGTGGTGCGTCGAGATCGACCGTGCGGCGCAGCTCGTCGGGATCCTGCGTGCTCATGGCTGAATAGAAGCCGGCGCGAGCGCCGACAACCGCCACGCGATGAATTCGTGGTATACGGCGGGGAAGCGCCCGCCCATGGACGCATTGGCGAGATCGTAGGCCGCTTTCGCCGCGGCGTCGTGGCCTAGGCAGTCCTCGCGCAGGGCGATGCCGAACTGGAGCAGCCAGCCCGTGTAATGCCGGCAGGGCTGGAGCGCGAACTGCCGTTCGTCGATGCGCCCCGTGACCAGCGCCGCGAGGTGCCAGACGCGCTGGTTGCACGACCAACGGTGGCGCTCGAGCACCGGCGCGAGCGCCTTGGCGGCTTCCGTGCCCGAGCGGCGCCCCAGCAGCATTGGCATGAGCGGCTGGACCAGGAAATGCGGCATCCAATCGGTGGAATCGGCGTCCGGCTGGGCGTCCGCCAAGCGGGCGAGCAGGCCGCGGGCCTTGATCTCCTGGCCTTCGGCCAGCCACCTAAACGCGACCCGGTACATCGCGATCGCATCGCCGGGGACGCGGGCGACCAATTCGTCGTGGCGCCGCAGCCCGAGCATGGCGTCGATCTGGCAGCCGGCGTCGGGATACCGGTCGAGGATATCCTGGTAGGAGTGGCGCGCGGCGAGCACGCGGTAGCGCGGCGTCTGGAAGGCCTGGTTGCGCGTCGCGTCGTTCTCGGACTCGGCATGGCGCGCGAGGAACTCGTCGTATTTGCCCTCGGCCAGCAGCCGGTCATCGAGGTCGTAGTCCGGGAAGCGCGCACGCAGCCTCGCCTGGTCCCCGAGCTCCACCAACGCGATGGGGATGCGCCAGCTGCCGTATGGATCGTCCGCCACCTCCTGGTATCGGCCCTGGAACAGCATCGAATCCATACGCACGACCAGATCGTATGGAGCGCGCGCGATCGCCTCGTCGTATCGCCCCATCGCCATCAGTGCCCTGGCGCACACGCGATCGGAATGGGGATAGTCGGCCAGCACCAGATCGGCGCGCCCGAGGCGGGTCAAGAGCGGCGCGGCCTTGTCCATGAACGGATCGTTGTGCAGCGGTATGCCGTAGGTGTCGGCCATGCGGCTCAGCTCGGCGTTGGTCGCGCTGATGCGTTCGATGGCGTCATCGGGGTAGTTGTGCCCGCCCACCTCGGTGGTTTCATGCCAGGCGATCGACGGCAGACGGTCCGCCGCCATGTCGGTGAGCACCGCGTTGAGCACCGGGTGCCCCCGATACGTGCGCAACGCCGCGCGCAGCCGGTCGACGTCGGCGGCGGCGCCGGGTGGCGGCTCCTTCGACGAAGCCGCCGCGCGCGCGGCCAACAGGCGTTCATAGAGCGACACTGGGACCATTTCGTGTGCCGGGTGTTCCGCCTCGTATGCAAGCAACTGCGCCAGGCCCTGAGCCTTGTCGACCGAGCGCAGGGTGCTGAGCGCCCGCTCATAGCACGCCGACCCCGCCAGGACGGTTCCTGGGTACGAGCGCTCGATCTCGTGGTACTGCCGCACCGCTTCGTCGACCTTGCCGGCCTGGTACAGCCGGCGTCCCACCTCGAGCGGCGAGATGCGCTGCGGCAGCGGCCGATCGAAGACCCGCACATGCTCGATCGACTGGGCATTGCCCGCGTAGCAATCGAAGCCGAAGGTTGAGGTGGTCTCGGAATTGAACGCGTCGAAGTCCTGGTAGTCGAAGACCATCGCGCCGTCGATCGACATGCGCATGTGCCGACCGTCCTTCTCCATCACGTAATGGTACGGCTTGGCGATGACCAGCGGGTGGACGATGAAGCGCTGGTCCACGACCTTGAAGTACGCGCCCTTGGTCATCAGCGCGTAATGCGGATCGCCGTACGCGCCGACGTGGAAAGTGAAACCCTTCTCGCGGTCCGGTCCGATGAAGCAGTTCAGGTTCTGGTTGGCCCGCTCGCAGGTGTAATCCCATTCGACGCGGAAATCGCCATGCAGCTCCTCGCGCCATACCAGATCGACGTACTCGCGCTCGCTCGCCAGGTGCATGCGGCCGCCGGAGAGCGTCCAGCGCATTCCGGTCGACAGCGGAATCTCCGAGAACGGCAGGCCGAAGGCGTCCGCGGATTTGGCCAGGCCGCGCCAGCGCGTCTCGAGTCCGGCCAGGGTGGCGTGCGCGAAATCCTCGTCTGCCACCGGCATCCAGCTCGAGCGCTCCTTGGACTTCTCCATCGCGAACACGCCGATCAGCGCGACGACCGCGCACGCACCCGCCGCCGCGATCCAGAACGGCTTGCGGTTGTGGCGATACCAGCGCGAGAGCAGCTGCCACGGCGAATCGCGATGCGCGCTGACCGCCAGCCCGGCCTGGAAAGCCTTCAAGTCGCGCAGCATCGCTTCGACGGACGAATATCGGGCAGACGGTTCCGGCACCATCGCCTTGAGCGCGATTCCCAGCAGCGGCGCCGGCACGCGCTTGCGCTCCTCCACGGTGGGCATGTCGATCTCGCCACGGCGCTTGCGCGCCATCAACTCCTCGCCGCCATCCGCCCACGTTGGCAGGCGCCGCATCAGCGCGTGGAAGAGGCTCGCGCCGACGCAGTACACGTCGCTCAGCGCGGACACGCCCTCGAGGCGCGCCTGCTCGGGACTCATGTACAGCGGCGTGCCGTAGAGCTTTGGCGGGGCTCCCTCGGTCGCACGGATCGCGCTGCCCCAATCCACCAGCAGCACCTCGCCGAAATCGCCGAGCATGATGTTGTCCGGCTTCACATCCTGGTGCACGAAACCCCGGTGGTGCGCGTACGACAACGCCTGGCAGACGCCGATGAAGACGCTGACCACCGCGTTCGGGGTCGCGAGCTGCTCGACCTGCTCGCCGAGCGAGTAGGCCTCGAGCGCGCGCCCGAGCGAGCGGCCCTCGATCTTCTTCATGCTGAAATACAGGCGGCCGTCGCGCGTGGCTTCGATGTCATAGACCGGAAGCACGTTCGGATGCTGGAGCGACGCGGTGATGCGCGCCTCGTCGATGAAGGACTCGACATTCTCGCGATCGCCTGGCCGCGACCGCTCGAGCAGTTTCACCGCCACCTCGCGCCCGAGATTGCGGTCGATCATCGCGTAGACGCACGAGGTGCCGCCGACACCGGCGAGCCCGCGCAACTCGTAGCGCGCGCCGTCCACTCCGGCCCGCTGATGACCGAGATCGCGCAGGCGCGAGTCGAGATCCTGGCCACCGAGGTCGGGCGGCGAGCTCACTCGATCCGGATCGAGCGCTGGTCGACCGGCCTCGCGGGTGACGCCCTGGTCGCGGACGGCGCGGGACGGGTCAAGCTGGAACGGCGGATCCGCTCGTCGCGTCGCGCCGCCGGCGCGCGGAGCGGCCTCAGGCGTGGCAGCAGGGGTGGCGGAGGTGGGCGGCTGCTCGGCCATGGGATCCTGGAAGCGTCGGGAAGCACGCCGCGAGGAGGATACCGCATGCGCAGACGGAGTGATCAGCGGGAGCGGGGACGGCCTGGCGGGTAGCGCAGACACGGGCGGCCTGCGCGACTCACCGCCTCGGCGGAACAACGGGATGCACGCGGGAGCGCGGGACGAGCCGCTGGCGTCGCCCGCCTGCCCACCGCTCGATCGCACGGTGAGGTATGGAAGCGCTTCCAGGAGGCAGGTTCATCCTCGCGCTCCCCTCGTCGGAAGAGCCTCGATGCACTGGGAACCCACCCACAGGGGGGCGTGGCGTGACGAAAAGTCGGCTAAAACGGGGCGAAAAAACCTCCCTCGGAAGGGCTAACGACCGTACCGCCTTGGCCCGCAGTAGGTAACACACCCGTCGAGAATGTCTAAATCTGGTACTATCCTTGGTGTTGATTTATCGTGTCCCCCCCATATGTAGTGGACCCTTCGTGGCGCTCCCCCGCCAAGGGGTTTCTCAGGTCGCTCTCGCGAAAGGATCCGCTGTCGCTAGAATCCATACGGACCCATCGCCAGGCCGCCATCTGATCCATCACGAGAGCCCTCCCGAACAAAAGCCATCCGAACTCGCCATTGCGGCCGTGATCGGTCCATACCAACCCATCCCTTCTTTCCCTTCCGTTTCAACCCTTTCTTTCCAGGACTCCATCCCATGACGCTGTCGCAGCTCCAGGACTACACCTTCAACACCAAGTACGCTCGCTGGAATCCGGCCCTCGGTCGCCGCGAGACCTACGGCGAGGCCGTGGAGCGGGTGTTCTCGATGCATGAGAAGGTGTACGCGGGCAAGCCGGTCACCGCGGAGATCGAGTTCGCGAAGCAGGCCGCCAAGGAGCGTCTGGTGCTCGGCAGCCAGCGCGCCCTGCAGTTCGGCGGCAAGCCAGTGATGGACAAGAACGCGCGCCTCTACAACTGCACGGTCTCGTACTGCGACCGCCCGCGCTTCTTCCAGGAATCGCTGTGGCTGCTGCTGTGCGGCTGCGGCGTCGGCTTCTCGGTGCAGACCCACCATGTCGCCAAACTGCCGACCATCGCGCGCCCGTCTGCCGCCGACAAGGTCACCTTCGTGGTGCCCGACTCGATCGAGGGCTGGTCCGACGCGCTCGGTGCCCTGATGTCGTCGTACTTCACCGCCGACCAACCGTTCCCCGAATACGCCGGCAAGAACGTGGTCTTCGACTACAGCGAGGTCCGCGCGGCGGGCTCGCCGCTCTCCAGCGGCATCGGCAAGGCTCCCGGCTCGGGCCCTCTCAAGCGCTCGCTCGAGCACATCCGCATGGTCCTCGAGAACCGCGTCGTCACCGCGGGCTCGAACTGCACCCTGCCGTCCATCGACGCCTACGACATCGTCATGCACGCCTCCGACGCGGTGCTGGCCGGCGGCGTGCGCCGCTCGGCGACGATCTGCATCTTCTCGATCGACGACGAGATCATGATCAATGCCAAGACCGGCGACTGGTTCATCAAGAACCCGCAGCGCGGCCGCTCGAACAACTCGGCGTTGCTGCTGCGAGACAAGACCACCTTCGAGCAGTTCAATTCGCTGATGAAGGCGGTGAAGGAATTCGGCGAGCCCGGTTTCGTGTGGGCCGATTCCACCGAGATCATGTACAACCCCTGCGTCGAGATCGGCATGTATCCGGTCGACGAGACCACCGGCGCGACCGGCTGGGCGTTCTGCAACCTCTGCGAGCTGAACGTCAAGGCCTGCACCACGCCCGAGATCTTCGCGCGCGCCTGCAAGGCGGCCGCGATCCTCGGCACCCTGCAGGCCGGCTACACCAGCTTCGACTACCTCGGCGCCACCACCGAGCGCATCGTGCGCCGCGAGGCCCTGCTCGGCTGCTCGATGACCGGCATGATGGACAACCCGGCGATCGCCTTCGATCCCCAGATCCAGCGCGACATGGCTCAGCTGATTCTCGAGACCAACGAGGTGGTGGCCAAGAAGCTCGGCATCAACCCCTGCGCCCGCGCGACCTGCGTCAAGCCGGCCGGCACCACCTCGTGCATCCTCGGCACCGCATCGGGCATCCACGCCCACCACGCGCGCCGCTACTTCCGCCGCGTGCAGGCGAACATCCAGGAGATGCCGTACCAGTACTTCAAGGCCCACAACCTGCGCGCCGTCGAACGCAGCGTGTGGAATCCGAACGGCACCGACGCGGTCATCACCTTCTGCATCGAGGTGCCTGAGAACGCGCGCACGCTCAACGATGTCAGCGCCGTCGAACTGCTGAAGTACGTCAAGCTCACCCAGGAGAACTGGGTGAACTACGGCAAGCGCGCCGACCGCTGCAGCCAGAAGTGGCTTCGCCACAACGTCTCGAACACCATCACCGTGCGCGACACCGAGTGGGACGAGGTCGCCAAGTTCATCTACGAGAACCGCGATGCCTTCGCCGGCGTCTCGCTCCTGCCGATGGGCGGCGATCTCGATTATCCGCAGGCGCCCTTCTGCGCGGTGTGGACGGTCGACGACATCGTCAAGGAGTACGGCATCGGCTCGCTCATGGCCTCGGGCCTGATTGTCGACGGCATGCACGCCTTCCAGGACGACCTGTGGGCCGCGTGCTCGTGCGCGCTGGGCACCGGACACTCGCTCGAGCTGCCCAAGCTCGAGGTTGGTAAGGAACAGGATCTCGAGGAGCTCCAGGGTCAGATCAAGAAGCTGCTCGCCCAGAAGGACTGGGTCCGGCGCTCGCACAAATTCGCCAAGAACTACTTCGGCGGCGATGTGCGGCGCATGACCTACTGCCTGAAGCGTGTCCATAACTGCAAGATGTGGGAAGACCTGCAGCGCGAGTACATCCCGGTGGACTACACCCTGATGCTCGAGCAGTCGGACGACACCAAGCTGGTCGATGCCGTGGCTTGCGCCGGCGGCAAGTGCGACATCGTCTGACACTCTCGTGGCCCGCCCCCTGAAGCACCTGCTGACCGACGACATCCTGCTCGGGCTCATGCCCGGCTTGACCTCGTCGACCATCGTCGCCTTGCGCGCCAGCGACGTGAAGCGGGGTGGCTCGATCCAGAGCCGCTCCGCTCGGCAGCAGCCACCACCGCAATCGGAATACGCCCGCAAGATCGCCGAGGCCGAGACCGCGAAGATCGGCAATCCGGCGGCGAACGACGAGGTCTCGACCGATCGCATCGAGAAGACGCGCAAGCCGACCGACTCGTTCACGCTCAGTCCCGAGATCGCCCGCCGCGTGTTCGAGACGCGGGCGATCGAGGTCATCGATCCCGATACCGGCGATCACATCGCCTTCGTGCGCGGGCTGATCTTCCGCGATCTGATGGACAAGGTCTCGAAGGTGCAGTGCTTCCTGACCAAGGGGCACTACCTGAGCGCGGACGGCGCGAGGCTCGCCTTCCGCGTGGGCGGCGACGTGTACCGCGTGCGCGACGGCTTCTATGTGACTCCGCGCGGCGCGCACCAGGGCGAGTGGAGTTACCTGGGATACATCGGTTAGCGCACACCCGCGGGCTCGATGGACCCCGAAGCATCGCCGACCCTCTGCTGGTCGTCGTCGGCTGCGTCGTTCGCACGGCGATCCCTTGCAAGAGTCTTCGAGAGCACGAACGCCGTGGCCGGTCCCAGGACCAGGATCACGTACCAGCACGACGTCAGGTAGAAGAGGATCAGCTGCCAGAGGAACCCCAGCGTCCGCGGGTCGAGCGCATGAAAGTCGAACTCGCCGGCGACCAGCCCGGGGCCGATCATGAATGTCAGGAACCCGCCTATCGGCGCCGATACGCCCAGCATCGCCACCGCCAGTGGGCCGGGCCGCAGGCTCAGGGCATGCCGCCCAGCCGCGCACGTGACCAGCACCACCACGATGAACGCGCAGCGCTCCGACCAGTGCGAGCGCGGTCCGATCAGCACATCCCTGGACGGCTCGGGGATCAGGAAAGCGAGGAACCAGGCGGTGGAGATCACCATGAAACAGCCCGCGAGAGCTGCTAGCCGATGCGGACGCAGGAAGGACGCAGCGGCCGAGGAGGCGGGGACCGGCGAATGCTGGACCGGGGAATGGACGGACATGGCCGACTCCAACGTAGGGGTGATGCCGCCACTATCCTCGGCCGTGTGACGGCACTGTGTGCGCTCGGTGATCACAGGATGAGGTGCGTCAGGTCCTGCCCGCAGCCGGCCCGTGTCACAGGGAAGACCGGGGGCCACACTTCCGTCTCGTATCGGTCGGCTTCCTGAATAACCCATCAGCATGAGTCCAACCGTCGCCGCCACCGTCACCGCCCTCGCATGCATCCTGAACCTGACCGGATGCGGGCAGACGGCAGCACGATCGGATGCCGCGACGCCGACATCCACCACGGACGCCACCGCCTCGGCGAGGGACTTCCACGAGCGTCAACGGGCGTTCACCGAGACCGTGCTGCCGCTCCTGCGTTCAGCGAAGCACCTGACGCTGTACTCGCTCGATCCCGATGCCCCCGAGAGTGACGGTCCCGCCCGCGACGAGCCCGATTTCCACGGCTACCGTGTACTCGGTAAGACCCCGGTCGATGATCCCACGTTGAAAGCCAAGCTGATCGACGCGCTGCGCAAGGACGTCGACGAGAGCGACGGCACTGTCGCCTTCTGCTTCGAGCCACGCCACGGCATCCGCGTCGTCGACGGGGCGCGCACCGTCGATCTGGCCATCTGTTTCACCTGCCTGCAGGTCGAGGCCTACGTGACCACCACCTATCCGGCGACCCTCGTCGGCAATGCGCGCGACGCCTTCGACGGCGTCCTGACGGCCGAAGGGATCGAGAAGGCGGCGCCCGCCAAGTAGCCTCGCGCAGAGCGATCCGCTCCGCGCCGTGAGCGTTAGGCATGGCTCGGCAACGCTCGTCCCTGCCCGTGTGTCATGCAACCATCGCGTCCTGCGCCCGCTGGAATCAGCCGCGCCTGGGCCTCGGCGCGAATTCCGTCATGATCCGCGCCATCCCCCGCCGCCTCCAGCACGTGAACGGATCACCATGCGCACCACCCTCTCCGCATCTTCCCTGCGCCGCTTCCTACTCCTGCTGCTCGCCGTGAGCTGCTCGATCGGCACGGGCGGCATCGCCCGCGCGGCCGCCGAGAACGGCCCCAACACCACCATCCCGGTCGAGAAGGACCGCAACCGCCACGATGGGTTCCTGACCATCGCCAAGGCGGGCGGCGTCGACCTGCTGTTCCTCGGCGACTCCATCACCGATGGCTGGCGCGGCGGCGGCTTAACCGTGTGGGACAAATATTTCGCGCCGCTGAAGGCGGCGAATTTCGGCATCGGCGGCGACCGCACCGAGCACGTCATCTGGCGTCTACGCAACGGCGAGTTGGAAGGCATCCAGCCGAAACTGGTGGTGCTGATGATCGGCACCAACAACGGCGGCGACCCCGCCGAGAACGTCGCGCTCGGCATCAAGACCATCCTCGCCGACATCCACGAGCGCTCGCCGAAGAGCCGGGTGCTGCTGCTCGGCATCTTCCCGCGCAGCGAGAAGCCCGATGGCACGCGCGCCAAGAACGATGAGGTCAACAAGCTCATCGCCAAGTACGCGGACGGACGGCACGTGGTGTACCTGGATATCGGCCAGAAGTTCCTGACCCCGGACGGCACCTTGGGCAAGGACATCATGCCGGACTTCCTGCATCCGAACGAGAAGGGCTACCAGATCTGGGCCGATGCGATCGTCGACACCGTCAAGCAGATGATGCAGGCCGATCCGTCGAAGCTCGCCCCCGGATTCACCAAGCCGTCCACCAGCCCGAAGGTGGCGAAGCTCGAGGAATCCATCGCCGCCGGCAAGGTGGGCGCCGGCGTGAAGGCGCTCGAGAAGCTCCTCGATGACAAGGATGCGAAGACCGTCGAGGCCGCCAGCGCCACGCTCGCTGTCATCGCCGACTGGAAGACCGGCATCGACGCCGAGATCGCCAAGGCCTGCGCGGACGGAGACGTCTTCACTGCCGCCGAGCTCGATGCCGGCATGGAAGCCTGCTACACCGGCGACATCGCCAAAAGCTACAAGGACCAGGCCGCCGAACTCAAGAAGGATGCGCGCTACGCCGCCGGCAAGGAGTACCAGAAGCTGGAAGCGATCCCCTCCGACGCGCGCAAGGACCCCCGCTTCAAGAAGATGGTCGACGCGTTTGTGAAGAAATATCCCGACGAGTACTACGCCAAGCAGGCAGAGGCACTGCTGCCGAAGTGACGTGGATCGCCGGAGCGGCTGGCTACATGGCGGAATAGGTGGCGAAATACGTCGTCGTCCCAGAGCTTCACCGCCATTGATGTCACGATCCGCTCGGTACACCGTGCCCATGGCCGCCCATGGCCGCCCATGCATAAGAACCGTCTCGAGGCGTTCAGTGACGGCGTGCTGGCGATCATCATCACCATCATGATCCTCGAATTGAAGATCCCGCATGGCGCGGACTGGGCGGCGCTCAAGCCGATGCTGCCGGTGTTCCTGAGCTACGTCCTGAGCTTCATCTACATCGGCATCTACTGGAACAATCACCACCACATGCTCCACGCCACCACCGCGGTGAACGGCGGCATACTCTGGGCGAACCTGCATCTGCTGTTCTGGCTGTCGCTGGTTCCGGTGGTCACCTCATGGATGGGCGAGCACTACCGCGAGCCCACTCCGGTGGCGCTCTACGGCGTCGTCCTGCTGATGGCCGGCGCAGCCTACTTCATCCTCTCGCAGACCCTGATCGCGCACCACGGCAAGGATTCGCTGCTCGCCAGGGCCGTGGGCAAGGACGCCAAGGGCCTGATCTCGGTCGTCCTCTACGCGGTCTCGATCCCCCTCGCGTATGTCGACACCTGGTTGTCCTGCGCGCTGTTCGTGATCGTCGCCGCGATGTGGCTGGTCCCCGATCGACGCATCGAGAAGACCCTGGCGAAGCCGAGCTGACGCCCGCTCATCGGGCTCCTGCTTCCCTCTCCGCTTTCCGCCCTCCCTTCTCTCTCCCTCCTCCCCGTACCGCGCGGCTCACAACTCGATCGGCGAGGAGACCGGAGTCGGTTGATCCACGCTCGCGCCTGCCCTCTCTCGCCGTCGCACCGTCGATACCAGCCAGCCCCGGCGCCACTCCAGCCACGCCTCGGTGTCGGAGATGAAGGGATTGGCGTCCAGCTGCGCGCCCTGCATGCGCGCGCGTATGCCCATCGCGGCGGGTTCCATCGCGGTCCTCCGCGTGGTTAGACGGCCAGGTTCGGCCGGGATTGAACAGGGATCGGCATGACTCCCGCCGGCGTGTCACCCGGGCGGCACCTTCCGCGATGCGTCGCCGCGACGGTGGGGTATTGTTGCGGCGTGAATCTCTTCCAGGCCTGCGAGATTCCTGGTACAGAGCGCCTCACGAACGGAGGCCACGATGATGAAGATCTCGCTCATAGCCGTATCCGCGGGCTGCGCGATCCTGGGGCTCGGCGTCCTCGATATCCTCCACCACCGCCCGGCGGTCATCGCCGCGGCGTGGATCCTGTTCGTCGTCGGTTGGCTGGCTTTGACCCGGGCCGCCACGCAGCGCGACTAGCCGTCACCGGGGCGGATCGCCGTGCCAACGCGGATCGGGAGCCGCCAGCACCGCAGCGCGTGGATCCGGCTGGTCGAACACCTTCTGGCGCGGATCTGGCGCATCGCGGACCGGATCGACCGGAGCCTTGTGCGCGGGCGCGAGGCGCTCCCTGGATGGATCGGGATCCAGGTGGGCATAGATGCCATAGCGCCCGTACTGGCCGTACTGGGCGCATCCCGCTGATCGTGCACGTGGAGCGTCGCGCGAGGCCTGGCAACTGCGCTCGCGGCGTGCGTCCTCATGGCGATCGTCGTCGCGATAGCCGCAATCTCCACGCTGCTCCACCACGATGACCGTGCCGACCGACGGGACATAGGTGGAATCCGCGGAGTCCGCGACCCGCGATGACGATTCCACGACGGGGCGCGGAGCCGCATCGGCCATGGCTTCCGGCGCGCGGTCGGAAATAGGCTCGACGGACGTCTCGACGCGCATGGGCGCCGGCGCATCCCAGTGTCCGACCTGGCGAACCCGGGTGACCACGCCATCTGAGACTTCGACGAAAAAGTCGGCGTAGCACAGGATCTCGTCGTTCGCGGCACGGTCGGAGCTGGCGATATCGGTGCTGATGGTCCCCTGCGGATCACCGAGCAGCGCGATCACCGCCTCCCGGCTGTCGCCACGCGATGGACGCGCGCCAGCCTCGGCCGCAGGCGCCGCCGGGGAGAAGACGCCGAGCGCCGACATCGTCACTGCGATCAGGATGAACGAGCGGGCCATGAGCCTCCGTCGGCTGTCCTCATCCTATGCCGGCCGGAGCCGGGTGCCACGCTCGCATGCGCTTGCTCGGATGGCGTCGCCATGCTGGCGCGCCGCGAGCGGCAGCCGCTGCAGTCGCCAGAACAGGGACGTGCCCAGCACCAGGGCGAGACCTGATCCGAGCCCGCACGAGACGTGGGAGTGGCCGCCGCCATCCGTCGACGCGCCCCCGTGAGCGGGTGGCGCGGCCGGTGATGCAGCCGCTACGCCTATGGACAACGTAACGATCAGCGTGCCCGTGCCGTCGGCATTGCTCGCCGAGACGGTGATGGACGAGGTCCCGAGCGCGGTCGGGACACCGCTGATCAGGCCGGTGGCGGCGTCCAGCGACAGGCCTGTGGGCAGGCCGCTCGCCGAGAAGCTGGTGGGGGCATGGCTGGCGGTGATCGCATAGCTGACGACCGCGCCGGGCGCTGCGCTGATGGACACGCCCGAGGTGATCACCGGCGAGGACACGGCCGAAGCCTTTACCAGGATCAGCGACGCGTGCGGCGCGATGACGACGCTCCCGGATCGACGCAGTCCATCCATGTCGACGTAATCCTCGGAGAGCGCGACCGTGCGCGGCGTGCCGCCGCGATTGCATTCGAAACGCATGCACGCGTCGGGATCGGTGAGCGCGACCACGGCCGGGCAGAGCCGGACATTGTCCATCCAGAACGGGCCATGGGCGCTCGATTCGTTGAAGTCGAAATCGACCATCGGGCTGGCGGTGTCGACGGGCGCGGTGAACAGGTATTCGCGTTCACCGCGCGACGTACCAACGCCTCCGAAGCTCGACGGCGCGAGGCGCTCGCCCGCGAGGTTGCGCAGGTAGACCTCGAAGGACAGCTCCCCAGAAGCGATCGCCGAGAAGCGCAGCACGTACGACTTCGTCGACTGCACCGCCTGGACTCCGAAGGTGAGGATCGACGGATTCGGGGTGCCCGAGGCCGGCTGGAAGCCGAATTGCATGGCTCCGCCATCGAGCCTGCCGCCGCTGTTCCACGACACCGTCGCGTTGTTCGCCACCGACCACGCGCCGGCATCGTTGGTTCCGGCGTCGAATGTCGGGTTCCCGTACAGGTTCGCGCCCAGTGACGATACCGTGTACGGCGCGATCCTGACCGCTGCGGTCCGCGACGCGCCGTCGCGCAAGGAGTGGCTCTTCCAGCGCTGGAGATCATGCGCCACCGCCACCTGACCATTGATCTTGGTGGTGATGGTGAAGCCGCCGTCCTGTGCGCGAGCATCCAGGGGACGGGCGTAGCAGTTGCGGTCGAAGGGGCCGAACTGGCCGAAGTCGTCGGCGTCGGACCACAGATCGAGGACCAGCTGGTGGGACGTGCGCGAGCAGAAGATATTGTCGGTGGACACCACGTTCCTGATCGGATCGGTGCCCGGCGAATTGAAGGAATGATCCATGAGCATCTGCCGACCGTTGCCGAATACGGTGTTGCCGGTGATGGCGATGTCGTGGGCGTTGTGCAGGAAGATCCCCGAGGCGCTGCAGTAGGCGATGCTGTTCCCGGACAACTCCACGTTCGGAGTGTTGTCATCCAGGTAGATGCCGTGCGAGTATCCGGCGGTGGTTTCGGTGCCGGCCGGAGCGCCGATGCCGTTGAGCACGATGTTGCCCACCACCCGGCGGCGGGTGAACGCCGGCGGGTTCATGCCGCTGTAGGTGTAGATCCCGCCGCCGTCGTCCTTCAACAGGCCGAATCCGTCGATGACGTTGTCGCGGACCAGGACGTCGTTGCCCTGGAAATTGATGGCGATGTACCCGGTGCGTTCGATGGAGTTGTCCTCGACGATCGAGCCGTCGCCGAAGGCCATGATCGCCTGGTAGGTGCCATCTCCGCTGCCGCCCATGCCGGCGATCACCGCGGTGTCGGTGATCGCGTTGCCCCGGATCACCGCGTGCGGACCTTCCGGATAGGCGCAATCGATGGCGATGTTGCCGGTCCAGGCGATGGCGCAGCGCTCGATGGCGATATGGTCGGATCCCGATCCCAGCACCGCGTCATTCCCGGAGCAGGCGATGGTGCAGTCCTGGACGCGGATCCCCACCGAGCCGTGCGCATCGATGGCGTCGCGGTTCGCCTCCAGCAGTGCCAGGCCATCGATGGTGATGTCGTGGCGGCCGGCGACGTCGACGAGCGTGTCGATCGCGCCGACGCGGACAACACGGACTCCCGGACCCGCCGGCCCGAAACACACGCGCAGCTTCGTGGTCGAGGGATCGAAGTACCACTCGCCGACGGCGTCGAGGGTCCGCGCGTCGTTCTGGATGAAGTAGCCGAAACCCAGCTGCGGCTGGTAGACCGAGGCACTGGCGTAGCTGACGGTGTTTCCGGAATGCGCGGTGATGCGGTTGCGGTCGATGATCCAATGCACCTTGCGGATGACCACCTCCGCCCCGGTCCAGTCCGGCGTCGCCGAGAGCTGGAGGTCGGTGATCGAGGTCGTCCCCACGTGCGACTCGAAGGTCAGGTAGCCGCCGTTGGGGGCGTCGGCGTTGGGGAAGCGGCCCATCGCCTGCATCGCGCCATCGAGCGTCACCACGTTCACCGCCGCGGCCGCACCCGGGCACGCGCACTCCCACACGCCGCCACCGACCGCGGTCCAGCCGGTGGCGACGATCGATCCCTGGATGACGGGCTTGGCGCCCGTTCCGTACGAGCCTGCGTAGGAGCCATACGTGATCGGCGCGCCGACCGCGCCCGAGGCGCTCGCCACCAGCGCACCCGCGAAGGACTGTCCGCTCTGGAAGAGCACGCGGTCTCCAGGTGCCAGCATACCCTGGACCTGGGCGCTGCTCACGTGCGCCAGCGTGCGCCAGGCCAGCGATGGCGACGCACCGCTCCGCGCATCGTCGCCACCCAGTGCGTCGACGTAATAGATCGCCGCCCCAGCCCACGGATGCAGTACGAGCAGGATCAGCAGCGATGCCGACCGTCGGAAGGTGCTGGTCGTCATGTCGTCAGGCCCTTGTCGGGCAGGCCTTGCCTGGAGACCCAACAGGCTCTCCCGGGGCCCAGGCTCCCATACCAGTACATCCCCACCGCAGGGCCTCCGTCACGCGGTTTCCGAGCGCGCCCCGAGCCCGGATGTACAGGTTTCCAGATCGTCGGAAACGCCAGGAGTGGCTGGACGTATGGATTGTGCCAGGAGCTGTCACCTGCCCCCGGCGGGCGCCGTTCCTCATTGTTCCTCACCTGACTGCTCACCGAATCAGAGCCCATGCACCCGCGTTGCCTACGACCATTCGTGCTGGCTCTGCCATCCCTGCTGCTGCTGGGATGCTGGGCCGGCGCGGCTGATGCGGCTGATGCGGCTAATGCCCGCCTCGATGGCAACCGCATCGACCTGCCGGCCGGACGCGACGACACCGTCTATACCGTCTCGCCGGCTGGCGGCACGCTCGCGGCGACCCGGGCGGTGACCTGCGGCGGTTCGATCACGCTCGAGAACGCCGGCAGCGGTGGTCTCACCGCGACCGTCTTCGCGGTGTCGCTGCGCGCGACCAGCGAGGACGATTGGCGTGGTCGCGCCGACAAGGCCGGCACGCGCAGCGACGTCGCGATCGACCTGCCCACTCCGGCGGCCGGCACTCCGGACGAGCGCAAGCGCTTCGGCGTCGCGGGAAGCGATGCCGACTGGGATGGGTTCTCCATCCAATGGGACGGGATGATCACCATCCCCACCGATGGCGTGACCCTGGCGACATCGTCCGACGACGGCTCGCGCGTCTGGCTCGACCGCAACGGCGACGGGGTCGTGACTGCGGAAGAATGGGGCAGCAACAACTGGGGCGGCGGCCAAGGCACCACCGAGCGCGAGGTACATCGCGCGGTGCCAGCTGGGCGCTACGCCATCCGCGTGCAGTTCGAGGACGGCGGCGGACCGAATTCGTGCCGCCTGCTGTGGCGGGGCGCGAACGGGAACGCGCAGACGCAGGTGGTGCCGCCCGAGGCCTTCCGCCCGTTCGCCCGCCTGGTGGCGCAGGGCCCGGTGACGCTCGCCTGCCCGATCCGCGGCGGCGGCTTCCTCGAGTGCGGCGACGGCGTGCACCTGGCCGTCAGGCCAGAGGTCGCGGCGCTCACCCTGCATGGGCGCGTCGCGCTCGCCGCCGATCTCGACCTGCGCGGGGTGCCGGTGCAGTTCGCGCCGGACGCGGTGCTCGATTGCGCGGGGCACGCGCTGCAGCTCGACCGGGTGTCCACGAGCGGGGGTGCCGGATCCATCCTCTTGGGCGGCGGCCGGCTCACCCTGCCCGCCTCGGTCGTCGCCGCGACGCCGGCTCCGGGGCTGCCGAAGCCAGCGGTGATCCTGCCGTTGTCACTGGTCGGCCCTGGGACCCTGAGCGCGGCGCCTGGCACGACGCAGGTTGCCGGCTTCGACGACGCGGTCACGGTCGTCGGTCAGAGCGACGGCGATGCGTTCACCGTCCGCGACGCGCGGCACTGCCGCGCGCGGGTCGAGCTGCGCGCTCCACTGACCACCGTGCTCGCCCTCGGCGACGACGCTCCCGGCGACCGCTCGGTCGTGGTGGATGTGCAGGTGCCCGCTGGCGCGCCCGCGGATCTGGGCATCGGCATGTGGCGCGCCGACCGCACCGGCCGTTGGTTCCAGCGCATCCACGCGGGAGTCCTCGCGCCGGGCATGAATCGCGGCATCCGTTTCGATGTCGGCGGCGACGATGCGCTCCAGGCCGAGGGCCACTCCGGCCGCTGGACCGCCAGCGCGGCGATGGAGAGCGGCCATCTCGGCATCCTCTGTTTCGCCAGCGAACGCGGCTCGGGCATGCTCGACGTCACCACGCATGTGGTCGCTCGTCCGGAGCACGCCGCTGGCCGCACCACCCTCACCGACCTGGTCCTCGATGGCTGGGAGACCCACGCGATCCGCACCGCATCGGCCACCACCGGACGGCGCTGGGAATTGCACGTGAGCCCCGATCCCTACCCGGCGGATCCCTACGATGCGGCCGAGTTCCGCATGGACCTCGAAGTCACCGAGCCGGACGGCACGCGGCGGATCTTCGCCGGATTCCATGAACAAGAGATGCGCCGGCATGACGACGGCGATCGCGAGAGCTTCACCGCGATCGGCGCGCCCCGCTTCAGCGTGCGCTTCCGCCCGCGGGTGCCCGGGCTCCACCGGCTGCGCCTCATCACGTCGGATCACGGCGGTCCGGAGCGCAGCATGGCGCTCGGTGATCTGCTCGCCGCTGGTGAGCCGGGCGACGGCATCGCGCGCGTCGATGCCCAGGATCCGCGTTTCTTCAGCGCGGATGGGCGCTTCGTCTGGCCGCTCGGACACAGCATCAACTCGACCTACGACGTCCGATCGGTGTCCTCGCTGCATAGCAAGCTGACCATCGACCGCGGCTCGTTCGTTCGCGAAGCCCTGCTGGAGCGGCTCGCCGCCAATGGTGGGACCGGTTGCGAGACCTGGCTGAGCGCGTGGAATCTCGGCCTCGAATGGATCCCGCGCTGGCCCGGCTACCACGGCACCGGTCGCTACCACGAGGGGCACGCCGCCGCGCTCGACCGCTTCCTCGACCAAGCGGAACGGCTCGGCGCGAAGGTGAACCTCAGCATCTTCAACCACGGCATGGCCCGCAGCGGCGAGGGCGCCGAGATGGAGTGGCCGTACCATCCCTACAACCGCGCCAATGGCGGCTGGCTCGATGCGCCGGAAGGCCTGTTCACCGACCCGCGTGCATTCGCCTACCAGCAGCGGCTCTTCCGCTACATCACCGCGCGCTACAGCGACAGTCCTGCGCTGCTCGGCTGGAAGCTGTGGGCGGAAGTGAATCTGGCGAACGCGCCTCACGACGCGGTCGTCGAGTGGCACCGCAAGGCCTCGATCGCGTTGAGCGCCGCGGATCCCTACGGTCGCGCGGTCACCACCCACTGGTGCGGCGACTGGACCGCCGCCGATCGGGCGATCGCCACCATCCCCACCATCGGCTACCTGACCATCGACGCCTACCATGGCCCGGGCACCGCGCTGCCCGGGCTGCTCTGCCAGAGCACGCGAGATCCGCTCGCCCCCGGCGCCGGCTTGGCCGACTTGCGCAAGCCGGTGGTGGTCACCGAATTCGGCGGCAGTCCGGGAGCGTGCGCGGTGCCGCGACTGGAAGCGGAGCACGCCCTGGGGCCGTGGGTCGGATTCGTCTCCGGCCATGCCGCCTCGCCGATGCTGTGGTGGTTCGAGTGGATCGACCAGGGCGCGCGCTATGGCGTCTACCGCGCGTTGTCGCGATACATCGCCGGCGAGGATCTGCGCGGCAAGAACGCGGCGTGCGTGGCGCCGACCGCGACCGTCGACGGCGTGGCCCTGTGGTGCCGGGCATGGCGCGACGGCACCCATTGGCTCGGCTACATGGTCGACCCGGCCTGGAGCGTCAGCGGCGGCGAGGGACGCGCCTGGAGCGGTGGAACGCTCACTCTCGACGACGAGGTCTCCGCCCGTGAACTCGTGGTCGAGTGGTGGGATGCCGATACCGGAGCGGTGGTCGGCGGCGCGCGCATCGCCCACGGCGGCGGCAGGCCGGTATTCGCGATGCCGGAGTTCCATCGCCACTTGGCGTTCAAGATCCACTGAGCATCCGGGCGCCTCACTCAGATCTGCTACTCCAACAGCCATCTGTTCGCCCAACTCGCCGAACAGTTCGCGCCAGCTTTCGCCGCGGCGCGCGCCGAGATCGAACGTCACCGCGCGTCCGGCGACACCGAGGCGATCCGGCGGGCCGAGGCGCGGTACAACGCCATCACCAGGGACAGCGCCCGCGAGTACGAGCGCTTGTTCGCCCTGAAACATCCGGAAATGAAGCCCCCCGCGGCTGGCCGCACCGGCGCGGGATCCTCCACGCACTGAGCTCGGGCCCGCTTCATTGCGGGCTCGTCGAGGGTTGCTCCGGCGGAGCATGCGCGCGCCGACCCGTGCGTAAGGTACCGCTGCACTGCCACCTGCGCGTCGGACCCTGTGGCTCGTCCATGTCGCACCGCGGCTGAACCACAGCCACGGCAATTGTACGGCTCAGCCACGGTTGAAGCACGAAGGGAAGACCATGGGCGAGACCAACGGCTCTCCGGAATCGCGAGTCGTGATCCTGCTCCGCGACGGACGCGCCCTCCAGGCGGCAGAGCGGTTGACCCCCGGCATGGCCCTGCTGATACGCAACGACCTGCGCTACTGGCTGGTCGGTTCGCGATCGGTCGACTACATCGATCCCGAAGGCACCGTGTGCCGGCTCCGGGCCGAGGAGGTCTCCGGGATCGAGGTCTTGGAATCAGAAGACGCGTGATCGCTCGGCGCCTTCGCCTGATAGCACCCGTCTAGCCGAGTGCACGCTGAGCCGGATCTTCCAGCGCGGGCACTCGACCGCTGAGGCCCGCTCGTAGCGTTGCGGGATGCCTTTCGCCGGCCGTCGCGCTCGAGAGTCCATCCCGCGGTCCACGGTGAGCCTGCGGTTCTCCGATTGCCATGATGCGAACGGGCGGACAGTGGCGGCAGCTGCGCCGCGCCACCGGCCGATCCTCCCAACCGACCATCCCCGCGGACATCCCCGCGACTATCCTCGCGACCATAGCCACCGACCAAAGCCAGAGGACATGCCATGGATCAAGACCCACTCGCCCAGGATCACGACCCTCATGCGAAGGATCTGTCGATCCCGAAGAGCGAACGCACGCTCGCCATGATCATGCATCTGAGCGCGATCTCCGGGTACCTGTTCCTGCCTTTCGGCAATGTCATCATCCCCCTGATCATCTGGCTGATGAAGAAGGACGAATCCGCGTTCATCGATCACCAGGGGCGCGAGATCATCAACTTCCAGCTCTCGATGCTGTTCTATTTCGCGATCAGCGCGGTGCTGATCGTGGTGCTGATCGGATTCGTCCTCATCGGCATCCTCTATGTCTATGCCATCCTCGTCACCATCGTGGCAGCGGTGCGAGTTAGCGACGGCGTCCGCTTCCGCTACCCCGCGACGATCCGTCTGATCTGATCGGCTACACCTGAGCGCGGCTCGCGCTTCCGACGCGACGAGGATCCCATGACGATCTCCCCCTTTCCAGGCGGCCGCAACGCCGCGGTATCCCTGACCTACGACGACGGCATCGCCAGTCACCGCGCCGAGGTGGCCCCGGCGTTGACGCGGCGGAAGCTCCACGGCACGTTCTTCTGTCCTGCCAATGCGGACGATCTGCACGAGCACGTCGATGGCTGGCGCGCCATGGCGGCCGCCGGACACGAGATTGGGAACCACACCTGCTTCCATCCGTGCCGGTCCACCGACGGAGCCGGATGGCCCGACAAGGCCTACGACCTGCGTTCGTACAATCGCCGGCGCATCGACGACGAGGTGCGCCTCGCGGCCCGCGTGCTGCGGCTGGTCGATGGCCGCGAGCGGCGCGCCTACGGCGCCACCTGCGGCCACACCACCTGCGGCAGGGACGCCGCCGAGGAATCGTTCGTCGACGCCCTGAGGCCGTTCACCACCCACGTGCGCGCGGCGCGCGGCGGCGTCCAACCGCTGGCGAAGCCGGCCTTCGTGACCGGTAGCCACGCGGGCGACCACAAGACCGCCGCCGAGACCATCGCCGTGATCGAACCGATGCTCGCGAGCGGCGGCTGGCTGCTGATCGAGATGCACGGCGTCGGACCAGAGGCCCACCCGCTTCATGTGGTGCGCGACGAGCACGAGCGGCTGCTCGATTGGATCGCCGCGCGCTCTGCTCGGCTGTGGTGCGCGACCGTCAGCGAGGCGGCGGAGAGCCTCGCCGCTTTGCCCGCTTGATCGGCGGATCGGCTCGGGCTGCCCGACCCGGCGCCGTCATCCGCGATCGCTACAACGGGAACAGGATGTGGAACAGCTCGCTGCGGCTGCTGATGCCGAGTTTCACATAGAGCTGGTGCAGATAATTCTTCACCGACTGTTCGCGGACCTCCATCAGCTCGGCGATCTGCTTGTTCGAGCAACCCTTGAGCAGATGCGAGACGACCTCGCGTTCGCGAGGCGTGAAGGGCAGCGTCTCCAGGATGCGTTGGGTCCGCGTCGTCGCACCCGTGAGCCGCGCGCCCAGCAGCAGCCTGAGCGCCTCGGCCAACTGCTGGGTGGTGCAAGGCTTCTCCATCATGTAGTCGGCGCCCAGATTGAGCGCGGCGATGGCACGTTCCTTGTCGGCGAAGCTGGTGATGACGATGATGATGGCGCCTGGGTTCAGCTCAGGGACGCGCGCCAGCAACGAGAGTCCGTCGAGCCTCGGCATCACCAGATCGGTGATGATGGCCTGGAAGGACCCGTCGAGCTTCGCGCACGCATCCTCGCCGTCGCATGCGCCGAAGGTCGCGAAACCCTTGCGCGCCAAGCCGTGCACGATGAGTTCGCGCGCATCGATCTCGTCATCGACGATCAGGACCTTGTCCATGGCCAGGCTCTTTCGCTCGTCGTCGCCCAGCGCACTGTCAGCGCCCGCGGCGAAGGTCGACACGCGTTCTAGCACGAGCCGCCTGGCTGGAATCCGTACCTAAGTTTGGTTACCAAGGTTTCGCGTCGCGGCGTCTACGCGGGCCATGATGCAGGGTCCGTCGCTCGTTCGTCGTGCGCACGCGTTGAGCAGCAAGAAAATCGGCCCCAGCCGGCGAAGCACGCTCAGCGTTCGGCAGCGTCAGCCTTCGGGATCACCGCGAGCTCGGCGAGCCAGGCCAGCGATCCGGTCTGCCACGCCGTCCACATCGGGCCCTGGTAGCCGTTCAGGCCATGCCCGCCGCTGGGCAACTTCAGGTAGACAGCCTTGATATGATGCGCGAGCAGCGCGTCGTAGAGATCCTGGCTGTTGGCGGGCGGCACCAGCGCATCGTCCTGCGCATGCGCGAGGTACGCTGGCGGCGTGGCCTTGGTCACCTGCTGCTCGGCCGAGAACGACGCGACCAGCTCGGGCTTGGGCTCCGCACCGAGCAGGTTGGTCCTCGAGCCCGCATGGGTCTTGGCGCCCATGCTGATCACCGGATAGACCAAGACCATGAAGTCCGGGCGGCTGCCCTGCCGATCGATCGGATCCACGGCGTGCGCGTCTCCGGCATCGAAGTGCGTTCCTGCGGTGGCGGCGAGATGCCCGCCGGCCGAGAAACCGATGATGCCGACGCGCTTGGCGTCGATGCCCCACGTCGCCGCGTTCGCGCGCACCGTGCGCAGCGCGCGCTGGGCGTCGAGCAGCGGCACCTCGGCCCGGCCTGCGGGGAGTCGGTATTCGAGGACCACGCCGGCGATGCCGTGCTGGTTGAGCCATGTCGCTATGCCGTGGCCCTCGGGGCCGGTCATGAGCATGCCGTAGCCTCCGCCCGGGCAGATCACCATCGCCGCGCCGTTGGGCTTGGCGGCTTTGTGCACGGTGATCCAAGCCTGCGCCTGCTCGTGCTGGCCAGCGCCGGTCGGCGCCTCGCCGCTCCACAGCGGGATGCGTTCTTCCGGCGGGACGGTCTCGGCCCCCGACGCCGTGGAACTCATGAGCAGGACCGCGATCGCAAGCCAGCGAATACGGACGAGGAGGCGGAGTACGCGAGCCATGGGCGGATATCCTCGTGAGACGCGGGTAATGCCTTGGAACTGCGGTGCACGTCGTGCTTGTACGGCAATTCTCCTTCCATCCAAGGTGATCCCGGGGCGGCAAGAGCGCTCGTAGGCGCCGCCTTGACAGTGATTCGCAGTCGGGTGTATCCTAGAGGATGAATACCTGCATATGGAAACCGCTCCTGGCCGGCGCATCGATCACCGGCATGTGGTCCGCAGCCACCGGCATCCTCGAAGGAATGATGGTGGCGATCGCCTGCGCGGCCTGCGCCCTGTTCGCGTACGCCTTCGAACGGCTGGGCACCATCGAACGCATCCGCCGCACGCTCGTCCTCGTCGGCTGCCTGGCCCTGCTCTCGTTCGTGGCCTTCGTCGATTTCACCACCGGATACAATCTTTCAGTGCTGGTGCTGTACTACGTACCCATCGGGCTGTGCGCCTGGTACCTGTCGCCGATCCACGCCTACGTGTTCGCCGGATTGTCGACCGTCGCCTGGGCGGCTGTGCATTTCGCCACCCCGCACCAGATCACGTCCCAGATCATACTGTGGAACTCATCGATGCGCGTGATCTCGTTCGCGCTCGTAGCCTGGTCGGTCGCCCGTGAGCGGCAGCACCGCGCGCGCGAAAGCGCGCTGCTCAACCAACTCGGCCTGACGCGTGGATCGTTGGCGCGCGGAAGCGCCATGTCCGCCGCCTGATCTCGGTCCACGAGGCGGGGAATCACATAATGAAGCTCCCTGCGCCCGAGGCGCAGGGAGCTTCGTATCACGGATGCCGCACCGGCTCAGTTGTTGGCATGCTTCGGAGCCATCTGCGCGGCCAGGTACGCGCCGCCGATCAGCGCCAGCATCCCCGAGGCTTCCATGCGCACGCCCTCGCTGCTGGGGACGATGGTCAGGAAGCCGTAGGCGGTATCCGCGCTCAGGCGCTTCTCGTACTCGGCGACGTGGGTGAGCTGATCAGGCGCCAGCATCCCCACGAATGGTCCCGCGGTATGCATCATCGCCGCGGGCCGCATCAGCGCGCACACCGTGGGCGAGGCCTTGGGCATGGCCGCCAGCGCGCGGACGATCTCGGGCTGCGAGGTGAAACCGCCCGAGCGATCCACCGCGCCCAGGCCGCCGGGGTTGGTGGTGCAGACCAGGCGGCCATCGTGCCAGCCCATCCACAGCATCGCCATCCCTGCCGAGACGCACACGGTGCCGTCGGCGTCTGCGGTCTGTCCGGTGCTGGCGATCAGCGCATCGGCGGCCGACTTCGGCAGGTCGGCCTCGAGCGTGATGATCGGCATGGGGCTGCCGGGCTCCAGCCAGGCGACCAGGCTGCCGTCGATGCCGCGCAGTGCCTCGACCGCGGCCTTGGTGACGGTCAGCCTCGCCTGCTTGCTCGCGTCATCGCCAGAGCCCATCTCGATCGGCAGGACCAGTCCGTCGAATAGGCTCTGCCAGGTATTGGAGAGCCGGGTCTCGTCCGGGTTCATCGCGACCACCGCGGCCATGAGGGCCTGCGCCGGAATCCCGGCGAACCGCCGCCGATCGACGCGGACTCCGGTTTCCGACGCCCGTCTGTGCTCGGCGTCCACCCATGGGGAATTCGACAGCAGATGCAGACCGTCGGCGGTCACGGTGACGGCCACCGAACCCAGGGTCATGATCGACGCCGACGTCCCTGGATCCATGAGCATCGACATCTCGAGATCGGCATCGGGGATCCGCGACGACATTTCCCCCGCCGGCAGCAACGCGGCCGGCGATAGCGCGGTGGTGGAATGGACATCGAACCGCGGACCCGTCTGCCGGACCTGGATGTCGCCGCCCCTGCCATGGAGATCAACTCCGCCGTCGACCGGAGCCGCGGTCATCAAGAACGGGAGCGCGCTGGCGATCGCCTGCACCTTGTCGATGCCAGGAGCGGTGCCGTCGGCGAAGGTCAGCCAGCCCTCGACGCCAGGCATGCCGGAACCGGTGGCGGCCTTCTCGGCCTCGCCCCCCTTCTTGGTCTCGGCCGTGACGCGGGCGATCTCATCGTGCACGCGACGGGCCTGATCCGCCGGCGGCAAAGTGGCCAGCTCCTTCTGGAAGCGCAGCTGCCGCACGCGCTCAGCATCGGGGAACATGGCTTCCAGGTTGATGGCCACCGCGCCTTCGCGCATCGATGCGATCACCGCGAGGATGTCCGCTCCCGCCGAGGGCAGCAGGGCCAGCTCAGGAAGATGCTTGGCGCGCTCGGCGGAGCGCGCGCCATCGTTCCAACGCAGCACATGCCACGAGTGCGCGTGTTCCGGATCGATGGCGCCCAGATCGATCAGAGCCGAGGGCGGCGCTGCTGGCACCACGCGCATGGGAGCGGCCTGGACTTTGGCCGCGGCAACGGAGCCGGATTCCGCCGCGAACATCGAGCAGCTGACGGCGCCGAGGGTGAGGAGGAGAGGCGTGCCGATGATGGCGACATAGGTCATGGGTGAGAGTCCTTGGCGCGACCAGCGGATGACGCGGGCCGAGAGCGCGGCGGTGGCGGCCGCGCTCCCGGAAGTGGAGGTGATGGATGCGAGATGATGAAGCTGACCAAGCACGTGCACCGGAACCCGGGCAAGCGCCTCGGCATTGAGCTGGACGACGAGCGGCGCCGCGCCCAGCTCGATGCCGCGGTCTCCGAGCAGCCTACGCAGCCTGGCGAGGCCGCGCGCCAGACGATCCTTGACCGTGCTCAGGCCCGAGCCGGTATGCCGCGCGACCTCGGCGATCGAATGCCCGGCGAGATGATGCAGGACCACCGCGTCGCGCTCGTGCTTGGGAAGCTCGGCGACGCAGGCATCGAGATGCTCCGGCAGGCCATGCATGTCGGTGTCCTCGATGATCGGCGATGCGAGCGAAGGCGTGGGCGTCGCGGATTCAGCGCGACGCCGGCGTTCGCGATCGCGACTGGCGTTGCGCACCACGTTGCCGGCTACGGTCAGGAGCCAGGCGGCCAACGCCGGACTAGCGGCCGCCTGGGCGCGCTTGCGAACAAGCACGAGGAAGACCGCCTGCGTCGCATCGTCTGCGTCGGCCGCGCCGAGCGCGCGCCGGCAACGCGCGTAGACCATCGGCGCGTAGCGCGTCACGATGCTGTCGAATCCGCGCTCGTCGCCGCCTTCCCAGGCGCGCGCGAGATCAGCATCGGTTCGGATCTGGTCGTCCATCTGCAGGCTCATGTACGAGTATATGTCCGCTCGCCCACGGATGGCCGGATCATTCTTCGTCGCATCGCCAAATCGTTGCGGCACAGCCGGATGGAGGCCGGCGGGCGCGACTGGTCACCGGCGGTTGAATTCCCCCGCCCAGGGTGAACCTCGCCTCGATGCCGCCCATCCCCGATCCGCTTCCGGGCCTGTGGGTCTGCGGGCAGACCTCCGTCGATCTGTTCGCGGCCGACGCTGATTTCGCCGTCGACGCTCCGCAATGGTCATGGGATTCCAGGACCGCCACCGATCTGCCCGAGGAGCGGCGCGACTGGTTCTCATCGACCGATGAGGTCAAGCCGGTGTCGCTCGACGGCGTGCCGTGCGTGCTGATCTCGTCCTCGTGGCGGGGTGCGGTGGGCCTCGTCCGCCGCATCGATCACGCCGTGCTGTTCACGCTCGCGTTGCCGAACGCGCATTCTGGCGAGCTCCTTCCGGGCGGCTGGATCGCGTGCGCGGGATCAGATGGATCGGATGCGCTGGTCATCCACCAGGTGTCGGCGGGCGTGCTCGCCGAAGGCGAACGTGCGCGCTTCGCGCTGCCCCACGCCCATGGCGCGGTATTCGAGCCGGGCCGCAGCCTGCTGTGGACGTGCGGACGCCAGGTCGTCCAGGCGTATCGCTGGGAGTCGACGCGGGATTCGTTCACCTGCGTGCGCGCCTGCGAGATCGCCCTGCCCACCGATCAGGCTCACGACCTCATGCCCGATCCGTTCGGCGGGGGGCTGATCGTCACCACCGAGCACAAGGTCTGGCACCTGGATCCACTCAGCCACACGATCACCCCGTATGCGCCCATCGCCGATGCCAATGACGTCAAGGGCATCAGCGTCGAAGCCAGCAGCGGCACGCTCGCCATGGTCAAGGCGCCGGGGGGTGGCTGCTGGTGGACCGATCACGTGCGGCTGCTCGCGCGCAATGGAACCGAGGAACGCCGGACCATCCCTGGCCGCAAGCTCTACAAGGTGCGCTGGGACCAACCGAGCCGGCTGGAAACCGCGCGCAGCGCGCCCCGCTAATCGTCGAGGTGCGGCTTGATCACCTTGGACCAGAGCGCGTAACCGTCGGCATTCATGTGGAGGTTGTCCTTGCCGAAGAGCTCCGCGCGCGGCTTGCCAGCCGCGTCGAGCATGGGCGTCGCGACATCGATGTAGGCGGTGCCGGGATGCTTCGCCACGTACTCCTTCACCAGGGCGTTGGTCTTAAGCGCCTCGGCGAGGATGGCAGCGCGCGCCGGGCTCGGCTTCACGCTGATGAAGTACACCTTTGTCGAGGGCAGCGCCTTGCGCACTTTCTCGGCGAGATCGGCGAAATCCTTTGCCACCGCCTCGGGCGTGCGCTTGGCCGCCAGATCGTTGTCGCCGGCGTAGACGAACACGCGCTTGGGCTTGTAGGGGATGATGATGCGATCGGTGAAGCGCAGAGAATCCGACAGCTGCGAGCCACCGAAACCGCGCTTGACGATCGGAGCGGGCGCGAGGTCCGTCGCGATGGTGTCCCATTTGACGATGCTCGAACTGCCGACGAAGACGTTGCCTCCGGCCGCGGGGAACGCCTTGGCGTCGGAGTCCTCGAAGGCCTTGATCGACGCCTCCCATGGATCGGCCGGCGTGGCGGCGACCGGCTTGGTCCCTCCCGCAGTCGCTTCGGCGGAAAACGCCACTGGCAGCCCGGTGACGTCCGCCGCGCACAGCAGGGCGAGCATGCAGGCGAGCGTGTATGGGCGAGAGGTGTTCATGGCGTCTCCGTTCGGACCGACTCTCTCGGCCACCTCTGGACACGCCATCGACAAGCACTGGGTGCGGACTCGCGCTCGGCGTGCGGATGCGTCGGAACATGGCGAAATCCGCCTCGCAACGCTTGCTCGCTGTCTGCTACATCTTAGCTTGGGGTCATGCGGAAACCCCGGAGCCCGTCCTCGTTGGGGAGGACGCAGAATTCGGAGAAAAACGCACGCTAAGGGATACGGTCTACGGCCTGAACTAATCCATTAGGTGAATTGAGTAGAGAACTGCAATGCCATGTGCAGCGCCTGACGCCGGGGTGCACCGTTACGGTTGGTA